>CAWGPP010000005.1:0-66701 GCA_963824545.1 uncultured Actinomycetes bacterium | reverse complement strand
AGACAACGATGGTCCGCATCCTGTCCACCCTGATCCGGGCCGATTCCGGATCCGTCCGCATCGCCGGTCACGACGTGGTCGCCGACCCTGACGGGGTGCGGGCCGTCATTGGGGTTACCGGTCAGTTCTCGGCCGTAGACAACCTGCTCACCGGCGCCGAGAACCTGCAGCTGATGGCCGACCTTCGCCACCTCGGCCGCGAGGCTGGCCGGCGACGGGTGGCCGAGTTGCTGGAGCAGTTCGACCTCTCCGGCGCTGCCCACAAGCTGCTTTCGACCTACTCAGGCGGGATGCGACGGCGCCTCGACCTGGCGATGACCCTCGTCAGTGAGCCTCGGGTGATTTTCCTCGACGAGCCCACCACCGGCTTGGACCCGCGCAGTCGTCACACCATGTGGCAGATCATCCGCCAGCTGGCTGCGGCCGGGGTAACCATACTGCTCACCACCCAGTATCTCGACGAAGCAGACGAGCTGGCTGACCGGATCGCCGTGCTCGACCAGGGAAAGATCGTCGCCGAAGGAACCCCGGCCGAGTTGAAGAGCCGCATCCCCGGTGGCCACGTCCAGCTCCATTTCGCTGATCCACACGAGCTGCACTCGGCCGCAGAGCTGCTCCCGGCAGCCGGTCGCGACCAGGACCAGCTCGTCCTCCAGGTCCCCGCAGACGGCACCGTGGACTCGCTCCGCGAACTGCTCGACGAGCTGCACCGCGCCCGTATCGGGGTCGAACGGCTCTCGATCCACACTCCCGACCTTGACGACGTGTTCTTCGCCGTGACCGGCAGCCACGTCAGCGCCCAGCCCGGCCAGGACCCCACACCGAATGGAGCAGCGAAACGATGACCACGCTCGCCTATACGCTCAGCGACTCCCGGGTCATGCTGCGCCGCAACCTCAAACACCAGCTCCGCTACCCGTCCATGACGGTGATGCTCATCGGCCTACCCGTCGTGCTCTTGCTGCTGTTCGTCTACGTCTTCGGCGGCCAGCTCGGCGCGGGCCTCGGCGCCCACCAGGGCCGCGGCGCCTACCTCGACTACGTGGTGCCCGGGCTGTTGCTCATCACCGCGGCCTCGGTCGTCCAGGGCACCTCGATCATGGTCGCCATGGACATGACCGGCGGCATCATCGACCGGTTCCGCACCATGGCCATCGCCCGCGCCTCGGTCCTCACCGGCCACGTACTCGGCAGCCTGATCCAAACCCTCGCTGCCGTGGCCATCCTCATCGGGGTCGCCTTCGGCCTCGGGTTTCACTCCAGCGCCGGGCCGCTCGCCTGGCTCGCCGCCATCGGGATACTGGCCCTGTTCGCCTTCGCGCTGATCTGGCTGGCCGTCGCGCTCGGGCTGGCTGCCAAGAGCGTCGAGACCGCCAGCAACACCCCCATGGTCCTGTTGCTGCTGCTGTTCCTCAGCAGCGGCTTCGTGTCCACCGCCACCATGCCGACGGGGCTGCGCCAGTTCGCTGAGTACCAGCCGTTCACCCCCGTCGCCGACACCATGCGCGGACTGCTCAGCGGCGCGGCGATTGGCGACCACGCTATCGTCGCCATCGCGTGGAGCATCGGCATCGCCGCTGTCTCCTACCTCTGGGCCATCCGCCTATACAACCGGCGCCGAGCGGCCGAGCCGAACTGAGCGGGGCCCGCATGGCTACCCGCGGATCTGGGTGCGAAGGAGACAGAACTCGTTGCCTTCCGGGTCGGCCAGTACATGCCATCCCTCATCGCCGGCCTGGCCGACATCCACGGGGCGCGCACCAGCACGCAGCAGCCGCGCCAGTTCGCTGTCCTGGTCAAGGTCAGTCGGGCTGACATCGAAATGCATCCGGAGCTTGCCAGCCTTTGGCGTCGTGCAAGGCCCGAACACAATCGTGGGCTGGAGACCGCCGAACCCGGCATCGGGCGGCCCGATCTCCACGCTGCCCTCCACCCGCTCCAGCTCAACGAACCCGAGCACCTCGCACCAGAAGGCGGCCAGCCGGGCCGGGTCCTGACAGTCGATCACCAGTTCACTGATCCTGCATGCCATGGGCGCCACCGTACGACAGGCGGACGCAGCCAGAGCACTCGCCCTCCGCACCGACGGCGGCGCCTACCTCGGCAGGGTCGAGCACATCAGCATTGTCCGCGCCGACCTCATCCAACGCGGGCTTCCAGAACCGCACGGACGTGTCGGCAACGAACCTGGAGCCGTTCGTTCACCACGATAGGCGCGATTAAACGAGCGCGACTGACGAGCTGGGACTGCAGGGCTGTAAGCCTGTCAGTTGACACATAGTGTCAACTGATGACGCCAATTGTCGCCGTTGCGGCTGGACGATCAGGCGCGGCCAGCACGTTGCCGCAGCAGGTACTTCAGAAGATCCTCGACCGTCACTGATTTTCCACCGGCAAGATTCGGCCCGTCAGGAGGACGGGAACCAGTGAGGCGACGCTAGGGTGGTGCCTCTGTTTCCCCAAACGACTGAGGTTGACATCAGATACAGTTACCTTTGCCTCTTAGTCACACCATGGTGACAGAACGTAGACATGCACCTCGTTGCTTCCTCTGTCGTTGGAAGGAGCCCCATGCCTAGTCGCCGTCACCTGCCCGGAGCACAGGAGGCCAGCGGCAACGGCGAGCCAATGTCCCGGCACGGGCTCCTGGCCTGGTGGCAGCGCCGGTCGCGGCGGATGGACCTGGAGGTGCTGGCGAGGGTCCGCGACGGCCTGAAAAGGCTTGACGCGGAACCCGGCGGCCCGGTGGTCCCCCCGCCCGCAGGTACTGCCGGCGTGCCCGGCGAGCGCTCCGACACTCGCGGACACGGAGGCTGGCGCGGAAACCCCTGCCCTCGCGGGTGCCCCGGTGCGGGCCCCGGCCGCGCCCGCGGACCTTCTGCCGGACGCTGCGATCGCGTCGATCCGGGAGACCTTCGCCATCGTCGCGGCCGCGGGCGAGCAGCCTGCCAGCTACTTCTATGGCCGGCTGTTCGTCGGCCACCCGCATCTGCGCGGTATGTTCCCGCCGGCCATGGACGTGCAGCGAGACAGGCTGCTCCGAGCCCTGGTTCAAATCGTGGAGGGCCTGACCAGCCCCGAGGACCTGGTCCGGTACCTGAGCCAGCTCGGCCGGGACCACCGCAAGTATTCGGTTGAGCCCGCGATGTACGACGCGGTCGGCGAGGCCCTGATCGCGACGCTGCGCGCCTACGCCGGCCCCGCGTTCACCCAGGACGCGCAGGAAGCGTGGGTACAGGCCTACCAGGCCGCGTCGGGGCTGATGATCCGCGCAGCCGAGGATGACAGCGCCGTCGCTCCCGCGTTCTGGACCGCAGAACTGGTAGAAAACGAGCAGCGCCAGCCCGGGATCGCCGTGCTCACCGTCGCGCCCGACCAGCCTCTTCCTTATCTCGCTGGCCAGCATGTCACCGTGCAGACGCCGCGCTGGCCGCGGGTCTGGCGGCCGTACTCGGTCGCGAGCCGGCCCCGCGAAGACGGCCTGATGACCTTCCACGTCCGGGCGGTGCCCGGGGGATGGGTCAGCAACGCCCTCGTCCGTTACACCGCACCCGGCGATGAGCTCATTCTCGGCCCGGCCCTTGGCACCATGACCCTGGGCCTCGCCGAGCAGCGAGACCTGCTCTGCGTGGTTGGCGGCACCGGCCTGGCCCCGATCAAGGCCATCATCGAGCAGGCGATCAGGGAGTCCTCGGCGTGCCCGCGGGAGATCTTCCTGTTCTACGGGGCCCGGACCCGTGATGAGCTGTACGACCTGCCGGACCTGTACCGGCTGGCGGATGCGTATCCTCGGTTCCTGCTCACGCCCGTGACGTCAGACGATCCGGCGTTCGACGGAATGCAGGGGAACGTCGGCCGCGTCGCGGCACGCTACCTGCCGCACCGCGAGTGTGAGGCCTACGTGGCCGGCCCGGTCGCGATGGTCCATGAGACCATCCGCGTGCTGGCCAGAGCCGGTATCCCGCAGCAGCGTATCCACTACGACGACGCGCTGCTGGCCGAGGATAAGCGCGCGAGCGTTCTCCGGCCCCGCGACGAGAGCGGCGAGACCGGCGAGACCGGGAACCCCGGCGTCCAGGACGCCGGTCCCGAAGTTCCCGCTGCCCGCAACGCCCGGGACGGCGAGCCCGGCACGGAGCGCCAGTCAGCCACGCGGGATCAGGTTCCCGCCGGCGCGCTGAACGGGCGGCGGGATATGCGGCCGGGCTGACCAGAGGAGGTATCTCACCCTGCGCGCCAAGGCGGCCCTGCGATATCAATTGCTGAGCGGTATCTGCTGATTGGGCCACTGGACGACGGGAGAAACGATGAGATCGGCGAGTTCGAGACGCTGATGAGTATCGACCGGGCCCGCCGCGAACTGGGCTACGAACCGCAGCACAGCTGGCGGAACCACGTTCAGCCGCCGGCTTGAGCCAGCCGAGCCAACCCGGCCCTACTTGTTGCGCCATTCGCCGCCGTGACGTCTGGCGTACCTGCGCTGCTTGCGCTGCGAATCGGCGAACTCGCCGTACAGGTCCTGGGCAGTGCGGTTGTGCCCGCGCGTCAGATACCGCTTCTGGACACCAACCCAGCTGGCGAATCCCCAGATTGCCAAGATCACTGCGGCGAAGAAGAGGGTAGCCTCCCACCACGGCATTTGGATCACCACGATCCCATCTGGACTACGTTGACTGCCCTACCCAGCAGGGCCAGATGAAACCGGTGATGGGGCTGGGAGCTGGGAGGACGACCCGCGGGAGGACGGGCCGTCCCCGCGTCGCAGCGTGCCACGCACGATCAGCCCCACCGATGTCATCGCGAGACAGTGCGATCAGGACGGCACGGCCGCGTAACGACGGCGGTCAGCCCGCTCAGGGCGTCGGGCGGGGCGGGCCGGCCAGCTGACGGCGCAGGACCCGGTACGCCGTGGCGTAGCCGGAGGAGGAGGCGTGCTCGCGGTAGGCGATGGCGTCGTCTAGGGCGGCGAGCAGGTGTTCGAGCTGGGCCGGGGACACCGAACGGGCCGGGGGGCGGCACCACGCCAGTTCGACCTCGTGCCCGGGGTCGAACGGCGACCGCGTGCCGTTCGGAGCCGTATGACCGCGAGAGTGCCGCCAGCCTTCGCCGGGCGCGAATATCTCCACCCAGGCGCCGCAGGCGGCGCAATAAGGAGCAGCGCCGTCCAGTTCATGAGCCCGGCAGTGTCGCCATCTTCGTTCGTGGCCGTAGCCGCGGTGGTTCCGACGCTCATTTCCCGGGGTTCCTCTCTGCGCGCGGGATACTCATACAAGACGCGCGGACCAGCGTATCGGTGCATGAGCGATGCAAGTTGATGTTAAGCCGTTACGGCCGATGCTCAGCCGTTACAAAATCCGCCGCTGCTCGCTGCATGATTCATTTGCCGCGCGGCAGGGGGTACTGCCCGCGTAGGCCTTTCGCGGCCGGGCTGGACGCGGCCGTGCGGTGGTACCAGGACACCCGGCCGTGGTGGGAACGGCCGAAGCGGGTCACCGGCGAGCGGTCTTCCGTGGTCGGCGGTCCCGCCGCCGGACCGGCCGCTACGCGATCCGGCGGCCCCGCGCCGGCCAGGGCCATCACCCCAAGCGCGGCGGCCACCGGGATCAGGGTGAGCTGAGGCAGCTGGTAACGCCAGTCGAACGGGGCGAAAGCCGCGGCCGCGATGAGCGCGGCCAGCGCGGTGCCGTTGAACAGCAGATCCGCCGGCCGCAGGCCGCGCCGGCGGGACCGCCTGGTGCCGGCCAGGCCGGCTGAGGCCGATCAGCAGCCCGGCGGCCAGCACCGGCCCAGGGACGTAGCAGAAGCGACCGTATCCGGTCAGGAAGCCTGCCAGCGCCGGCTGGACCGCCGGGCCAGTATGACCGTAGGTGTGGAGGGCCGTTACGACCTCGGCGTACGGCGGGAAAGCGGTCTGGAATTTCAGGTACGCGGCCGGGTAGTGCTCGGGGCCGTTGCCCCGGACCGGGGAGAATCCGTAGACGGTATCGGTTTCCACCGCGGTCAGGTAGCTGAGCGGCTGGTGGGCCAGGACCGTACGGCTGAAGTCGAAGACCACCGCCTGCCTGGTCATGGTGGGCGGCGGGCGGAGCTGCCACTCGGGGGAGCGCGGCGACCACATGTAGAAGTCGTAATTGCGCCGCGCCGGAGGCTGCGCAGGGCACAGCGGCCGTTCGTAGGCCGGTAGCCGCAGCCCGGAACAATCGGCGAACTGGACCACCCGGCCGTATAGGAACGTCCCGTTGTACCCGGTCAGGCCCCACTGCCCGTGGGAGCCCGCGAACCAGCCGGCGTAGCCCGCGACGAGCAGGGCGAAACAGCCAGCCAGGATGCCCCCGCTCGCGACCAGTCGCCGCCACGGCCGCACGGTGACCGTGAGGTAGAGCAGGGCCGGGACGATCAGCACCACATCGGCCACCCGGATCACCGCGGCGGCACCCAGCAGAAGGCCGGCGGTCGCCATCGCCGCCCACCCGGCCCGGTTCCCGTGCCACACCAGCACGACCAGCGCGGTGAGCACGAAAAACGTGGCGCATACGTCGCTCAGGACGTACTGCTCCAAGTCGAGCTGGAGCGGGTCGAACAGCACCGGGACGGCCGCCAGCGCGGCCAGCCAGCGGCGGCTGCCCCGATGGGTGAGGACCGCGTAGATCATCGCCCCCTCGGCCAGCCCGAGCGCGTGCTGCGCCAGCGGGATCAGGAACAGCGCATGAAGCGCGGTCGCGGGGATGAGCAGGATGGAGTAACCGCTGGGGCGGATCGTGTCGGGTGACCAGGCCCCGACGGCGAAACGCTGCGCGAACTGCAGGTACCGCAGGCTGTCCGGGAAGATCAGGGCCGGCCGGTACGCGAACAGCACCAGTCCCCGGACGGCGGCGGCGAGCGTGAGCAGCGCCGCTATCAGCCAGTGCCGGCGCAGGCTGGCCCGCGCCTGCCGGACGAAGCCTGGCACGACGTCAGCCGGAATGTTTCTCGTGCAGCAGAAGCAGGGCGAACGCGGCCAGCGTGGAATCATCGGTGATGACCCCCTCGCGGACCATCTCCGCGAACCGGGCGCGCGGTATCCACTGCTGCCTCATGTCCTGTTCTTCAAGCTCCCGGTCCGGCGTTCCCGGCTGCAGGCCGGTCGCGAGAAAGATGTGGCAGCCCTGATCGGTCGTCCCGAGGGCACAGTGCAGGAAACCGAGGGGGGTCAGCTCGCCCGCCCGCAGGCCAGTCTCCTGGCTCAGCTCCAGGCGGGCGAGGTCGGCCGGGGTACCCGCCGCGCCGGCCGGGAAGCCGCCCTGCGGGAACGACCAGCTGCGGCGCCGGATCGGGTACCGGTACTCCTCCACGAGGTGGAAGCCGTCGTTTTCGGCCGGGATGACCAGGGCGAAGTCGGGCTTCTCGACGACGGCGTACGTCCCGCGCGACCCGTCCCGCCGTTCGATCCGGTCCTGCCTCAGCCGGATCCAGGGGTCCTGGTAGACGACGCGGGACTCAAGGGTCCGGATGTCGGGTTGCTCATGCTCGCTGGGCACCTGCCCAACGTTACTGCCGAATTCGGTGCGCTCGCGGCGGCAGTCTTCCGCCGGGCCGCCGGGCCGCCGTGCGGAGCCGGGCCTGCCGCCGGGCCGCCGTGCGGAGCCGGGCGAGCACGCTGACCCCCAGCGCCCCAGCGGCCGGAAGCGTCACCAGGGCCGGGAGCTGGTAACGCCACGAGAACTCGTAGAAGTCAGCTCCGAGAAGGACCGCGGCGCCCACCCCGGCGATGAGCAGGCAGGCCAGCGCGACCGTGGCATTGCGCCGACGGCCGGCGACCGGACCGGCGATCCCGGCCAGCAGCGACAGGAGCAGGAACGGCCCGGGGGTGTAACCGCCGTGCAGCTGATACCCGCGCAGGAAGGCGGCCAGGGGGCGGACGGCCACCGGAGCGCCGCCCCCGCCAGTGCTCCGGAACAGCGCGGACGCGGACGGCAGCGTGATCGTCGCGGGGTAAGTCGGGTACGTCGTCTGGAACTGCCACCGCGAGATCGGCGTGTCGCCCGGGGCTGTGTCCCTGGTCAGGGCGAACAGCTTCACGGCGTCCCCGGCGATCGCCCCGGCGACGTGGAGCGGCTGCTGCGCCAGCACGGCGTAGGACAGCCGCTTGGCGGCGTCCGCATGGCTGATCCCGGTCGGCAGCGGGGCCCGGTAGGCCGGCGAGCCCGGGTTATGGACCAGCCCGTCCACGCCGAACGAGGTAGCGATGCGCGGCGACGGGCACACGGCCCGCTCGGCCGCCGGGACGTGCAGGGCGGCACAGTCGGCGGCCGCCGCGACGCGCCCGTAGAGGACCGCGTTGCCCTGATCGGATAGCTCGAACCGGTCGTGCAGGACGGCCGCCGAATACGTCATGTACACCAGGATCGGGATTGCAAAGCTGACGGCGAGCAGGCTGCCGGACGCCAGCCGGGCCCACCAGCCGTGCGCGGCCAGCAGGCAGGAGGCAACGGCCGGGACGATGAGGATCTCGCCCACCTGGCGGACGGTGGCCGACATGCCGAGAACGAAGCCCCCCAGGGCAATGGCGTGCAACGCAGGCCGCGGCTTCCACAGGAGGATGGCCAGCCCGGCGACGATGAGGGCCTCGAACGTGACGTCCGGCATGATGGTCTGCTCCATCTGGAGCTGGTACGCGTCCAGCAGCAGCGGAGCGGTGGCCAGGGCAGCCGCCCAGCGGGGGGCCTGGTGGCGCCGCAGCAGGGCGTAGAGGACGACCGCCATCGCCAGCCCGAGCAGATGCTGCAGGCCGGCCACGGTGGCCAGGTTCCCGGCCCGCAGAACGGGGGTGAGCAGGAAGTCGCGGTATCCCTGCGGGTCGTATTTCTCCAGCCCCGCGGTCAGGTACTTCAGTGAGTCGATGTACAGCAGGGCTGGCCGGTAGGCAAGCTCAGTGACGACGCGCAGCCCCGCCCCGGCGGCCAGCAGGATCAGCAACATCCAGTGCCGCCGGGCACGCCACGCCATGGCCCGCATGACCGGCGGCCCCGTCTCGGTGCCGTCCGCAAGGACACGGGGGTTGGCCGCCTCGAGGGTCACAGAGCATCGTTGAAAGCGTTCCTGAGATGGGCTCGGGGAGAGGCTCAGCGTCTCCGGGGAATCACCGTCAACGGTCAATGACATGAGACAACCCCACCCAAAGGGACGTTTGCTTGGTGATGAGCCTCGCCAGGCGTAGCCCCCGGTGCCGCAGGACCCGGCCGTCGTCGCGTCAACCGCGAGATGGACCGTGCGTAATGGGCCGGTCACTATTGTGCCCGATCGGGAGGGCTGCCGATGGCCGCTCTCACGATCAGCTCATGTCCGGCTGCTCTCGGTCACATAAGCGGTCGCGCCGGGGATGCTGGCGGATACATTCCGTAATTATAACGTTGTGTGACGAAGGGGGCGGCTGAGTCGCGAACAACCAGGTGAACGCCAATACCCTGAGTGATCGATCTCCTTCGGCAAATAACGGCATCAAGGCCGTACCTTTTGCCGTTTCGGTAGTCGACTAACTACTCTCGGTACTACCTTTTCGCTATGAACTCACCCGATGTAGTCGCGGCCCTGCGGACGGGTGCCCCGGACGCGGCCGGGCAGCTCTATGACGCTCATGCGGACGACCTCTACCAGTACTGCTGGCTTATCCTGCGCAGCCGCGATGCAGCCCAGGTGGCGGCGCGTGACGCCATCATCCTCGCCGGGGCGCGGATCGCCGAGCTCGACGATCCGGCGATGCTGAAGGCGTGGCTATTCGCGATCGCGCGGGCCGAGTGTGATCGTCACTGCCCGGGGTCGGCCGGCGAGAGCGATGAGCCGGTGGCCCGGCCCCAGCAGCGGGACGCGGCCCTGCGCATCATGGCCTGGAACTCTGTCATCTCGCTTCCTGCTGATGAGCGTGAGGCTCTCGATCTCCTTACCCGGCATGGGATGACGGCACCGGAGGTGGCCCGCGTTCTCGGCCTGCCTGGCCCGCACGCGCCGGCGCTGCTTACCGCGGCGCAGCAGCACTTGGAGCAAGCCCTGACCGCCGAGATCCTCATCAACCGGGACAGCCAGGAGTGCGCCGGCCGCGCCGAGGCCCTCCAGGGCTGGACCGGCATGATGACCCCGGCGGTTCGTGAGCGGCTGCTACGGCACGTCGGCCCCTGCCCGTCGTGCCAGCCCCGGCTGCCCCATAATGTCTCCGCGGCGAAAATCTTCGGCCTGATCCCCCGGCCGGCCATGACCGAGGGAGGCTGGGCCGGGGTGCTGGGCCGCCTCAGCGACCCAGAGCCCCCGGACCGTGCGGCCGCCCCGCGCCGGGCCGCGCCGGTCAGCAGCGCCGGGGAGGACCAGCCGGGCCCGGCTGACCACGACCCGGCCCGGGCTGCCACGGCCACCGCGGACCGGGATAACGAGCGTGGTCACGGTGTGCTACCCCGCCGGCGCCGACGGGTTCTCGCCGGGACCGGGGCCGTGCTCGCGGTAGCGGCGAGCGGCATCGCGGCCGTGCTGGCGGTCGGCGGACTCGGCGGGCACGCCTCGCTGAGCGGTGACACCGGCCATCTGCCGGCCTCGGCGGCCGCCCCGGCCCAAGCGGAGGTCGGCCAGCCGATCCGGCCGGTACCGAATCCGGCGGCGCCGGGTAACGGGGCCCGGCGCCGGAGCGCGCTGTCCCGGCCGGTGTCCGCCAATGACGCGCCACCCGATGACGGGCCCGGGCAGCTGACGCGCGCGACCGGGACGGCCACACCCTCGGTCATCATCCCGGCGCGGACGCCGCAACGCACCATGGGCGTGGCGCTGCTGCCCAGCCTGGCGGTCCAGCCGTCGCCCGGCAGCCCGGTCTTCCCGGTCTTCCCGGCCTCGCCGGCCTCGCCTGTCCCCCCGGCCCCCCCGGCCTCCCCGGCCGCCGCCGCGATACCACGGTCCGCGGCCGCAAGGCCGCCGGCGTCCGGCCAGCTCAAGGTCAGCCCAGGACGCCTTGACCTCGGGACCGATTCGGCCGGCCAGATCGTGCTGACTGCGAGCGGCGGCCCGGTCAGCTGGACCGCCGGCGCGTCGTCACCGGTCCTCACGATGAGCCAGTCGTCCGGGCAACTGGAGGCGGGCCAGAGCGTCACCCTCGTGGTGGAGGTGCAGCGCCCGGACGGAGCAGGCGGTAGTGCGGCGATTTCCCTCAATGCCACCAATTCGACCACGGCTGTCCAGGTCACCTGGGACACGACCGCGCGCTCGGCGCCGCGGGACCGGCGCTGGCGGCACCAGCCGGACTCGCCCAGGCCCGCGGGCTACTAGCGATCCTGTGGATCGTTCGGAGGCTCCGCTCGGCCTCGGCGGTCCACGTGATGCGCCGTGGGCTGTCGGTAGCCTTGATCGTATGCAGGCGCGTGTGGCCGGGGTGTTGCTGGCTGCGGGGGAGGGCAGTCGGCTGGGCCGGCCGAAGGCGCTGGTCGAGGTCGGTGGGCGGCGGCTGGCTGATCGGGGGGTGGCGCTGCTGCGGGCCGGGGGGGCGGGGCCGGTGGTGCTGGTGGCCGGGGCGGCGGCGGTGGCGGTGCCCGGGGCGGTGGTGGTGGATAACCCGGCCTGGGCCACGGGGATGGGCTCGTCGCTGGCGGCCGGGCTGGCGGCGGTGCGCGCGCTGCCGGGGGAGGCCTGCGGTGCCGCGGTGATCGCGCTGGCCGACCAGCCGCTGGCCGGCCCGGGGTCGGTGCGGCGGCTGATCGCCGCGCACCGCGCCGGGGCGGGGATCGCGGTGGCCGCCTACGGCGGGCGGCCGCGCAATCCGGTGCTGATCGCCCGCGCGCACTGGGATGAGGTGCTGGCCATGGCGCGCGGGGACGCGGGCGCCCGCCCGTTCCTGCGCGCCCACGCTGAGCTGCTCACGCTGGTCGAGTGCGGCGACACCGGCCGCCCCGACGATATCGATTCGCCCGAGGACCTCGCGCGCGTCGCGAAGGTCCTGGCCCAGGAAGACGGGGCCTGACGCAGCCGGCCCGGACGCAGCCGGCCCGGCACGCAGCCGGCCCGGACGCAGCCGGCCCGGACGCAGCCGGGCCGGACGCAGCCGGGCCGGACCGGTATCGGACAAAGTTACCTAGAGGCATTGAATGCTCGTCATTTATACGATAAAATGTTCGAAACGAGCAAATCCTTCGGATCTCATCCGAACAGGTCGGCGGTGGCATATGACCTTAGGATCGGCCCCGGACGCGGGGGGAGATCGCGCACCGCGCCGGGAGCCTCACTCGTCACAGCGTGATCCTCGTCCGCCCCGCCGTGATGCTGGCCGCCCGCGCCATCAGCCGGACCCGCCCGATCATTCGGAATCGCCTGCTGACGAGGCAGGACCGCCCGATCAGCCAGACCAGTCCGCTGATGAGCCAGGCACCCCATGGTCCGCCCGGAATCAGCCAGCCCAACATCAGCGCCTGAAAAATCAGCGCGTGCAAAATCAGTCGGCCAGGAATCAGCCCGTCCAAAGCCCGCCCGCGGAGCCGGTGGCCGCCGAAAACCCGTCCGCGGAGGCGCCCGCGCAAAGCCCGCCTGTGGAGCCGGCGGTCCAAAACCCGTCCGCGAACGCAGCGCCGCTCCACAGCCCGCCTGTAGAGCCGGCGGCCCAAAACCCGTCCGCGAACGCAGCGCCGCTCCACAGCCCGCCTGTGGAGTCGGCGGTCCAAAGCCCGTCCGCGAACGCAGCGCCCACGCAAAGCCCGCCCGCGAAGCCGGCGCACCCCTCAAGCGGTCCGGAGTGGTGGGACGACGGCGATGAGGACTCTTCCGGCCTGGTGGAAGTCCTCACGATGCCGCAGGAGATCGCGGATGAGCTGGCCGCCGAGGTGCAAGCCCGGGCGGCGGACCTCTCTCTTGAAGTAATCGAGGCTGGCTTCTGGGCCCGCCGGGAGACGGGTCCCGGGGTACGTTCTCTTTCCCCCTCCGGCTCCGGCTTCGGGTCAGGCGAGGTACTGGATACCCTTGTGCCCGGTCCATCGCTCGCCGGAATGACCGATGCGGTAACCGGCGACGGGGAGCTGGGCCGCCTGGACGACGACGAATTGATCGGTGTTCTGCGGGCCTGGCGCCGGCTTGAATCCTGGAGCGCCGCAGGAACGTTGTCAGCAGTTGCGGAACTGGCGCGTCGGCGGCCCGCCGAGCGGACGGCGCCAGCACAGCCGACTGCGTTCCCCGAGCAGATGAGCGAGTTTCTCACCGACGAAATCGGCGCGGCGCTGACGCTGACCGCCCAGGCGGCCAATGGCTGCCTGGATCTGGCTCTTGACCTGGCTATCCGGCTGCCGGAAACGGCACGTGCGCTGCGCGAGGGCCGGATCGACTACCTGAAAGCCCGCCTCATCGCCGAGGCGCTGCGGGCGCTGAGCGACGAGGACGCCCGCACCGTCGAGGGCCGGATATTGCCGGCCGCCGGGCAGCAGACGACCGGCCAGCTGCGCGTGGCGCTGGCCCGCGCTGTGCTCGCTGTGGATCCCGCCGCCGCCGAGCGCCGGCGCGAACAGGCGCAGAAGGACCCGCGCGTCCGGCGATGGCGCGAGGATGCCGGGACGGCAGCGCTCGCCGGATACGGGCTGCCGCCCGCCGACGTCCTGGAAGCGGACCAGTACCTCACCTCGCGCGCTCTCGACCTGCGTGACGCCGGCCTGGCAGGCTCCCTCGACCAGTTGCGCGCCCGGGCCTACCTCGATGCCATCCTTGGCCGGAACTCATCGCCCAGTGCCGCGCCCGCCCCGTGCCCCGACCCCCCTCCCCGCCAGGCCCCCCGCTCGTCCGCCAACCCCGGCTCCGAAGATCCCGCGTCCGGCAACCCCGCGGGCAGCGGACCGGCGTACGAAGATCCCTTGTCCGGGGACCCCGCGAACAGCGGGCTGGCGTCTGGGGAGACCCAGACCGGGGAGCCGGTGACCAGCGACGCGTCGGTGGGGGATTCGGCGTCCAGTAGGCCGGTGTCCGGTGCAGAACCCGCCTCCGGGAAGCCGGGGTCCGAAGTCTTCGCTTCCGGGGAGCTCCTCCCATCCCCTTGGGTCCCACAGCCCGGACAATGCCCGCCCACTGCTCTTGGTGACCCGGCCGGCGGCCGGCTGGCAGCCCGGGTCAACTTGACGATGTCGCTGAGCGCACTGCTGGGACTGGGGAGCGGTCCGGCCGAAGTGGCCGGGTTCGGCCCCATCGACCCAGACCTGGCCCGCCAGCTGAGTATCCGGGCTGCCGCTCATCCGGCCACCCGGTGGTGCCTGACCGTAACCGATGACAGCGGGCGGGCGATCGGGCATGGCTGCATGCCCGGCCGGCGTCCCGCGCAGGTGTTCGGCGACCCCGGCGGCGGTGCAACCCCGGGGCCACCCGCCCGCCCCAGCGGCGGCGCTGGCCCCGTGAGGTGGGCCGAACCAGCGAAGAGACAGCTTGGCGCGCGCGAGCTCACCGTGAAAATCGCCGCGCTGGCCCAGGGGACCTGTGATCACCAGAATCAGGAACCCGGATACGAGCCCAGCCGGCGGCTACAGCACCTGATCCGGGCGCGCTCGGTGACATGCTCGGCTCCCGGCTGCTGCCGCCCGGCCGCCCGGTGCGATCTGGACCATACGGTGCCTTACGAGCAGGGTGGCCTCACCTGCGAATGTGACCTCGCGCCGCTCTGCCGGCACCATCACCGGTGCAAACAAGCCGAAGGCTGGCGGCTGGAGCAACCCGAGCCCGGCGTCCTGGTCTGGCGCACCCCCGCAGGCCGTACCTACATCACCACTCCATCCACATACCCGGTCTCTTAACCGGCCCCGCGAGGGCCGTCCATACGCGGGCTGGCCACCGGGGTCGGCCAATAGGGTGGTGAGGTGATCGCCGAAGCTGAGTCGCGAACCGCGCTGGTCCGCCGCGCCCGCCGGATCAACCGCGAGCTGGCCGCTCTTTACCCCGACGCGCACACCGAGCTAAATTTCAGCTCACCGCTGGAACTGCTCGTCGCCACCATCCTGTCGGCGCAATGCACCGACAAGAGGGTCAACATGGTGACGCCGGCGCTGTTCGCGCGTTATCGGTCGGCCGCCGATTACGCGTCCGCCGATCGCGCGGAGCTGGAGAAGATGATCCAGTCGACCGGCTTCTTCCGCGCCAAGGCGAACAGCATTATCGGGCTCGGCCAGGCCCTCTGCGACCGCTTCGGCGGTGAGGTGCCCGGGAACCTGCGTGACCTGGTCACGCTGCCCGGGGTAGGCCGGAAGACGGCCAACGTGGTCCTCGGCAATGCCTTCGGGGTCCCCGGCATTACCGTGGACACCCACTTCGCGCGGCTGGCCCGGCGTTTCCGGTGGACCTCAAGCACCGACCCGGTCAAGATCGAGGCGGAGGTCGGCGGGCTGTTCCCGCCGTCGGACTGGACGGATCTGTCGCAGCGGATGATCTGGCACGGCCGCCGCGTCTGCCACGCCCGCCGCCCGGCCTGCGGCGCGTGCGGCGTGGCCCGGCTGTGCCCGTCGTTCGGGGAGGGGCCGACCGACCCGCAGGTCGCGGCCAAGCTGGTCAAGACCGGGCCGTTCTCGTGACCGCGGGCGGCCACCCGGACCGGTCCGATGACCCCGGTCCCGTCCCGGTCGGTCATCCCAGGCCGCGGCCGGTAGCGGCCGCACGGCCCGCGGTGGCGCCGCAGGCCTCGCCGCCACCGCACTGGCTCATTGACCTGGCTGGATCGGCCGCTCGCATGGATGTGCTGCCGCCCCTGCAGCCGCCGTCGTCCGGCGGCCGCCCAGCCGCCGTCCTGATCCTCTTCGCCGAGGGCCCGACCGGTCCCGACCTGCTATTCATCCAGCGCAGCCAGGGGATGCGACAGCATCCAGGGCAGCCGGCGTTCCCGGGCGGCGCCATCGACGCCACCGATTCCGGGCCGGCCGCCGCCGCGCTACGCGAGGCGGCGGAGGAAGCCGGAGTAGACCCGGGCAGCGTTGACGTCCTCACCACGCTGCCCGAGCTATACATCTGGCGCAGCGGTTTCCGGGTCGTCCCGGTCCTGGCCTGGTGGCATTCCCCGGGCCCGGTGTCGGCGGTGGACCCGCGCGAGGTGGCGGCCGTGGAACGGATCAGCGTGGCCGAGCTGGCTGACCCGGCCTGCCGGGTGACGGTCCGCATTCCGCGCGGCCGGGTCGGGCCGGGCTTCCGGGTGAAGGGCCTGCTCATCTGGGGCTTCACGGCTGCCCTGGTGGATCAGCTGCTGGCGCTGGGTGGCTGGGAGACCCCGTGGGACACCGCCGCCGAGTACGAGCTGCAGGTAGACGGCGGGCCCGGTGAAGTGTTCCCGGGCACTCAGGATCGCCCGATACCGTAAGGCTCGTGCACGCTGACTTGCTGGACCTGGCGCTGCTCGTGGTCGCCGCCGCATTTGCCGTCTCCGGTTACCGGCAGGGTTTCGTCGTGGGCGTTCTGAGCTTCGCCGGCTTCCTCGGCGGCGCGGTCGCCGGGGCACTGTTCGCCCCGGCGATCTCACGCGCGATCGTCGGCGGCCAGAACCAGCAGGATCTGGTCGCCGTCGTGATCCTGGTCCTGCTCGCCATCATCGGGCAGTTCGCCGCGTCCGCCATCGGCACGGCGCTGCGATCGCACATGACGTGGCGGCCGGCCGCCTTCGTCGACAGCGTGGGCGGGGCCGTCGTCAGCGTGCTCTCCGTACTGCTGATCGCCTGGGTGATCGGTTCGGTCCTGGTCGCCTCACCCTTCAGCGGGGTCGTGTCACAGGTCAACAACTCCGCGGTGCTGCGCACGACGGACCGGCTGATGCCCACGCCGGCCCGGACGATGTTCTCCGACTTCCGCCGCCTGCTGGCCAGCGGGCCGTTCCCCCAGGTGTTCAGCGGCATCGGCGCCGCGCACGTGCTGAGTGTCGCCCCGCCGGACGGTGCCGTCCTGGACAGCGCCGGGTTTCTCGCCGCCCGCAGCCGGGTGGTCAAGATCAAGGGAACGGCGCCCAGCTGCTCCCGGATCATCGAAGGCTCCGGCTTCGTCTACGCGCCCGATCACATCATCACCAACGCCCATGTCGTCGCCGGCGTCACCCAGGGGCCCCAGGTCTTCGCGGAGAACGGCGCGGTCTACCAGGCGACCGTGGTGTTCTACGACCCGCAGGTCGACATCGCGATCCTTTACGTTCCCGGCCTCGACATGACACCCCTCGAATTCGCCGGCCAGGCGCAGATAGGCGCAGACGCCGTAGTCGCCGGGTACCCGCTGGACCACGCCTTCACCGCGGTGCCCGCCCGGGTCGGCGGTATGCAGGACGCGACCGGGCCGGACATTTACCAGACGAGCCAGGTCACCCGGCAGATCTACCAGGTGAAGGCCAATGTCGAGCCGGGCAACTCGGGTGGGCCGCTCATCGCGCCGAACGGGAGCGTCTACGGGGTCGTGTTCGCGGCGGCCGTCGGCGTTCCCGACACCGGCTTCGTGCTCACCGCCGCCGAGGTCTCCGCGGACGCGCGTGCGGGCAGCACCGCGACCGTTCCGGTGTCCACCGAAGGGTGCGACTAGCGGCGGTACGCCGGGGCCGTGGCCGGTCAGGAGCGAAGCCGCAGCAGCAGCGCGCCCGGGGGGATCTGAGCCAGGCCGTCGCGGGTGATCCTGTCCGCGAGGCCGTCAGCGTCGCCGGCGACCCGGTCCACCGGTACGCCGTAGGGATCGGCTGGCGCGAAGGCGCGGATGGCCGTGGCGCCCCGGCGGAGCAGCGCCACGGCACCGCGGGCGTTGCCGCGCCGGGCATGGGTCAGGCCGACCGCAAGCTGAGCCAGGCCCTGCCAGAAGTCACGCATCCCGGCCGGCGCTGCTTTCCAGGACGCCTCAAGCACCTCGTGCGCGTGAAAGGGGCACCCGGAGGCCAGCATCTCGTCCGCGAGGCGCAGGCTCTCGCCGGGCGGCAGGGTGAGGTCTTCTGGGACCCGTGGCTCGCCGGGCGCGTTCTTCGGGAGTGGGCGCCCGAGACCGTCACGCGGCCGGGCGTTACGCGGCCGGCCCGCCGGATCACGGTCCCGGGCCGTCCCCGTCATCGTTCCGGCTCGGGGTCCGTCAGCCAGCTGCGGAGCTCGGCGTCGAACTGGTCGGCGCGCTCCTCGTGCGGAAAGTGGCCGACGCCATCGATCATGCGCCACCGGTACGGGCCCTCCACGTGGCGGCCGGCCCCGCGCGCGGTACCGGGCAGCACGCAGATGTCCAGAGCGCCGTGCACCTGCAGCGTCGGGGCCTGGATGGGCACGCGCATCCGGTGCGTGTAGCGCATGCCGTCGGGGCGCAGGGTCGAGCGGAAAAACCAGCGGTAGTACTCCATGGCCGAATGGGCCACGGACGGTATCTGGATGGCCCTCCGGTACACCTGCGCGGTCTCGCCGTCCGGCCATCCCGATGCGGACCAGTCGGCCAGCATGCGGCCTACCAGTTCGGCGTCGTCGCGCACCAGCTGCCGCTCCGGCACGATCGGCAGCTGGAAGGCGAGCATGTGACTGTTGCGGCGCCGGTGGCTGAGCGGTTCGGCGAACATCGCTCCGCGCATGCGCAGCGGGTGGGCGACCGACACGACCGCGAGACGCCGGACCATCTTCGGGAAGTACGCGCCGACCGTCCAGGCCACCAGCCCGCCCCAGTCGTGGCCGACGACGATCGCGTTGGCTTCGCCGAGCGCGCGGACCAGCCCCGCCACGTCGGCGGCCGCGGTGACCAGATCGTAGCCGCGCGGGGGCTTGTCGCTGCCGCCGTAGCCACGCAGGTCGGCAGCGACGGCGCGGAAGCCCGCCGCGGGCAGCGACGCGAGCTGCCGCCGCCACGTCCACCAGAACTCGGGAAACCCGTGCAGCAGCAGCACGAGAGGGCCGTCGCCGCTTTCCGCGATGTGGAAACGGGAGCCGTTGGCACTGACGGACCGGTGCGTCCAGGGCCCGTCGATATGGATGGCCGAGTCAGTGCCGGTGGTCATCGAGGTGCGCTCACTGCTGGGCCGGGCCGGCGATTTCCGGGCGCCGGTCGCCGCCGCGCAGGATCGTGATCGTGTCCTGCACGCTGGTCCTGGTGGCGCGCAGGCCGGTCACCCCGCGCACCCGCAGCACCGCGATCAGCGCGGCCAGGGCGATCACCACCAGGCAGACACCGGCGACGATGAGAAACGAGGCCCAGTCCCAGATGCCGAGCGCTTGCAGGCCGTAGGCGAAGGCGAAGCAGAGCAGGACGAGCATCAGGCAGCCGATGAAAGCGGCCATGCCGAGCAGGGCCACGGCCAGCCCGATCCGGCGCACATCAATGCGCAGCTCGGCCTTGGCCAGGTTCAGCTCCCCCCGGAACAGCTGCGAGACGTCCTTCGTTGCCTGGGCCACGAGCTCGCCCAGTGACTGGTCGCTGCCCGCGGGCCGCGGCGTTTCGGTTTGCGCCATCGATTCTTCTCCCATCGTGCGCTCGCATCTGTCCGCTCGTCGCGCGGGATGGGTGTCGCGTCCGTCCCGGCGGCTTGCACCACGGGACCGCAGCGCGGCAGCTGGCGCCGGGCTGGCCCGGCGCCGTTCCCGCCGGCACCCGCCGGGTTCAAGGCTAGCGCCCGCGACGTCCATCGCCGGTGAGGTACGCGCCGCAAAAGATCATTATGCCGGGTGACGTCCGCCGGGCATAATGTGCGCCCGCGGCGCGGCCGGTGGGCCACGCCGCGGGCGCGGCAGCAGCGCGCTGGTTCAGTCGTCGGCCTTCGCCGTCGGCAGCTGCTCGGAGATCAGTTCCATGATCGAGCTGTCCGTCAGCGTGGTCACGTCACCGAGCGACCGGTGCTCGGCCACGTCGCGCAGCAGCCGCCGCATGATCTTGCCCGACCGGGTCTTGGGCAGCTCCGCGACCACGAGGATCTGCCGTGGGCGGCAGATCGGCCCGAGGACCTGCGCCACATGGTTGCGCAGCTCGGTGGCCAAGTCGTCACCGTCCTGCCCGCCGTCCCCGCGCAGGATGGCGAACGCCACGATGCCCTGCCCGGTGACCGGGTCGCTGGCCCCGACGACGGCGGCCTCGGCGACCCGCGGGTGCGAGACGAGCGCGGACTCAACCTCCGTGGTGGAGATGTTGTGGCCGGACACGAGCATGACGTCGTCCACGCGGCCCAGCAGCCACAGATCGCCGTCCGCGTCCTTCTTCGCCCCGTCACCGGCGAAGTACATGCCCTCGAACCGTGACCAGTACGTCTTGACGTACCGCTCATCGTCGCCCCAGATGGTGCGGAGCATTGACGGCCACGGCTCCTTGATGACGAGGAACCCGCCCCCGCCGTCCGGGACGGTAGTCCCGTTATCGTCCACGACGTCCACGGTGATCCCGGGCAGCGCCCGCATCGCCGCGCCTGGTTTGCCGGACGTCACCCCCGGCAGCGGGCTGATCATCAGCGCGCCGGTTTCGGTCTGCCACCAGGTGTCGACGACCGGGCAGCGGCCCCCGCCGATGTTCTGGCGGTACCAGACGTAGGCCTCCGGGTTGATGGGCTCGCCCACCGAGCCCAGCAACCGCAGGCTGGACAGGTCGTATTTGGCGGGGATGTCCTCGCCCCACTTCATGAAGGTACGGATGGCGGTGGGGGCGCAATAGAGAATCGAGACCTTGTACTTGCTGACGATCTCCCACCAGCGGCCGCGGTTCGGCGTGTCCGGCGTCCCCTCGTACATGATCGAGGTCGCGCCGTTGGAGAGCGGGCCGTAGACGATGTAGGAGTGGCCGGTGACCCAGCCGATATCGGCGGCCGTCCAGAACACGTCGGTCTCCGGCTTGATGTCGAAGACCTCCCAGTGCGTGAACGAGACCTGGGTCAGGTAACCGCCGGTCGTGTGCAGGATGCCCTTGGGCTTGGCCGTCGTACCCGAGGTGTACATCACGTACAGCGGATGCTCCGCATCGTGCGCCTCCGGCGTGTGCTCGGCGGACTGCCGGGCCACCACGTCGTCCCACCACACGTCGCGGCTCTCGGTCCAGTCGATGTCCTGGCCGGTACGCCGGACCACGAGCACGGACCTGACGTCGGGGCAGTCCTTGAGAGCCTCATCCACCGCCGGCTTGAGCGCCGTGGCGCTGCCGCGCCGGTACCCCCCATCGGCGGTGATCACCACGTGCGCGTCGCAGTCGAGAATCCGGGAGCTGAGCGCGTCGGCGGAGAATCCGCCGAAGACCACCATGTGCGGGGCGCCCAGCCGGGCGCACGCGAGCATGGCGATCACGGTCTCCGGGATCATCGGCATGTAGATCGCCACACGATCGCCCTTGCGCACGCCCAACTCGGTGAGCGCGTTGGCGGCCCGGCAGACCTCGTCCTTCAGGTCGGCGTAGGTGATGACCCGCTCGTCACCCGGCTCGCCTTCAAAGTAATAGGCCACCCGGTCGCCGAGCCCCGCAGCCACATGCCGGTCCACGCAGTTGACCGAGGCGTTGATAGTGCCGCCGGTGAACCACTTGGCGAACGGGGCACGCGACCAGTCCAGGACCTGATCCCAGGGCCGTTCCCAGTCGAGCCGCCTGGCCTTGTCCGCCCAGAAGGCGAGGCGGTCGGCAGCGGCCTCCTTATACACGTCGGCCGTCACGTTCGCGTCGGCGGCCAGTTCGGGTGGCGGATCAAATCGGCGCGATTCCTGCAGCAGGTTGGAAAGAGTCTCTTTGGTCAACGCTGACTCCGTTCTTACGCGAACTGTGTGAGGGCGAGCTGTTTTACCGGCCACCGATTCGCGGCTTTTGCGGTATTTGAGATAATTTCTCGCCGGGGCGCATTATTTACCGATGCGATGGAATAGGCCCCCTCATCCCGCCAGACGCAGTTTGCGCCTGCTGCCAAGTAGCACGCGTGGCACTCTTCCGCCTCATCGGTATCGTGTGTCCGTCACCAGTTCAGCGCTATCGCCCGTTTGGCGCAAGAGCGGGATCGTACCCCGTCCGTTGGTATAGGTGCAGCTAGGGCACGGACAGGCGTGTCTTGCGCGGTGCGCACCGAGGTGACAGCAGGCCGTGACGATCATGCCGCCCGGCATGCGAACGGCGCCCCCGGAAGGGGCGCCGTCGCAATGCACTGTCTGCTGGGGTACCAGGCGCGCGCCTTATGCTCGCCTGCCAGGCCGTTGCCTCCGCCCGCGCCGGTATGGGCGCTAGAACGTCTAAGGCGTTCCTGGCCGGCAAGCCTCTCGTGGCTGGTCCCGCGTGGGTTCCCGGCTGTCGTGCCCGGACGTTTCGGTGTCCGTGACTCCTTTCTACGACGAATGCCGGGACTTGGAAAGGCCTTGGCGTAATCAATTCGTGACATCGATCAGTAAGCACCGTCGCATGCCGTGAACTGGTGGTTTAGCGAATGGGGCCCGATCGGGAATCAGCGGCGCGGCCTGCGCCGGCGTGGGGCGCCGCAAAGGACAGGATTGGCCAGTCGCGGGCGACCGCCAGCTGCCGGAGTGCCCGGTCAGGATTGACCGCGGTCGGGTGACCCACGGCCTCCAGCATCGGCAGGTCGGTGATCGAGTCGCTGTAGGCGTAGCAATCGGCCAGCTGGTATCCACGCTGCGCGGCCAGCTCGCGCATCCTCGCGGCCTTCGCCTCGCCGTAGGCGTAGAAGGCGACGTCGCCGGTGTACCGGCCGTCCGCGATGACCATTGTCGTCGCGATCACCGTGTCCGCGCCGAGCAGCGCGGCGATCGGGTCGACGACCTCGTGGCCGGACGCGCTGACGACGATGACGTCTCGGCCCGCCTCATGATGCCCGGACACAAGTGCCCTCGCCTCTGCGTACAGATGCGGGACGATGATCTCGTCCAGGTGCCGGCTGACGATCTCGCGGACCCGCTCGGCCTGCCAGCCCTGGCACAGCTGGCTCGCCTGGCTGCGAATACGCTCCATCCGCTCGTGATCTGCGCCGGCCCGCCGGAACACGGCCTGCGCAAAGGCGCCCCGGATCATGGCCATCCGGGAGATCAGGCCATGGCGGTAGAAGGGCCAGGAGAACGCCAGCGTGCTCGATCTCGAGATGAGGGTCTTGTCGAGATCAAAGAATGCCGCGCCGCTTCTCGCCATCTCTCCAGCCATGCTATAGAGATCAGTCCGCGCCCGTACTATCCAGATCGCGTCGCTTATGTTCTAATGCTGATTGGCGCGGAATGTCCTTCGTTTGTCCTGAGGTGTGTCCGCACACCCGATTCGCGATAAGCTTTGCTTGAAGCCGGTTCGGCTCCTCCCCCCCAGGGCCGGACCGTGCGGCGGCCCTCGCTCTCCCCCCCGGCGAGGGCCGCCCCCTTTTGCCATCCGGGCCGGGATCCCGGCCGGTGAGCAGCGTGCCCAGCAGGGCCAGGGCCCCGGTCTTGGACAGCGGCATGTTGCCGTTTCCGCACTTCGGCGACTGGATGCAGGACGGGCAGCCGGCCTCGCACTCGCACGATTCGATCGCCTGCCGGGTGGCCGTGAGCCAGGCGGCGGCGGCCTCGTAGCCGCGTTCGGCGAAGCCAGCGCCTCCCTCGTGCCCGTCGTAGACGAACACCGTCAGGCGGCCGGTCGCGGGGTGCACGTCGGTGGAGACGCCGCCGATGTCCCAGCGGTCGCAGGTCGCGAACAGCGGGAGCAGGCCGATGGAGGCATGCTCGGCCGCGTGCGCGGCACCGGGCAGATCCACCCCGGCCGCGGTCAGCCGCCCGGCCTGCGCTACGGAGACGGTCCACCACATCGCGCGGGTACACAGCGTCCGCGGCGGCAGGTCCAGCGGTGTCTCGCCCAGCGGGCGGCCACTGTCGGCCCGGCGCCGGACGTACGAGATGACCTGCCGGGTGACCTCGACATCACCGAAGCACACCTGTGCGTCACCCCACTGCATCTGGCGCTGCCGGCCGATGATCTCGATGTCGGTCACCTGGCGGGCTGAGGTCACGTATCCCGGGTCACCCAGCCCCACCAGCGCCACCCCATCGGCCAGGTCCAGCCTGCTGACCAGGTACGTGTCTCCCTGATGCAGGTACGTGGCGCCGTCGTGCGCGAGAACGTGGGCGGACGGCTCGTCCACCGTCCCGACGAGCCGCCCGGTCGTCTCTTCCACGATCTTGACGGGCTCGGCGCCAGTTCCGCGCAGGCTGGTCATCCGGGCCGCATGGGCCCGGCGCGTCCAGTACCAGCCGGACGGCCTGCGGCGCAGCAGCGATCGGCGGCGCAGGTCCTCGGCGACCGCGGCGGCGCCGGGACCGAACAGCGCGAGGTCTGCCTCGGTCAGCGGCAGCTCGGCCGCCGCCGCGCACAGGTGCGGGGCCAGGACGTAGGGGTTCCCGGGGTCGAGCACGGTGGCCTCGACCGGATGCCGCAGGATCTCGGGGTGGTGCACCAGGTAGGTATCAAGCGGGTCGTCCCTGGCGATCAGCACCGCGACGGCGCCGGTGCCGCGCCGGCCGGCCCGGCCTGCCTGCTGCCAAAGGGACGCCCGGGTCCCCGGCCATCCGGCGATGAGCACCGCGTCCAGGCCGGTGATGTTGACCCCCAGCTCCAGCGCGGTCGTGGTGGCCAGGCCGGTAAGCCGGCGGCCGCGCAGGGCCGCCTCGACGCGCCGCCGGTCCTCGGCCAGATAGCCCGAACGGTACGCCGCGACCCGGCCAGCGCGGTCGCCGGCGCCCTGCTCGGTGAGGAGGCGCTTGGCGTGCAGGGCGACGGCCTCGGCCCCCCGGCGTGACCGGACGAAGGCCAGCGTCGCGACGTCCTCGCGGACCAGCCCCGCGAGCAGTTCGGCGGCTTCCGCGGTCGCCGTCCGGCGTACCGGCGCGCCCGCCTCGCCACGGGCCGGCGTCAGCGGAGGCTCCCACAGGGCGAACGACACGGGCCCGTGCGGCGAGCCGTCCGCGGTGACTTCCTCGGCTGCCAGGCCGGTCAGGCGGCGCGCGGTCTCACCGGGCTGGCCCGCCGTCGCGGAGGCCAGGATGAAGACCGGATGAGTGTCGCGGGCGTGGTGCCCGGCCACCCGCCGCAGCCGGCGCAGGACGTGCCCCACGTGCGAGCCGAAGACGCCCCGGTAGCCGTGGCACTCGTCCACGATGATGTACCGCAGGCGGCTGAAGAACCCCGGCCACCTGCGGTGCTGGGGCAGCAGCACGTGGTGAAGCATGTCCGGATTGGTGAGCAGGTAGTCGGCGTGGGAGCGCGCCCAGGCCCGCTCGCCGGCACTGGCGTCACCGTCCAGTGCGGCGGCCCGGACACCCGGCAGCCCCAGTGCCCTGACCGCGGCCAGCTGGTCAGCGGCCAGTGCCTTGGTCGGCGCGATGTAGAGCGCGGTCCCGCCTTCGAGTATCCCGGTCAGGGCCGGCAGCAGATACCCGAGCGATTTCCCGGAGGCGGTCCCGGTCGAGATGATCACGTTGCGGCCGTGGCGGGCGTGATCGGCCGCGGTGACCTGATGGGACCACGGTGCGCGGACGCCGCGGCGGCCCAAAGCTTTGGTCACCTCGGCCGGGACCCAGTCCGGCCAGGGAGCCGGGACGGCGGTTCGTCCCGCGATGTGCTCGAGGTGAATCAGCCGGCCGGTCCGCTCGCCTTCCCTGAGCATGCCGAAGGCCGGGATCACCTGGCCCGCGGGCGGCGGCAGCTCGCCTTCGTCCGCGCCGGGTGCGGCCCGCAGCGGGCGTATCCCCGCGCGTCCCCGGCCCAGCTCAGGCGCTGGCTCACTCGGCAGCGGGATGGTGGTAGCCACGGTTTTTCAGCGTCTCATCTGTCGTCGCGACGTGCCGGGCAGCTGGATTTCGTATAGACATGACACCGGAGCGTGGTTGAATGCCCCGAGGATCGTCCCGCGTCCTGGGTCCGCCAGACCGCGCGGCAAGGGCGGGACGCTGAGACGACGACTGCATGGCGCTGGAGGATTTTGTGGAACTGAAGCTGGGTCACCACACACAGGACGGCATCGAGGTCGTCGATGTTGAGGGCGAGATCGACGTATACACCGCACCACGTCTCCGTGAGCTCCTGATCGATCTGGTCAATAAGAACAACTACAACCTGGTCGTGAACATGGAGAGGGTCGAGTTTCTCGACTCTACAGGTCTCGGGGTCCTCGTTGGGGGACTTAA
Organism: uncultured Actinomycetes bacterium; assembly: GCA_963824545.1. Classification (GTDB taxonomy): domain Bacteria; phylum Actinomycetota; class Actinomycetes; order Streptosporangiales; family Streptosporangiaceae; genus Bog-532. Next base: position 40,659 of record CAWGPP010000005.1, on the reverse strand, counting down.
GCGCGTACGCGCCTACGACGGTTCTCTCAACCTCGTCTGCACGCAAGAGCGGATCCTCAAGATCTTCCGCATCACGGGACTGACCAAGGTCTTCGGCATCCACGACACGGTGGACGAGGCCATCGCCGCCCGCAAAGCTGAGAAGTAGCACGCGGCCGGCTGACTCCCCCCTGATGGCCACCGTTGAAGTCACGTTCACGCCGCTGCCCGCGCATGTCCGCACGGCGCGGCTGGTTGCCACCGCCGTCGCCCGCCGGAGCGGTGTAGCCGAGGCACTGCTGGATGAGGTGCGGCTCGCTGTCGGCGAAGCATGCTCGCGGGCGGTGGAAGCCCACCGTCGCTACTGCCCCGCCGAGCCCGTCCGGATCGAGCTCACCGACCTGGGTGAACGTTTCGAGGTCGTGGTCAGCGACGCCGCGCCTCCGGACGCCGGGCCAGACGCGGCCGGATTTGCCGCGGTCATGGATAGCGCGGCCGTGTCCGCATCGAACGGCGGCTCGGCCCCGTTCCACCCGGTGCCCGCGGAAAAGCGGGACGGGGCGTTCCCGGCCGCGTTCGGCTTGGCCGTGATCTCGGGCCTAGCCGATGACGTGCAGGTTTCGTCCACCGAAGCGGGGCTCAGCGTGCGGATGAGCTGGCCTGCGGCCCCGGCGGCCGGGTAGCCGCCAGGCGTCAGCACTGACTGGGCCGGACGGACCCGGGCTCCCCTATCGATCCGGTCATAATTTTATTACGGTTACGTCTCGAACTTGTTAGGAAGGACCCTGTCTTTACCACTGCCGTGCTGCCTGCGTAGACTCCCGCCACTGTCTTGGTGGCACTACTCAGTGCGTGCGCCACCTGCCTGGCGCCGGATGCGGCTGACCGCCGCTCCGGGCGTTCGCCGGTCCGGGCCCGTGCACCGAAGCAACGCACGGCCCCGTCCCGAGACGGCACGATGCCTGGTTTGAGGGTCAAGGAGGACACGAATTGGCAAGCCATATCGCCGTGGCTGCGGCGGCCGGGACCGTCAATGTGACCGGCGGGAACCTGGTGCTGATCATCATTGCGGGGGTCATCGCGCTCCTGGCCCTGGGAGTGGCCGCCGGGCTGGTCCGCGAGGTGCTGGCCGCCAGCCAGGGCACCCAGAAGATGCAGGAGATCGCCCGCGCGGTCCAGGAGGGCGCGGCCGCCTACCTGCGGCGCCAGTTCAGGACCTTGGGCGTCTTTGTCGTCATCATCTTCTTTATTCTGCTGATACTGCCCGCGGACGACACCGGGGTGCGCTGGGGCCGCAGTGCGTTCTTCCTGGTCGGAGCGTTGTTCTCCGGCCTGACGGGCTTTACGGGCATGTCGCTGTGCGTGCGCGGCAACGTCCGCGTCGCCGCGGCGGCGCGTGAAGACGGCCAGAATCGCGCGATGAAGATCGCCTTCCGGACCGGCGGCGTCGCGGGCATGTTCACCGTCGGCCTGGGCCTGCTCGGCGCGACCATCGTCGTGCTCATCTACCGGGCCAACGCTCCGCAGGTGCTGGAGGGCTTCGGTTTCGGGGCCGCGCTGCTGGCGATGTTCATGCGAGTCGGCGGCGGCATCTACACCAAGGCGGCCGACGTGGGCGCCGACCTGGTCGGCAAGGTGGAGCAGGGCATCCCCGAGGACGACCCGCGGAACGCGGCGACGATCGCCGACAACGTCGGCGACAATGTCGGCGACTGCGCGGGCATGGCGGCCGACCTGTTCGAGTCGTACTCGGTCATGCTGGTGGCCGCGCTGATCCTCGGCAAGGTCGCGTTCGGCAATTACGGCCTGGTCCTCCCGCTGTTCATCCCGGCCATCGGCATCATCACCGCGGTCATCGGCATCTTCGTGGTCCGGCCGCGGGCCGGTGACCGGAGCGGGATGACCGCGATCAACCGCGGCTTCTTCGTCTCAGCGATACTGTCCGTGATCGGCGTTGCCGTCGCTTGCTTCACCTATCTGCCGGACAAGTTCAGCAAGCTCACCGGCGTCACCGACATCGGCATCCTGCACCACGGCAGCGACCCGCAGTGGATCGCGTTCGGGGCCATCCTGATCGGTATCGTGCTGGCCAGCGCGATCCAGCTACTCACCGGGTACTTCACCGAGACCAACCGCAAGCCGGTCCGCGACATCGGGGAAAGCTCGCGTACCGGCGCGGCCACCGTCATCCTTTCCGGCGTCTCGATCGGCATGGAGTCGGCGGTCTACGCGGCGCTGCTGATCGGCGGCGCGGTATTCGGCGCGTTCCTGCTCGGCACCGGGAACGCCACCATCGCGCTGTTCGCCGTGGCCATGGCGGGCATCGGCCTGCTGACCACGGTGGGGGTCATCGTCTCGATGGACTCCTTCGGCCCGGTCACCGACAACGCCCAGGGCATCGCGGAGATGTCCGGGGACGTCGAGGGCGAGGGCGCGCAGATCCTCACCAACCTGGACGCGATCGGCAACACCACCAAGGCGATCACCAAGGGCATCGCGATCGCGACCGCGGTACTCGCGGCGACGGCCCTGTTCGGCTCGTTCCGTACCACGGTCGAGCAGTCCCTGGGCAGGGCGGCCGGCTCGTTCAGCCTGTCGGTGGATCATCCCAACGTCCTGGTCGGCCTGATCCTCGGCGCCGCCGTGGTGTTCATGTTCTCCAGCCTGCTGATCATGGCGGTCGGCCGGGCCGCCCAGCGGGTGGTCCTGGAGGTCCGCAACCAGTTCCGCACCCACCCGGGGATCATGGACTACACCGAGAAGCCTGAGTACGGGCGGGTGGTGGACATCTGCACCCGGGACTCGCTGCGTGAGCTGGTCACCCCGGGCCTGCTCGCGGTGCTGACCCCGATCGCGATCGGTTTCGGGCTCGGCTACGCCCCGCTGGGCTCGTTCCTGGCCGGCGCCATCGCGACGGGTGTGCTGATGGCGGTGTTCCTGGCGAACTCCGGCGGGGCCTGGGACAACGCCAAGAAGCTGGTCGAGGACGGCAACTACGGCGGCAAGGGTTCCGAGGCGCACGAAGCCACCATCATCGGCGACACGGTGGGTGACCCGTTCAAGGACACCGCGGGACCCGCCATCAACCCGCTGCTGAAGGTGATGAACCTGGTCTCGCTGCTGATCGCGACCAGCGTGGTCAAGTACAGCAGCAACGTCGGCCTGCGGACCGGCGTCGCGCTCGGCGCGGTGATCATCATCATCGCCGCGATCGTGATCTCCAAGCGGCGCGAGGCCGGCCTGGACGACAGCTCCGGCGCGGGCGCCAAGGGCACGACGGCCGGCGGCGGCGTGGAGGAGATCGCCCCGCCGCCCGCACTGACGCAGGACGCTGCGCCGTCCGTATCCGGGGTGCCCGGCGACGCGGGGCTCCCGGAGGCCGCCAATGGTCACGGCGCCTCCGCGAAGGGTGTGCCGGCCCCGGACGCCTGACCGGATCCAGCCGCCAGCCGGGGCGGGCCCGCGGATCGTGGGCCCGCCCCGGTGGATAAGGACCCGGCGGGCCCGGATTCGGGGTCGTCGCCGGCTTCCACCTCATCGCTGGACAGGCCCAGCAGGTACAGGACCGTGTCCAGATAGGGGAGGCTGAGCGCGGTATCCGCTGCGTCCCGCACAACCGGCTTGGCGTTGAACGCGATACCGAGCCCGGCGGCGGCGATCATGTCCAAATCGTTCGCGCCGTCACCGACCGCCACGGCCTGGGTCAGCGGCACGCCGGCCCGCTCGGCGAAGCGCCGCAGCGCGTCCGCCTTCCCGGGACGGTCGATGACCGGCCCGCTCAGCTGGCCGGTCAGCTTCCCGCCCGCGATGTCCAGCACGTTCGCGGCCACGTAGTCGATGCCCAGCTCGGCGGCCAGCGGGTCGATGATCTGCGTGAAACCGCCGCTGACGATCCCGCACCGGTAGCCGAGCCGCTTGAGCGTCCTGATCAGGGTCCGGGCGCCTGGCGTCAGCCGCAGCTGGTGCCGGACGTCGCTGAGCACGTCTTCACCGAGCCCGGCCAGCAGCGCCACCCGTTCCCGCAGGGACGCCGCGAAGTCCAGCTCCCCCCGCATGGTCGCCTCGGTGACCTTCGCCACCTCCGCCGCGCAGCCGGCCCGCGCGGCGAGCAGGTCGATGACCTCGTCCTGGATGAGCGTCGAATCAACGTCCATGACGATCAGCCGCATGGCCCGCCGCCGCAGGCCACCCTGCTGGACCGCCACGTCTACCTGCTGCTGGGCCGCCTCGCGGGACAGCTCGGAGCGCAGGGTGGCCGGCTCGGCACCGGAAACGTCCATCTCGATGCACGTCACCGGGTGCTGCGCAAGCCGGGTGATCCGGTCGATGTTGGCGCCGTGCGCGGCGATGCGCCCGGCGATGGCGGCGACGGCGCCGGGCGACAGCGGACTGCCGAGCAGTGAGACGTGCAGCCGTCCCCGCCGCCGCGGCGTGTCGGGTGAGCCGGCGGTGATCTCCGCGTCGAGCCCCAGATCGGCGGCCAGCGCGCTGACCTTCCGGTGAATGGCGGTCAGGTCCGGTGCGCTGGCGGACGCGCACAGGACCCCCAGCACGAGCCGTCCGCGGATGACGACCTGCTCGATGTCCAGCACGCTGAGATCGTGCCCGGTCAGCGCGGCGAACAGCCGTGAGGTGACGCCAGGCCGGTCATGGCCGGTGAGGGTGATCAGCACAGTGGTACGGGTGGCATTCATCGCGTGGGCAACGCTACCCGGCCGGCCTCACGACGGGAGCAGCAGATGCACGTCCCCGAACTCGTGCCACAGGTACCGGCCGTCGATGGCCGCCCGGTAGCAGCGGTCCAGCAGATCCGGCCCGGTGAACGCTTCCAGCATCCGCAGGTGCGACGACCGCGGCTCGTGCAGCCCGGTCAGCAGGGCGTCGACCGCCAGGATCCCGGAGGCAGGCGTGACCACGTGACCGGTCCAGCCCGCGGACGCGGCGACCATGCCGTCGGCGGCGGGCCGGGCCCGGGCCGCGGTTTCCAGGGCGCGGACCACCGTGGTCCCGGCCGCGATGACCCGGCCGCCGTCCCGCCGCACCTGGTTCACCAGCCGCGCGGTCGCCGGCGGCACGTCGTACGGCTCCGGGTAGGGCTCCTCGTCGCCTTCCAGCGAGGAGACGCCGGTGTCGAGGGTCAGGGGTGCGAACGTGACGCCCCGCGCGACCAGCCGGGTGACGGCCTCCGGGGTGAACGGGCGGCTCGCGCTGGGCATCTCCGCGCTGCCCGGCCGGGTGGCGAAGACGGTCTGGTACGCCGCCAGCGGCCACGCCCGCCGCACGTAGGAGTAGCGGATCGGGACGCCGTACCTGAGCAGGTACGGCACCACCGCGGTGGACAGCCGCGCGTGCCAGAGGCGGCTGGTGACGCGCCTGGTCAGGGTCAGCCCGGCCCCGGCCGGGAGCCGCACGGTGGCCCCGGCCGCCCCCGAATCGCTGCGGTCCGTGGCCGGTCCCGCGACCGTGCGCAGCTCGACGAGCCAGCCGCCGTCCGGTACCGGGGTGGAAAAGTGCACGGCCAGGCCGTCGTCCGCCCGGACCTCCGCGGGCAGCGTGCCGGAGGTGTTGACGACGATCAGGTCACCGGGCCGCAGCAGGCCGGTCAGGTCCCCGAACATGTGGTGGCTGACCGCGCCCGTCGCGCGCCTGCTGACCAGCATCCGGACGCCGTCCCTGGCGGTACCGCGCGCCTCGGGCGGGTCGTGTGCCTCCAGATCCGCGGGCAGGGTGAAGCCGATGCTCACCGCGGGCCCCCTTCCCGGGCCGGTCTTAGATCCGCCGCGCGGTACCGCCCGCTGGGCAGGCGGCCGCTGATCAGCGTGGCGAAGCCGGGGATGACGTCTTCCGGCCGCGGCCGGTCCGAGATGTCCTCCCCGGGGAACGCCTCGGCGTGCATCCGCGTGCGCAGATCCCCGGGGTCGGCCCACCAGACGCGAACGGTGTTCTCCTCGGCGGCCAGCACGTTCGACGCCTGCTCCAGCGCGGCTTTGACCGCGCCGTACCCACCCCAGCCCGCGTAGGCGGCGGTCGCCGCGTCGGAGGTGATGTTCAGCACCGCGCCGCCGCGCCGCCGCAGCGACGGCAGCAGCGCCTGGGTGAGCGCGACCGGCGCGACCACGTTGACCTCGAACGCGGCCCGCAGCTCAGGCAGCGGGTAGTCCGCCAGCGCCGGGAGCGGGCTGGCCCCGAGCGTCCCCGCGTTGTTGACGAGCAGGTCTGCGCCGCCCAGGGTCCCGGCGGCGCGGATCAGCGCGTCCCGGTGCCCGGGGTCGGTCACGTCGCCCGGGACGGCGATGACCGGGGCTTGGGTGCCCAAAAGGGCCACCCGGGCCGCTTCCAGCGCGTCCGGGTCGCGCGCGTCGATGACGAGGGCGTAGCCCACTCCGGCGAGCCAGGCCGCCAGGGCCCGGCCGAGCCCGCGGGACGCGCCGGTGACGACGGCGGTGCGGGCCGGTGGTGTGATGTCGGCTGTGTCCATGTCCCCGACGCTAGGCCGCCGCTTGTGGCCGCACATCGGCCTGGCGGCGGGGCGGGCCTGCGCCAATGGTCGTAGGACCGGCGGCTGATGCGGTGCGGCCGGCCCGCGGGTAACGTCGGGGCGTGACCGCAGGACCGGTGGCAGGTGATGGCGCGGGCAGCCTCGATGAGCTGTACCGCGTCAGCCAGGTCGTGCTGTCGGTCAGCCGGCAGATGTGCGTCCGCGACGTGCTCCAGGTCATCGTCCGGTCGGCCCGCTCGCTGGCCGGTGCGCGCTACGCGGCGCTCGGTGTGCCCGGCCCGTGCGGGTCATTCGCCGAGTTCATCGTGGACGGGATCTCCGACCGCGAGTGGCGCGCGATCGGGCCGCTGCCGCGCCAGCACGGCATGCTCGGGGTGCTGCTGCGTGAGGCCCAGCCGCTGCGGCTCGCCGACATCCGCGACGATCCGCGGTTCGAGGGATGGCCGGCCGCCCATCCGGTGCTGGCGGGATTCCTCGGTGTCCCCGTCCGGGACGGGGCCACCGTGCTCGCCATCATCTTCGTGGCGCACCATGCTGGCCCGGCGGGGGCCGAGTTTACCGCCCGGGATCAGGAACTGCTCTCCCTGTTCGCCGCGCACGCCGCGATCGCGCTGACCAACGCTCGGCTGTCCGAGCGCAACCGCGAGCTTTCCGTGCTGGAGGAACGATCCCGGCTGGCCCGTGACCTGCACGACGCGGTGTCACAGAAGCTGTTCAGCCTGCGGGCCCGGGCCCGCGCCGCGGCGGTGCTGGCCGGCCGGGACCCCGCGCGGGCCGCGGCCGAGATGGAGGCGGTCGCGGCGCTCGGCGCCGAGGCGCACGCCGAGCTGCGGGCCGTGATCGACGGGCTGGCGCCGCCGGATCTCGGTGAGGCGGGGCTGGCGGAGTCGCTGCGGCGGTACGCGGTACTCGCCGGGCGGGCGCACGGGGTGACCGTTCACTACACAGCCGCGGAGCTGCCCCCGCTGAGCGAGGACCAGGATGCCGCGCTCTACCGCGTCGCGCAGGAGGCGCTGCACAACGCGCTGCGGCACGCGGGCGCCGCCCGGATCGGCGTGGCGCTGTCCCGCACCCCCCGCCGCGTCATCCTGGAGGTCACCGACGACGGATCCGGGTTTGTGCCGGGCGGCCCGGGCGGCCTCGGGCTCGCCTCGATGCGCGGCCGCGCCGTATCGGTCGGGGGCACGCTCACGGTCCGGTCGGCCCCGGGCGCGGGCACCACGGTCAGGCTGGCCATCCCCGTCGCCGCCCGGCACGCATTGGCCCACCGGGCGGGGGCGTCCCGTGCCTGACCGGATGACGGTGCTGATCGTGGACGACCATCCCGTCGTCCGGCAGGGCCTGCGGGTTCTGCTCGAGGTGCATGACGGCATCGATGTGACCGGTGAGGCGGCCGACGGCGAGGAGGCGCTCGCGCAGGCGGCCGCCCTCATCCCCGACGTGATCCTGCTTGACCTGAAGCTGCCGGGCATGGACGGCATCGCCGTGCTCCGCGCGCTGCGTGACCGCGGGGTGGCCTCCCGTATCCTGGTGCTGACCAGCGGGAATGACCCAGCGCAGGTCGGCCTGGCGCTGCGCTCTGGCGCGTCCGGCTTCCTGTACAAGGATGTCGACCCGGACGCGCTGATCCGTGCCATCCGCGCCGTCAACGACGGCAACACGCTGCTCGCCCCGGCGGCCGCGGGCTCGCTGGTGCCGTCCTCCTGGGCCTGCCCGGGCCGGCCCGCTGGCTGGGGCGCGCTGACCGCCCGGGAGCGCGAGGTGCTCGCCGAGATCGCCCGCGGCCTGTCCAACCGGGAGATCGCCCGCCGCCTGCACGTGTCAGAGAAGACGGTGAAGACCCACGTCAGCTCGGTCCTGGCCAAACTGGGCGTGCAGGACCGCACGCAGGCCGCGGTGTACGCGGTCCGGAACGCCGGAGGTTAATGACGTCACCCAGCCGGTTTTCTTGCCTCTGCGGTCGTGAACCCCAGCAGCGTAGACGATGATTGGGTGCGAGCCCGGTGGGGCTCGTCCGGGCTTTGGTCCGGTGGATTCCGGCTGCCCGGCACGCTGGAGATGGAGGGGACCAGATGTCCGATGAGGTCTTGCGGCTGTCCGGCGTCGGCGTCCGGCGTGAGACGTCGATGCTGCTGCGCGACATCGACTGGACGGCCCACGAGGACGAGCGCTGGATCCTGATCGGCCCGAACGGCGCCGGCAAGACCACCCTCCTCCAGGTGGCCGCGACCACGCTGTTCCCCACCGAGGGCACGGTGGACGTGCTGGGTGAGCGGCTCGGGGACGTGGACGTCTTCGACCTCCGGCCCCGGATCGGCATGGCGAGCGCTTCGCTGGCGGAGAAGGTACCGCCGGGGGAGAAGGTCATCGACCTCGTGCTCACCGCCTCGTACGCGATCCTGGGGCGATGGAAGGAGGAATACGAGTCGTCCGACGTCACGCGGGCCGTGGAACTGCTGGACGCGCTCGGGTGCGCGCACCTGATCAGGCGGCGGTTCGCCACCTTGTCCGAGGGGGAGCGTAAGCGGGTGCAGATCGCGCGGGCCCTGATGCCCGATCCCGAGCTGCTGCTGCTGGACGAGCCGGCCGCCGGGCTGGACCTCGGCGGCCGCGAGGACCTGGTCCGCCGCCTGTCCACCCTGGCCCGTGACGCCAAGGCGCCCATGATGGTCCTGGTCACGCACCACGTGGAAGAGGTGCCCGACGGTTTCACCCACGCGATGCTGCTGCGCCGCGGATCCGTGCTGGCGGCCGGGCCGATCGCAGAGGTTTTCACCGAACGGAACCTGTCGGAATGCTTTGGCGTGCCACTGCAGGTCGAGTACCGGCACGCGCGCTGGGCGGCACGGGCGGTCCAGCCCTGAGCATCACCGCGCCTGAGGCCGTCGCGGTTTTCGCGGCGGGAGTGGCCGCCGGGGGCATCAACGCCATCGTCGGCTCCGGCTCGCTGATCACATTCCCCACCCTGCTCGCTTTCGGCGTCCCGCCCGTCCTCGCCAACGTGACCAACAACGTGGGACTCGTGCCCGGGGCGGCCAGCGGTGCGTTCGGTTACCGGCGTGAACTCGAAGGGCAGTGGAGGCGGCTGCTCCGGCTCGGGACCGCGTCCGCCCTCGGCGCGGCCGGCGGGGCGGTCCTGCTGCTGAAGCTGCCGGCCAGCACCTTCAAGGTGGTCGTGCCCGTACTGATCCTGATCGCCTGTGTCCTGGTCATCCTGCAGCCCAGGCTGAACGGCTGGCTGGCCGCGCACCGCGACAAACCAGCGGCGCACGGAGGCCCGGCCCTGTGGACGGGCGTGGCCGCCTCCGGCGTTTACGGTGGCTACTTCGGCGCCGCCCAGGGCGTGCTGATGATCGGGCTGCTCGGTGTCTTCCTGGACGAGCCGCTGCAGCGCATCAACGCGCTCAAGAACGGCCTCACCTTCGTGGTCAACGGGGTCGCGGCGATCGTCTTCATCGCCCTCACCCACGTCGACTGGATCCTCGCGGGCCTGATCGCGGTCGGCGCCACGATCGGTGGCCTGATCGGGGCGCGGTACGGCCGCCGGCTGCCGCCGATGGCGCTGCGCGTGCTGGTGGTCATCATCGGCCTGATCTCCGCCGTCCGGCTGATCTTCTTCTAGCCTATGCTTTGGTCAGCTGCGCGGCTGGACCTCCACCATGCCGGCGTCGGTGACCCGGCAGCGGAACGATGGCTGCCGGGCTGTCGCGGGCCCATGCACCACGGAGCCGTCATCGACGCGGAACGTGCTGCCGTGCCACGGGCACGTCACGCAGTCGCCGTCCTCGCCGCGGACGGCACGCCCCTGATGCAGCGGGCCACCGAGGTGGGCACAGTGATCGGACAGGACGCTGACCTCGGGCCCGCGCCGCAGCACGAACAAGCTCAGGTAGCCGAGCTGGCGGCGGACCGGGCGGCCGTCCGGGAGCTCGTAGACCCGGCACAGTTCCTGCCAGCCGATCCCGGCCAGGTGACCGATGGGCTCAGCGTGGCTCGCGCCCGCACCGAGCCGCAGGGCCAGATGGCCGCCGAGATAGCCACCGATGGTGGCTGCGGTCAGGCCGCCCGCGGACAGCAGCTTGCCGGCCCGCCCGAAGCCGCCCACTCTGGCGATGAGCGACACGCTGAACAGGGTGGCCGCGCAGGCGCCGGACACCGCGTGCACCAGCCCCACGCGCTGCTGGTGACGGTGCAGCGCGGACCAGTCGGCCAGGCCGGTGGCGGTGGCCGGCAGTGAGCTGGCGAGGCCGGCGGCGATCAGCGTCCGGGACGCGCGCTCGGTACCGGGAAACAGGTCGAGCAGGGCGGCCGACGTCCAGCAGCCCAGCGGCAGCCGAACCAGCGCCGGGTGAGCCGGCTGGCCGAACGGCACGCCGTGCAGCGCGTCAGCCCGCGGCCCCGGGGGCAGCACGCGGACCACGCCGTCCGACAGGGACCGGATCGCAGCGTCCAGCGCGGGGGCGCGCTCGATGCGTTCGGCGACGTCTACGGGGCGGGGAAACGGGAGGCGGCGGGGTGGGCCCTCCTCCGGCGTGTGCTTCACATGGCTGCCGCGGGCGAACAATTTGGGTCGAGGTCGGCTCACACGTAATCCGTACCCGCTCGGCCAGAACTTTAGGCCGGGGCGGGCAGCAGGATGCCGCGCCGTACGGCGTCGGAGACCAGGCTTCGGGCGTACTGGCCCAGCTCTGCCGAGCCGTCGTCGATCAGCCGGACCCGGGCCAGCACCTGATCCGCGGTGATGCCGTTCGCCTGCCAGGTCTTCCCGCCCGCCTCGTAGTTGGCCATCAGCGGCTGAAGCCGGTCAAGGGCGCGCGCGAACCGGGCTTCCGGGGTGATCCGCTGCTCGAACTCGTCCCAGAGCGCGCGCAGCGCGGTGCCCTGCCCGGGCGGGAGCAGCCCGAAGAGCCGGTCGGCGGCGGCGCGCTCGGCCACCGCCTGGCGTCGCTGCGCCGTCTCGTCGGCGTACACGTAGAGGTCGCCCGCGTCGATCTCGACGAGATCGTGCAGCACGACCATCGCGGTCACCTTGCCCAGGTCGGTGCCGGGCGGCGCGTGTTCCCCCAGCACCAGGGCCATCAGGGCCAGGTGCCAGGAGTGCTCGGCGGAGTTTTCCCGGCGTGACCCGTCGTTCAGCGTGCTGCGCCGCAAGACGCTCTTGAGCCGGTCGGCTTCGAGCACGAAACGGAGCTGGCTGTCCAGGGGGTCCATGCCTCCCATCTGACCAGCCGCGCCGCCGGACCGGCAACCCCGGTCAGCCCGCGGAGCCTTCGGTGATGGCGGCGTCGACCTCGGCGGTACGCGCGGCGAACTCGGCGGCGTACTGGAGTTCCATGCGCTCGGCGATCTGCTCGTCGTCGCGCATCAGCGCCTCCAGGTCCGACTTGGCCGCGTCGAGCACCCCGAGGTCGGCGTAGGCGTGCCGGACTTTCGGGCCCCACAGCCCGATGTCCTTGACGCACGGGACGATCCGGCCGAACAGCAGGGTCCGGAACATCTGCTGGACGGGGGAGTTCTCGGTGAACTCCAGGCACTGCGCCACGTCGAAGCCCATCCGCTCCCACACCTCCTGGGAACGGAACCGGTTACGCATCAGGTAGCAGCCCTCGACGACGAACTCCTCCCGGTCGGCCCGTTCCGCGTCGGTGAGCTGCGCGTAGTAGTCTCGCAGCGCCAGCCGGCCGAACGCGACGTGCCGCGCCTCATCCTGCATCACGAAGGCCAGCAGCTGCTTGACCAGCGGGTTGGTCGCCACATCCCGGTGCACGCCGAACGCGGCCAGCGCCAGTCCCTCGATCAGCACCTGCATGCCCAGGTAGGGGAAGTCCCAGCGGGGGTCGCTCAGCGCGTCAGCCAGCAGCTTGGCCAGGTCGTCGTTGATCGGGTAGTACAGGTCGATCTTCTCCCGCATGAACCGGGAGAACAGCTCCACATGCCGGGCCTCGTCCATCGCCTGGGTGGCCGCGTAGAACTTGGAGTCCATGTCCGGTACGGACTCCACGATCCGCGCCGCCACCGTCAAGGCGCCCTGCTCGCCGTGCAGGAACTGGCTGAACAGCCACGAGGACAGGTGATGGGCCAGCTCGTCCCGTTCCGCCTGGGACAGCTTGTCCCACTGCGCGGAGCCGTAGATGGGGTTGAGCTCCTCCGACATCCCCATCACGTTGGCGGGATCGACCGGGATCGACCAGTCGATCCGCTTGGCCGCGTCCCACTGCTTGTCCTTGCCACGCTGGTACAGGCTCAGCAGCCGGTCGCGGCCATTGTCGTATTCCCACGAGAACCGGGTGGCGCCGGCCGCCGGTACGTCCCACGTCCCGGGCGGTACGGGTGTCGTGTAGTGATCGTAGGTGCTCACACCTTGGCTCCTGTCCTGGAGAGCAGCCCCCCGTTCATTACTAGCCAGTAATCTGCGGCCGCGCAATACTCAGGAGCGCGTCAAACTTCGAAGCGATAGCCCATGCCGGGCTCGGTGAGCAGGTACTGCGGGCGGGACGGTTCCGGCTCCAGCTTGCGGCGCAGCTGCGCCAGGTAGACGCGCAGGTAGTTGCTCTCGGTTTCGTACGCGGGCCCCCACACTTCCTGGAGCAGCTGGCGCTGGGTGACGAGCCGCCCCCGGTTGCGGACCAGGATTTCGAGCAGCTGCCACTCGGTGGGAGTGAGCCGTAGGTCGCCTCCCCCGGTGCGGGTCACCCGCTTCGCGGCCAGGTCGACGGTGAAGTCGGCGGTCTTCACCACCGGCTCATCGGGCGCCGGCGCGGCCCGGCGCACCGCCGCGCGCAGCCGCGCCAGCAGCTCATCCATGCCGAACGGCTTGGTGACGTAGTCGTCGGCGCCCGCGTCCAGCGCCGCGACCTTCTGGCTCTCCTGGCCCCAGACCGACAGCACGATGATCGGGATGGATGTCCAGCCGCGGACGCCGCTGATCACCTCGGTGCCGTCCATGTCCGGCAGGCCGAGATCGAGGATGAGCACGTCGGGCCGGTCCCGGGCGACCGCGGCCAGCCCGGAGGTACCGTCCGCGGCGGTGCTCACCTCGTACTGGCGCGCGCTGAGGTTGATCCGCAGCGCGCGCAGGATGGACGGTTCGTCGTCGATCACCAGCACCCGGGTCACGGCCCCGCCCCGAGCACGGAGCGTTCGTCGCTATGCGCGACCGGCAGGGCGACCCGGATGGTGAGGCCGCCGGCGGGGGTGTCGGCGGCGGTGATCGTCCCGCCCATCGCTTCGGCGAAGCCCTTGGCCACGGCGAGGCCCAGGCCGACGCCGGAGTGCCGGTCGTCGAGCCGCTGGAACGGCTCGAAAATGCGTTCCTTGAGGCCATCGGGCACGCCCGGGCCGTGGTCGATGATCTCCAGGAGCACCGTCTCACCGGCCTGGCGGGCGTGCAGCGCCGGCGGCTGCGAGGACGGCGAGTGCCGCAGCGCGTTGGAGAAGACGTTGGCCAGGACCCGCTCCAGCAGGCCGGGATCGGCCCGGACCAGCGGCATGCCGTCGGGCACCGCGATCTCCAGCTGGACCGGGGCGTCCAGCCCGCGCAGCGCGACCGGCGCGACCTCGTCGACGGCGGTCGGGCGCAGGAACGGTTCCAGCGAGCCGGTGTGCAGGCGGCTCAGGTCGAGCAGGTTCCCGATCAGCGCGTCCAGGCGGTCGGCGTTCTGCTCGATCGTGGCGAGCAGGTCCGCTTCGTCCGCGGCCGTCCACTCCACGTCCGTCTGCCGGAGGCTGCTGACGCTGGCCTTGATCGAGGCGAGCGGGGTGCGCAGGTCGTGGCTGACCGCGGCGAGCAGCGCGGTACGGATGCGGTTTCCTTCCGCGAGCGCCTCGGCCTGGGAGGCCTGCATGCGCAGCCGTTCCCGGTCCAGGGCCGCCGCCGCCTGGGCCCCGAACCCGGCCAGCAGGGTGGTCGTGGCCGCGGCGGTCTGGCCGTTGGTGAGCAGCGCCAGCCCCGGCCGGGGATGAATGCGGGTCCCCTCGGTGTCCGGCCCCGCGCCGCCGCTGACCGCGACGCGGATCCAGCGCCCGGCGGTGAATTCCTGCAGCTCGGCCCGGCCGCCGAGCGTCCCGGTGAGGTGGTCGAGGACGGCGGTCGGCGTGTCCGCGCCGCCCAGCACGGTCCGGGCCAGCGCCAGCAGGGACGCGGTCTCCTCACGGCTGGCTGCGGCCTGCACGGCGCGGCGGGCGGCGAGATGAACCACGCTGCTGACCGCGACCGGACCGTCACGAAGAGCACCAGGGCCAGCAGGTTCTTCGGCTCCTGCATGGTGAAGGTGTGCAGCGGCGGGGTGAGGTACCAGTTGAGCAGCAGGCTGGACGCCACGGCGGCCAGGACCGCGGGCCAGAACCCGCCCACCACCGTGACCGTCACCACCGCGAGCAGGAAGACCAGCAGGTCATCGGCGAGGTTCAGGTGCTGGCGCGCGGCCACCAGGAGCAGCGTCAGCAGCGGGAGGCCGGCCAGCGCCAGGGCCACGCCGGACAGCCGGCGCCGCGAGCTGATCGCGCCCGTCCAGGCCACCCGGTCACGCCGCGGCCGGGTGCTGTCCGCAGCGGCCGGGATACCGAGGTCGGTGCCGTCGCCCTGCCGGTCCCCGTTGACACCTGCGCTCACGTATCCCAGTGTGACCCGTGCGGCCAGCCAGCGGAACAGCACGCCCAGGGCGCCGCTGCCCAGCGCGGTGACGCCGATCACGAGCGCGGCCTCCGCGGCCGCGGCCCCGGTCGGCCGCAGGTCCGCGTACGGCGGGCGGGAGAACCCGGCCACGGTGAGCCAGCCGATGGCGCCCAGCGGAACCGACGCCAGCGGCTCGGCGATCAGCGCCGTGACCCCCACCACGATCGCGGCGGCGATCAGCACGCCGGTGGCGGGCAGCCGGCCGTTGAGCGCCGCCGCCACCGTCCCCACGGCGAACAGCGCTGCGAAGGCCGCCGGCAGCGCGTACGGCGCCGGGACCCCGCGTCGTCCCTTGCCTCGAGTCATCTCCCTGCCATTCGACCGCCGCATCGGCCAGAACTTGACGATCTTGATAACTCCTTAACGCCCAGTTCACCGGTCTTGACGCGGCGCTAGCGGATATCGCCATGACCAGGGCCTAGCCTGGAACCCTGCCGCATAGAGCAGGGCCCTTGGTCAGTTCAGGCGGTGCCAATCGCCTTTATCCGCATAACGGCCGGCGACCGATGCTGGCCGAAGCGCGCGCCGGCCTGGCGGCGCGGGCCGCAGAAGGAACGGTCACGATGGTCACTGCGGGTTTCACCCCGTGCGTGAGCCGGTGCAGGCCGGTTTGATGATGGCCGAAGAGATGGAGGCGGAGATCTAGTGGCCGTTCGCAAGGCGGCTGGGCTGCTCGGCGGCGGAACCAGTCTTCCCGACACCCTCGGGTACTCGGTGAAACGCCGTCTGCTCGGGCCTCCTCTCGTCAACGAGCAGCTTAAGGAGGAGCGGCTGTCCAAGCCGCTCGCCCTGGGCGTCCTGTCCTGCGACGGGATCTCCTCGGCGAACTACGGCTCCGAGCTGATCCTGCACGAACTGCTGCCGTTCTTCGGCCTGGCGTCGTTCACGATCCTGCTGCCGCTGACCGGGGTAGTCGTGCTCGGCATCTTCCTGGTGGTGCTGTCCTACCGCGAGGTGGTGACGGTCTACACCCGGGCGGGCGGCTCCTATGTGGTTGCCCGGGAGAACTTCGGCCCGCGGGTAGCCCAGATCGCGGCCGTGGCGCTGATGGTGGACTACGTGGTCACGGTCGCGGTGCAGAACTCCGCCGGCAGTGCCGCGATCCTGTCCACGTTCCCGGCGCTGGCCAGACCGCTGGGAGAGACCACGACCCTACTGCTGATCACGGTCGCCGCTACGCTCCTCATGTGCTATGTGAACCTGCTCGGCGTCCGGGAGAACGGCAGGGTATTTGCGCTGCCCACTTACCTGTTCTCCGGGTCGGTGGGCTTGATGATCATTGTCGGGCTGGCCCGTGAGTTCTTCGGCGGCGGCCTGGAGCACGTCACCTGGCACTCCGGGACCGTCCCGATCGGGCACGGCACCGGTACCCTGATCAGCTTCGCCGCCATCCTCACGCTGGCCCGCGCGTTCGCCAACGGCGGGTCCTCGCTGACCGGCATCGAGGCGGTGTCCAACGCGGTGAGCGCGCTGCGCCCGCCTGAGGGCCGCAACGCCCGGCGGATCCTGGAGATCCAGGGCTCCATTGTGATATTCCTGATCGGCGGCATTTCCTGGCTGGCCCACATCACCCACGCGATCCCGTATGCCAGCGGTGTCCCCACGGTGGTCTCCCAGGAGGCCGGCCTGGTTTTCGGGCGCTCCGCCATCGGGCAGGCCCTGTTCTACCTGGTGCAGGCGGGCGCCATCACCATCTTGTTCACCGGCGGCAACACCAGCTTCAGCGGATTCCCCTTCCTCACGAGCTTCGTCGCCCAGGATTCGTTCCTGCCCCGCTGGCTCAGCAAGCGCGGTCACCGGCTGGTGTTCTCTAACGGCATCATCGTGCTCACCGTGCTGGCGCTCGCCTTGCTGTTCGCCGTCGGTGCGAACACCAACAACCTGGTCCCGTTCTATGCGATCGGCGTGTTCACTGGCTTCTCGATGGCCGGTTTCGGCATGGTGCGCTACCACCTGCGGCGGCGGGAGCAGGGCTGGCGCCGCAGGCTCATCATCAACCTCACCGGCGGTATCTACACCGCGCTGGTAGTCGTGATCTTCGCGATCGTGAAGTTCAGCGAGGGTGCCTGGGTGGTGCTCATCGTGTTCCCGATCGGGGTGTTCGCGTTCATCCGGCTGAACCGCGAATACCGCTCCGAGGATCAGGTACTGGAGAACATCGGCGATCGCCGGGCCGCCGGGATGGCCCCGCGCCAGCCGAATTACACCCGCCGTGTGGTGGTCGTGTTCGTGGACAGCATGGACCTGGCCACGCTGGCCGCCCTGCGCTACGCGCGCAGCCTGCACCCGACCTCGCTGCGCGCGGTGCACTTCGTCATCGACAGCACCCACGCGGAACGGCTGCGGGAGCGGTGGGTGCGCTTCGGGCAGGACGTGCCGTTCGAGATGATCGACACCCCGGACCGCAGGCTCGCGCACGCCTCCCAGGAACTGGTACAGCGGGAGACCCAGCAGCCCGGTACCCAGGTCACCGTGGTGCTGCCGCGGCGCAGTTTCGCCCCCCTCATCGGCCGGCTGCTGCACGACAGGACCGCCGACAAGATCGCCGCGGCGGTCAGCCGGATCCCCGATGCGGCCGCGACGATCATCCCGTTCGACGTGGAAAGCCGGGTCCGGGTGCTGGAGGAGCGGCAGGCCCGGCATGCCGCCCGGGCCGCCAAGGCCAACGGGACCATGGACGTCCAGGCGGCGCTGGAACGGCCGGCCCCGGACGGTGGCCCCGCGCGGCCGCCCGCTGCCGAGCGGTCGCGCGAGGACACCGGCCAGCATCCGGCTCCGCCTCCGCCGGAAGCCGCCCCCCCCAACTTGCCAGTGGGTCCAGTGGGGCCAGTGGGGCCAGCGCGCCGGCGGAGGGCCAGGCGGCGGTCACGGAGGTCAAGACGATCGGCTCGCTGCAGGCGGCGGGCAAGGCGACGGTGGAAGGGCGCGTGATGTCCCTGGCGATCCGGCCGGTGGAGCAGAACTCGGTGCTGGCCCTGGAGATAGCCGATGGCACCGGTTCGCTGACCGCTCTGTTCTACGGGCGTAAGCAGATACCCGGTGCGGAGTGCGGCAGCCGGGTCCGGCTGCACGGCACGGTCGGCTTCCGCGGTGCCAGGCCGGTAATGATCAACCCGATGTATGAGCTGCTGGGCTGACGCCTTTACCGACCGCCGCCCGAGCTGACGAGCTCGTACGCGGGATTGATCATGACGGGGTGGCCGTCGCGCATTCCTACCGGCCCGCGCAGCCGGATGGTTGATCCGCAGATCACACCGGCGATCCCGGTCCGGCCGTAGAACAAGGCCGTCAGGTCGCCGGTGGAATCGGAGATCTCGCACGCCAGCACGGAGTTCTGCTCGACCGGGCGGATCTCTATGGCCCGGACGCGGCCCTCCACGGTGACCTTGCCCGGGTCGGTCAGCGACCCGATCGGCTTGACCCCGGGCGGGGGCTTCGGGCGCTCGTAGGCCTGCACCTTCTCCTCGGCGGCCGAGGCGTCCTTGGCCTCCCGTCCCTTCACGAGGTCGCGAAGTCTGCGCACTTCTCTCATCTCCTGCTCAACGGGAGCCGGGGCTTCCGGAACTTTGGGCACCTGGCGGTCCTGCAGCACCCGGACCCGGCTCTGCACGCCGTAGGGCACGATCGTGGCGGCGGAGCGCGGTATCCGGCTGACCACGGCGGCGACCTTGTCCGCGGTCCGGTCGTGCAGGAACCGGCCCCGCAGGGCGGAGTAGCTGCGGCGCGGCAGGATCGTGGTCACGTGCCTGCGGGGATCCTCGACTTCGCGGCCGACCAGCTCGGCCGCCGCCCGGGCCAGCCTCCGGTCGGGGACGCACGCATGGATCAGCGCCCTTCCTTCTCCCCACTCTGACCTGGACTTCATACCACCCGTCCGTATGTGCCGGAAACGCGCGCGGTGCGAACCGGGCCTCCGGCCGGTCACCTGATGTTCATCTTGGCCTGGGAGAGTGAACGGGCGGCGGGCACCCCCTCCCCGGAGCGGCCGGCCGGGCACGTGCCGCTCCGCCGGCTGACGGACGAACGCAGAAGAGTGAACGGCCATGACGACAACCCCGCCACTGTCCCCGGTACCCGGAACACGCCAGGGCACGCTGCGCCTGTCCGAATTGCTCGGGCGCCCGCTCGCCGGCCGCGGCGGAGAATCCATCGGCCGCCTGTCGGACGTGATCGCCCGGCTGCGCGGCCGCGATTACCCGCTGGTGACCGGGCTGGTCGCCGCGGTGGGCGGCCGCGAGGTCTACGTGCCCATCGGGCAGGTCAGCAGCGTCGACGGGGACGTGCTGCGGCTGACCAGCGCCCGGCTGGACCTGCGGCGCTTCGAGCGGCGTCCCGGCGAGGTGTTGCTGAAGCGTGACGTGCTGGGCCACCGGCTGATCGACGTGGAGACCGCACGCCTGGTCCGGGCGGCCGACGTGGAGCTGGAGGCAAGGAACGGTGACCGGGTGGTGGTCGGCGTGGACACCCGCCGCCGCCCGCCGCGGCTGCTCAGAGCCCTGCACGTCGGGGCGTCCAGAACGCCGGACGCGGCCGGGCCCGGGCGTTTCCGCGACTGGAAAGCATTCGAGCCATTGATCGGGCATACGGGCAGCGCGCTGCTGCGCGGCCCGTTCGGCCGCATCCGGAGGCTGAAACCGGCTCAGATCGCCGACCTGCTGGAAGACGCCTCCAAAGAGGAGGAGAACGAGATCCTCGGGCAGGTCCACGCGGACCCCGAACTGGAGGCGGACGTCTTCGAGGAACTCGACGAGGACCGGGCGTCCAAGCTGCTCGGTGCGCGCACGGACCGCGAGATCGCCGATGTCCTCACCCGGATGCGGGCCGACGACGCAGCCGACGCGATCGCCGAGCTCCCGCAGAACCGGCGGCAGGCCGTCATCGACCTGCTGCCGCCGGGCGTCCGCACCAAGGTGCTGACGCTGATGGGCTTCAACCCGACGAGCGCGGGCGGCCTCATGGGCGTCGACTACCTGGCCTTGCCGTCCGGTATCCCGGTCGCGGAGGCTCTGGCGGCCGTCGGCGCCGCGTCCACCCTGCAGCCGGAGGCGCTGACCAGCGTGCACGCGGTGGACGGGGAAAACCGCCTGCGCGGCGTCGCCCGGCTCGTCATGCTGCTCCAGGCTGACCAGGCGGCCAGCCTGATCGACGTCTGCGACACCAACCCGGTCCGGGTCGGGGCGGCCACCGATGTCGTCGACGTCGCCGTGCTGATGACCGACTACAACCTGATCACCATCCCGGTGGTCGACGAGCGCCGCCGCATGCTGGGCCTGATCACCGTCGATGACGTGCTCGAGGTAACGCTGCCCGACGACTGGCGACGCCGCGAGGCGGCGGAGCCTCCCGACTCCCGTCATGGGGAAGCCTGAATGACCGGGGAGCGTGACGCTTCTCCGCAGGATGCTGGCCCGGCGGCCAGCGGCGCCGACCGGAACCCGGCTGGAGCCACCGGGACGGCCGGCGGCACCGGGACGGCCGGCGGCACCGGGACGGCCGGAGCCGGGAGCCCTGGCACGTCCACCGCACCCGCGACCAGCAGCGACCGGCCCGGTGAGCGGATCCCCGAAGCGGCCGGCCCCAGCACGCCCCAACCAGCCGAGGGGAGCCACGTCGCCGGGACGGCGGCCCTGAGCCGCCCCGGCGCCAGGCCGAGTGCCGTCCTCGACGAGGCGCACCTCGGCGACATCGAAGGCGCGCTCGGCCGGGTCCGGCTCGACGACACGCAGCGCAGTGGCCTGCGCCGGCGTCTGCTGACGTTCCTCGCGATCGTCGGGCCCGGCCTGATCGTGATGGTGGGCGACAACGACGCCGGCGGCGTGTCCACCTACGCCCAGGCGGGACAGGATTACGGCTACAGCCTGCTGTGGACGCTGCTCCTGCTGATCCCGGTCCTGATCGTCAACCAGGAGATGGTGATCAGGCTCGGGGCCGTGACGGGCGTCGGGCACGCGCGGCTCATCAACGAGCGGTTCGGCCGGTTCTGGGGCTGGTTCAGCGTCGGTGACCTCTTCGTGCTCAACTTCCTGACGATCGTCACGGAGTTCATCGGCGTGTCCCTCGCGCTCCGGTACTTCGGCGTCAGCCCCTACATCTCCGTCCCGGTGGCCGGGCTGGTGCTGGTGCTGATCACCGCGACCGGCAGTTTCCGCCGGTGGGAGCGGGCCATGTTCCTGTTCATCGCGGTGAGCGTCATCATGTTCCCGATGGCGCTGATGTCGCACCCGCGCTGGGGATCGATCGCCTACCACTTCGTGGTCCCCGGCGTGCAGGGCGGTGTGAGCTCCAACGCCGTGCTGCTGATCATCGCGATCGTCGGCACCACGGTGGCGCCGTGGCAGCTGTTCTTCCAGCAGTCCAACGTCATCGACAAGCGGATCACGCCCCGGTTCATCCCCTACGAGCGGGCCGACACCACGCTCGGCGCGTTCGTGGTCATCATCGGCGCGACGGCCATCTTCATCACGGCCGTCTTCGCGGTCCGCGGGACCAGCCTGGGCGGGCATTTCACGGACGCGCTCGGCGTGGCGCACGCGCTGGGCCAGCACCACAGCCGGGTGCTCGGTGCCTTTTTCGCGATCGTGCTCCTCGACGCGAGCATCATCGGCGCGGCGGCCGTCACCCTGTCCACCAGCTACGCGTTCGGTGACGTGTTCGGCATCAAGCACTCGCTGCACCGTACGTTCAAGGACGCCAAACCCTTCTACGCCAGCTACACCACGATGATCGTCCTGGCGGCCGGCATCGTCCTCATTCCCGGCGCGCCGCTGGGCCTGCTGACCACGGCGGTCCAGGCGCTGGCCGGCATCCTGCTGCCCAGCGCCAGTGTCTTCCTCCTGCTGCTGTGCAACGACCAGGAGGTGCTCGGCCCCTGGCTGAACCCCCGATGGCTGAACATCCTGGCGTGCCTCATCATCGGCGTCCTCGTCGTACTGTCCGGAACGCTCGTGGTCACGACGCTGTTCAGCACGCTGAACGCCGCGGCGACCGCGATCTGGATCGCTGGCGGCCTCGCGGCGGCGGCGGGCGTTCTGGGGGGATGGTTTGCGCTGACGCGTTCGCGGCGCCCGCCGAGGGCCGCGCATCCGCGCATCACGATGACCGAGGCCGAGCGGATGAACTGGCGGATGCCGCCGCTGGCGCTCCTCAAGCCGGTCGAATGGTCGACGGGCACCAAGACGGGCGTGCTGCTGCTACGTGGGTACCTCGTCGTGTCCGTACTGCTGCTGATCGTCAAGGCCATCCAGATCGGCAGCCACGGCTGAACGGAATGGGTCCCAGCCAGCCGGCGTTCTGTTAATTTGTCGGCCCGCTAATTTGTCGGCCCGCGTGACGGCGGGCTAAGGTATGTCGGGCTTCGCCTCGGGCGGGCTTCCGGATGATGGCGAGCGAAGGAGGTGAGGGCCGTGCCAGACGGCAGTCATAGTTGCAGCTGCAGCTCAAGCGCCCCTCACCCATTCGCGCAGATCTCGCAGCGCTGACCGCGGCGCCTCATCCGCTCTTCTGCTAGCGCGCCGCTCCCGCGCGCCTGATGCCTGATCCGCGCCACCGGATACCCCCGCGGGTAGATCGGCAGATGCGTCATGGCAAACTTCTTCGGCTTCACTTCCTGGTCACAGCGGCGTGCCGCGCTCCGGCAGGCTGGCCTGGCGACCGGCACGGCCGTCCAGGACCCGGCTCACGTCGGCGACATCCAGGGTGCGTTCGGCACCGTCCGGGTCAGCGACCTCGACCGGTCACCGAGCTGGCCGCGCCGGCTCCGGTACCTGCTGGCGATCATGGGACCCGGGCTGATCGTCATGGTGGGGGACAACGACGCGGGCGGCGTGGCCACCTACGCCCAGGCCGGCCAGGACTACGGCACCCGCCTGCTGTGGGTCCTCGCCTTCCTCATTCCCGTCCTGATCGTCAACCAGGAGATGGTCGTCAGGCTGGGGGCGGTGACCGGGGTCGGGCACGCGCGGCTCATCCACGAGCGGTTCGGCCGGTTCTGGGCCGCCTTCTCCATCGGCGACCTGGTCCTGGTCAACGGGCTCACGATCGTGACCGAGTTCATCGGTGTCGCGCTGGCGGGGAGTTATTTCGGCATTCCCCGCTGGATCAGCGTGGCCGGAGCGGCGGCGGTGCTGGTCACCTTCACGGTCACCGGGAGCTTCCGCCGCTGGGAGCGGTGGATGTACGTGCTGATCGCCGTCAACGTGGTCATGCTGCCGCTCATCTTCCTCACCCACCCGCACCCGGCGCAGATGGCGCACAACTTCGTGGTGCCCGGATTCCCCGGCGGCCTGAACGCGGGGGTCCTGCTGCTCGTCATCGCGATCATCGGCACCACGGTGGCGCCGTGGCAGCTGTTCTTCCAGCAGTCCAACGTCGTGGACAAGCGGATCACGCCGCGCTGGATCGGTTACGAGCGGGCAGACACGGTGATCGGCTCGTTCGTCGTCGTCATCGGGGCGGCCGCACTGATCGGCATCGTCGCGTTCGGCCTCGGCGGAACGGCCGCGCACGGCCACTTCACCGACGCCGGCGCCGTCGCCACCGGCCTGGGCCGGGCCGTCGGGCATCACGCCGGCGCGCTGTTCGCGCTCGTTCTGCTCGACGCCTCGCTGATCGGCGCGGCCGCGGTGACCCTCGCCACCTCCTACGCGCTCGGCGACGTCGCCGGGGCACGGCACTCGCTGCACCGCGGCATCAAGGACGCGCCGGTCTTCTACGGGTGCTACGCCTTCTTCCTCGCCGCCGCGGCCACGGTGGTGCTCATTCCCGGTGCGCCGCTCGGGCTGATCACCGAGGGTGTGCAGGCGCTGGCCGGTGTGCTGCTGCCGTCGGCCGCGGTCTTCCTCGTGCTGCTCTGCAACGACAAGGACGTGCTGGGCCCGTGGGTGAACCGGCCGTGGCTCAACGCGGTCGCCGGGGTCATCATCGGGGTCCTGGTACTGCTGTCGCTCGTGCTCGTCACGGCCACGCTGTTCCCCCACCTGTCCGGCGGGCAGCTCGCCGCGCTCGTCGTGGGCGGCGCGGCCGCCGCGGCCGCCGGAACCGGGGCCTGGGCGGTGGCCCGCTGGCGGTCGGCCCGGCGTGCGGGGCTGCCCGATGACCCGGAAGAGGAACTGGACACCGGGGTGGTGCTGGAGGCGGAGCGGCTCACCTGGCGGATGCCCCCGCTGTCGGAGCTGCCGCGCCCGCGGTGGTCGCCGGGGCGGCGGGCCGGGATGCTGGCGCTGCGCTGCTACCTGGTGGTGGCCGTTGCCCTGGTCGTCGTCAAGATCGTCGAGCTGTCCGTCGCGCACTGACCGGTGGCCCGCGAGGCCGGCCGCCGCTAGCCTGCAACGTGAACGGCCCGGGGACGCCTGGGCTTTGAGCCTTTCCGTTTCACAAAATGCTGTTATTCGATCACTTTGAGTGCGGTAGGCTCACGCTCCGGATTCCAGTAAGGCGTGAGAAGGGTTTCCTGATGTTCGACGCTCGTTGGTCCCGCTGGCCGGGGATGGCGGCCGCGGCCGCGCTCGCGGTCCTCGCCGCGGCCGGGTGCTCGTCCGGCAGCCCGGCCCCGCACGCCGCGTCGCCGGCCAACGACACCATACCCAGCAGGAGCGCTCCGGCCGTCAGCTTCACCGCGGCCCAGCTACGCGGCGCGCTGCTCACCAAGATCAACGGCCAGCCGCCCGCCGCGCCGGTGGAGTCGGGTGCGTACGGCGCCCTCGCGCAGGTCAGGGCAACCAGGACCTCGATGAGCGGGGTGACCGTGCGGCCCGCCGAATGCGCGCAGACCACGGTTACCGGGTTCGGCTCGCCGTCCTTCGCCACGGTCCCGGCCGCGGTCTCGACCTTCCGCGTCGGCAGCAACGGTGTGTCCGAGGTCCTGCTCGCGCCCCCGCCGGCGACCGCCGCACTGGCTCTCGGCAAGCCGGTTCCGGCGGCCTGCGCCCGGTACACCGCCACGGTGAAGGGCAAGACGTTCATCTACACGGTCGGCGAACGGGTGGTCAGCAACCTCGGCCAGGCGGCGCGGGCGGTGAACATCCGGGCGAGCGGCGCCGAGAGCATCAACGTCTGGTCGGTGGTCTACCGGGCGAGCGACTTCGTCGGCGCCGTCACCATCGTCGGCCCTGACGCCTCGGCGAACGTGGCCACGGCACTCGCCGCCCAGGCCTATGCGCACGCGGCCAAGACCCTGCACTGACCCGCCCTGACGCGGTACCGGCCGGCGGCGCCGGGATGCGAGACTGGGCACGTGAGCAAAGCATCCCCGCGGTTCCGCCGCATTCTCCAGGACCTGCCCGGCTACCAGCCGGGAGTAACGGCGGCCATCCCGGGCGGCCGGTCGTTCAAGCTGTCGTCCAATGAATGCCCGTTCGGCCCGCTGCCGTCGGTCGCCACGGTGATTGCCGAAGCCGCGCAGGACGTCAACCGGTATCCCGACAACGGCGCGGAGCTGCTGACCGCCGCGATCGCCGAGCGGTTCGGTGTGCCGCCGGAACACGTCGCCGTGGGCTGCGGCTCGGTCGGAGTGGCCCAGCAGCTGCTGGAGGCCGTCGGTGAGCCTGGCGCCGAGATTCTCTTCGCCTGGCGGTCGTTCGAGGCGTACCCCATCCTTGCCGACCTGGCCGCGGCCACCTCGGTCCGCGTTCCGCTCCGCGATGAGGCCCACGACCTGCCGGCCATGGCGGACGCGATCACGGACCGCACCCGCCTGATCTTCGTCTGCAATCCGAACAATCCCACCGGCACGGTGGTGCACGCCGCCGAGCTGGCCGCGTTTATCGACCGGGTGCCGACCGACTGTCTGGTCGTGCTGGACGAGGCCTACCGGGAGTACGTCCGCGACGAGTCCGTCCCCGACGGGGTGAGGCTGTACCGGGACCGCCCCCATGTCGCCGTCCTGCGCACCTTTTCCAAGGCCTACGGCCTGGCTGGGCTGCGCGCCGGGTTCATGATCGCGCATCCGCCGGTGGCCCAGGCCGCCCGCAAGACGATGCTCCCGTTCAGCGTGAACAGCATCGCGCAGGCGGCGGCGGTCGCGTCCCTGACCGCCGAGCCGGAGCTAGCCGAGCGGGTGGAAGCGACGGTGAAGGAGCGGACCCGGGTCCGCGAAGCGCTACTTGCCGACGGCTGGGGGGTGCCGCCGACCGAGGCCAACTTCATCTGGCTCCGCCTCGGCGACGCGACCGCGGACTTCGCGGCGAGCTGCGCCCGGGCCGGGGTCAGTGTCCGGCCGTTCGGCGGGGAGGGCGCCAGGGTCTCGATCGGCGAGCCCGAGGCCAACGATCTGTTCCTCGCCGTGGCGCGCGCGTACCCGCACCGCGGCTGACCGGGGGCTTGGGACCGATCAGGGCGTCCGGGAGGGCTCCAGCTCCTCAAGTTTCTCGATGATCAGCCGGTAGAACTGGCGTGGTCGGCCGGGCTGCGCGGCCCGGCTGGGTGGCAGCGGCCAGGCGAGTCCCTCGTCGACCAGCCCGCGGAGCAGGCGGCGTGCGGTGCGCGAGGTCACCCCCAGCAGGCGGCCGGCGGTCTCGGCGTCCACGACCAGGGCGGTCTCGGATCCTTCGAGCCGGGCCGCCAGGCGGGACAGCGTCTCGACCCCTCTCGAGGGCGCGCCCAGCGCCGGTGGCGTGGCCCGCCGAGGCGACGGAACCAGCGGCTGTCCCTCCCGGAGCGGCGCGGGCCCCGGCCCGGTCCCGGCGGAACGGGAACGGATGAGCGCGGTCCGCGCGTAAGTCTCGGCCTCCTGCGCGGTGCGGCCCATCCCGATCCCCACCTCGATCGTGATGCCGAGCTCGGCCCTGGCCCGGTCGGCGAACGGAACCTGGCTGAAGTCACCGGTCGCCGCGGCGACCGAGCCTCTCGTCGCCGCGACGAGGAAGGAGTGGTCGTCGGCGGGGATGACGACCGCCTGCATGCGCTGTGCTTCGCCGGTCAGGAACCGGTGCACCATCAGCCGCAGCTCATCACGCGCATACCGGGACAGCGCACGCCGGGCCCCTTCCCGCAGCCGTGGCACCTCCACCACCACCAGCACGAGCTGAGCCGCTTCGAGCCGGTGGTGCCCGCCGAGCAGTACGGCGTTCCACACCGCCATCCGGATGGCCGCGTCGGTCGGCCGGATGTTCATGACCGGGACCGCGGCCCTGGATAGCCGCCGGCTCACCGATTCGAGGCAGGTCAGAGCGACCGACGTCTCGCCCATACGCCAGAGCCGCTCGTGGAAGGCGGCCAGCGCGGCGGGGCTGCCCGGGTCTTGGCGCAGCCGGACGCCTTCGGATGAAAGCCCGACTTCGGCGTATGCCTCTTCCACCGAACTGCGGGACAGCACGTCCACACTGACCCGCTCGATGTCGTGGGCCCGAGACCGGCTGGCCCGCAGCAATGCCGCGTACAGGGCGCCGCCGTCCAGCCGGACGTAGGTGGAAGGGACCGAGATCACGCCGGCCCGGCGCGCGTACTCGTACGGCACGGGACTCGCGAACAGGCAGACGTCGATGGCGGCGCCCAGCCGGGACACCTTCTCCGCCGCCTCCCGTTCCCGCCGGTAGGCGGCGGCGATCAGCCGCCGGGGCAGCGTGCCGCCGAGGAGACCGTGCGGATCGTCGCGCGGCGTGCCCGGTTCGGTGCCGGCATCGGCCGTCTCCAGCGGCCGGGCCGCTGGAGACGGAGACGCCGGTGCCGGGGGACCCGGGGGGGCTGCGGCCGCCTGGCCCGGGGGCGGAGGGATCGCACCGAACGCCTCGTCCCGTGCCGCGGCACCGGACAGCATGATCCGCTCGACCAGATCGTATGGCCCTACGACGCCGATAATGAGCTCGCTGGGCAGGCGCCTCCTCGAGGTCATCGGCCTTTTCCCCCGTAGACCGTTAACCCTCGGCAGGCCGTAAGATCGCTGCTGACGTGCACGCTCAACGTTCACCCCATCCGCATTCGGTAACCAACCGCCCGCCGCATTCCGCACAACCACGCCACCTCATCGCCCCGATAGATGCCGGTCAGTACTTTTCGTAACTCATCCGGCTCAATTTGTGAAGAGGTGCCTCAGGCAAAAAATGGTCACATTGGGAGAAATAAAAACCGGTTTACCGCTAAATCGAGGCCGCAGGTTCCACCGTAATGTCGGCGCCGAGGGTGGTGAGCCGCTGGGCGATCGAGGCGTGCCCGCGGTCGATCAGGTAGCCCGGCGCCACCACCGTCTCACCTTCGGCGATCAGGCCAGCCAGGATAAGCGCGATGCCGGTGCGCAGGTCGTGCGCCACCACCTCGGCACCACGCAGGGTGTTCGGGCCGTGCACGATGACCACGTTCCCGTCCACTTCGACTTTCGCGCCCATCTTGTTCAGCTCGCCCACCAGCGTGTAACGGCCGTCGAAGATGGTCTCGCGGACGTAGCTCGAACCCTCGGCCAGGCAGGCGAGCGCCATGATGGGCGACTGCAGGTCGGTCGCGAAGCCCGGATAGGGCGAGGTGATGACGTTGATCGGCCGCAGCGGGCTGGTTCGGCGGACCTGCAGCACGGCGCCCTGGGTGGAAAACTCCACGCCCATCTGCTCCAGCTTCCAGCGGACGACGCCGAAGTGCTCAAGTGAGCCGCCCACCAGGTTCAGCTCGCCGCCGGTGATCGCCGCGGCCATGGCGAAGACACCCGCGTCGATCCGGTCCGGCATGACGGTGTGTTCCACCGCCGTCAGCTCGCTGACGCCTTCCACGGTGACGAAGCCGGTCCCGCCGCCGGTGATGCGCGCGCCCATCTTGGTGAGGAAGGCGATGACGTCGAGTACTTCCGGCTCGAGCGCGGTGTTGTCGATGATCGTCGTACCCGGTGCGAGCGACGCCGCCATGATCAGGTTCTCGGTGCCGGTGTGCGACGGGGTGTCCAGGTAGAGGTGAGCCCCGCGCAGGCCGCCGGTGCCGGCCTTGATGTGGATGACCGATTCACCCTCGTCCACCACGGCGCCGAGCCGGGCGAAGCCACGGTAGTGGAAGTCGAGGTTGCGGTTCCCCAGGTTGCACCCGCCGACGCCCTCGATGACGGCTTCACCCAGCCGGTGCAGCAGCGGCGGCACGAACAGCACCGAGCTGCGGAACCGGCGGGCGATCTCGGCCGGCAGCACCGGGCTGCTGAGCCGGGAGGCATCCACCACCAGCGTCCGCTCGGACTCGTGGAACTCGACGATGGCCCCAACCGCCTGCGCCAGCTCGACGGCACGGCGGACATCCTCGATGGGCGGCACGTTCCGCAGGACCGTACGGCCCTTGGAGGCGAGAAGCGAGGCTGCGATCATCTTGAGCGCGGCGTTCTTCGCGCCCTGGACGAAAACGGTGCCGTGCAGCGGCGCTCCGCCCCGTACGCGGTAACGGGTCTCAGTGCCCATCGTCATGTGGATGCAGCTCCTGTCGAGGGGTTGTGAAGGAAACCGGCGTGTGGCCGGGTGCCGGCCGGGTGGGCCAGAACGCCCTCCCGGCGGGAGCGGGGATGGCCGGAACCGCAGCGGGCTCCCCACGCAAATGCGTAGCCCAGTATTCCATCCGCCTTGCCGGAGAGCGGCGGCTTGACCCGATTTGCCGTCACGACAGCCTCTCCAGCCGGGCGAACACCGGCCCGAGGCGGGCCACGTACCGTTCGGGACGGCACGCTTCGTCCATGCTCGCCTCGTCGATGGACTGCCCGCGAGTGGCTGCCTCCTTGCGCAGCGCGTCCCGGAACGGCACACCGGCACCCCAGGTCTCCATCGCCGCCGCCTGGACCAGGGCATACGCTTCCTCGCGGGCCATGCCGGCGGCGACCAGCTCAAGCAGCGCGGCCGAGGAGTAGATCAGGCCGCCGGTGTCATCCAGGTTGGCCCGCATCCGCCTGGCGTCGACCACCAGGCCGCTGACCAGGCCGGTGGTGAGGTGCAGGAGGTAGTCGACGGTGATCGCCGCATCCGGCAGCGCGACGCGTTCCACGCTGGAGTGCGAGATGTCACGCTCGTGCCAGAGCGGCACCCCCTCCATCACCGGGGTGATGTAGCCGCGTACCACCCGCGCGAGCCCGCAGATGCGCTCCGAGCGGATCGGGTTCTTCTTGTGCGGCATCGCCGACGAGCCCTTCTGGCCCGTGCGGAAGGGCTCGGACAGCTCGCGCACCTCGGTGCGCTGGCCGTGCCGCACCTCCAGCGCCACGGCCTCGCACACCGTGGCCGCGAGGGCCAGCGCGCTGACCCATTCGGCGATCCCGTCCCGCATCACGACCTGGGTGGCGACGTCCGCGGGCCGCAGGCCGAGCGCCGGCATGACCGCCGCCTCGATCTCCGGGCCGATGTTCGAGTAGTTGCCGACCGGGCCGGACAGCTTCCCGACCGCCACCGCGTCCCTGGCCCGGCGGAGGCGGTCACGGGCCCGGGCCGCGGCGAAGGCGAAGTCCGCCACGCGGTGTCCCCACACGTCGGGTTCCGCGTGGATGCCGTGCGTGCGGCCCGGCCGCAGGGTGGCCCGGTGGGCCAGGGCGTGGTCGCGCAGCGCGGCCACCAGAGCGGTGGCCTTGGCCAGCAGGATGTCGGTCGCCTCGGTGAGCTGCACGCCCAGCGCCGTATCGACCAGGTCGGAGGAGGTCATCCCGAAGTGGACGTAGGCCGCGGCGCTGCGCGGGGACGTGTTGTCGGCCCACGCGGTCAGGAAGGCGATCACGTCGTGGTCGGTGACGGCCTCGACCTCGGCGACGGCCTCCGGCGTGGGCGGCACGGCCGCGCGGACCGGGGCCACACTGTCGGCGGGAACGGTCCCGGCGGCGGCATTGGCCTCCAGGACGAGGGTCTCGACCTGGCACCAGAGCTCGTACTTGTGCGCCTCGCTCCAGACCCTGCCCATCTCGGGAAGTGTGTAGCGGCTGATCACGACCCGATCCCTATTCCTTTCCGCGTACCACCGGCCGCCGCCCCGCTGGCCTGCGCCGCGGCCGCGGCGATGTCGCCGCGCCACCAGGCACCGCGCATCTCGATCTTTCCCGCCGCTTCGTAGGCAGCGACGCGGGCGGCCTCGATATTTCCGCCCGTGCCAACGACGTTCAGCACCCGGCCGCCGCTGGACCGGACAACGCCGTCGCGCCCGGCGGACGTGCCAGCCTGCAGAACATACGCGCCCGGCACGCTCCCGGATTGCTCCAGGCCGCCGATGGCGTCTCCGGTGGCCGGCCGCCCCGGGTAGCCTTCGGCCGCGATGACGACCGTCACCGTGGCCCCAGCGCGCCAGCGGAGCGGATCCAGCCCGGCCAGGCCGCCGGTGGCGGCCGCGTGCAACAGGCCGCTGAGCGGTGTGCCTAGCCGGTCCAGGACGACCTGCGTCTCGGGGTCGCCGAAGCGGGCGTTGAACTCGACCACGCGGACGCCGGCCGCCGTCAGGCAGAGGCCCGCGTACAGCAGCCCCTGGTACGGCGTGCCGCGGCGCCGCATCGTATCGACGGCGGGCTGCACGACCGTGGCCATGACCTCGTCCGTCAGGCCGTCCGGAGCCCACGGGAGCGGCGTGTAGGCGCCCATGCCGCCGGTATTCGGGCCGAGGTCGCCGTCCCGGGCGCGCTTGAAGTCCTGCGCCGGCATCAGCGGCACCGCGGTGGTCCCGTCGCAGACCGCGAACAGCGACACCTCGGGGCCGTCGAGGAACTCCTCGATGACGACCTTGCCGACGATGCGGGCGTGCGCCTGCGCGGCGGCGCGTTCCATGGTGACCAGCACGCCCTTGCCGGCCGCCAGCCCGTCGTCCTTCACCACGTACGGCGGCCCGAAGAGATCCAGGGCCGTGTCCGCCTCTACGGCCGTCGCGCAGGTCCGCGCGGCCGCGGTCGGGATGCCGGCCTCGGCCATGACCTCCTTGGCGAACGTCTTGGACCCTTCGATCATCGCCGCGGCGGCGCCGGGCCCGAAGCACGCGATACCGGTTTCGCGCACCGCGTCCGCGACCCCGGCCACCAGCGGTGCCTCGGGACCGATCACCACCAGGTCAGCGGCCAGCTTTCCGGCCAGCGCGGCGACGTCCGCCGGATGCGCCGCGGCGACCTGATGAATGTCCGCCAGCGCCGCGATCCCGGGGTTGCCGGGCGCGGCGTGCAGGGCGGATACCGCCGGATCCTGCGCCAGGGCGCGGGCGATGGCGTGCTCCCGGCCCCCTGAGCCGATGACTAGAACGCGCACGGCGGCGAGCCTACCGGCTAATTCCGGGCTCGGAGCACCGCATCAGATCAGGTCGCGGATCTGGAGGGTCTGGTCGCGCCGCGGGCCGACACCGACCGCGCAGACCGGGGCGCCGATCATCTCCTCGACGGCCTGCACATACCGCTGGGCGTTCGGCGGCAGATCGCCGAACGACCGGGCCTGCGAGATGTCTTCCCACCATCCGTCCAGGTACTCATACACCGGCCGGGCGTGATGGAACTCGGTCTGCGTCATGGGCAGCTCGTGATGGCGTCTGCCGTCGATCTCATACGCCACGCACACCGGCACCTTGTCCAGGCTGGACAGCACGTCAAGCTTGGTGAGGAAGTAGTCGGTGATGCCGTTCACCCGGGTCGAGTACCGCGCGACCACGGTGTCAAACCAGCCGGTGCGGCGCGGGCGCCCGGTCGTGACGCCGTACTCGCCGCCGGTCTTGCGTAGCCACTCGCCCTGCTCGTCGATCAGCTCGGTCGGGAACGAGGCGCCGACCCTGGTCGTGTACGCCTTGACGATCCCGATGACCTTGGTGATCCGGGTCGGGCCGATGCCCGATCCCGCGCACGCGCCGCCCGCCGTCGGCGACGAGGACGTAACGAACGGGTAGGTGCCGTGGTCGACGTCCAGCATGGTCGCCTGCGCGCCCTCAAGCAGCACGACGCGGCCCTCGTCCAGCGCCTGCCCGAGGACCAGGCTGGTGTCCGCGACGTAGGCCCGTAGCCGCTCGCCGTAGCCGATGTATTCGTCGGCGATCCCGGCCGGCTCGATGGCGCGCCGATTGTAGACCTTGGTCAGCATCTGGTTCTTCTCGCGCAGCACCAGTTCCAGCTTCTGGCGGAAGATGCCGGGATCGAAGAGGTCCTGGACGCGGATCCCCACCCGGGCGATCTTGTCGCCGTAGGTCGGGCCGATGCCGCGGCCGGTGGTCCCGATCCGCGCACTGCCCAGGTAGCGTTCTGTCACCTTGTCGAGGGCACGGTGGTACGGCATGATCAGGTGCGCATTCGCCGAGATGAGCAGCTTCGCGCAGGACACCCCGCGGGCCTGCAGGGCGTCGATTTCCTCCAGCAGAACGCGGGGATCGACGACCACCCCGTTGCCGATGACCGGCACCACCTCGGGTGACAGCACCCCGGAGGGCAGCATGTGCAGAGCGTAGCTCTCCTCGCCGATGACCACCGTGTGGCCCGCGTTGTTCCCGCCCTGGTATCTGACGACGTAGTGGACCCGGCCGCCGAGCAGATCGGTTGCCTTGCCCTTGCCTTCGTCGCCCCACTGGGCGCCGACTAGCACAATGGCCGGCACAGGGCTTGTCCCTTCTGGATGAGGCATCGCGAAGCCCCTGTGGGCGCTGCGTGCTCAGGACACGACACCGCAGCCGCAGGGGCTCTTACCCATCGAGACTACCCTGTGCTGACCCAGCCCCGAACCGGGCCGTAACCAGGCTTGCGCCGGTGCTGTCGGCGAGCACCGCAACAGGACCTGCGGCGAGTCGCTTGTTACCGGCCCAGCGAGCCGGGCCTTGTGCCCGGCGAGTGGCCGGTGCTGTCGGCGAGCACCGCAACAGGACCTGCGGCGAGTCGCTTGTTACCGGCCCAGCGAGCCGGGCCTTGTGCCCGGCGAGTGGCCGGTGCTGTCGGCGAGCACCGCAACAGGACCTGCGGCGAGTCGCTTGTTACCGGCCCAGCGAGCCGGGCCTTGTGCCCGGCGAGTGGCCGGTGCTGTCGGCGAGCACCGCAACAGGACCTACGGCGAGTCGCTTGTTACCGGCCCAGCGAGCCGGGCCTTGTGCCCGGCGAGTGGCCGGTGTGTCGGCGAAGTACCCTAGCGGGGCGCGGAGCGCAGCGGGGGGTCCGGGGGGTCGTCCCCCCGGGTAAACACGGCTTCGGGACTGCTGTCAGCCAGGAACTGCCGGCACCGCGCCGCCTCGCTTTCCTCACCGATGGCCGCCGCGGACGCCGCGAGCATGTGCAGCGACCGGAGGAATCCCTGGTTGGGCTCGTGCTCCCAGGGCACAGGGCCGTTGCCGCGCCAGCCCGCCCGGCGCAGCTGGTCGAGCCCCCGGTGGTAGCCGGTCCGGGCGTACGCGTACGCGGTGACGACCTTGCCCGCCCCGAACGCCCGCTCGGCGAGCGCGGCCCACGCCGCGGAGGACGCAGGGAAACGCGCCGCCACATCGATCAGGTCCTGGCCGGACCGGAGCGCCTCCTCGGCGCCCGGCTCGGCAGGCAGGTAGGTCGCAGCGGGCCCGGCGGTGAGGCCGGGCCCGGCCAGCAGGTCTTTGTGATCCATGCGCGGATTCTGCCAGATCGTCAGCTGAGGCGGTGACCCACGGACTGCAGGTCCTCGCAGGCACGCACGATACGGTCGGCCATGCCCTGCTCGCCCGCCTTGCCCCAGGCCCGCGGGTCATACGCCTTCTTCCGGCCGACGTCACCGTCCACCTTCAGCACGCCGTCGTAGTTGCTGAACATGTGCCCGGCGACCGGCCGGGTGAACGCGTACTGCGTGTCGGTGTCGACGTTCATCTTGACCACGCCGTAGGAGATGGCCTCCCGGATCTCCTCCAGTGCCGAGCCAGAGCCGCCGTGGAAGACCAGGTCGAACGGCTTCTCCTGGCCGTACTTGGCGCCTACCGCGTCCTGGATCTCCTTGAGCACCTCTGGGCGCAGCTTGACGTGGCCGGGCTTGTAGACGCCGTGTACGTTGCCGAACGTGGCGGCCAGGATGTACCGGCCACGCTCACCCAGGCCGAGCCTCTCCGCGACCGCGAGCGCGTCATCCGGCGTGGTGTAAAGCTTCTCGTTCATCTCGCCGACGATGCCGTCTTCCTCGCCGCCGACGACGCCGATCTCCATCTCCATGATGATGTGGGCCTTGGCGCACTCATCCAGCAGGCCGGAAGCGATGTCCAGGTTCTCGGCCAGCGGCACCGCGGAACCGTCCCACATGTGCGACTGGAACAGCGGGTCCAGGCCGCGCGCCACCCGCTCCTGGGAGATTTTCACCAGCGGGCGCATGTAGCCGTCCAGCTTGTCCTTGGGGCAGTGGTCGGTGTGCAGCGCGATGTTGACCGGAATCTTGGCCGCTACCGTGCGGGCAAACTCCGCGAGCGCGCTCGCCCCCGTGACCATGTTCTTGAGCGAGCCCGAAAGGTACTCCGCCCCGCCCGTGGAGATCTGGACGATCCCGTCGCTCTCGGCACTCGCGAAACCGCGCAGCGCGGCGTTGAGCGTCTGGGTGGACGTCACATTGATCGCCGGGTAAGCGAAACCCTCCTGCTTGGCCCGGTCAAGCATCTGGGCGTAGATCTCCGGAGTCGCGATAGGCATTGCCGTGGCCCTCTCTTATTGCTGCTGAAGTACCTAGTATTGCGAAGCTGCGCTGCCTTGGATACCGAGGGCTGGCCGCTCGGGGCTCGCCGACGTCCTGAATGCGGTACAACTGGAGGCCTATGGAGAGTTTTCTGACCTCAGCGGGCTACGGCGCGCTCATCCTCTTCGGGTTTCTCGAGGCGTGCTGTGTGCCGATCTCTTCGGAGATCACCTTCGGCTTCGCGGGTGTGCTGGCCTACCAGGGGCATCTTAGCCTCGCCCTGGTGATCATCATCGGGTCGCTGGCCGAGCTGGCCGGGTCGTGCGCATCCTTTGCCGTGGGCCGCTGGGGCGGCCGCCCGCTGGTCGACAAGGTGGGGCGGTACGTGCTGGTCACCCGCTCTGACGTGGACCGGGCCGAACGGTTCCTGGAGGGGCGGGGGGCCTGGGCCGTTCCCGTGGGGCGGATGATTCCCGTGGTGCGTGCCTTCACGTCGATCGTCGCGGGCCTCATTGAGATGCCGCTGGCCCGGTTCGTGGTCCTCAGCGCGATCGGCACCGTCATCTACGCGTCGGTGCTCTCCGCCATCGGCTACGCGGTTGGCAGTGCCTGGCACAGCGTCGCGAAGGATCTCTCCGTCGTCGGCTACATCGTGGTCGTCCTGGTCGTCGCGGCCATCGCCGGCTTCATCATCATCCGGCTGCGTGCGTTCCGCCGGGAGGCCGCCGCCGAGCAGGCGGCGGCCGCCGGGCCGCCCGCCGTCGCGGGGCCGCGGCACGCCGCGCCCGGCCGACCGGGGGCCGCCCAGCAGGACGATTCCTACTGGGACACGGACGGCCGCACCGGCGCTGACCGTGGCTGAATTCGGCATAAAGCCGCCCATCTGTCGGGTACGGAGTTAATCTCCCCCCGTGGGCCGCCATAAGTCAGACCCTCATGGAACCGGCCGCTACGTGGCGGTCGGCAGCGGGATCTTCATGCTCGTCATCCTGCTCATTGTCGGAGGCCTCGCCTTGTACGGGTCGCTCTGAGCCCGGGCCCGGCCCTCCGAGTTCTGCCGTCCCCCGTCCCCGCGCCGCGCGAGCGAGGTTTAGACGCCCAGGTCCGCCTGTGCGTACGCGGCGCGATACGGCAGGCCGAGGCCGGTGATGCGCTCACCGGCGCCCCGGTCGACGAGCACCGCAACCCCGGCGACCTCGGCTCCCGCGTCCTGCAGGGCCTCCACGGCCGCCAGCACCGAACCGCCCGTCGTCGACGTGTCCTCCACCGCGAGCACCCGCCGGCCTGCCACGCCGGGCCCCTCGATCCGACGCTGCAGCCCGTGCGTCTTCTCGCCCTTACGGACGACGAACGCGTCGAGGATGCGGCCGGCCCGCGCCGCGGCGTGCATCATCGCCGCCGCCACCGGGTCCGCTCCCATGGTGAGACCGCCGACGGCCTCATAGGACAGGTCGGCCGTGGCCGCCAGCATCACCCGCCCGGCCACCGGCGCGTACCGCCCCGCCAGCAGGACGCGCCGCAGGTCCACGTACCAGCTGGCCCGCTGCCCGGAGGAGAGCACGAAGTTGCCGCGGACCACGGCTTCGGCCCTGATGGCGTGCAGTAGTTCGTCTCGGTCGCCCACGCCCGGATCTTAGCCGTCGCGTTGGATGGGCCGCTGGCGCCGGGTCCCGTCCCCTCCACGGGACGCCAGCGCCAGCGGCGTCAGTGGGCCAGCTCGTCCAGGAGGCGCTCGGCGTCCTCCGGCCGGGCCGGCAGCCTGATCATGCGAGCCTCCGTGCCGAGGGCGGCCCGGATGGTCCGGCGCAGGCTGGTGAAGCGGAAGGCAAGCTCGCTGGTGACCTGGACCA
This sequence comes from uncultured Actinomycetes bacterium, assembly GCA_963824545.1. Lineage (GTDB taxonomy): Bacteria > Actinomycetota > Actinomycetes > Streptosporangiales > Streptosporangiaceae > Bog-532. The sequence goes on along the minus strand of CAWGPP010000005.1, from coordinate 3,174 downwards.
GGGCGATCGCCGGTCCTGGGCGGTCCAGTGACAGCGTGTCGCCGCCGGGGAAAGCCGCCCGCAGGTCGTGGCCGACGAGGATGACCAGCGAGATCCGCCGCCACGGGTCGGGCCGCCGGGGCAGCTCCACCACGACCAGCCGGTGCGTGGCGGGGGGGCATGTGCCCTGCTGTTCCGCGTCCCGGTACACCTCGCGTAGTCGGGTCCGCAGGTAGGCGAAGGACACCAGGCCGGTCAGCGGGTCCTCACACGTTGCCCCGGACAGGCGGGCCAGCCCCGCGTCGGCCCACCCTTCGGCGAGCGCGGTGATCACGTCCAGCGGGGGCGTACCCTCGCCGAGCACGCGGTACAGCGCGGCGACGTCGGTCATCGCCTCGCTGATACCCACGCCGGCCTGGGCCCGAGCCCGGCCGAGCAGCGCGCACGCCTGGCGCAGGCTCCCGTCCCGGCAGGCGGCCCGGGCCACAGCGTCCACGGCCGTCGTCCACCAATCGTCTTCGGCCAGCCAGCCCGCGGACAGGCTCTGCCGCCGCCAGGCCGCCCGCAGGCCGGATTGGTCCGCCCGCTGGGGTGCATGCTCCTGGCCTGCTCCGTCCGGGTGCGCCGGGTCGTGCATGGTGGTCCGCCGTATGCCGTCTGACCTCATGGGATGCGCCTCCGCCTGCTGGTTCCCACTGTGCTGACGGCGGGGGTGCCTCGGTATGACGCGGATTGCGCAATCTTTTCTTGTGACACTCTGAAACAGTTCGCATACAAAGAGTAATTTAGCAGGCCGGACCGGCAGCAGGCGAACCTCGCCTGAGCAGCAGTGAATACCCGGAAAGGCAAACGGGAGAAGCTGGCTTCACTACGCTAAGACCCGAGCGCGGGACGGCAGGCGGCTTCTCGCTGTGACGTCAAGATTCGGGTAGTTCCCGCGTCAAGGAAGGACGGTGTTGCGTGGACCGCTGCGCGCTGTTCGTAGACGCGGGCTACATGCTCGCGGACGGCGCGATGGCCGTCCACGGGACGCGCCGGCGAGAGTCGGTCAGCTGGGATTACGAGGGGGTGCTCCAGCTTCTCGGCAGCCTCGCCCGTGACCGCACTGGCCTCCCGCTCCTGCGCTGCTACTGGTACGAGGCCACCGTAGAGGGCCGCCGGACCGCCGAGCATGACGCGCTGGCGGACATGCCGGGAATCAAGCTGCGGCTAGCCAAGCTGCGCCCGGGCCGCCGCGAGGGCGTGGAGACGGAGATCCACCGCGATCTCACCGTGCTGGCCAGTAACCGCGCGATCAGCGATGCCGTCGTGGTGAGCGCGGAGGAAGATCTCGCGCAGGTGCTCTCCGACGTCCAGGACCTCGGCATGCGGGTCACCATCGTGCACGTGATGGTGGACGGCAACTGGACGATCTCCCGGTCGCTCCGCCAGGAGTGCGACGACATCATGGAACTCACCAGCGCACACCTGCGCCCCTATATCGAGCTGATCCCCGGCGCCGAGCCTGCTCGCGCGGACGAGCAGTACGCCGCGGGAGCCCTGGCCCTGCGGTCGGCTTCCAATGGGCGCTCGAACGGGAGTACCGGCTCCTACCAGGCGCTGCCGCCGGGAGCCGGGCACGCCGGCCCGCCGTCCATCTACACCGCACCCGTGGTCGCCGAGTACCAGCGTCCCGCGCTGCCGCTGGTCTTCGGGCGGCCGGAGACGGCCGGGACGCCGCGCATGCCCGAACGCGGCGAGCCGGCCCACCCGGAATCCTCCCGGCCCGAGCCCGTCCGCGGCGGCGGCTCAGACGGCGACATGCTGCGCGGTGACATGCCGTCGGGCCGGGCCGATCGCGGCCGGGATGAGCCTGGTGTGGCGCCGCTGTCCTCCCCGCCGGCGCACAGCGACGCGGGCGAGGCAGAGGCGGCCGCGCGGCAGAACCTGTACAGCGCGCCGGTCGCCATGCCCTTCCGCGGCGGCCCAGCGGGACAGCCGATGACCGATGACCTGGCCGGCCGCGGTGACCCTAGCGTGGGCCCGCAGCCGCCGGCGGCTGCGGGCCCCGCGGGCCGCGGGCGGCCGGCGTCCGTTGACTACCCCGCCCGCATCCGGGGCACCGAAGAATCCTCCGGATATGGCGCGGGCGGCCAGGAACCGTTCCGCGAGGAGACGCTGGACCAGCGTCGCGGCGGAGCCTCCGCCCCTGGCTCGTTCCGCCGCTCCGGCAGCGTGCCGCCGGGACCAGGCGGCCCCGTCCCGCAGGGGGGCCCGCTCACGCGGCCCGGCGCCCTTCCGGGTCCGCAGGGGGCACATGCGGCCCCCGCCGTCGAAAGGGGCCCGCAGGCACCAGGCGGCCCGTCCGGGCCGGGCTCGCAGGCCTTCGTCCCGTCACAGAACGGCCCCTACAACGGGCCCCAGCCGGCCAGCGCGTCCGGCCGGCCGTCCGCCCCGGTCTCGCTGACCGACGCGGTTCAGTCGGCGCATGAAGAGGGCAAGGAGTTCGGCGGGTCGGTGGCGCGTGAGGCGCCTGCTCTCTGGCTGGAGGCCGTGCTGGCCCGCAAGCCCAGAATGCCGTCTGACCTCGAGGCGCGCCTGCTGCAGGGCTCGGCGCTGCCCATCGACTTCCTGCTGCACGACGAGGTCCGGCACGCCCTCAGGCGCGGGTTCTGGGATGCCCTGGAAAACTCCCGGCGCTGACCAGGTACCCGGGAACCAGATCGATCAGGTAGCCGGACATCGATGGACGGGATAACCGTGAACGATCCAGTCCGCGCCGCTGCGGCGGCCGCGGGTAACAGCCTGAGCACTGCCGCTGACGAAGGGTTGGATAGGGGGGACCTGGGTACGTCCACCAACATGGTTGTCCTGAATGATGACCTGTTCGACGAGATCGAATTCGACGCCGCCCGCACCGGTGATCATCGGCGTGCGGCGCTGCGCATGAACCATCTCGCCGCGACGGCCGAACAGGCGGGAAGCATGTCCCGGGCTGAGGCGTACATGCGGGCGGGCGACCAATGGCTGCTGGCCGACGAGCCCGAGATCGCCGCCGAGCGCTTCGAGCTGGCCCGGGCGGACGGCGGTGCCACGTTCGCCGACCCGCGGGCGCCGCTGGCCCGCGCGATGTACGCACTGGGACGCCGCGAAGAGGGTCAGGCGCTGATTCGTGAACTCGACCGGGAGAGCGCCGAAGGGAAAAGCGATCCCCGT
>CAWGPP010000004.1:0-89340 GCA_963824545.1 uncultured Actinomycetes bacterium | reverse complement strand
TCTTCGGCCTGGGCTTCTGCCTGTCGTTCGCCTACTGGACCACGAACTTCGCCGAGGTCCAGCGGGGCATGTCGGCCAAGGACGAGTCCTCCGCGCGGCTGACGCCGATTGTCGCGGCCTACCCAAAGGTAATCATCCCGCTGGGCACGGTCATCCCGGGAATGGCCGCGATCCTGCTGATCCCCGGCCTGGGTACGGCCGGCGGCCTGACGTATAACGACGCCATCCCGGCGCTGTACAACAAGTACCTGCCCCTCGGCGTGCTCGGGGTGGCGGTGACCGGCCTGCTGGCCGGGTTCATGGCCGGGATGGCCGCCAACGTCTCCTCGTTCAACGCCGTGTGGACCTACGACATCTGGCAGAACTATATCCGCCCCGGCCGTCCAGACCGGTACTACCTGCGGGTGGGCGGCCAGAGGCCCGTCCCGGGCGGCCGCCTTGGGTCAGCCGGTGATGACGCTCTGGCGCGCGCCGGCCGGCTCGGCCTGTGCCGGCCGCGAAACGGACATCAGGTCCATGATGGTGGCGCTGATCGCGCGATCCACCATCGCCAGGACCTCCGTATGCGAGCGCCCGGCCTGGTCGTTCCACCGGGTCAGCATGCGGACCCGGGCCAGCCGAACGTCCGGCGGGGGCACCGGCGCCAGCTTTCCGGGCAGCCGCACATCCGGCTGGCCGCGGGACGTCCACAGCGCGTCGTACACCGCGTCGACCGCCCGGCCGATGTCCGGACGCGCCGCGTCCGGGCCCGCAACCGACAGCCGTGACCCGGCCCGCACGATCGCGCCGACCAGGCAGGCGCCGTCGACCTGACCTGGGTGGCCGCCCGCGGCCGCGTACCCGGTGGCCAGCCTCGTGCCGCCGTCCTTCGAGCTGGTTGCCCACCAGCCGCCCTGCACCCAGCCGGTCTCCAGCTCGGTTCGCGCGCCCTCCAGCACCGCCAGCTGCCGGTTCAGCTGGTCCAGGACCAGCTCCGCGTCGGGAGGCGGCATCAGCCGCTGCCACACCCGACGCCACATGCTCTTTTCACGGGCACTGTGACCGGCCGCCGCCGCCTCATGGGGTACGGCCGACGGCGGGACCGCGCGCCGCATCGTGTCGGTTGTCACCATCCCTGCATTTTACGTTCGCTGCGGGGTCGTCAATTCCCGGCGGGCAAGTACATACGGGCCTCAGTGGCGGCGGGTGAGCGGGAACACCAACCACAGTCCGGCGAACGCACCGAACACGACCGCGGTGATCACCCCTCCGGTCACCGGGCCGGCGACGTAACCGGCGACCAGCAGCACGGCGGCCGAGACGGCCAGGCTGACGGCGGCCAGCCCGAGGATCGCCATCACGTTGGCGAACCGCACCAGCCTCTCCTTCTGGCCGCGGCGGAACACGAGCCGGTGATAAGCGACCGGCCCCACCAGTAGCGCCGTCGCAAGCGCGGCCAGGACCAGGCTGGTCAGGTACAGGCCGCGCTCGCCGTGGGTCAGCCGGGTGAACCGGGTGGTGAACGGGAGCGACAGCAGGAAGCCGAACAGCACCTGCACACCCAGGCCGGCCACCCGCAGTTCCTGGAGCAGTTCGGCGAGGTTGCGGTCGTCCCGTTCCGCCTCGGACTCGTCGCGCGGATCCGGGGATTGCGCAGAACTCATCGCCGTCCTCCTGGCCCTTGCCCCGGCGGCCTCCGGGCTCTCGTGACGACTCGGCCGGGGCCTACGACACGTTACCGGGAGGCCAACGTAAGGTGGCAACGTGGAAGGCACGGTCATAGTTGACCTGCTGCAGCCGGTGATCGGCAAGCAGGGCCAGGTCAGGCTGCTGTTCAAGGGGCTGAGCGCCCGCTGGACCCTCAATGACGAGAAGCACCCGCTGCTCACGGTGCAGCTCCGTCCCGACGGGCTTGTCGAGGTCTCCCGCGATGACGGGTGGGATGTCCTCGACCCGGCGGATGTGGTGGCCGTCGAGTGGGTGGCCAGGGACAATGAGGGCGGCGGGCAATACCTCTGACCACGGTAAGGGGCCAGCTGATGGAGCCAGGCAGCGCAGCCGGGGCGGCCAGGGCAGCCCGGGTGACCAGGGTCGAGGTCGCGCCGTGACCGGCGTGGACATCGTGGTGGAGGCGCTGAGCCGGGGGCGGGTGGGACACGCCCGGCGATTCGGGAGCGGCGGAGGCGGCGGCGATCGCGACCGCGATCTGGGCGACTACTGGGAGCCCAACATCTGGATCATCCACCCGTCCCGGTTAGCCCGCGCCCCGCTGGGCCTCAGCCGCGGCGCAGGATGAGGACCTGGGAGGTGAGCTGGCCGGAGCCGAGCAGGTGGGCGATCCGGTCACTCTGCTCGCTCGCCGCGGCCAGCGAGGGCGTGTGCCCGAAGCGCCGCCGCAGCTCACGTTCGACGGCGGCGCTGCGGTCCCGCCAGGCGGGGGGCGGCGGCGGCATGCCCGCGGCGTCCGCCGCCCTCACCACCTCCAGGCGAGCGGCATCCAATAGCGCGCTCAGCTCGCTCCGGGCCGGGAAGTGGTTTCCGGCCGGCGGGTCATCCAGGTGCGGCGTGAGGGCCACGTACACCAGCACGCCGATCCGCCCGACGGGGCGCACGACGCGGCGCAACTCCCGCAGCATGGCACGCTGGGCGTCCGGGCCGGACGCGGTGCAGAGCACACCGAGGCACCACGCCAGGTCAGCGGAGGCATCCCCGCACGGCAGCGCCGTCGCATCGGCCTGAACGACCGGAGCGGCGGGAAACAGCGTGGCCGCCGCGCGGCAGGCGCCGCGCTCGGGTTCGGCCAGGACCGGCTGGACGCCGGCCCGCTCTCGCGCGTACGCGGCGGGCCCGCCGACGCCCGCCCCGGCGTCGAGCAGCACCGCACCGGGCCGGGGCGCCAACCCGGTCAGCAGCCAGTCCAGGGCGGAGGGATGCCCGCTGCCCCGGCAGGCCGCCGGAATGTAGTACTCCGGGCCGAGGTCCGCGGCGACCTGCGCCGTCCACTCGGCCACGGTGCCGAACTCGGCGGCCATCGCGTCACCGGCGTCACCGGTCATGGCGGTGGTGCCTGCCTGATGCGCTGCGCCAGCTCGGCTTTGACCTGCGCGGCGAACTTATATCCGCGAGCCGACGCCAGCCCGGAGATGTTCACGCCCGCGATGCCCGGGATGCGCAGCAGCGCCTGGGCCTCGCGCGCCGCGGCCGTGATGCCCGCCGCGACCGGATCCGGCGCGTCCAGCACGGCGCGCACGGCGCGCGGATCGAGCTCCAGGCCGGGCAGCCCGCTGAGCACGCCCGCCGACCGCGCATCGGTGAAGACGGCGACCGCGGCGATGACCGGGATCGTCACGCCGTCCCGCGCGGCATCCGCCATGAAGGCGGCCACCGTGCCGGTGCCGGCGTGATTGAGGACCGCGACCGCGGCCCCGGCGCGCTGCTTCTGGGCCAGCCGGAACGCCCGCTGATGCCGCGGCGGCGACCCGGGCGTCTCCGGGACCGCCGCGGGCAGCCCGATGGCCGCGGCCAGCGCGGCCAGCCGCGGCCCGTCGAGGTCGAAGACCTGCGTCACGTCCGGCCTGACGTCATAACCGCGCGCGTCCCCGGTGACGCACAAGACGGCGTCCACCCCAAGACGGCGCAGGCCGGCCAGTTCCTGCTCCAGGACAATCCGGTTCCGGTCCCGGCAGGCCAGCGTCATCCATGGCCGCACCCCCGCCTCGAGCAGCAACGATGCGTGCAGGGTGGGCGGGAAGTCCGGGCGGTTCTGGTGCTCCCCCACCAGGACCGCGTCGCAGGAAGCCCGGAGCGCCGCTGCCACCGAGGCGAGCCCCTGCGTCGAATAAGGCTCCGCGGTGAAATCGGTCAGGATCAGCGGGGTGGTGCGCAGCGGGACCGGCGGCACCGGGTCTTCCGCCCACACGGCGGGCGCACCGAACACGCACCGGCGCGGGACAACCTCACAGCCGCCGTCGGCCTGGACCCCGCCGCACGGTCCCATCACCATGTGCTTCGGGCACGAGTCAGCCACAGCCGGGGGCATCTGCACGAGGTCAGGATTTCATGCCGCCCCGTTGGGCCGACCGCGCATGCCCGGTACGCCGGCCCGCCGGGCCGATCGGATTCCCGCTCTGCGCGCTGGCTGGCACGGCGCCACCTTTTGCCTACGGGATTACCGGGGGAAGCCGGGCAGGAGGTCTATTCTCGCGATCATGGCGACGTTGGCGGTGGTCGGTGCCGGGCCGAAGGGAATTGCCATCGCCGCCAAGGCGCGGGCCCTCGCGACCGCGGGCCTGGATCCTCCGCGCGTCCTGCTCATCGACCGGGGCCCGGTCGCGGGGAACTGGACCGGCCAGCAGGGCTACACCAATGGCCTGCTGCCATTGGGCACGCCGCCGGAAAAGGATGTCGGCTTCCCCTACGCCTGCAGCTGGGGCGCGGCCTCGCCCGCGGTCATCGCGGCGATGGCGGCGAACAGCTGGCACCAGCACCTGATCCGGCATGGCCAGTACGCCGACTGGGTCGATCGCGGCCGGCTGCGCCCGACGCACCGGCAGTGGAGCGCTTACCTGCGCGACGTCGCGGAGCGTGTGGCGGCCGAAATCGTCACCGATGAGGTCGTCGGGCTCGACATCGAGGGCGGGCGGTGGCGCCTGACGCTCGCGTCGGGCGAGCCGATCGTGGCGGACGGCGTGGTCGTCACCGGCGCGGGGCCGCCGGTCGGCGTGCCCGGACAACCGGAGCAGCATCCCCGCGTATTCGACGGGCGCAGCTACTGGCGGCACGAGCGGGCGCTCAGCCAGCGGGGCGCCCAGAGCGTATGCGTGATCGGCAGCGGTGAGACCGCGGCGTCGGTCGTCATCAGCCTGCTGAAGAATTCGCACCAGCGCTCGACGGTCGACATCCTGACCAGCCGCGGTGTCCTCTATTCGCGAGGGGAGAGCTACGACGAGAACCGATATTTCTCCGACCCCGGCGACTGGCCGCAACTGGCCGAGCAGCACCGGCGTGGGTTCCTCGAGCGCACCGACCGTGGCGTCTTCTCGCAGCAGGCGGAGGCCGTCCTCAACCAGTCGCACGGGTTCCGCGCGGTCCCCGGATGGGCCGTGGCCATCGACGCCGGAGAACGGCAGGTCATCGTGACCGTGGATGACGGCGACGAGCGGGCTCGCGTCGCCTATGACCTGGTGGTCGTGGCGGTCGGCTTCCAGGCCCGCTGGTTTGCGGGATTGCTCGGCGGTACGACCCGCCGGCGGCTGGAGGACGGGCTCGCGGGGAGCACGCTCGAGGAGCGGATCGCGGTTGATCTGTCGGTCAGCGGCCTGAGCCCGCCGCTCCATCTGCCGGTGGTGGCCGGGCTCGCGCAGGGGCCCGGCTTTCCCAACCTGAGCTGCCTTGGCCTGGTGAGTGACCGTATCCTGCGCCGTTATGTCCCGCTCGGGGCGGCGGCGGCCCTCGCGGCGGAGAGGACAGAGCGTGGCTGAGCTGCCCGACCAGGCGTGGGAGAGCGACGATTGCGTCCGCCGTACGGTGGTCATGCCCGCCGTGCTGGCCGAACGGCTCGCCGCCGTGGCCGGGCGGCGCGGCCTATCGGTCAGCCAACTGCTGGTCACGTACGCGGAAGAGGGCTTGCAGCGCGAGGACGGAGCAGCCCCAGTGTGAATCACTAAAGGCCGGCGGAGCAGCAGGCGGGAGATGGCCGCTGACTACCCGGCCTTGCCGGCTGCGGCCGGGCGGTAGATCAGCAGGAGCACGTCGGGGCCGACCTTGCGCGAATCGAGCAGGTCCAAAGTGGTCCCGGCGGCGTCCTCGCCGAAGAGGCGCTTGCCCGTGCCGAGCACGACGGGGTGCACCATGAGGTGGTACTCATCGACCAGACCGTGCTTTTGCAGCGTACCGGCGAGTGTCGCGCTTCCCGCGACCAGGATGTCGCCCCGGTGCTGATCCTTCAGCCTGGCCACCTCGCCGGGCACGTTGTCCCGGATGATCGTGGTGTTGTTCCAGGTCGCCTCGGTCAGCGTGGCGGAGACGACGACTTTCGGCATCGCGTTCATCTTCTTGCCGAACTCGCCGCTGGCCTCCTCCATCGCCGGCCAGGCGGCGGCAAAGCCCTCGTAGGTGGTGCGGCCGAGCAACTGAACGTCGCTGGCCCGCAGTTCGTCGGCCTTGAACTGTTCGCTCTCGGGAGCCGGGGACCGGAAAGACCAGCCGCCGTGCTCGGTGCCTTCGCTGCCACCTGGGTCCTCGATGATCCCGTCGAGGGAAATGAACTCGGTGACGACCAGCTTGCCCATGACGATCTCCTGTTCCTGACGCCCGCGGAAGGCACGGTGCGTAGCCGGCGGCCGGACGAAGCGGCCGTGCCAAGCGCGTGCGCGGATGAGAAACGGTCGCGGCCTTCACGCGTCCTTGAGCACAACGTCCCGCCGCAGACGGCGCACGAGTTCAAGACGGCGGCCCTTGCCCGCTTGAACCGGCTGGCCGGCCGAGACCGCGTCACGCTGACACCGGCCGTCTGAGCTGCGAAAACAGGAACAAAGTGGAGCTAAGGGGATTCGAACCCCTGACCTCCTGCATGCCATGCAGGCGCGCTACCAGCTGCGCCATAGCCCCTTGCGGTCGCGTATGAGCTTAGCAGCCTCCGGCGGCTACTCGGTCCCGCTGTCCGGAGACAGGCCCGCCGGGATTCGGCTGCCCGTCAGCGGTCGGGCTAGCGGCGCTGGCCGGGGCGGCCCGGCTGGGACGGCCGGGGCCCGCTGGGCGGGCCCGGTGGGCGGGCCGGCCAGTCGCGGCGCGTGCTGCCCGGGCCGGCCGACGGGACCTGCCGGGGCCGCAGGCTGGGCGACGGCGAGAAGGGCTGCGGGACGGACGGCGGGGTGAGGGCGCGGTAGTAGGCCCGTGACGGCCGGTTCCACAGCAGCACGATGGCGCACAGGCCGATGACCCAGTTGATGCCGCTGACCGCCTGGGTCAGGCCGGTGGACGGCGCGTTGGCGTCGATGCCGATGCCGCTCACGGTGGCGATGACGAAGATGACCGTGGCCCAGGCCCGGGCCCGCCGCAGGCCGCGCCTGGTCTCCCGGGCCAGCCACAGCCACAGGGCGGTGCCGATCAGCCCGTGCACCAGCAGGATGGCGATCGCGGCGCCGACCGCGCCGTGCGGCGCGGCGGGGTGCTGCTGCGCGATGATCGTCTTGAGCTCGGGCACGGTGCCGAGGCCCACGATGGCGCCGAGCGCGCAGACGGCGGCGCCGACATTCATCAGCGTCGCCGCGGTGGTCAGCGAGGACGGCACGGGCGGGCGCCAGGAAGGCCCGGTAGGCCCGGCCTGGCGGGGGCGGCCCGCGGTGGCGTCACCCGGCGTCATCACCGCCGGCGCGGACCGGCCGGATGTTCCGTTCCCCGGCCCCGGGAAGGGCGGCCGCGCCGAACCGCGGGGCGGCGATCCCGGCGCCTGGGTCGCGCGGTTCGCGGCGCCGTTACCGCCCGGCGCGCCCCTCGTGCCGTTCGTGCCGTTCGTGCCGTTCGTGCCGTTCGCCGGGCCATTCGGCGGCGGAGACGAACTGCCGGGACCGCCTGCCGTCCCGGGCGCGCGGGCCGCGGCGGCCACCGCTGGAGGCAGCCACGAGTCGGTGAACTCACCTAGGTTCCCCGAGGACAGGGACCGGCAGGACTCGATGATCCCGGCGGGCGTGGGGCGGTCGGCCGGCTCTTTGGCCAGGCATCGCTCGATCAGCGTGCGCAGCGCGCCGGAACAGCCGGTCAGCCGGGGCGGCTCGTTCAGTACCCGGTACATCAGCGCGGTGACCTGGCCCTCCCCGAAGGGCGGCCGGCCCAGCAGCGCGAAGGCTCCCACCGCGCCCAGCGCGAACACATCGATGGCAGGCGTGATGGGCAGGCCGCGGATCTGTTCCGGCGCCATGAACTGCGGGGAGCCCACGGCCATGCCGCTCTGGGTCAGATTGGTGGCCTCGGCCGCCCGCGCGATACCGAAGTCGATGACGCGCGGGCCGTCCGGCGCGAGCAGCACGTTGGACGGCTTGAGATCGCGATGCACGACACCGGCGGAGTGGATGGCCTGCAGCGCCTCGGCGACGCCGGCCATCAGCAGGATCACCGTCTCCGGCGGCATCGGGCCGTGATCGGCGACGGCCTGCTGCAGCGAGGGGCCCGGCACGTACGCGGTCACCAGCCACGGCGGGGTGGCCGCCGGATCGGCGTTGAGGAGTTCGGCGGTGTACAGGCCGCGGACCCGCTGGGCGGCCTCGATCTCCTGGCGGAAACGGGCCCGGAAATCCGCGTCGTCGCCGAGTTCCGGCCGTACCACCTTCAGCGCGACGCGCCGCCCCCCTGGCGTGGACGCCAGGTATACCCGTCCCATGCCACCGGCCCCGAGCCGGGCACGTAGCCGGTAACCACCGATCTCGGCGGGATCATCCCTGGTCAGAGGCTCCATAGCCGCTCAGTTCGCCCTTCGCCGTCAGCGTCCCCGACCCCGGTCAGCTGACGGCCAGCTTCGCGCTAACCGCCCGCGGCGGCGGCCACGCCCGCCACCGCCGCATGGTCTCCTACCACTTTGACACATACGATTCCATGGCTATCGCCATCGGGTATCCCAAAAGCGGGTATCCCGGCACGTCGCCCGCCTCATCCGGCGCGATCCGGCGCGACCGAAGATCCGGCCCCCGTGACCCGGGGAACCGGCCGTGGCCACCGCGTAGCACCGATAATGGCTGAGGTGCCGATGCCGCCGAACGGGCCTTCACGCGCCGCGGTAAGGAGCAGACGATGGACCAGGCCGCCTGGGACGAGCGGTACGCGGGACCGGAACTGGTCTGGGGGGCCGGGCCAAACTGTTTCGTCGCCGCGGAACTGACGGGGCTGAGCCCCGGCCGGGCCCTCGATCTGGGGACCGGCGAGGGCCGGAACGCCATCTGGCTGGCCGAGCGCGGCTGGCAGGCCACCGGGGTGGACTTCTCGGCCGTGGGCCTGGGCCGCGCCGCCACGCTGGCCCGGCAGCGCGGGGTCGGCGTCGAATGGGTGCAGGCCGACCTGCTCAGCTACACGCCGGCCCCGGGCGGATACGACCTGGTGCTCATCGCCTACATCCAGCTTCCGCCGGCGGACCTCGCGCGCCTGGTCCGGGCCGCGGCCACGGCGGTCGCGCCGGGCGGGACGCTGCTGGCGGTCGGGCACGACTCCGACAACCTGACCCGTGGCTGGGGCGGCCCCCAGTACCCGGATGTCCTGTGGACCGCCCAGGCGGTCGCGGCCGGCCTGGACGGGCTGACCGTGCACCGCGCGGAACAGGTCGAGCGGCACGTGCCGACGGACGGCGGCGAGCGGGTGGCCATCGACACCCTGGTGCGCGCCGAACGCCCCGCCTGAGGGCCCGGGAGGGGACCCGCGCCACCGGGCAGTTGCGGCTGGTCCCGGGCGCGTTCGAGATGGCCTGGCCGGTATTGACACCGCGCCCGGCGATCGGGAAGGGTGGCATCCATCGGTGACCGGATGGCGGACAGCTGTCCGGAGCCGTGTCCCGGCGGGCCGCGCGTGTCGCGAAGGAGCGAGAGCCATGGGTGAGCCAGCTGACTTCGGAGCCGGGCGGCCGGTCGTCCTGCGCGGCGGAACGGTCCTCGCCATGGACGATGCGCGGTCGGTGCTTCCGCGCGCCGACGTGCTGGTCATCGGCGGCACCATCGCGGCGGCCGGCCCCGGGCTCGCGGTGCCGGACGGCACCATCGAAATCGACGCGCGGGGCGGCATCGTGATGCCGGGCATGATCGACACGCACCGGCACATGTGGCAGACGGCGATGCGCGGTTACGGCGCGGACTGGACGCTGTCGCAGTACTTCGTCTGGTACTACCTGGAGTCGGGCAAGCATTTCCGGCCACGTGACGTGCACGCGGGGAACCGGCTGGCCGCGATCGAGGCGCTCGACGCCGGCGTGACCACCTGCGTCGACTGGTCGCACGGCCTGCAGACCACCGAGCACGCGGAGGCTGCGGTGGACGCGCTGCGGTCGGTGCCGGGCCGGTTCGTGCTCGCCTACGGCAACATCCAGCAGGGGCCGTGGGAATGGGCCACGTCGGCGGACTTCCGCTCGTTCGCACAGAGCATGCTGGCCGGGAGCGGCGACATGCTGGGCTTCCAGATGGCCTTCGACGTCACCGGCGACCCCGCGTTCCCGGAGAAGGCGGCGTACGAGGTGGCCCGCGACCTGGGCGTTCCTGTCACCACGCACGCGGGGGTGTGGGGCGCGACCAACGACGACGGGATCCGGCTGGCCCACGAGGCCGGCTTCCTGAACGAAAGCAGCATCTTCGTGCACGCCGCCACCTTGTCGGCGGACTCCTACCACCGCATCGCCGCCAGCGGCGGGTCGGTCTCGGTCTCCACGGAAAGCGAGCAGAGCGCCGGCCAGGGCTACCCGCCTACCTGGGCGATCCGGGCGCACGGCATCCCGGTGTCGCTGTCCATGGACACCAGCGTCTGGTGGAGCGGCGACCTGTTCTCGGCCATGCGCAGCACGCTGGGCGCCGACCGGTCCCGCGAGCACATGGAGGCGCACGCCCGGGGCGAGACGATCACCAACGCCAGCCTGCGCGCGGAGCACGTCGTCGCGTGGGCCACCCGCGGCGGGGCGACGGCGCTCGGCCAGGACGCCAGCCTGGGCAGCATCGAGCCGGGCAAGAAGGCCGACGTCGTGCTGATCAAGAACGACGCGTCGCCGGTGTCGTTCCCGCTGCTGAACCCGTACGGCCACGTCGCCTTCCAGGCGCAGCGCGGCGACGTGCACACGGTCATCGTCAACGGCCAGGTGGTCAAGCACGAGCACCGGCTGGTCGGCATCGACCTGGCCCCGGTCCGGCAGGAGATCGAGGCGACGGTGGGGTACCTCCGGTCCACGCTCGGCGCCGGCGCGTGGGTCAAGGGCATGCACCCGGACGTCCCGGAGACGAAGATCCTGGACAACCCCTACACCTACACCGACTACCACACCGGCACCACCCACGGCCAGTAAACCGCCGTCGGCCCCGAAGCCATGGCGGATGGGATGGATGAGGCGGCGGATACGGATGGGGCGCGGGGCGGCGGTTAGCAGGTCACCACGATGCGGACGGGGGCCTCGCCGCGGGCCTGGCGGTCCCACGCTTGCGCGATGCCGTCCAGCGGCACCGACTCGAAGGCGACGGCCAGCTGCCCGGCGGCGGCGTAGGACAGCACCGCGTTGAGCGCGTCCGCGCGCTGCATCGCGGTCAGCTCGTTGTTCGTGTAACCGAGCAGCCGCAGGCAGCGGCTGCGCAGCGTGGGACTGTCGATGGGCGCGGTCTCCGCGGCGGCGCTGCCCAGCTGGACCAGCCGCCCGTAGTGCCGCAGCGTCCGCAGCGCGGCCGCCGCCGGGGGGCCGAAGAGCGGATCGATCACCAGGTCGACCGGGCCGTCGCTGGCGTCGGTGAACCGCCGGGCCAGCTCGCCCACGTCGTCGGTGTCCAGGCGTACCACGGCGTCCGCGCCGCAGCGCTGGGCCCGCTCGGCCGCGCCCGCGGACCGGCAGCCGGCGATCACCCGGCGCGCGCCCAGCAGCCGTGCGGCCTGCACCGCGACCTGCCCGACCGTGCCGCCGCCGCCGAGCACGATGACCTGCTCCCCCGGGTGCAGCTCGCCACGCCAGGTCAGGGCCATCCAGGCGGCGACCGCGGACAGGCCCAGGGCCGCGATGAGTTCTGGTTTCACGTCGAACGCGAGCGGCACCAGGTCCGCCTCGGCGACCGAGCAGCATTCGCGCAGGCTGCCGTCGCCGGGCGCCATGCCGGCCCGGGTGGAGAACCATGCCATCGACCCGGACGGCACGCTGGCCGCGTTGAGCACCAGCCCGACGCCCTGCACGCCCGGCACGTAGGGCAGTTCCGGTGGGCCGAAGTACGACGTCCCGCTCGCGCAGAGCAGGTCAAGCGGCGTGATCGGGGCGGCGCGCATTTCCACGAGCGCCTCGCCGGCCCCGGGGTCCGGCGGCTGCCACTGCTCCACCTCCGGGACACCACTATGACCACGGAGGACGGCTGCTCGCATGCGATCACAGTACGGCGAAACCGCTCCTGAAACCTGACAAATGCGGGCGTTCCCGGCCGCTCATCCGGCCGGCCGCGCGGTTCAGGTACCGGACGTCCCCGTCCCGTTCGGTGGAATGTACACAGCGTTACGATCCACGGTCAGGTAGATCGAGTTGGCGACCGGCCGGCGGATTTCCTCGGCGATGTGCCCGAGCAGCCCGGCGCACCGCGCCAGCAGCACCACGCCGCGGAGCAGTTCCAGCGGCAGGCCCAGATCGGCCAGGGCCGCGCCGCTGACGCCGGCGCCGTTGAGCGGCAGGCGCTTGCCGAGGACCTCCGGGTGCACGCGGCCGATGGCCTCGAACAGGGCCAGGTGCGGCCCGTACAGGCCCTCCTCGCGGGCGATGCCGATGATCCGCGGCGTGCGCGGGTCGCCATCCTTGTGCACCGGGTGGCCCAGGCCGGGCACGAACTGGCCCGCGGCCGCGCGATCAGCCAGCGCCCGCCGCGCGAGGGCGTCCCAGCCGGCCTCGTCCGCGGGCCGCGGGTTCGTGGTCTCGAGGATGCCGGCCAGGAAGCGGCCGGTGTCCTCGGTGACGCCGAGGAAACGGGCGCCGCCGCCCAGGATCCCGGCCGCTAGCGCACCCTGGATCGCGTCCGGCGCGCTCAGGTAGGTCAGCCGCGCCGCGATCGCGGTCGGCGTGAAGCCGTGGTCGGCCAGGCCGAGCAGGACCGCCTCGAACAGCCGGGCCTGCTGCGGGGTGGGGCGGCGCAGGGTGATCAGCCAGTAAGCGAGCTCGCCGAAGCTGACGTGGCCCATCAGGTCGGTGGCCAGATCCTGGCCGAGCAGGGTGATCGACGTGCCCTCGGAGGTGCCGAGCGAGGTCGGGAAGGAGGGGACGGGCTGGTCAATGCTCATCGTGGGTCCTTCCCCGGTGCGAAGCCGAGCCAGGCGCGGATGGCGCCGCCGTCGGCGTCCAGCGCCGGCGGGGGCAGTTCGTGCCGCGGGGGCGTCGCGGACATCCGGATCGGGTTGCGCACGGTCGGCACGCCGCCGGCCATGACCACCGGCTCCAGCCCGAGGCTCTCGGCCAGCTCGACGCCGCCGCGGACGTCGTTGATCGGCCCGCACGGGATGCCCAGCTCGGTAAGGATCCCGAACCACTCCTGGGCGGGCTTGGTGGCCAGTCGTTCCAGCAGCAGCGGCCGCAGTTCGCCGCGGTTGTCGTTGCGGCTGCCCACGCTGCGAAAACGCTCGTCGTCGGCCAGTTCCGGCGCACCGAGAGCGGTGGCGAGCTTGCGGAACTGGCGATCGTTGCCGGCCGCGATAATGAGGTCCCCGTCCCCGGTGGCGAGCGGCTCGTACGGGAACAGGCTGAGGTGTGAATTGCCCATCCGGTGCGGCACCACGCCCCCCGCCACGTACGCCGAGGTCTGGTTCGCCATCGCCGACAGCGCCGTGGACAGCAGGTTCGTCTCGACGTGCTGGCCCTCGCCGGTGACGTCCCGGTGGTGCAGCGCGGCCAGGATGCCGACCGCCGAGTGCAGCCCGGTGAACACGTCGAAGACGGAGATGCCGGACCGGAACGGCGGGGTGTCCGGCGCCCCGGTCAGGCTCATCAGCCCGGACATGCCCTGCACCAGCAGGTCGTAGCCGGGCAGCGCCGCGCCCTGGCCCGCGCCGAATCCGCTGATCGAGCAGTAGATGATGCCGGGATTGCCGCGCGCGACCGCCTCGTAATCCAGGCCGAAGCGGGCCAGGCCGCCGGGACGGAAGTTCTGGATGAAGACGTCCGCGCGCTGCGCCAGCGCGTGCGCCACGGCCTGATCCCGCTCGTCGGCCAGGTCGAGGGCGATCGACCGCTTGTTACGGTTGACGGCCAGGTAGTACGTGCCGTTGTCGCCGCGGCGGGGCGGTACCCACTGGCGGGTGTCGTCCCCGGCCGGGCTCTCGACCTTGATGATGTCGGCCCCGAGGTCGCCGAGCATCATGGTGGCGTACGGGCCGGCCAGGATCCGGGAAAAGTCGGCGACCACGATGCCGGACAGCGGTCCCTGGTTCCGGCGGGCCGCCGGGCCTTCCGGGGCCGGGGTGCTGGGTTCGTCGGGCACGTGCTTCCTCCCGCTGCTGCGTCCTGTCGCCGCGTCCTGCCACTGCACCGGCGTGCCGCTATACGGACACTTGTCCGCCAATCTGCCTGTCCCGCGCGTCCGGTGTCAACTTCCCGGTGCCGGGCGCCCGGCCCGGGCCGGGGACCTCGGCGTGCGGCCGGGACTGCCACAGCGCCCAGTCCGCCGAGATCTCCCCCGCCGCGCGGATCAGCCGCGGCAGGTGCTCGTTGACCAGCGTGGCGACGCTCGTCTCGGCGGCGTGCACGGTCACGTTCATCGCGGCCCGCACCTCGCCGTCGCCGTCGCGCACCGGCACCGCCACCGAGCGGATCCCGGGCGCCAGCTCCTCGTCGGCGAGCGCCCAGCCGCGCGCCCGGATCGTGCGCAGCTCGTCCTCGACGCCGGCCCGGTCGCGGGGCGCTGCGGCGGGCAGGCCGGAACGGCTGGGCTCGGCCAGCGTCGTGGTGAGGGCCGCCGCGTCCAGCGCGGCCAGCAGGACCTTGCCCTGGGACGTCTGCAGCGCGGGGAACCGGGTGCCGATGACCACCCGGAGCGTGATGATCTTCGGAACCGAGACCCGGGCCACGTAGACGATGTTGGCCCCGTCGAGCTGGGCCATCGACGAGGACTCCCCGGTCTGGCCGACGAGGTCCTCCAGGTGCGGGCGGGCCACATCCCACAGGCCGAGTGAGCCGACGTACGCCATGCCCAGGCGCAGGACCTTCGGCGTGAGGGTGAAGGCGCCCTCCTCCAGCCGGACAAAACCCAGCTCGGCCAGGGTGAGCAGCAGGCGGCGGGCGGTGGGCCGGGCCAGGCCGGTGGCCACGGCGATCTCGGTCAGGCTCATCCGCGGGCGGCGCTCGTCGAAGCAGGCCAGGACGTCCAGGCCCCGCGCCAGGGCCTCGACGAAATCGGGCCCGGTGCCGCGTCCGGCCATGCGCACCTCCCGCGTTCCGGCTGTGTGTGCCCTAGCGTAGGCCCCGGGTCTCCCGCGCCCCTAGCCGCCGTTAGACGGACAACTGTACGCTTGTGGGGCGCTGCCTCCCAGAGCACCCGGGGTGCATTGTCCCCCGGGCCCCGGCAAGGAGAAATGGCTCATGGCGGAACTGGTCGCGATCCTGGCCACCACGCATCACCCGTTCTTTTACGCGACGAGCAAGCTCCCGCCGGAGCAGGCGCCGCCGTTCGCCGCCGAGTGGGTGCGCAAGGTCGAGGCGTACCGGGAGACGCTGACCCGGGCCCGGCCCGACGTGCTGGTGATGGTGGGTTCGGACCATTTCCACCAGCTCTGGCTGGACAACATGCCGCAGTTCCTGGTGGGCAAGGCGCCGTTCTACGACGCCAACTACTACAACGAGGAACGCGAGTTCGGCCTGCCCCGGCTGCTGCTGCACGGGCACGAGGAGCTGTCCGCGCACATTCTGCGGGCGGGCATCGACGCCGGCTTCGACCTGGCGTTCTCCAACGAGCTGCGGGTGGACCACTCGATCACCTGCCCGATCTTCACGGTCCGCCCGGGCAACGACCTGCCGGTGGTGCCGGTGTACACCAACATCTTCGCGCCGCCGCTGCCCCAGCCCGAACGGTTCGTCGCGCTCGGCCGGGCGCTGCGCGACATCATCGACGCCTGGCCCAGCGAGCTGCGGGTGGCCCTCATCGGGACCGGCCACCTGTCGCTGGAGCTGGGCGGGCCGCGGCAGTTCGGCGAGCACGGGCCCGATCCGGAGTTCGACGCCCGCGCCGTGCGCTGGATCGCGGACGGCGACATCGACGGCTGCCTGGCCGGCGTCACGCTGGACAGCCTGCACGCGCCGGGCAACGCCACGCACGGCTTCATGGACTTCATGCTGATGATGGGCGCGGCCGGCTACAGCAAGGCCGACTACGTGGACAGCCTGGACCTGTTCCACACCATGGAGGCCTACTTCACCTGGTACCCGAACGGGGCGGGCCGATGAGCAAGTACCTGGTCGACAAGTTCCTGTTCACCATCGACCGCGACCCGGAGCTGGTCGAGCGGTACCGCTCCGACCCCGCGGGCACGGTCGCGTGGTGGGAGGCGGAGAAGGCGAACCAGATCCTCAACTGCATCGCCGGCGAGGCGTCCACCTGGCTGTCGTTCACCGAGGAGGAACGGGACGCGCTGTCCGCGCACGACCACGTGGCGCTGTTCCAGCTGGGCGCGCACCCGTTCCTGACCCTGACGCTGTGGATCGCGATGTTCGAGCGCGACCACCCCGAACCGCTAGGCATGCAGCGCGACTACGCCGCCCGGCTGTCCCACTTCAACCTCCCGTACCCCGACATCGCCACCTGACCGGGGCCGCGGGCGGGCATGACAAAGTTCACACGCCGTTGACGTAGTAACTGCGAGGTCCCAGGTACGTTGAGGCGTGGTTACGAAGGACGCGCCGGAAAATGTTAGGCGTGTCGCCGCACCGAAGGCGGGGAGAAAGCCATGAGCACACCATCTACTCCTGTCGCCGCCGCGCATCCGGCGGCCCGGCCGGCCGGGCGGCAGCCGGCCTACCGCGAGCATGCCCGTTCCTATGATCGGCAGACGGGCGCGTTCCGGCGCTACCGCCAGGCGGTCGTCGAGGCGCTCCCGGTCCGCCCCGGGCAGGTGGTCCTCGACGTGGGATCCGGGACGGGGCTGTGCGCCGGCTTGCTCAGGGACAAGGTCGGCCCGCAGGGCAGCGTGGTCGGCATTGAGGCCTCACCGGAGATGGCGGCGGTGGCGCGGGAGCATATCGCGGCCGAGGGCTGGCGCAACGTCACGGTCGTGCAGTCGCCCGCCGAGGAGGCCGAGGTCGGGGTCACCGCGGATGCCGCCCTGTTCTGCGCCGTCCACGACATCCTGCAGTCCCCGGACGCGCTGCGGAACGTCATGGGCACGCTCCGCCCGGGGGCGCCGGTGGCCGCGGGCGGCGGCAAGTGGGCCGCGCCGTGGATGGTCGGCGTGAACCTGCAGGCCAGGATGATGCACGCGCCGTATGTGCGGACCTTCGAGGGGTTCGGCCGGCCGTGGAGTCACCTGGAGCAGCTGATCGAGGACATCCGCGTCCGTGAGGTGGCGCTCGGCGCCGGGTACATCGTGACCGGCCAGACGCCGCCGCAGGCGCCGTCCTAGCGCAGGACCCGGCCGGTTTCGGGGTCTTCCGCGGGGTGGGCGCTCAGGCGGGTGCGCGCACCTTGCTGGCGCGCTCCGATGTCACCGCGCGGCACGCCTCGAGCAGCGCGGGGGCGAACAACTGCGGCGCGCTGACGCACGCCCCGTGACCGGCGGCCACCTCGTAGACCGACGCGCCCGGTATCGCCCGGGCCAGCTCGAGCTGGCGCACTGGCGGCACCGTGGTGTCCCGGGTCGTGACCACCACCGCGGCGGGAACGTCGACCTGGCCGATCCAGCCGTGCGAGCTGAACGCGCTGACGGCGGGCAGCGCCGAGACGGCGGTGGCCAGCGTGGTCCGCCGCAACTGCGCGCGCACCCACCGGGCCGTCTCCGGGTCGCCGATGTCGCCAAGCAGCGCCGTCCCGAACGCCTCGGCGCTCACCCGGTACAGCATCGGGTTCCACCGCAGGGCGGCGGCCATCACCGGCACCACGCGGGCGGCCAGTTCCTCCGCCCGTGACCCGCGGACGCCGCACGCGGTGGAGCACAGCACCAGGCCGGAGACCAGCAGGGCGTGCCGCCGGTACAGCAGCTGAGCGATCATCCCGCCCATGGAATACCCGACGGCGGTAACCCGGCCGGTGCCGAGGACACCGGCCAGCGCGGCGAAATCGTCCGCGCAGTCTTCGAGCCGGAACCGCGAATGCAGCCGGATTCCGTCACCGTGCCCGCGCAGGTCGGCCGCGACGACCCGGAAGTGACGCGACAGCGGCGCGAATACCCTGGCCCAGTTCAGCTCCGCCGTCCCCGCCACCCCGTGGATCAGCATGACGGTCTGCGCGCCGGGCGGGCCGGCGCAGTCCCACACCCGCGTCGTCCCGCGGCCGGGCAGTTCCACCAGGTGCGTGCGCGGAACC
The DNA here is from genome assembly GCA_963824545.1 of uncultured Actinomycetes bacterium. Classification (GTDB taxonomy): domain Bacteria; phylum Actinomycetota; class Actinomycetes; order Streptosporangiales; family Streptosporangiaceae; genus Bog-532. The sequence continues at coordinate 71,167 of CAWGPP010000004.1, read as the reverse complement.
CCCGCCTGGCCCGGGTCCGCCATGCCGCTGGCCCGTTCATCGACGCTCATCAGCCTTCTCCCTGGTAAAACGCCTACGTCACCAAGGTCTGGAGCGACGTCCCGGAACCCCCCGGACGCCCACCATTTTGCCAGGAATCTGGGGAAAACTGCCCCGATCGTACGTTGGCCGAATTATCCCGGGCAATGACCGGTGCCGCCCGCCCACCCGGGAAATCCCCGGATCTTCACGCCTGCGCAGGGATACCACGACTTACGGGCAGAGTTTGGGGGCGTATATGCCGGGCGAAAAGTCTGCCCGTAGGCGCCGGCGGCGCGCTAAGGGGGCGGAGGGGCCGGCAGGGCGTCGCGCTGGCGGGTGAGGAACGCCCGTTCCGCCCCGTTGGCGGTGCGCGCGATGGCCGCGTCGTACGCCGCGGCGGCGTCGGCGGGACGGCCGAGCCGCCCGAGCAGGTCCGCCCTGGTGGCGTGGAACAGGTGGTAACCGTCCAGGTCCAGCCGGTCGAGCAGGGCGAGCGCCGCGCCGGGGCCGTGCACCTCGGCGACCGCGACGCTCCGGTTGAGCGCCACCACGGGCGTCGGCGTGAGCGCGGCGAGCTGGTCGTACAGCGCGAGGATCTGCCGCCAGTCGGTGGCCCCGGCCACCGGCGCGTCGTCGTGCACCGCGTTGATCGCGGCCTGCAGCTGATAGGGACCCGGCTGGTTGCGACGCAGGCACGCGCGCACCAGGTCCTGGCCTTCGGCGATCATGGCCCGGTCCCACCGGCCGCGGTCCTGGTCCGCCAGCCGGATCAGGGATCCGTCGGCGGCGGTGCGGGCCGGGCGGCGGGCCTCGGTCAGCAGCAGCAGCGCCAGCAGCCCCCGGACCTCCGGCTCGTCCGGCATCAGCCCGGCCAGCAGCCGGGCCAGCCGGATGGCCTCGGCGCACAGTTCGGAACGGATCAGCGCGTCCCCGGCCGAGGCCGTGTAGCCCTCGTTGAAGACCAGGTAGACGACGGCGAGCACGAACGGCAGCCGGGTGGTCAGTTCCGCGTCACGCGGCACGCGATACGGGATCTTCGCGTCCCGGATCTTCCGCTTGGCCCGGACCATGCGCTGCGCGATCGTCGCCTCGGGGGTGAGGAACGCGCGGGCGATCTCGGGGGTCCGCAGCCCGGCCACGAGCCGCAGGGTGAGTGCGAGCTGCGCCTCGGCGCCCAGCGCCGGGTGACAGCAGGTGAAGATGAGCCGCAGGCGGTCATCGGGCACGGGTTCCACCTCCTGAGGCGGCTCGAACGGGCTGGCCTGGATCGCCAGCAGCACGGCCTGGGCCTCCCGCCCGTACCGGGACGACTCCCGGCGCAGCCGGTCCAGGGCCTTGTTCCGCGCGGTGGTGGTGATCCAGCCGCCAGGGTTGGGCGGCACTCCCGCCACCGGCCACCGCTCGGCGGCGGCGGCGAATGCTTCCTGGACCGCCTCTTCGGCGAGGTCGATGTCGCCGAAGAGGCGGACCAGGGTGGCCACGGCCCGGCCGGAGCTGTCCCGGTAGGCACGCTCGACGGCCGTGGCGTCCGGGCCGGGCAATGGTCAGGCCTCCGGAATCCCCTGGAACGGCCGTACCTCCACGGGGTTGGCGCAGGCGACGGTCGCCTTGCGGGCCCAGCCCAGCGCCGTGTCCAGGTCGGGAACGTCGATGATCCAGAAGCCGCCGAGCTGTTCCTTGGTCTCGGCGAACGGGCCGTCGGTGGTGACCACCTCGCCGCCCTGGGCGCGGACGACCGTTGCCGACGACAGCGGCTGCAGGCCGCCGGCGAACACCCAGACCCCGGCCGACTGGATCTCGGCGTTGAGCGCGTCCACGTCCTTGAACGCCCGCTGCATCTCCTCCTCCGACGGCATGGGCTCTCCCTCGACACTGTGCACGGCGAGCAGGTACTGCGTCATGGTCGTTCTCCCTTCGGGCGGGCCGCCGGTGGTGGCGGCCTCTCACCCTCATCACGAAGGGGGATGACCGGAATCGACACCCCCGGCAAAGAAAATCATCGTTTGTAACGAGACATGGTGACCCCCTGAAGCGGGCCGACCGTAATACGGTTATGGGCGGTGCACTGGCGATCAAGGGGCGGGCGATGACGGACAGCTTCACCGGCGAGCTCTGGCAGGGCGCCATCGGCATCTACGAGGCCATCCTGGCGCATCCGTTCCTCACTGGGCTAGTGGACGGCACGCTGCCGGACGAGGCGTTCGCCTTCTACGTGATCCAGGATTCGCTGTACCTGGAGCAGTACGGGCACACGCTGGCCGCGATCGCCAGCCGGGCGCCCGGGGCCGTCGAAACGGAGATGTTCGCGCGGCACTTCATCGGCGTGGTCGGCGTGGAGCAGCAGCTGCACGACACGCTGCTGTCCGAGCTGGGCATCGACCCGGACGCGGCGAAAAAGACCGAGATGGCGCCCACCACCCTCGCCTACACCAGTTACCTGCTCGCGACGGCCCGGGGCGGCTCCTACACCGAGGGGGTCTGCACGGTCCTGCCGTGCTACTGGATCTACTGGGAGGTCGGCAAGGAGCTCCGCCGCCGGGGGTCCGCCGACCCGCGCTTCCAGCGCTGGATCGACACCTACGGCGGGGAGGATTTCGGCGGCTACGTCCAGGAGGTGCTGGACGTCACCAACCAGCTGGCCACCGGGCTGTCCGACGACGAGCGGGCCCAGATGCACTGGCACTTCCGTACCACCAGCCGCTACGAATGGATGTTCTGGGACATGGGCTACCGGAAGGAGCGCTGGCCGCTCCCCCTGTGAGCACGAAGGCGCGCCGGCTCACTGGCGCGGGATCCGGACGGGCTGCGGCGCCCGCTCACCCCGGGCGGGCTGCGGGACCTGCTCACCCGGGGCGGGCTGCGGGACCTGCTCACCCGGGCGCACGCTGGTGCCGGCGATGACCTGAGCGATCCTGGCCAGCAGCGCGGCACGGGAGAACGGCTTGCCGATGACCTGCGTCGTGGCGTCTGGCCAGCCGTCGCCCCGGTCGGCGGCCCGCTCGTATCCGGACATGAACAGCACCTGGACGCCGGGACGCAGCGCCTGGATCCGGGTGAGGAAGGCCCTGGCAGTCATGCCCGGCATGACGACATCGGTAAGGATCAGGTCGGCCGGCGTGGCCGGGTCGCTGAGCAGGCCGAGCGCCTCCTGCCCGTTCCCCGCGGTCACCACGCGGTAGGCGGCGCTGCTCAGGATCCGGTGGATGACCTCCCTGATCGCGGGGTCGTCGTCGACCACGAGCACCGTGCCGGCCGCCGTTTCCCGCCCGGGCCCCATGGTGTCCGCGCGCGCCGCCCGGGCCGCGGCGGGCAGCAGCATCGTGACGGTGGTCCCGCAGCCCGGCTCCGAGCGCAGCCACGCCTTGCCGCCGGCTTGCGCGGTGAACCTGCGGACGGCGCTGAGGCCGATCCCGGCCGCCTGGTCACCCGTTTTCGTGGTGAAGAAGGGCTCAAAGGCCCGGTCCGCGATCACCGGGTCCATGCCGGGCCCGTTGTCGGTGATGCACAGCGCGACGTAACGGCCGGGAAGCAGTTCGGCCAGCTGGGCCGCGTCCGGCCGCCCGGCCGCGAGATCGGCGGCGTTGGCATCCGCGGTGTCGATGTTGCCGGCGGTGATCGTGATCTGGCCGCCGCTGGGCATGGCGTCGCGAGCGTTCACCGCGATGTTGACGATCGCCTGCTCGAGCTGCCCCGGGTCGGCCTCCACTGCCCACAGGCCGGGGCCCGGCTGGACGGCGACGGGGATGTTCTCGCCCAGCATCTCGCCCAGGAGCATCGTGATGTCGCTGATCATCGGGCCGAGATCCACCAGCACCGGCCGGGCCTCGCCGCGCCGCGCGAACGCCAGCACGTGCTTGATCAGGCGCTTGGCCCGGTCCGCGGCGTCCTCGATCTGCTCCACGTCCCAGCGGACCGGTTCCCACCTGGTCGTGCTCTCGGTCGCCTCGGCCACGCTGATCTCGTCGCGGACCAGGCTCGCGTAGTTGGCGATCACCGTGAGCAGGTTGTTGAAATCGTGCGCGATTCCGCCGACCATCTGACCCAGGCTTTCCTGGCGGCGGGAGGCGGCCAGCTCCGCCTCGAGCTCACCCAGCCGGGCGCGCGCCTGCTCGGCCGCGGTGACGTCCTCGACGAAGGCCGCGAGGTAGCGGGTGCCAGCGGGCGGCTGAATCGCCGAACCGGTCAGCCGGGCGTAGACGATCTCGCCGTCCTGGCTGGTCAGGCGCAGGTCCGCGCGGACCTGGCTGGTCTCGCCGGCCACGATCTGCTGGATCAGGGTGTCGAATCCCGCCTGGTCCTCCGGGTGGACGTAGCCGAGCAGGTCCGTGCCGGCCAGCTCTTCCCGTGCATAGCCCATCAGCTGGCAGAACGCGTCGTTGACCGCGAGGCAGCACCCCCACTGCGTCGGGGACAGGCTGGTCACGACCATCCCGCAGGGCACACTGCCGAACGCACCCTGGAACTGCTGCTCACTGGCCTGCAACGCCGCGCCAGCGTCCCCGGTCCCGGCCGCGGCCGGCCAGTCCTCCGGAGCAGGGCCGTTGTCCTGTGCCATGCGTTCCCCCTTCACCAGGGCTCACCCCGTGGTCGGGTTCCGGTGAGCGATATCGAAGGTATCATTGAGTGATCACATGATAGCTTTATGTAGCCAGAGTGGTCTACCCGGGCGGCGAGCCAGGGCCGAAGCCAACAAGGTGGCAGCGGTGACACAACTGACTGATCAGCTGCTGGTCGGGCTCCTCGACGCGGCGCCCGACGCGGTGGTGTGCATGGCCAGCGACGGGCGCATCGTCCTGGTGAACGCCCAGACCGAGCGCCTGTTCGGGTACACCCGCCAGGAACTCATCGGTTCCCCGGTGGAGATCCTGGTCCCCGACGCCGTCCGGGCCGGGCATCCGGCCCTGCGGGGCGGCTACGTGGCCGGCCCGCGGCCCCGGCCGATGGGCGCGGGGAAGGAACTGTCCGGCCGCCGTCGCGACGGCAGCACGTTCCCGGCCGAGATCTCGCTGTCCGCCATCGAGACCGACGACGGCGTCCTCGTCATGGCCGCCGTCCGCGACGTGAGCGAACAGCGGCAGGCCGCCGAGATCGCGGCGCGGCTGGCCTCGATCATCCAGTCCTCGTACGACGCCGTGATCAGCGAGACCCTGGAACGGGTGATCACCAGCTGGAACCCGGCGGCCGAGCGGCTCTACGGCTATGCCGCGGCCGAGATGATCGGCAGCCATGTCGACGTGCTGATCCCCGTCGCGCACCGCCGCGCCGAGCGCGACATCCAGGACGCCATCACCAGCGGCCAGCTGGTGGAGCCGTACCAGGCCGAGCGGATCCGCAAGGACGGGACCGTGATCGAGGTATCGATCATGTTGTCCCCCATCACCGATACCGCCGGGAAGATCATCGGAGTGTCGCGGATATCGCGCGACATCAGCAGCCAGCAGCGCGCCGACGTCCGGTTCCGCGCGCTCATGGAGGCGGCGCCCGACGCGGTGGTGTGCGTGACCGGCGACGGGCGCATCGCCCTGGTGAACGCGCAGACCGAGCGCCTGTTCGGGTACACCCGCCAGGAGCTGGCCGGCCGCCCGGTGGAGATCCTGGTCCCCGACGCCGTCCGGGCCGGGCACCCGGCCGTGCGGAACAGGTACATGGCCGACCCGGAGCCCCGGCCCATGGGCGCCGGGAAGGAACTGTCCGGCCGCCGCTACGACGGCAGCACGTTCCCGGCCGAGATCTCGCTGTCCGCCATCGACACCGACGACGGCATCCTCGTCATGGCCGCCGTCCGCGACATCACCGAACGGCTGCAGCTGCAGACCGAGCGCGAGCGGCTGCGGGCCGAGCACGAGCGGCTGCAGTCCCAGCGGCTGGAGAGCCTGGGACAGCTCGCCGGGGGGGTCGCGCATGACTTCAACAACCTGCTCGCGGTCATCTCGAACTACGCCGCGTTCGCGCGCGAAGAGGCATCGGCCCAGGCGCCCCAGGGTCCCTGGGAATCGATCACCGGCGACATCCAGCAGATCGAGATGGCTGCCGAGCGGGCCGCCGCGCTCACCCGCCGGCTGCTGGCCTTCGCCCGCCGGGAGGTCATCAATCCGCGGCCGCTGAACCTCAACGACACCGTCCAGAACATCGAGCAGTTGCTCTTGCGCACCCTCGGCGAGCACGTGGAGCTGAGCACCTGCCTCGCCGACGACCTGTGCGCGGTGCTCGCCGACCCCGGCCAGATCGAGCAGATCCTGGTCAACCTGGCCGTCAACGCCCGCGACGCGATGCCCCGCGGCGGGAAGCTGACCATCCACACCGCCAGCACGGACGTGGACGAGGTCTACGCCGCCAACCGCGTCGGGCTGCGGCCGGGCCGATACGCCAGCCTCAAGATCAGCGACACCGGGACCGGGATGCCGAAAGCCATCGCCGACCGGGCGTTCGAGCCGTTCTTCAGCACCAAGCCCAAGGGCCAGGGCACCGGTATGGGCCTGGCCACCGTCTACGGCATCGTCAACCAGGCCGGCGGGCACGTGCGGATCTACTCCGAACCCGGCATCGGCACCACCTTCACCATCCTGCTGCCGGCCACTTGCCAGCCTCTCGACCAAGCATCGTCGCAGCAGCCGCAGGGACTCCAGGCCGGGGCCGGGGAGACGGTCCTGGTCGTCGAGGATGAGGACGCCCTGCGGGAAGTCACCCGCCGGATCCTGGACCGCAACGGCTACCGCGTCCTCACCGCCGCCAGCGGGCCCGAGGCCATCGAGATCGCCACCCAGCACTGCGGCGGCATCGACATCCTGCTCACCGACGTCGTCATGCCGCACATGGGCGGCAAGGAAGCCGCCGACCGCATCCGGGCCGTCTGCCCCGCCGCGGCGGTCGTGTACATGTCCGGCTACACCGAAGGAGTGCTCGACACCCGGGGCGTGCTCGAGGCGGGCGTCAACCTCATCGAAAAACCCTTCACGGCCGCCACCCTGCTCAGCAGCCTCCGCGAGGTCATCGCCGCCAGCCACGCCCCGGCATATCCGCGGTCTATGGAGCAGGAATCTCACCCGAGCCCCGCGGGATGAGCGCGCCGGGTCGAATCTCGCCGCGTGTCTCATTTTGAGTAAGTGAGTCACTCACTTACTTGTAGACTCCTGGTGTGCCTGGTAAGCGTAATGCGCAGGAGCGGCTGCCCGAGCTGATCGCGGCGGCCGTCCGGGTCTTCACTCGGGACGGCTACCGGCTCGCCCGGATCAGCGACGTGGCGGCCGAGCTCGGGCTCTCAGAAGGAGCGATCTACCGCTACGTGGACAGCAAGGAGGGCCTGTTCGTGCTGGCCATCCGGCATGCGCTGCTGCTGGAGGACCTGCCGGCCGGCGGGCTGCCGCTATCCCCCGCGCCGCTGATGGTAACGATCAAGGAAGCGCGGGAGTTCGTCGCGTCCGCGGTGCCGTTCGGTTACCTGGCCGCCGCGATCGCCCAGCCGGTGGTGGCCGACCCCGCCGCCGAGCTGGAGGACATCCTGCGCGAGACGTTCACGCTCGAATCGCGCACCCGGGAGGCCGCCGACATGATCGAGCGGTCCGCCCGGGAACTTCCGGAGCTGGCGGACCTGCTGAACTCCGGGCTGCGCCGGCCCGTGCTGCACGCCCTGACCGCGTATCTGGCCGGCCGCGCCCAGGCTGGCCTGCTGCGCGCGACACCGGACGCAGCCGCGACCGCGCAGCTGGTGCTGGAGACGCTGGACTGGTTCGCGCGGCGGCGGTTCGCCGACCCCCACGGGGCGGCGATGACCGCCGAGCTGGCCGAGGCCACCGTGGTCGACGCGCTGGTGCACGCGCTGGTCCCCGCGCACCTGCTGGCGGCGCGCGTTGGGTAGCAGCACCGCGGCGGCCGTCGCGGCGGGCGCCACCGCGTCGGATGCGGCCGTCGAGGTGCGCGGGCTGGAGAAGTCCTATAGGGCGCGGGCGGTTCTGCGCGGCGTCGACTTCGAGGTCCGCCGTGGTGAGGTGTTCTGCCTGCTCGGGCCGAACGGCGCCGGCAAGACCACGACGGTCGAGATCCTGGAGGGCTTCCGCGCCCGTACCGGTGGCGCGGCCACCGTGCTCGGCCTCGACCCGGCCGCGCAGCCCGCGCAGCTACGCGAGCGCATCGGCATCGTGCTGCAGGAATGCGGCTTCCCCCGGCAGGCCCGGGTCGGCGAGCTGATCGGCATCTGGCGGGACTACTACCCGAACCCGCGGCCGCTCGGCGACCTGCTCGAGGTGACCGGGCTCACCGGCGAGCAGAACACCCCGGTCCGCAAGCTGTCCGGCGGGCAGCGGCGGCGGCTTGACTTCGCGCTCGCCCTGGCCGGCGACCCCGACCTGGTGTTCCTGGACGAGCCGACGACGGGCTTCGACCCGGAGGCCCGGCGGCGGCTGTGGACGGCGGTGGAGAACCTGCGCGGCCTGGGCAAGACGATCGTGCTCACCACGCACTACCTGGACGAGGCCGAGCGCCTCGCGGACCGGGTTGCGATCCTGCTGGACGGGCGTATCAAGATCTCCGGCTCCACCCGGGAGGTCGCCCGGATGGCCGCGCTGCCGTCGCAGATCACGTTCGGCGCGCCGGATGCCCTGCGCGCCAAGGAGATCCTGGCGCCGGACGGCCTCGACCTCGTGGTCGACGGGCGCACCGCGACCTGCTGGCGTTCGGCACGGCGCCCCGGCTGGACGGGATGTTCGTGCTGGGCTTCGGGCTCGCGCTCGGGATCGTCTGCTTCGCCGCGCTCGGCCTGGCGGTCAGCTCGCTGATCAAGAGCGCCGAATCGGCCAGCCCCATCACCAACGCGATCTACCTGCCGATCGTGATGATCTCCGGGATCTTCGACCCCACCATCGGCCTCCCGCGCTGGATGTCCGCCGGGGCCGGCGCGCTGCCGATCAAGGCCCTGGCCGAGGTGCTGCAGGACGCCTACACCCCGGCCGCGCACGCGTTCCCGGCCGTGGCCCTGGTGACGCTGCTCGCCTGGGCGGTGGCGGCCGCCGCGTTCACCGCCTGGCGCTTCCGCTGGCAGCCCGCCTAGATAGCCGACTCCCGGCACTATGGGCAGAGCTTTGGGCAAATACTGCCAAAAACTCTGCCCATAAGGAGTCGCCTCTGACGAAGGGCGTCGTCTAGGGCGCCGCAGACCAGCGTGGACGGGTTGCTGGTCACGGTCAGCACCCGTCGGCGAGCAGGGCGCCGGAGAGATGAGGGTACCGGCCAACGGGCGTGGCGCCGTCGGGCCGCGCAAGCGTAGATGACGTCGCACCCCGCGCACGTTACGGCAGAGCGAGGCCCGGGTCGGGGAGAAACACCGGCCTGATCCCGGGGCAGACGACGGCTCACTTAGATCAACGGAGCGGGGCGGCGGTCAGTACCAGTAGGCCCCATGACCGTCCTGAAAATTACGGCAGACCTTGCCACGCGATGCCACAGTTGCCCGCGAAAGTGTCCGATCGGACAAAATCCCGGACTCACGCTTACCCCCGCTCATCAGAAAAAACAGTTCAAAGGCCGGTATTCAAGCAATTAATCATGCAGCCGTCGGCCGGCCGGAAGAATTCGGCAAGATTCTCAGTCATCTGTGGTCGGGCAGAGCCGTGCCGCGCGTATTCCTAACATAAGCGCGAAGGGAACTAACGTGGCGGGCATACCAAACCAATTTTAGGTGCTAAATGGACATCTTGCGCATAGCTGACATGACGGCGTCTCCTCTCATGGTTACCAGTTTCACCTGGGCCTCACTCGCTGCACTCAAGGTGATTGCAAATACCCCACCAGGGGGATTCGCCAGTGTGCGGCTTTGCGGATGGTTGCATATCAGATATTCAGCGCCCCAGCAACCCGGCCTTAAAACTGCCGGCTTGGCAGAAAAGGGTCAGCGGACAACCGCAGCCGGAGGCCGAGAATTTAAAGACTGGGTAAATGACACATATCCAACAGCCATCAGCAAGCTCGCAAGCACTGGAACGATGCCTGATTCTGACGGTACGGACTGGCTGCACGACGCCTATGAAAGAATGGGCCGGTCGAGGCCCGGTCTGCCCCCGGCGGCCTCCAGTCGGGCGGTGGCAACCCGGCAATGTCTGCTCACGGCCCTGGCCGACCGACCGCACAGCAGCGCAAGGACAGGACCGCAAGCGAGATAACTCCGCTCGACCGGCTGACAGCAACCGCGGCCGCAGCGACAACGCCGCCGAAGAAACAGCCTGTGGTGATCGGGCACCGGACGTATCGAAACGGCTGGGTGGTGAGCTCGCCAGCGGATTCCGCCCGTGCTGACTTGACCTTTACCTACCGTCTTTCGCGCGGCGACGTCGCACGTAGCTTCCGGGCTGTCGTGGGAGTTCCGGAAGGACTCGACGCCACTGCGGCTTGCCAGGTCCGGATCAGTACCGAGCACGGAGGCGTCGGGTCGGTGGAAGTCACCCAGCCGGGCAGATCGCAGGATCTTGACGTCCAGCTTGGAAACGCAAAGACACTCATCATTCGCGTCGATGCCGGCCAAGGCAGCGTGAACTGCGCAATGGGTGATCCAACAGTGGGTCAGTCCACACCACTGGCGGAGCCTGTTGCTTCCGCCGGCACCTCACTCGGCGCTTCCGCCGGCACCTCACTCGGCGCCTCACTCGGCGCTTCCGCCGGCGCTTCACTCGGCGCTTCTCTCGGCGGCGACCGATGAAAACTGATGTCGGCCGCGTTCAAGCCAGGGCGGCGTCCAGACGCGCGGCGCGCGCCGCCAGGTCACCGAGCGGCAGCGGATCGGCGAGGCCCGGATCGAGGGCGGCGACGGCGTCCCGGCAGGCGGCGGTGAAGTGCACGGTGCCGTCCTCGTCGATCCGCGCCACGCCGTCGGCGTGCGCCATCCGCTCGTTGAACGCGACCGCCTCGTCCTGGCTGAGGCCGGGGGGCAGGTCGAGCGACACGGCTCCGCCGTCGATCCGCACCGGGTACCCGCCGGGCAGCCCGCCCGGGGACGGCGCCGACCAGCGCAGCGGCGCGGCGCCCGGCAGCAGCGCCCGCAGCACCGGCAACGCGGAGGCGGCCGTCACGTAGTTGTACCGGATGCTCGGCGCGAGGGCCGGCGCCTGGTAGGCGAGGCCGTCGGCCGGGCGCCCGGGCTCCCCCACCCAGATCCGGGGACGGCTCGCGGGATCGGCCGGTTCGCGGGCCTGCATGACCGCGCTGAGCTGGGAGTGCTGAGCAAGGACACGGACCAGCGGAAGCGCGGCGTCCGGGGCGGCGGCGCGCAGCGCGGCCCGGGCCCGCAGCACGATCATGCTGACGTTTCCGAGCCCGATCGCCGGCGCCAGGCCCAGCCGGGCCAGGACCGGGCCGGTCACGTCGGGCAGCGACACGTTGGCGACGGGCCCGGCGTAGCCGGTGTCCCGTACGGCCCGCATCACGGCCAGCGGCACCGGCAGCTGATAGGGCAGCCGCAGCGCGAACCCGGCGGCGCCCACCGCCCGCGCCGCCTCATCGTCCCGCCCGGCCAGGGCCCACGGGCCGCGGCCGGCGGCGGACTGAACGACCAGGTTGGGGGCGATCCGGGTGAGCAGGTCCGCCACGTCGCGCGGTTGGCTCGCGTCGCAGGCGACCGGCTCGACGATAACGTCGTGCGCGCTGGCCACCATGGCCGCGGCCTCGGCCGCACCGGTCCGGCTGACCAGCACCAGGCGGCGTACCGCCCCGGCCGCCGCCAGGCCGGCCGCGAACCGCTCCCCCAGGTCGCCTGCCCCGATGATCAGCACCGTGCTCACCAGCGGCATCTTAGGCCCCGGGCGGGCCGTCCGGGCCGGTGAGGCTGATCACCACCCCGACGTCGCCGTAGGGGAAGGGGCCCTTGCCGAGGTGCCCGAGGGTGTTGAAGAACCGCGACATCGACACCATGAACCCGTACTTGGCGCGGACCTTGGCCTGGATGGCGTCGAATTCGGCGCCGGACGTGGCCAGCTCCGCGGTCCCCTCGACCGGCAGCGAGCCCGCCTTCGCCTGGCCGCGCGAGTCCGGCTGGATGGTGATCCTCGGGTTGTTGCGCAGGCGCTTGTATTTACCGGACTTCGATGACGTCCAGAACCCGACCCGGCCCCCGTCCAGCGGGACGATCCAGGTCGGCGTGGAGACGCCGGCGCCCGTCTTACGGAAGGTGGTCGAGGCAACGTACTTCTCATCGGCGATGGCCATGTGCTGATCGTAGGGACGCCGGCCGCCGGCGGGCGCCGACGGGATGGTCTCCGCGTGTCGCCGCGGACCGGTTCTCTAGCATGGGCGGATGGACGGTGACCGGGATCTTGATGTGATGGTGTTCGGCGCGACGGGTTTCGCCGGCCGGCTGGTGGCCGCTTACCTGGCCGGGCACGCCCCGGTCGGCACCAGGATCGGGCTGGCCGGGCGGTCCGCGGCGCGGCTCGCGGCGGTCCGCGCCGGGCTGGGGGTCACGGACTGGCCGATGCTGACCGCCGACTCCGCCGATCCGGCGTCCCTGGCGGCGCTGGCCCGCTCGGCGCGGGTGGTGGCGACCACGGTGGGACCGTACCGCGCGCACGGGCTGGCCCTGGTCGAGGCGTGCGCCCGGGCCGGCACCGACTACGCGGACCTGACCGGTGAGGTGCTGTTCGAGCGGGAGAGCATCGACCGCTACCACGACGTGGCGGCGGGCACCGGCGCGCGCATCGTGCATAGCTGCGGGTTCGACTCCATCCCGTCCGACCTGGGCGTCCAGGTGCTGCACGAGACGGTGCGCGCGGACGGCGGCGGGGACCTGGAGGACACCACGCTGGTCGTGACCGCGCTGCGCGGCGGGTTCAGCGGCGGCACCCTCGCGTCCGCGCTGCAGCAACTGGACGAGGTGCGGGCCGACCCCCGGCTGCGCCGGGCCGCGGCCGATCCGTACGCCCTCAGCCCGCAGCGTTCGGCCGAACCGGACCTGGGCCGGGAACGGGACCTGACCCGGGTCCGTTACGACGCCAGCCTGGGCCGCTGGACCGGGCCGTTCATCATGGCCAGCTTCAACACCCGGGTGGTGCGGCGGAGCAACGCCCTGCAGGACTGGGCCTACGGGCGCCGGTTCCGCTACCAGGAAGTGACCGGATTCGGGGCCGGGCGGGCCGGGGCGGTGCAGGCCGGCGTGGTCACGGGCGGGCTGGGTGCGCTGGTCGCGGGGCTGGCCTTCGCGCCGTCCCGGTCGCTGCTCGGCCGGGTGCTCCCGGGCCCCGGCGAAGGGCCCAGCGAGAAGACCCGGCGGAACGGCTACTTCCGCATGGAGATCCACACGCGCACGTCGGCCGGGCGGCGGTACGTGGCCCAGGTAGCCGCGCACGGCGATCCCGGCTACCAGGCGACGGCCATGATGTTCGGTGAAAGCGCGCTGTGCCTGGCCCTCGACGCCGGCCGACGGCCCGGCCGCGCCGGGGTGCTCACCCCGGCGACGGCCATGGGCCCCGCGCTCGCCACCCGGCTCCGGTCGGCCGGCCTGACCCTGGCCGCCCAGCGATCGGGCCGGGACGGACCGGGCGTTCCTACAGGATGAGGACGATCTTGCCGAGAAGGTGGCCCTGCGCGAGCCGGCGGTAGGCGTCCTGCACCTGGTCCAGCGGATACGTCGCCGCGATCGGGACCTTCAGCTCACCGGCCGCGATCAGGCCGGCCAGCTCGGCCAGCACCTGGGCACTGGCGCCGACGGCGTTGCCGTCGCCCTTGACCCCGAACTTCTCGATCGCCTCGAAGTTGGCGATCGTGTCGACGCGGGACGGATCGACGCCGAGGTCCAGCGCGATCCGCACGTAGTCGCCGCCTACCGTGTCGATGAACGCGTCCACGGTGCCCGCGGCCTGCCGGATCCGGTCGGCCACCCCATCGCCGTAGGTCACCGGGATCACACCGTGGCTCCGCAGCCACGCATGGTGGGCCTCGCTGGCCAGCCCGATCACGGTGGCCCCGGCACGCCGGGCGAGCTGGACCGCGAGCGAGCCGACGCCGCCGGCCGCGCCCGCCACCACGACCGTGTCCCCCTCGGCCAGGCTGACCGCGCGCACCGCCGCCCAGGCCGTCGCCCCGGCCACGAACAGCGCCCCGGCGACCTCCCACGGCACCGCGGCCGGCTTCGGGGTCAGGTTCTTCGCCTCGGCCAGGACGAATTCGGCCTGGCTGGCGCGGTTGTCGGTGAAGCCGATCACGTCGTCGCCGGCCGCGGAGCCGGTCACGTCCTGGCCGGTCTCCGCGACGATCCCGGCCAGGTCGCTGCCCTGCCCGGAGGGGAACGTGGCCGGCCACCGGGCGTGCATCAGCCCCTCGCGGACCTTGGCCTCACCCGGGTTGATCTCCGCCGCCTTGACCTGCACCAGCACCTGACCCGGCCCGGGCACCGGACGGGGGACGTCCACCACCTTCAGCACGTCGATGTCGCCGTACTGGTCGAAACGCACTGCCTTCGGCATCGCTCACTCCCTTCCGGTTCGGCCTAACCGCAGGGCACGACCGGTTATGCCCGCCTCAGCGGCCGAGGTAGGCGAGCACGGCCAGCACGCGCCGGTTGTCGTCGTCGGAGGGCTGCAGGCCGAGCTTGAGGAAGATGGACGCGGTGTGCTTGGCCACGGCACGTTCGGTGACGTACAGCCGCTGGGCGATGGCGGCGTTCGACCGCCCCTCCGCCATCAGGGCCAGCACCTCGCGCTCGCGCGGGCTGAGCGCGGAGATCGCGCCGTCATCGGAGTTGCGGGCCAGCAGGCGCGCGATCACCTCCGGGTCCATGGCGGTCCCGCCGCCGGCCACCCGGCGTACCGCGGCGACGAACTGGGCGCTGTCGAACACCCGGTCTTTCAGCAGGTAGCCGATGCCGCCACCGCCGCCGGCCAGCAGCTCACGGGCGTACAGCTGCTCGACGTACTGCGACAGCACCAGCACCGGCAGCCCGGGCACCGCACGCCGGGCGGCCAGCGCGGCGCGCAGGCCCTCGTCGGTGAACGTGGGCGGCAGCCGGACGTCGACCACGGCCACGTCCGGCTTGTCCGCCGTCAGCACGGCCAGCAGGTCTTTCCCGTTGTCGACCGCGGCGGTCACGTCCAGGCCGTGCGCTTCCAGCAGCCGGGTGAGGCCGTCTCTCAGCAGGAAAAGGTCTTCGGCGATGACAACGCGCACGGGATCTCCATCGTCACCACGGTCGGGCCGCCAGGCGGACTGTTCAGGGCCAGTATCCCGTCGAAGGCCGCGAGCCGGCGCTCGATCCCGTGCAGGCCGCTGCCCTGGGCCGGATCCGCGCCGCCGTGACCGTCGTCGATCACGTCCACCCGCAGCAGGCCGCGCTCGTGCCGCATCTCGATCCAGGTCTGCCGGGCGCTCGCGTGCTTGGACACGTTGGCCAGCAGTTCGGACACCGCGAAGTACGCGGCCGACTCCACCGGCGCCTGCGGGCGGCCCGGCAGCGCGCCCTCGACCTGCACGTTCAGGCCGCTGTCCAGGGCCAGGGCGCGCACCGCGTCGGCCAGCCCGCGGTCGGCCAGCACCGGCGGGTGGATGCCGCGGACCAGCGCGCGCAGCTCGGCGAGGGCCCGGGCGGACGACTCGCGCGCCTCCGCCAGCAGCGCCCGGGCCGCCTCGGGGCTGGACTCGATCAGTTCCTCGGCCGCGCCCAGCGTCATGCCCATGGCCACCAGCCGGGCCTGCGCGCCGTCGTGCAGGTCCCGCTCGATCCGGCGGATCTCCGCCGCGCCGCCGTCCAGGGTCTCGGACCGCGTCTGGGCCAGGTGGCTCACCCGCAGCGCCAGCTCGGCCTGCCCGGTCGGCGCGAGCATCGAGCCGGCCAGGCCGAAGTAGGCGCGCAGCAGCCACTGCGCGGACGCCACGCCCGCGAGCACGAAGGCGATCCCGATAAGGAGCAGGGCGATGCGGTCGTTGCCGGGAAAAGCGGGCGCCGGGATGGCTGGCCCCCCAGGCTTGACCGTGAAGGTGGACGACACTTCGCTCGTCGTCGGCCGCACGGCCGGGTAGATGAACGCGATCAGGCCGGTCCCGGCCAGGATGGCGGGCAGGGCGGCCAGTACCCAGCCCACGCAGGCGTTGACCAGCGCCCACAGCATGTCCCGCCAGGTGGCCGGGTCGCTGGCCAGCCACATCAGCCGCTGCCGGAACGGCAGCCTGCCGTCGCCGGGGCCGGGCGGCGGCTGGTACGGCACCGCGATCGGCGCCCCGGACCACTCACCGGCCAGCCGCCGGATCTGGTTGGCCAGCCGGCGCAGCGCCAGCAGCGCGCTGGGCACGAAGAGCCGGCCGATGCCCAGCCCGGCGGCCACCAACGCCACGCCGGTCAGGAACCGGTGATCCCCGGACGGCCCGTTGCCGACGATCAGGACACCGGCGCCAACCGCGGTGAGGATGACCGCCATCAGCGGGACCAGCAGCAGGAGCAGGCCGGCCAGCATCGGCCCGGCCAGCGCGAGCCCGCGGACGACGCCGATGATGCCCCCGCCGGCGCTCCACCGCAGCGGGACCCGCTGCCCCTGGCTCTCCGGGATCATCGCCGTACCGCTCATGTCTGGGCCCTACCTTCTGCACCGGCTGCCGCTCCCGCCAGTCTGGCCGGCGGGCGGCGTTCACCACAGTGCACCGGGACCCCGAATGGGGGGTGTATCTAGGTGTACCTCCGGGGCATCATCCGGGTAGCCGCCCATGCCGTGGGGACCACTCGCGCCGTGCGGCCCCGCTCCGGTTAAGGTTTCGGGGGCGTCATAATTCCCGGGAGGTCAGTCGTGCAGCCGATCGTGCTAGGGCCCAACATGCCGGCCATGTTCTACCGCGGCGACGGCCGCATCGACCGGCTGCGCGGAACGACCGGCCATGAGGACCGCCCCGAGGACTGGATCGCCTCGGCGACCGCGCGGTTCGGCTCTCGGGCGGACGGGATGACGACGTTGCCGGATGGGACGCTGCTGGCCGACGCCGTGGCCAGCGACCCGGAGGCCTGGCTGGGCGCTACGCACGTCGCCCGGTACGGCAGCGACACCGGCCTGCTGGTGAAGCTGCTCGACGCCGGGCAGCGGCTGCCGGTGCACGTCCACCCCGACCGCAGCTTCGCCGCCGAGCACCTGGCCAGCCCGCACGGCAAGACCGAGGCCTGGATCGTGCTGGAAGCCGAGCCGGACGCCGCGGTGCACCTCGGCTTCAGCCGGGACGTCGAGGCCGCCGAGCTGGCCGGCTGGGCCCGCGACCAGGACATCGAGGCGATGCTGGCCGTGACCAACCGGGTGCCGGTGGCGCCGGGCGACACGGTGCTGTGCCCGGCCCGGACGCCGCACGCGATCAGCGCGGGCATCCTCGTGGTCGAGCTGCAGGAACCGGCCGACCTGTCGATCATGCTGGAGTGGAGCACGTTCTCCCTGGCGGTGGGCGAGGCCACTCTCGGCCTCCCGCTCGACGAGGCGCTGGCCTGCATCGACCGGCGCGCGTGCCCGCCGGAGCGGCTCAAGGACCTGCACGGCCGGCCGCTGAACGCCGGCGTCGGCTCGCTGCTGCCCGATGAGGCGGACGCCTTCTTCCTCGCCGAGCGGGTCGACACCCAGGTGAGCCGGCACCTGTCACAGAGCTACAGCGTGCTCGTGGTCACCGCCGGAGGCGGCCACCTGGCCACCGAGGACGGGTCGTCTCTGCCGATCGGGCGGGGCAGCACGGTGGTGATTCCGCATTCGGCCGGGCCCGCGGTGCTGTCCGGCGACATCGAGGGCGTCCGCTGCCTGCCGGCCGCCTGACGTTCGGCCGGCCCGCCTGATGGCCGCCGGCCGCCTGGTGTTTCCGGCCGGCCCGCTGACGCCGGCCGGCTACACCCGCGGCGCGGCGGGCCGCTCCGGCCCGTTACGAGGGAAAATGAGCGGCAGGCCGAACGTCGCGAACAGGCCCGGTTCGGCGAACGCGGCGATCCAGCTGACCCCGCCGGCGGTGGCGCTGAACACCTGGACCGATTGCGCGTGGTGGCGGCCGTCGTCCTGGCGCAGGTACAGACCGGCCGCGGGCTGGCCGTTGGCGCCGACCGGGATGGCGCGCCACCGGTCCGGGGCGGCCAGCGCGCGGGCGGCCAGGAACGCGCTGACCGTCTCCCGGCCGCGGTACCAGTTCAGGAACGGCGGCATTTCCAGCACCACCTCGTCGGCCAGCAGCCGGGTCAGGGTCGCGACGTCGGCGCGCACGAACGCCGAGAGGTAGCGGTCGGCCATCTCCCGCTGTTCGCGGTCGGCGGTCCGGGCGACGCTGTGCTGGCTCGGCGCCGCCTCGTGCAGCTGGGCCCGCGCCCGCTGCAGCGCGCTGTTCACGGCGGCGGTGGTGGTCTCCAGCAGATCGGCGACCTCGGCGGCCCGCCACGCCAGCACGTCGCGCAGGATCAGCACCGCCCGCTGCCGGGCCTGCAGGTGCTGCAGGGCGGCCACGAACGCGAGCCGGATGCTGTCCCGCGCCGCGACGATCGCGGCCGGGTCGGCCGCCCCGCCGGAATCCGCGCCGCCCGGGCCGCCCTGGCCCAGCAGCGCGTCGGGGAACGGCTGCAGCCAGGTGATTTCGGTGTGCCGGCCCGCCGGGCGATGGGGCGCGTCGGCGAGGCTGCCCGGGCTGGTGAGGTCGGAGGGCAGCGGGCGCCTGCTGCGACTGTCCAGGGCGTTCAGGCAGGCGTTGGTGGCGATCCGGTGCAGCCAGGTCCGCATGGAGGCCCGCCCCGGATCAAAATCGGGGTAGGACCGCCACGCGCGCAGCATCGTCTCCTGGACCAGATCCTCGGCGTCGTGCACCGAGCCCAGCATCCGGTAGCAGTGCGCGAGCAGCTCCCGGCGGAGCGGGTCCGTCTGCCGGGCGAATTCCTCGCTCGCCGCCGTGTCGTCAGCTTCTCGCCGCATAGCCCCAGTGTGTGTCATCCCTGGTTCCGTTTCATGTCCGCCGGACGAGCCTCGGGCCGGGTTCCGCGGCGGGTTCCGCGGCGGGTTCCGCGGCGGGCCGGGATTCCGTGGTGATCGCGGGCGGCCGCCCCGGGATGAGCGCGCCGGCGACCGCGCCCGCCAGCGACAGGCCGGCTGCGACGAAGACCACGGGCACGAAACCAGCGGTGAACGCGCGCGCGGAGGCATAGCTGCCGGCCCCGGTGAACACCGCGGCCAGGATCGCGATCCCGAACGTGCCACCGAGCTGGCGCAGCGTGTTGAAGGTGCCGGCCGCCTTGCCGAGGTCGGCGGGCGGGACCGCGCCGACCACGCAGCTCTGCGCGGCGGGTATGGCCATCGACGCCCCGGCCCCGGCCAGCACGAGCGGCGCGACCAGCGCGGGATAGCCGAGACCGGCCCGGACCGCCAGCGCGAGCGCGCCGAATCCGGCCGCCTGCATGGCCAGGCCGCCGGCGACCAGCGGGCGCTCGCCGATCTTCCCGGCCCACGCCCCGGCCACCGGCGCGACCAGGGACAGCGTGACGGTCCACGGGGCGAGCCGCAGCCCGGCGCCAAGCGGCCCGTCGTGCCAGGCGGCCTGGAGGAACTGGGCCATGAAGAACACGGTGCCGACAATCGAGCCGAACATCGCGAACCCGGCCGCGTTACCGGCCGCGAAGGCGCGCGAGCGGAACAGCCGCATCGGCAGCATCGGCGCACGAACCCGCTGCTCCCACGCCACGAACGCGGCCAGCAGCACCGCGCCGCCGCCCAGCGCGGCGATCACCTCGGGGCTCCCCCAGCCCACCGTGTTGCCGCGCACCAGCCCCCACACCAGGCCCAGCGCGGTTCCGGTGACGAGGACGACGCCGCCGTAGTCCAGCCGGGCGGCGCTGCCCCGGCTCTCGCCGATCTTCCGCGCGGCCAGCGGGATGACGGCCAGGCCGATCGGCACGTTCAGCCAGAAGATCCACGGCCACGCCAGGCCCTGGACGACCACGCCGCCGATCATCGGGCCACCCAGGATGGCCAGGCCGGTGACGCCGCTGAAGATCCCCAGCGCCCTGGCCCGGCGGTGCGGTGGGTACGCGGCGGATAGCAGGGCCAGCGCGTGCGGCATGATCATGGCCGAGCCCGCGCCCTGCACCGCCCGCGCCACGATCAGCCAGCCGACGGACGGGGCCAGCGCGCACGCCGCCGACATGGCCGTGAACAGCCCCAGCCCGGCGAGGAACAGCCGCCGCCGGCCGAACCGGTCCCCCAGCGCCGAGGCGGTCATCAGCAGCACCGCGAAGGTGAGAGTGTAGGCGTTGATGATCCATTCGAGCTCTTCGATCGAGGCCCCGAGGCGCAGCCGGATGGTGGTGAGAGCGGTCGTCACCACCAGGATGTCCAGCCCGACCATCAGCGCGGCCACCGACGTCAGCGCGAGCACCCAGCGCTGTCTGGCCCGCGATGACGCCGGGAAGCTGGCCTGCGGTGACGCCGGGGAGAGAGTTTGCCCACTGGTACGCACGTGCCCTCCGGTCCGGTTCCGCGTCCCGGGGCCTGCTGTCCCGGGACGCTCACCGTTACCTACCGGGGGCCCGGCGGAAACTCATCGGCCGACCGTTAATATTGATGTATGTCTATATTGACAGACCCCAATATCTAGTGACATGCTCGGCCGCAGGTAAGACATAGACAAACGTCAAAGTCCCATGTCGCGGAGGTCACCGTGTCCCGTGTGCAGCTCGCCCTCAACGTCGACGACATCGACGAGGCCGTCGGCTTCTACACCAAGCTGTTCGGCACCGAGCCCGCCAAGCGCAGGCCCGGTTACGCGAACTTCGCGGTCACCGAGCCGCCGCTGAAGCTGGTCCTGCTGGAAAACCCCGGCCAGGGCGGCACCCTCAACCATCTCGGCATCGAAGTCCCCGACACCGAAGGTGTCAGCGCCGAGCAGGCCCGCCTGGCCGCGGCCGGCCTGGCGTCAACCGATGAGCGCGCCACCACTTGCTGTTACGCGAAGCAGGACAAGTTCTGGGTGGAAGGCGCCCCGGGCGGTGAGTCCTGGGAGATCTACACCGTCCTGGTCGACAGCCCCACCTTCTACGGCGATGACACCGCAGCGGCAGCCCGCCGGGACGGGGCAGCGGCAGCTCACCGGGACGGGATCGAGCCAGCCCACGCTGGTGCGGCCGCTTGCTGCGGCGGGAGCGCCCCGGAGGGCGGCGACCCGGCGACGGTCTCCGTAGCGCCCTGCTGCTAGGCGCCGGTGCCAGTGTCATGACTGATGTCCCGCACGTGCTGTTCGTCTGCATCCACAACGCTGGCCGATCCCAGATGGCCGCCGCCCTGCTCGATCACGAGGCCGCCGGGCGCGTCCGGGTGACATCGGCGGGATCTGCGCCGGCGAGCGAGATCAACCCCGCCGTCGTCCGGGCCATGGCCGAGGTCGGCCTCGACCTGTCCCGCGAGTTCCCCAAACCGCTCACCGGCGACCACGTCCAGGCCGCCGACATCGTCATCACTATGGGCTGCGGCGACGCCTGCCCCGTCTACCCCGGCAAGCGCTACCTTGACTGGGACCTTCCCGACCCAGCCGGACTCCCCGTGGAACTCGTCCGCCCCATCCGCGACGACATTCAGCGCCGCGTTCGCCGCCTCCTGGCCGACCTGGATGCGGGAGCCGGCTCCTAATCTGCCGAAAGCGGTGCGGGCAGCGTTTTCCGCCCAGGGATAGTCGCCGAGAATCCTGCCCACCTCCTGGGCGTGCCGCCGGCGGTGTTCCCGGCCGGTGATGATGACGCCGCGCCGGTACGCCGCGGGTGAACTGACCGGCCTTTCCAGTCGGGGTTCCCTGGGCTTTGGGCTCGGTGCCCCGGAAATGTCAGAGGGTCTCGTTAGGATCGAACTAGAAATCGATTAACGAACCGTTCCCTCGCCCTGGGGAGGTGACCTGCCCGATGTGCACCACGACCGAGCCCACCATGCCCGCCAGCACCGGGCAGGCGCTGGCGATGGTCCGCGCCGGGCTCGGCTACCTGGCCAGCTGTGACGCCGGGTCGCTGGGCACCGCCGCGCAGGCCGCGGCGCTGACCGGGCTGGAAGCCGCCGAAGCCCAGCACACCGCCGCCCGGGCGGCGATCCTTTCCGCGTTCACCGCCCAGCACGGCTATGAAGCCGACGGCCAGTACGGCGCCGCCGCCTGGCTGCGCGCCATCACCCGGGTGACCAGGGGCGCGGCCGGGGCGGCGGCCGGGTGGGCGCGGCGGCTGGCCGCCCACCCGGTGATCGCCGCGGCGCTGGCCGCCGGGCAGCTTCCCGTCTCGCTGGCCCGGCTGATCTGCGACTGGACCGATCGGCTGCCGGAAGAGTTCCGGGATGACGCGGACGGGATCCTGCTCGCGGCCGTTTTGGGCGGCGCGGATCAGCATGACCTGGCGCGGCTGGCCCGGGAAATGCTCGAACGCGCCCAAACCGGCCCGGACACCGGCGAGGACGGGTTCGAGGAGCGGGCGCTGTGGCTGGGCACCACGTTCGGCGGCGCCGGGCGGCTGCAGGGGGACCTGACCCCCGCCTGCGCCGCGGCGCTGAGCGTGGTGCTGGACGCGCTGGGGCAGAAGGCCGGGCCGGAAGATACCCGCACCGCCGCGCAGCGCCGCCACGACGCGGTCGAAGAGGCCTGCCGGCGGCTGATCAGTGGGCAGCTGATCCCCGGCCGGGATGGCCAGCCCGCCCACCTGATCGTGCACGTGGACCTGCACGATCTGCGCGGCCGCTCACCGGCCGAACGGTCCTGGACCGCCGCCCGCGCCGCGGCCGGCCCGGGATCGGTGTACCTGACCGGCGCCGCCGCTGAGGCCGCCGCCTGCGACGCGGTGCTCACCACCGTGGTCACCGGGCAGATCGACCGGCAGGCTCTGGACCAGCTGACCGGCCTGTGGCTCACCCTCCACACCCACGACCACACCCCCGCCGGCCGCCACGGCCAGGACCACCGCGACGGCCCGGCCCACCGCGACAGCCAGAACCCGGGCGGCAACCGCCACGACGGCCAGCCCACCGGAGACGGCCAGGACCCCGGCGACGGCGACGGCCAGCCCTCCAGCCACAGGCCCGGCGATGCCGGCCGCCACGGCGGCGGCCAGGCCAGAGGCGACAGCCACGACCAGGGCCAGGCCTCAGGCAACAGCCACGGCGGCGGCCAAGACCCAGAGGACGGCCAGGCCACAGGCGACGGCCCCGGTGACAGCCACGCCCGCGGCGGCGGTCAGGCCATCCCGCGCGGCCCGCTGCCGGCCGAAACCCGGGCCCGGCTGCAGGCCGCGCTCCTGCAAGCCTGCATCGACGTCGTCTCCGGCCCCGGCGGCCTCGCCAGCTACCTGCGCGGTGCCCTGCTCAACGCCCCCTACACCGCCCTCAGCCAGCCATTGGACATCGGCCGCACCACCCGCACCATCCCGCCCCACCTGCGCACCGCCGTCACCCTCCGCGACCAGCACTGCCAATTCCCGCAATGCACCCAGCCCGCATCGGTATGCGAGGTGCACCACCTGATCCACTGGGCCCACGGCGGCCCCACCAGCCTGGGCAACCTCGGCTTGTATTGCCGGTTCCATCACCAAGTCGTCATCCACCGGTGGGGCTGGAACATCACCCGTCACCCCGACGGCACCACCACCGCCACCGCACCCGACGGACGCACCCTCCACTCCCACAGCCCACCCCAGCAAGCCGCCTGACCAGCGGTCTCCCTTGGAGGGTCAGCGGTCGTCGGAGAGGACGGGCTCGGGGAGCGTGCCGGCGTTGTGCTCGACCAGGCGCCAGTGGCCGCGGCGCCGGCCGAGCGCCGACCAGCAGCAGTTCGACAGCGGGCCCAGGGTGTCCCACAGTTCCTCGGGCAGGCCGAGGAACTTCGAGGTGCCCAGGCGGATCGCCGCGCCGTGGCTGACGACAACCGCCAGCGACCGTTCAGGGAGGCTGTCGCTGATCCGCCCCAGCGCGCCGCACACCCGGTCCGCGACGGCCATCGTGGTCTCGCCGCCGGGGGGGACCAGGTCCGGAACTCCTCCGGGTAACCCTCCCGGATCTCCGGGCCAGTCAGGCCCTCCCAGGCACCGCCGTGCCGCTCACGCAGGTCCTTGTCCAGGGTGACCGGCAAGCCGGTGATCCGGGCCAGCGGCGCCGCGGTCGCGGCGGCGCGGATCAGGTCGGAGGCGAAGATGGCGTCCGGCCGCAGGGCGGCGAGCAGCCGGGCGGCCCGCTCGGCCTGCATGACCCCGGTGTCGTTGAGCGCGATATCCGTCTGGCCCTGGAAGCGGTCCTCGAAGTTCCATACCGTCTGCCCGTGCCGCCACAGCACCAGGCGGGTACCGCGTCGGCCGGCGTCGGCGGGGCCGGCTGAGCCGCTCAGCGGGCGTCCGTTCCCGCCGCGGCCTGGCCCCGGCCCGCGGTGGCCGGCTCGGGCAGCCGGATGACGGGGCAGTCCTTCCAGAGGCGCTCCAGCGCGTAGAACAGCCGCTCATCCTCGTGCTGCACGTGAATGACGACATCGATGTAGTCGAGCAGGACCCAGCGGCCATCCCGCTCACCCTCCCGGCGGACGGGCTTGGCTCCGGCCTGGCTCAGCTTCAGCTCGATCTCATCGACGATGGACCGGACCTGCCGGTCGTTGGCCGCCGTGCAGAGCAGGAAGGCGTCGGTGATGACGAGCTGGTCGCTCACGTCATAGGCGATGATGTCGGTCGCGAGCTTGTCGGCCGCGGCCATCGCTGCGATCTCGATGAGCTCGACGGCCCTGGGGGTCGCGGTCACGTGTGCTGTTCGCCCTCCTCGGCTGGGCAGGCCCGCTGCGGGCGCACCGGGCCACACGTTCCTCATACCCCACCACGTTACGGCCTTACCCCCGCCCCGTTCAGCCTGTCACCGCCGCGGTACTGGTAGAGACGGCGTTTCGCGATGTACTGCACGACCCCGTCGGGGACCAGGTACCAAACGGGCTCGCCGACGGCCACCCGGGCGCGGCACTCGCTGGAGGAGATCGCCAGGGCGGGGATCTCGACCAAGCTGACCTTGCCGGCCGGCAAGCCGTCCTCACTGAGCTGGTGCCCGGGCCGGGTACACCCGACAAAGTGGGCCAGCGCGAACAGCTCCTCGACGTCGTGCCAGGACAGCATGGAGGCCAGCGCGTCGGCGCCGGTGATGAAGAACAGCTCGTCTTCCGGGGCGGCCGCCGCACGCAGGTCCCGCAGCGTGTCGATGGTGTAGGTCGGCCCGGGGCGGTCGATGTCGACCCGGCTCACGCTGAACCGGGGGTTGGACGCGGTCGCGATCACCGTCATCAGGTACCGTTCCTCGGCCGCCGAGACCTCGCGCCCCTCCTTCTGCCAGGGCTGCCCGGTCGGCACGAAGAGGACTTCGTCGAGCTCAAAGATGTGCCCCACCTCGCTGGCGGCAACGAGGTGCCCATGATGGATCGGATCGAATGTGCCGCCCATCACCCCGATCCGCCGACTCTCCCGGCCAGCGCTCATAACGGGATGGTATCGGCCCGGGCGGGTCGCCCGCATTTTCCACAGGCTTTTCCCGAGGACGCCAGCGCTCCGCGGACGGGGCTAACATACGAGATATGACTCCAGTGCCGGACCGTGCGCGCGTACGCCTGCCAGGTATCAGTTCCCGGGCGTACGAGCATCCCGCCGACCGTTCCGCCCTGGTGGCGATGCGCAAGCTTACGGGTTTCGACGTGCTGCTGCGCAAGCTGTCCGGGCTCTTCAATGAGCGTGCACTGCGGCTGAACTTCCTGTCCAGCGGCGTGCGCGTGTCCGAGCGTCAGTTCCCGCAGATCAACGACATGGTCCGGGACGGGGCGTACATCCTGGACCTGCCGGAGATCCCGGAGGTCTTCGTCACGCAGAACCCTATCGTGAACGCGATGACGCTCGGCTCCGACAAGCCGTTCATCGTGATCAACACCGGCCTGGTGGACCTGCTCGACGCCGAAGAGCTCCGCACGGTGGTCGGGCACGAGCTCGGGCACGTGCTGTCCGGCCACGCCGTATACCGGACGATGCTGTTCCACCTGATCAACCTGGCGGCCCGGATCGCCTGGATGCCGATCGGCTACATCGGCCTGCGCGGGATCATCTGGGGCCTGGAGGAGTGGTACCGCAAATCCGAGCTGTCCTGCGACCGGGCCGGCCTGCTGGCCAGCCAGGACCCGGAGGCCGCCCGCCGGGTCCTGATGAAGCTGGCCGGCGGGGCCCGGTTGTCCGAGCTGAACCCGGACGCCTTTATGGAGCAGGCGCACGACTACGACGCGGTGCCCGACGTCCGCGACGGCCTGCTGAAGATCCTGCAACTGCAGGGCAACACGCACCCGTTCGCCGTCGTGCGCTTCGCGGAGCTGGCCCGGTGGATCAACAGCGGCGAGTACGAGCGGATCCTGGCCGGGGACTACCCGCGCCGGGACACCGACTCCACCGCGACGATCGGCGAGGAGATCCGCGCCGCGGCCCGCTCCTACCAGGAGTCGTGGAACCGGACCGAGGACCCGCTGGTCGGGATGTTCCGCGGCGCCGCCGAGGGGGCCATGCGGGCCGGGGAAGGCCTGTTCGGCCGGTTCGGCGGGCTGGGCGGCACGGGCAGCGGCGGGCGCCGGGACAGCAACGGCGGCGACTGACTGCCCTAACCGGCCCGGTGGCGCGCCTCGCGCCGGGATGGCGGCGGCGCGAGGATGACCATGTCGTCACGGTGCACGACCTCGCGCTCGTATTCCTGGCCGCGCTCGCGGGCCAGCCAGCGGGTGGACCGGCCCATCAGCCCCGGGATCTCGCCGGCGTCGTAGTTGACCAGGCCGCGGGCCACGACGGTGCCGTCGCCGTCGGTGAGGTCCACCGGGTCGCCCGCGTCGAAGGTGCCCTCGACCCCCGTGATCCCGGCGGGCAGGAGAGACGCGCGCCGGGCGACGACGGCTTCGACGGCGCCCTGGTCCAGCCGTAGCTGGCCGCGGGCCGCGGCGGCGTGCGCAAGCCAGAGCAGCCGAGTGCGCGGCCGGCGCCCGGTGGCCGCGAAATAGGTGCCGACCGCCGCGCCGGACAGCGCGGCACCGGCCTCGGCCGCGCTGGCCACCACGGCCGGGATGCCGGCCCCGGTGGCGATCAGGGCCGAATCGACCTTGGTGGTCATCCCGCCGGTGCCGGGCCCGTGGCTGCCGCCGATACGGACGCCATCCAGGTCGGCCGGGCCGCGCACCTCGGTGATCCGCTTGGCCCCGTCGCGGCGGGGGTCGTTGTCGTACAGGCCGTCCACGTCGGACAGCAGGATGAGCGCCCCGGCCCGGGTAACGTGGGCGACCAGCGCGGCCAGCCGGTCGTTGTCGCCGAACCGGATCTCGTCGGTCGCGACCGTGTCGTTCTCATTAACGATTGGCAGCACGCCAAGGTCGAGCAGCCGGTCCAGGGTGCGCTGGGCGTTCCGGTAGTGGGCGCGGCGCATCAGGTCGTCGGCGGACAGCAGCACCTGGCCGGTGCGCACGCCGTGCCGGGCGAACGCCGCCGCGTACCGGGCGATGAGCAGCCCCTGCCCCACGCTCGCGGCGGCCTGCTGGGTGGCCAGGTCGCGCGGCCGGCCAGGCAGGCCCAGCGGGGCGATTCCGGCGGCGATAGCGCCGGAGGACACCAGGATCAGGTGAGCCCTCGCAGCGGCCCGTTCCGCTATCGCATCCGCCAGTGCGGCAATACGGTCACCATCGATGCCGCCGTCAGCCGTCGTCAGCGAGGAGGAACCAACCTTGACCACGATCCTGCGCGCCGCCGCGATGTCGGCGCGCGCAGGCCGCGTCATCCGGGCAGCCGGCGGTCGGTACCGCGCGGGCCACGGCCGGCGCGCACCGGCCCGGACCCCATCGGGACGGTGGGGTCCCAGTCGAACACCACGGGATCGGCCGGGTCGCCGATCAGGATCTCGTCCCCCGGCTCGGCGCCCGCCCCGGCCAGCGCGTCCTCCACGCCCAGGCGGGCGAGCCGGTCGGCGAGGAAACCGACGGCCTCGTCGTTGGCGAAGTCGGTCTGCAGCACCCAGCGGCGCGGCTTCTCGCCCTTGATCAGGTATGCGCCGTCCGGGCTGCGGAGGATCTCGAAGTCCGGGCCGGCGACGGGCTCGGGCCGGATGACCCGGCGGACGGGCTGCGGTTCCGGCGCGGCGGCGCGGGCCGCGGCGACCAGGGCGGCCATGGCGAAGCCGAGTTCCCGCAGCCCCTCGCGGGTGGCGGCGGAGACCTCGAAGACCTGGAGGCCGCGGGCAGCGAGCATGTCCCTCGTCAGTTCGGCAAGGTCACGGGCGGCGGGCACGTCGACCTTGTTCAGCGCGACCAGCCGGGGCCGGCTGGCGAGGTCGGCGCCGGTCACGTCGGCGTACGCGGCCAGTTCCGCCTCGATCACGTCGAGGTCGGTGAGGGGGTCGCGGCCGGGCTCTTCTGTGGCGCAGTCGATGACGTGCACCAGGGCCGCGCAGCGCTCGATGTGCCGGAGGAACTCCAGCCCCAGGCCCTTGCCGAGGCTGGCGCCGGGGATCAGGCCGGGCACGTCGGCGATGACGAACTGGACGTCCCCGGCCTCGGCGACGCCGAGGTTCGGGATCAGCGTGGTGAACGGGTAGTCGGCGATCTTGGGGCGTGCGGCCGACATCGCGGCGATCAGGGACGACTTGCCGGCGCTGGGGAAGCCCACCAGGCCGATGTCGGCGATGCTCTTCAGCTCGAGGACAAGCTCGCGCTCCTCCCCCGGCTCGCCCTTGAGCGCGAACCCGGGGGCCTTGCGCCGCGGTGAGGCAAGCGCGGCGTTCCCCAGGCCACCCTTGCCGCCACCCGCCGCGACGAACTGCGTCCCGGCGCCCATCAGGTCGGCCAGCACGCCGCCTCCCGGGGTCTTGACCACGGTGCCGTCGGGGACGTGGATAACGAGGTCGCCGCCTTCGGCGCCGCTGCGGTTGGAGCCCTCGCCGGACCGGCCGTTGCCGCCGCGCCGGACCGGGCGGCGGTGGAAGTCGAGCAGTGTGGCCACGCCGGGGTCGACCTCGAGGATGACGTCGCCGCCGCGACCGCCGTTCCCGCCGTCGGGGCCGCCGAGCGGCTTGAACTTCTCGCGCCGGATGGAGGCGCAGCCGTGGCCACCGTGGCCACCGCTCACCTTGAGCAGTGCCTCGTCAGCAAACTCCGCCACGACGTCTCCTCCTTCCTGGCGCAGGCCATGACACGACGAAGGCGGACCGGGAAACCGGTCCGCCTCGACGTCTGGGTACAGCTGGGGGCGCGGACCTCAATCCGCGGACGGCTGACCGCCGGCCTCCGGCAGGATGCTCACGGCCCGGCGGCCACGGTGTGAGCCGAACTGGACGGTGCCCGCGGTCAGGGCGAAGAGGGTGTCGTCGCCGCCACGGCCGACGCCCATGCCGGGGTGGAAGTGCGTGCCCCGCTGGCGGACGAGAATCTCGCCCGCATTCACGCGCTGCCCGCCGAAACGCTTGACGCCAAGCCGCTGAGCGTTCGAGTCGCGGCCGTTCCGGCTGGACGAAGCGCCCTTCTTGTGTGCCATCTCAGCTCTTCGCCTTCGCAGTGTTGGCCGACGAGTCGATACCGGTAATCCGGACCTGCGTGTACTTCTGGCGGTGGCCCAGACGGCGCCGGTAGCCGGTCTTGTTCCGGTAATGGATCATGCTGATCTTCGGCCCGGCGGCGTCGCCGACGATCTCCGCGGTGATCTGGTACCCGCTGACCTTCGCGGGATCGCTGATCACGTTGTTGTCGTCGACCACCAAGACGGCCGGCAGCGTGAGGCTGGAGCCGACGGTGCCGGGAAGCTTGTCGACGTTCAGGACGTCATCGACCGACACTTTCTCCTGCCGGCCGCCGCAGCGCACAATCGCGTACACCCGAGAACTCTCTCTCCCTCGTGCGTGCCCTCGGCCCGGTTATGTCCGGGGACCGGTGTCGCAACGACGGGCTCGCCTGAATGTCCAAGGCGGCGCTGCGGGGGCCCATATGGGCACGTCCCATGCGCCGACACCCAAGGTTACCAGAGCTTCCGCGGTACGCAGAAACTCACGGCAGAACCGCCGGTCATGAGGCCGGCTCCGGGCCGGTCGCCTCGGCCTGCCCCGGTGCCACCGGCTCCGGAACGTGCGGCTCCGCGACCTGGGACTCGGCGGCCTGCGGCGGCTCGGGGACGGCGCCGTTGGGGTTGGCCGCCTCCGGGCTGATCGCCGCCTCCGGGCTGAGGGGCGGCTCCGGGCTGGCGGGCGGCTCCGGGTCGGCGGCCGTGCCGGCGGGTGTGTCGGCGGCTGGGGCGGCAGCCTGGCCACCGCGCCGGCGGCCCTCACCGCCGCGGCCCCGTCGGCCGCTCCCGCTTCCGCCGCTGGCGCTGGCGCCGTTCGGCTTGTCCCCGCTGCGGCCGCCGCCACGGCTGTGGCCACCGGCCGGGGTGGCCTGCTGGCAGCCCTGCCCGGGCTGGCCGAGGTCAGCCAGGTCCAGGGACACGTGCACGCCACGGCCGTTGCAGCATTCACAGGGTGTCGAGAACGCCTCGAGCAGGCCGGCCCCGACCCGCTTGCGGGTCATCTGGACCAGGCCCAGCGACGTCACCTCGGCGACCTGGTGCTTGGTCCGGTCCCGGGCCAGGCATTCCAGCAGCCGGCGGAGCACCAGTTCGCGGTTGCTCTCCAGCACCATGTCGATGAAGTCGATGACGACGATGCCGCCCACATCGCGCAGCCGGAGCTGGCGGACGATCTCCTCGGCCGCCTCCAGATTGTTCCGGGTGACCGTCTCCTCCAGGTTCCCGCCCTGGCCGGTGAACTTGCCGGTGTTCACGTCGACGACGGTCATCGCCTCGGTGCGGTCGATGACCAGCGAACCGCCGCTGGGCAGCCACACCTTGCGTTCCATGGCCTTGGTCAGCTGCTCGTCGATGCGGTAGTCGGCGAAGGCGTCCCGGCCAGCGCTGCCGTCCCAGCGGCTGAGCCGGCCGGCCAGGTGCGGCGCGACGTAGCGGACGTACTCGTCAACCTCGGACCAGGCGTCCTCACCGGACACGATGAGCTGGCCGAAGTCCTCGTTGAACACGTCCCGGATGACCCGGACGGTCAGGTCCGGCTCACCGTAGAGCAGTTCCGGCGCGCTGGCCGTCTGGGCCTTGCGCTCGATGTTCTCCCACTGGGCGGCGAGCCGGGCCACATCGCGGTCCAGTTCGTCCTCGGTCGCGCCCTCGGCGGCGGTGCGGACAATGACGCCGGCGTCCTCCGGCATGACCTTCTTGAGGATCTTCTTCAGCCGGGTCCGCTCGGTGTCAGGGAGCTTGCGGCTGATGCCGGTCATCGACGCGTTCGGCACGTACACCAGGTAACGGCCGGGCAGGCTCACCTGGCTGGTCAGCCGGGCCCCCTTGTGCCCCACCGGGTCCTTGGTCACCTGGACCAGGACGGACTGCCCGGACTTCAGCGCGGATTCGATCCGCTTCGACTGCCCTTCGAGCCCGCTCGCGTCGAAGTTCACCTCGCCCGCGTACAGCACGGCGTTGCGGCCCTTGCCGATGTCGACGAACGCCGCCTCCATCGAGGGCAGCACGTTCTGCACCTTGCCGAGGTAGACGTTGCCGACGTAGGACTGGTGGCTCGCGCGGTTCACGTAGTGCTCGACCAGGATTCCGTCTTCGAGGACGGCGATCTGGGTCCGGTCGCCGCGCTGGCGCACGACCATGGTCCGCTCGACCGCCTCGCGCCGGGCCAGGAACTCGGCTTCGGTGACGACCGGGGCCGGCGCAGGCCGGACTCACGGCCTTCGCGACGGCGCTGCCGCTTGGCCTCCAGCCTGGTCGACCCCTTGACCGAACGAACGTCGTCCTGGCTGACGCCCGTGCGGGGCTCCCGGACGTGCACCACGGTGTCCGGCGGGTCGTCCTCGGACCCCGGGCGCTCGGCATCGGCGGCGGAACCGCGGCGCCGCTTGCGCCGGCGCCGGCGGCCCGGCGCGCCACCGGATTCCTCGTCGCCGTCGTCGCCGTCGTCGTCCGCGTCGGCGTCCGTGCCCGCGAGGTCGCCGGACGAGTCCCCGTCGGCTGCGTCGGTGTCGTCGGCCCCCCGGGCCCGGGTCCGGCTGCGGCCGCCGCGGCGACGCCGCCGGCGGCCCGCCTGACCGTCATCGGGGCCGTCGTCGCCCTCATCGTCCGCGCCAGGCGCCGCATCCGGCTCGGTGCTGCCGGCCGGGGCATCCACGGCCTGGCTGGCCGGGGCGGGCGCGTCGGCCTGGTCGCCGGCACCCGGCCGACCGCCCGCACGGCGCCCGCCGTTGGCCGGCCGCGCCGGGGTGCCGTCGTCGGCCGCCTGCCTGCTCCGGCTGCTGCTCCGGCGGCGTGTCCCGGCGCGCCGGGTGGCGTCGTCGTCGGCGTCCGGTTCCGGGCCATCGGAGGCCTGGGCAGGCGCAGTCGCCGGCGCCGTCGCCGGCGGGGGCTGGAACAGGACCTGCGGCGGCTGGAAGGAAATCGCCGGCACGGCCACCGCGGACGCGCCGGGGTCAGTAACCGCCGGGGCGGCGGCCGCGGCGGGCGCGGCACGTTCCGGTGTCACCGGATCCGGCGGGCCGGCCGGGCGGCTTGCGACGCCACGCCGGCCAGTCCCGGCGCTTATCGCGCCGTTGTCTGATCCACCCGCCCCATCATCAAATTCTCTGTCGTTCGGCTCGTTCTCGAGCATCCGGGCAATCTCCCGTCAAGCTCCCGGGCGCGCGTGCCCACGAGGGGTCCTGCGCGCCGCGCGGGAGCATATCGTGTCCATTCACCTGGACGGAGCCGGCCACTACGGCGGCTACGGCGCCCAGGTTCGTTACCTGTCTCAGTTCTGCGCGGGATCGCGAAGACTGTCCCGCGGGCCGCGCAGCCGCAGAGCGGCCGGGCCGCCTCGCGGAAAAGCGGACCTGCGTGCCGCCGTACGGCACGGGTCCGCAGCCCATGGGGCGCATCGGCGCCCTCATGGCACGTCCATCTGTTCGGGCGCCGCAGGCCCCGTCAATCCGTCGTCTCCGAGCACGCCCTGGGCCACCCTTGTCACGGCCGGCGACGACGCGGGCGCCAGGCCAGCGATCTGACGCAGCGCGGTCAGGACGTCCTCGGGCCGCACGGCAGGCTCCGTATGGCGAACAACCATTCGGATTATTGCACACGCATCAGAGTAGTCACCGAAGGCACGCGGGCCGGCCTCCATCGTCAGCACGGCGGCCCGGGCGTCCAGCCGCCGCGTGCCGTTCTTTGTGGTCCGTTCGACCTGCGCCTCGGTGGCCGCCAGGAACTGCCGGGCCGCCGCCGCGGCGGCATCCGGTGCGATTCCGGGCAGTTCCACCAGCCACTCCAACACCGTCAGGCGGCTGTTCAGCGCGCCGCCGGAATCCTCTCTGACTTCGATTACGTCTATCCCGTCCGGCAGCGCCGTGTCCAGTGCCGCGCGCAGCCGGGCCGGGTCATGCGCCGCGGTGAGCGCGAGCGTGAGGTATTCGGCTTCGCTGGCGACCCCGGTCTGGGTCCCGCTGGCGTAGGAGATCTTGGGGTGCGGGCTGAACCCGGCTGACCACGCCATCGGGAGCCTGGCCGCGCGCACCGCGCGCTCGAAGGCACGGCCCACGTCACGGTGGCTGGCGAAGCGCATCCGCCCCCGCTTGGCGTAGGTGACCAGGAGATGCTGCACCGCAGCCGCGGGCGGCTGGCCACCGGGCATGGGACGGGCTCCGTGGCGGGCCTTGGGCCCGGTGCGGGCGGGGGACGCGGTCATGTCAGCTCACGCTCAGCACCGGGAGCAGCCGGGTCCCGGCGGGCAGGCGCTCGCCGGTCGGGCCGGTCTGGATCTCGGTACCCATGGAGGGGCAGACGCCGCAGTCGTAGCAAGGCGTCCACCGGCAGTCCTCGACCTCGGCCGCGCCGCTGAGCGCGTCCTGCCAGTCCTGCCAGAGCCAGTCGTGATCGAGGCCGGCGTCGAGGTGGTCCCAGGGCAGCACCTCGTCGCGGTCCCGCTCACGGGTCGTGTACCACGCCAGGTCGACCGGCTCGCCGTCCAGCGCCTTGCCCGCGCACGCGGCCCAGCGGGCAAAGGAGAAGTGCTCGCTCCAGCCGTCAAAGCGCGCGCCGTCCTGCCAGGCCGCCAGGATCACCCGGCCCACCCGGCGGTCCCCGCGGGACAGCAGGCCTTCGATCACCGACGGCTCACCCTCGTGGTAACGGAAGCCGATCGCGCGGCCGTAGGCCGGGTCGGAACGCAGCGCGGCGCCGAGCTTGCGCAGCCGCGCGTCGACGACCTCATGGGCGCACTGCGCCGCCCACTGGAACGGCGTGTGCGGCTTGGGCACGAACCCGCCGATCGACACGGTGCACCGGATGTCACGCCGGCCGGACGCCTCGCGTCCCGCCTGGATGACCTTGCGCGCCAGGGCCGCGATGGCGAGCACGTCCTCGTCCGTCTCGGTCGGCAGGCCGCACATGAAGTACAGCTTCACCTGGCGCCAGCCGCTCGCGTACGCGGTCGTCACGGTCCGGATCAGGTCTTCCTCGGTGACCATCTTGTTGATCACCTTGCGCATCCGCTCCGAGCCGCCCTCCGGCGCGAACGTCAGGCCGGACCGGCGGCCGTTGCGGCTGAGCTCGTCGGCGAGGGTCACGTTGAACGCGTCCACCCGCGTCGACGGCAGCGACAGGCCGGTGTTGGTGCCCTCGTAGGCGTCGGCGAGGTCCTTGGCGATCTCGTTGATCTCGCTGTGGTCGGCGCTGGACAGCGAGAGCAGCCCGACTTCGGAGAAGCCGCTGGCGGCCACGCCCTTCTCCACCATCGCGCCGATCGTGGTGATGCTCCGCTCACGCACCGGGCGGGTGATCATGCCGGCCTGGCAGAAGCGGCAGCCCCGCGTGCAGCCACGGAAGATCTCCACGCTGTACCGCTCGTGCACGGTCTCGGCGACCGGGACGATCGGCTTGCTCGGGTACTGCCACTCGTCGAGGTCCATCACCGTGTGCTTGGCCACGACCGGCGGCACACCGCGCCGGCTGGGCGCCACCGCGGCGATCCGGCCGTCCGGGAGGTAGGAAACGTCGTAGAAGCGGGGCACGTAGAGGCGGCACCCGGCGGCCAGCGTGGCCAGCAGCCCGTCGCGGCCACCCGGCTGCCCGTTGCGCTTCCATTCCCGTATGCCGTCGGTGATGGCCAGCACGGCTTCTTCGCCGTCCCCCAGCACCACGCCGTCCAGGAAGTCGGCGATCGGCTCGGGATTGAAGGCGGCGTGACCGCCGGCGATGACGAGGGGATACCAGGCGCCGTCGGCCGGATCCCGATCCTTGCTCATCAGTGGAATCCCGGCCAGGTCCAGCGCGGTGAGCAGGTTGGTGTAGCCGAGTTCGGTGGAGAAGCTCACGCCGAGTACGTCGAACGCGCCCACCGGCCGGTGCCCGTCCACGGTGAACTGGGGAAGGCCGTGCTCGCGCATCAGGGCCTCGAGGTCGGGCCAGACGCTGTAGGTCCGCTCGGCCAGCACGCCGTCACGCTCGTTGAGGATCTCGTACAGGATCTGGACGCCCTGATTGGGCAGGCCCACCTCATAAGCGTCCGGATAGAGCAGTGCCCAGCGGACGTCCGTGGTGTCCCAGTCCTTGACGACCGAGTTCACCTCGCCGCCGACATAAGCGATCGGCTTCCGTACGCGCGGGAGCAACGGCTCGAGGCGCTGGTAAACCGATTCTACTGGCATTGGACCAGCCTACCTATTGCGCACAGCCGTTGTTACTCGAAGACCTGGCGTTTGCGGTGGATGGACAGGAGGAGGCCGACGGCAATCATGTCGGCGAAGATGGCGGAGCCGCCGTAGGAGATGAACGGCAGCGGCAGGCCGGTGATGGGCATGATCCCGATGGTCATGCCGATGTTGACGAACGACTGGAACAGGAACCAGATCGCCACGCCCGCGGCGACCAGCATGCCGAACTGGTCATCGGCGCGGCTGGCGATGCGCAGCGCGCGGACCACCACCACCCCGAGCAGCGCGACGATGATGATGGCGCCGACGAACCCGAGTTCCTGGCCGGCCACGGTGAAGATGAAGTCGGTGCTCTGCGCCGGGACGTAGCTCCCGGCCACCGACTGCCCGTGGAACAGCCCCTGGCCGAACATGCCGCCGGAACCGATCGCGATCTTGGCCTGGATCCCGTTGTAGCCGGAGCCTGCCGCGTTGGACGACGGATGCAGGAACCCGGTCAGGCGGGTGAGCTGGTACCCCTTCAGCAGGTGCAGGCTGAGCACCGCGCCCACCCCGGCGGCGGCGACCGCGGCCAGGGTGACGACCCAGCGCAGCCGGATGCCAGACAGCAGGATCAATCCGGCCAGCACCACCACGAGGACCATCGAGATGCCGAGGGCCGGCTCCATAATGACCAGGACGATCAGCGGCAGCCCGCACGCGATCACGATGCCGACGTCGCGCAGCCGCGGGTCCTGCCGCCCGGCGGCCGGGTCGCGTGCCCCCTCGCGCAACTCGCTGAACAGCATCGCGGTCAGCAGGATGAGCGCGATCTTGGCGTACTCGGACGGCTCGATCTGGAAGCCGCCGGGCAGGTCGATCCACCCGGCGGCGCCGTTGACGGTCGCGCCGAGCGGGGTGAGGACCACCAGCAGGCCGAGAACGGCCACGCCGTAGATGACGGGCGCGAAGACCCGGAGCTGGCGGTAGTCGACGAGGCTGACCGCGCCCATGAGGACCAGCCCGAGCACCACGTAGATCGCCTGCTTGTCCAGGTAGCTCCGGGTGCTGGCGCCGCTCTGGGCCAGGGTGGGCTCGGTGGCCGACCAGACGAGCAGGACCCCCAGCACGCACAGCGCGAGGACCGCCGCGATCAGGGCCCAGTCCACGTGGCGCAGGAAGGAGTCCCGTGACGTCACCCGGGTCACCAGCGACCGCGGCCGGGTACGGAACGAGCCGGCCCGGGGGCCGCCCGCACCGCCGTAGCCGCCCGCTCCCACCCGGTAGCTGGTGCCGGGTCGTCCCACGCTCATCCCGTGTATCCCTTCGGCGGGCTGATCTGGCCGGTGGAGAGGATCTGCGGCAGTGACGAGGGCACCTGGCCGCCGGTCACCGCGGCCTTGTGCCCTTCCAGGCCGTAGATGCCGTCCCAGATCTGGCGGACGGCGGGCGCGGAGGCGTCGGCGCCGAAACCGGAGTTGGGGATCATCATGACCACCACGTACTGGGGGTTGCTGCACGGCGCGAACGACGCGAACACCGAGGTGGCGACCTTCCCCATCACTTCGGCGGTACCGGTCTTGCCGGCCACGCAGACCTGATTGAGCGGGAAGCCGGAGAACGCGCCGGCCGCGGTGCCCTGGGTCACCACCCCCGCCAGCGCGTTCCTGATGTAGGCGAGCGTGTTGCGCGAGACGGGCAGGTGCCCGGCGATGGGGGGCGTGATCTTCTGCGCCTTCGCGCCCGAGGGGCTGAGCAGCGCCTCACCGATGCGCGGCGCGTATAGCGTGCCGCCGTTGGCCAGGGCCACGTAGGCGTTGGCCAGCTGGAGCGGTGTCACCAGGTCATAGCCCTGGCCGATGGCGGCGATCGCCGCCTGGCCCGGCTCCCAGACGTTGCCGTCCTGGCAGTCCTGGTATTCGATCTGCTGGACGTAGCTGCCGTCGGCCTTGCCGTTCTTGCACCAGTCCTGGCCGGTGTAGGCGTTGTCCTTCCAGTAGTAGTACAGCCATTCCCTGGTCGGTACCGTACCGGTGGACTCGTCCGGCAGGTCAATGCCCGTTGGTTTGCCGAAGCCCCAGTCCAGCGCCATCTGCTGCATCTTCTGGACCGGCGCCTTCGGGCTGGTGACGACGTTGGCGCCCGGATTGTCGTGCTGCCACATCTCGTAGCCGAGGTTGTAGTACACGGTGTCGCAGGACTGGATCAGCGCCTCGGCGAACGACATCGCGCCGAGGTTCGGCGCGCCGTCGTTGATGTAGGAGTGGCCGCCGATGCTGATCGAGGCCGGGCAGTCGTAGGAGCCGTCCAAGGGATAGCCGTTCGCGACCGCGGCGGCGGTGGAGGTCACCTTCCAGGTGGAACCGGGCGCGTACTGGCCCTGGGTGGCCCAGTTGACGGCCGGCGCGCCGTCCCGCGCCCCGAACAGCGCGTTGAACTCCGACTGGGAGATGCCGTTGGTCCACACGTTGGGGTTGTAGTCCGGGTAACTGGCCATCGCCACGATCCGCCCGGTGGTCGTCATGACCACGGCCGCGCCCTGGGTGGCGTCGTTGCCGGCCGCCTGCGCCTTGCTGATGGCGGTGTTGAGTGCCTGCTGCGCGTCGGCCTGGATGGCGGAGTTGATGCTGGTAACGAGGTCGTCGCCGGACTGGGCGGGCGTCCCGCCCACGGTTCCTGTGACGTCACCGGCCGCGTTCACCGACACCGTGTTGGTGCCCGTCTTACCGGCGAGCTGGTTGTTGTACTGCTCCTCCAGCCCGCTCTGGCCGACCAGGTTGGCGCTGGAGTAGCCGACCTGGGACGGCAGGTGATCCGCCTTCAGCTGCTGGGTGGTGGCGGGCAGCAGGTAACCCAGCACCTGGGCCGGATCCGCACCCTGCGGTGAGGGGTATTCGACCACTCCCTGAGTCTGTGCCGTCACGCCGGGAAACTGGCGCTGTTCCTCCATGATCTGCAGGGCCACCTGCTCGGAGACGCTCTGGTCCACCGGAATCGGCTGATACGGGGACCCGGCCCAGCACGGCTGGGTCACGGTGGGACTGCACAGCCGCACCTTGTCCTTCAGCAACTGGTACGGCATGTTCAGCATGGGCGCCAGGCGGCGCAGCACCGCCGCGCCCCCGTCGGGGCGCTGGGACAGCGTCATCATGTCGACCGAGACCACCAGCGCGGTGCGGTTGGCCACCAGGGCGTTGCCCATATCGTCGAGGATCTGGCCGCGCACGGCCGGGACGATCGTGTTCCGGGTCTGGTTCGCCGACGCCAGCTTCACGTAGCTGGTGCCGTTCATGACCTGGATGTACCAGAGCCGGCCGCCGAGGGTGATCAGCAACGAAGCCACCACCACGTACAGCACCGCCATCCGCCGCCGGGACGCCGACATCACCGGTAACCTCCCGCTCCCCTATGCAAGAACCGCTGTACCCGGGCGCGCACCTTGCCACGCCGCATCCGCAGCCGCGGCGCCGTGCGGCCTCGCCCGGCCAGGCCCGGGCGAGGCCGGCGGCCGGTAGTGCCGAACGATCCCCGGCGCGGCGCCTTACCCCGGCCCGGCACGCTCCCGCCGAGCGACGTGCGCCCGAGCGACGTGCGGCCGAACGAGACACGGCTGCGGCGGCGGCGGAACACGTCCCGGCCGGCCGAGGCCGGCGGCTGACGCGTACCAAACGAACGGCGGCCGCCGAACGTGCCCCGGCCGGCGAGCCTGGCCCGGCGGCCGAACGTGCCGCGCCGCGGCGTGCTCGCGCTCAGCGCACCGCCCGTCCCGATCGTGGCGCTGTGCCGCCGGAACCGCGGGGCCGCGGCGCGCGGCGGTGCGGCGGAACTCCCGCCTGCCAGCCGGTCACGCCGGCCGGACCGGAAGTTCATCTTCGGCGAGGACGCGCCGGCGGGCCGGGCCGGGCCCGCCCCGCGGGCCGGGCGGCCCGCGAGACCTGCCCCACGCGATCCGCTGAAGTGCAGCTTCAGGTCACGCTGGGCGTCCGGGCGCCAGACGGCGGCGGGGCGCGCGGCGCTGGCCGTCCGGGCGGCGGCGATCCAGGACCCGCCGCCGCGCCGGTCCGCGAGATTGAGCCGGGGCGTACCCGGCGCGCCGGCTGGCCGGACGGCACCGGCACCGGCGCCGACGGTGGCCGGGCGGGCCGCCGAGACGGCCGGTGCGCTCTCCTCGGTGGCGGACCGGCCGGCCCAGCCGTTGAGCCGGACGACCGCGTACAGCACGAACGGGCTCAGGATCACGTCGTAGATCAGCGACGGCGGAAGCACGCGCCGCACCGCGGCCCACGTCACCTCGGGGTCACTGAGCATCACGCCGAGCGCCGCGTGCAGGGCCGCGCCAACCGCGGCCGCCGCCGCCGAGATGCCCACGTACAGCGCGGGCGACGCCTCACCCAGCCCCGCCAGCCGCCCGCAGCCGTAACCGACGAGGCAGAACACCAGCGCGTACTGGCCGATCGTGTGGCTGGCGGGCGGCGCGACGTCGAGGGCCAGCCCGGCGAGGAAGCCGGTCAGCATGCCAGGGATCGGGCCGCCGGTGAGCGCGAGCGCCACCACGGCGAGCAGCACGAGGTCCGGGCCGGTCCCGCCGGGCAGGGCGAGCCGGTTGACGAAGGTGAGCTGGGCGAGCAGCGCCACCGCGACGACGGCGCAGGAAATGATCAGCCGGCGCACGTCACCCGCCCGCGGGGGTGGTAACCGTCGGGCTGGCGCTGGGCGTAACCGTGGCGGTGGGCACGGGCGTGGGACCCGGGGGCAGCACGGAGTCTCTCGGGTTCTGGGCGGGCCCCCCGGTCACGACCCCGACGACGCCGAGTGAGGTGAAGTTCACGAACGGCCTGACCAGCGCCGTCTGGGTGAGCGATCCGGTGTTGCCCCGCACGGTGGTGATCCGGCCGATCGGCACCCCCGGCACGTACGGCCGGTCCTGCACCGAACCGAAGGTGACCAGGCTCTGCCCCGGCTGCAGCGTCGCGTTCGCATCGAACAGCTTCAGCTGCATCAGGGAGGGGCCGGACAGCGACTTGCCGGTACCGCTCACCGCGCCGATCTGATTGGAGCCCGCCATCCGCGCCCCCACGACCGAGGACGCGTCCGTGGCCAGCAGCACCGTCGAGGTGTCCGAGCTGACCTGGGTGACGGTCCCCACCAGGCCGTCGCCGTTCAGCACCGTCTCCTGGGCGTGCACGCCGTCCCGGCTGCCCACGTCGAGGGTGACTGAGTTCGCGTAGTCCTCCCCGGCCGCGATGACGCTGGCGGCGACGATCCGGTAACCGCCGCGGCCGGCCAGCCGCAGCAGCGATGACAGCTGCGCCTCATCGGCCTGGCTGAGCTGCGCCGAGCTCAGTTCGGCGCGCAGTCTGGCGTTGGCCCCCTGGAGCGCCGCGATCTTGCTGTCCGCCGAGGGACCGCTGGTGACCCAGTCGAAGAGGCTGGAGATCGGGCTGGTGACGTCGCTGGTGACCCGCTCCACCGGGCCGAAGAAGCCGGCTCCCGCGCCACGCACCGGCGACGAGCCGCCGTCGCGGAAGTCCACTGTGATGAGCGCGACCGCAGCGATCAGCAGAACACCGAGGACCAGGCGCACTCGCCGGGTGTCGTGCATGCGACTCCTCGTGGGCGCCGCTGCCGCGGCGGCCCATTGAATCAGCGGCGGGTCTCGGGCACGAGGACCTGGCGCAGCGTGTCGAAATCCTCGACGCACTTACCCGTCCCGAGCACCACCGAGTCAAGCGGGTTGTCGGCCACATGGACGGGCATCCCCGTCTCTTCGCGGATCCGCTGGTCCAGCCCGCGCAGCAGCGCGCCGCCGCCGGTCAGGGCGATGCCCCGGTCCATCACGTCGCCGGCGAGCTCGGGCGGGCACTTGTCCAGCGTGGTTTTCACCGCGTCGATGACCAGGTTAAGCGGTTCTTCGATGGCCCGCCGGACCTCCGAGGCGGAAATCACGATCGTCTTCGGCAGGCCGCTGACCAGGTCCCGGCCGCGAATCTCGGCGTGCGGTTCATCCGCTCCGGGGAACGCCGACCCGAGCGCCATCTTGATCTCCTCGGCCGTGCGCTCGCCGAGCATCAGCGAGTACTCCTTTTTGCCGAAGCTGATGATCGCGTCGTCCAGTTCGTCCCCGCCGATCCGGATGGACTGTGACGTGACGATGCCGCCGAGCGAGATCACGGCGACCTCGGTCGTCCCGCCGCCGATATCCACCACCATGTTGCCGGTCGGCTCGTTGACCGGCAGCCCGGCGCCGATGGCCGCCGCCATCGGTTCCTCGATGATGTACACGCGGCGCGCGCCGGCCTGGTGGCCGGCCTCCTTGACCGCGCTCTGCTCGACCCCGGTGATGCCGCTGGGGACGGCGACGACGATCCGCGGTTTAGCCATGTGCCGCCGCCGGTGCACCTTCTGGATGAAGTACCGCAGCATGCGCTCGGTCACGTCGAAGTCGGCGATCACGCCGTCCTTCAGCGGCCGGATGGCGACGATGTTGCCCGGCGTCCGGCCGATCATCCGTTTCGCCTCGATACCCACCGCGACGATATGGCCGGTATTCGTGTTCAGCGCGACCACCGAGGGCTCATTGAGCACGATCCCGCGGCCACGCACGTAGACGAGCGTGTTGGCGGTACCGAGGTCGACCGCCATGTCGCGGCCGAGGAGCGCCATCGCATTACTCATGGGGGACGGCAACCTTCCCGATCGGGCGCTTCGGAGCCTTGTGAGCCGGGTGAAGCATTTGTGAAAAATTTCTTAAGGCCACGCCGCGTCGGCCGCGTACGTTATCTGCTGCCCCTGATAAGAGAGACCAAATCGTTGCCTCGGCAAAGGGCATCAAGCGAGTTCCGGAAAGAAGATCTTGATTTCGCGCTGGGCCGACTCCACCGAATCGGAGCCATGGACGACGTTCTCCCCTATCTCCAACGCATGGTCCCCGCGGATGGTGCCCGGCGAGGCCTTGACCGGGTCGGTCGCCCCGGCCAGCGCGCGGAATGCTTCCACCGCCCGGGGCCCCTCCACGACCATGGCCACCAGCGGCCCGGAGGTGATGAAGTCCACGACCGGCTCGAAGAACGGTTTGCCTGTGTGCTCGGCGTAGTGAGTGCTCGCCGTGTCCCGGTCGAGCGTCCTCAGCTCCAGCGCCGCGACGCTGAGGCCCTTGCGCTCGATCCAGGAGATAACCGCGCCTATCAGGCCACGGCGGACCCCATCGGGCTTGATGAGGACAAGAGTACGTTCGGGCAACGACGCTCCTTCTGCAAGGCGGCTGGCACGTTGTCGCGAGCAGATCAGGCAGATACCCGCGGCTCGAAAGTTTACCCGCGCGAGCGCGCCGAGGAACCGGCGCGGCGCGCCCGGCCCGCGATAATTATGGCCGCTATGACGATCACGACCGACCCGGCGCCGGCCAGCTCCCACAGGCCAGCGGCCCCGGTCAGGGCAGACCGGGCCGCCGATGGCGCGGCGGCCAGCCGGAGCACCATCCGCACCTGCACGGATCCGGCCGCCAGGTAACCGGTCATCAGCCCGGCCAGCAGCAGCGACACCCCGGACAGCGCGCTGGCGGCCGATGCGTCGGCCAGCGCCGCCGTCATCGCCGCGGCCAGGCCGGCGGCGAGTGGCACGCTGACGCCGGCCAGCACCGGACCGGACGCGAAGGGCCCCGCCACCCGCGCGGCGATCAGGCTCTCCGCGGTGACCGCCAGGCCGGCCAGCACCACGAGGCCCGGGCGGCGCCGCAGGAGCAGGGCGGTGGCCGCGCCCACCAGGGCAGCGCCGGCCGTCGCGGCCAGCGGCAGCCAGGATGCCGCCAGGGCGGCCAGGCCGGGGCCGGCGGCGGGCGCGAGCGCGCGCAGGCTGGTGACCGCGCCCGCGGCCGGCGCGACTACCAGGCCGGTCACCGCGCCGATCAGCGGGAAGCAGAGCCAGCCGCCGACCACCTTGTCGGCCGACGCCACGGCGGCCACCCCGTAGAGGATCACGATGCTCACGGAGGCGGCGGCGAGCAGCGCGGCGGGCTGGCGGAAGGTGACGGCCACGCTGAGCACGCTGAGGCCGATGCCGGGCACGGCCAGCACCGCGAGCTGGGTCCGCTCGTGCGTGGCGTCGGCCCGGGTGACCGGCCGCCCCGTGCCGCCGCGCGCAGCGGG
Source organism: uncultured Actinomycetes bacterium (assembly GCA_963824545.1). Lineage (GTDB taxonomy): Bacteria > Actinomycetota > Actinomycetes > Streptosporangiales > Streptosporangiaceae > Bog-532. The sequence goes on along the minus strand of CAWGPP010000004.1, from coordinate 27,368 downwards.
GCCTGCGGGGCCAGGCCCGTCCGCGAGGACGGCGTAGAGGGCGGCCAGCGTCAGCGCCGCGCCGGTGAGCCATGGACTGGGGGCGAGCGCCGCGTGCCAGTCACCGCCGGCCAGGCGGGCGTGGACGACCGCGGTCGCCGCGATGAGGCCGGTAACCGTGACGGCGGCCCACAACGCGACGAGCAGGTGCCGGGCGCGGCGCTCCCAGGCCAGCGCGAGCGCGGCCGGCATGGCGACACCGGCCGCGGCGCCGTGCAGGATCCGGTCCGCGCCGATCAGGCCGACGGTGTGCGCGGCACCGCCGAGCGCGTCGCCGACCGCCATGGCCAGCAGGCCGATCAGCAGCACGGGCCAGGCCCGCAGGCGCGTGACCGCCAGCGCCGCGACGCCGCCGAGGGCGGCCATCGCCGGGAGCGCCAGGCCCGCGGCCCGCATGACCTCGGTGCCGCCGGGTACCGGGCTGGCCATGGCCCAGGCGATCGCGTTCGGCGCCTGCAGGAAGCACAGCGGGGCGACGGTGACGACGGCGGCGGCCCCGGCCACGTCGGCGGCGAACCGGCGGACGGCCCCGGCCGGGCGGGATGCCGCGGGCCCAGGGAGCGGGTGCCGGGCATCGGCGGCCGGCGGCTCGGGCTGGACGTCCTGGACGGCCTGGACGGGCAGCGTTGCAGTCACTAACCGCTTCCCTTCAATCACTCAGGGCGACGATCCCTAGACTAGCCCGTGCCGGCCTCCAGCCGGTTCGCCATCCAGATTCCGCCGAACCAGAAGGCGGCGAAAATCACGCCGAGGACGTAGAGCGCGGGGACCGCAATCCCGGCCGCGATGATGAGGACCTGCAAGACGGTGCCGGCCACCAGTGCCCAGCGGCCCCGGCCGATCAGGCCCGCGAGCAGCACGGCGACAAGCGCCAGCCCGCCGCCCACGCCGCCGGCGACCCCGTGCTGGAGGTGCTCGATCGTGATCGCGACCGGGATCGCCAGGATCAGCACGATGGCTTCGAAGACGAGGACGGAGGCGCACAGCCGGCGCAGGATCGGCCGCCTGCGGCGGGTGCCGCGGCGGCCCGGCTCCGGCCCGGGGTCAGGGATCGCGGGGCCGGCCCGGGCGCGGGGCCGTCGGGGCTGTGTGGGCTCGTCACGACAGGTCGGCAGCGGTAAATGGGTGCCGGCCCGTCCCGGCGTCCGGCTGCGGCGCATCGCCGGTCCCGGCGTCCGGGCGGAGCAGCAGGCGGGCGTCACCGGCCGTGACGACCGAGCCGGTGATCAGCACTCCCCCGCCGCCGGGCACTTCCGCGTCGGGGACGTCGTCGGCGAGCGTCACGGCCATCTCGATGGCGTCGTCCATCCGCTCGGCCGACTGGACACGGTCCTCCCCGAAGATGTCCCGAGCCAGCTCGGCGAGTTCGGCGACGGGCAGCGAACGGTCGGTGGAGTTCCGCGTGACCACCAGGTCGGACAGGACGGGCTCCATCTCGTCGAGGATCCCGGCCACGTCCTTGTCCGCGCTGACGGCCAGGACGCCGACGATCCGGCTGAAGCTGAACGCCTCGGTCAGCGCGGCCATGCTGGCCGCCATGCCGGCCGGGTTGTGGGCCGCGTCGACGATCACGGTGGGACTGCGCCGCAGCACCTCGAGCCGGCCCGGGGACCGCAGGCCGGCGAAGGCCTGCCGGACCAGCTCGACGTCGAGGGGCGCGCGCTCGCCCCGGCCGTCCTGTGCGACGCCGGCGAACCCCTCCACCGCGGCCAGGGCGCACGCGGCGTTGCCCGCCTGGTACTCGCCGAACAAGGGCAGGAAGAGCTCGGGATAGACGCCGTTCAGGCCGCGCAGGGTGAGCAGCTGGCCACCCAACGCGATCTCACGCTCGAGGACGCCGAACTCGATGCCTTCCCGGGCCGCGGTCGCGCCCGTCTCGGAGACCCGGCGCAGCAGCACCTCGGCCGCGGGCAGCGACTGCTGGGCCAGCACCGCCAGCGCGCCCGGCTTGATGATGCCCGCCTTCTCCGCGGCGATTTCCTCCACCGTGTCACCCAGGTACCGGGTGTGATCGATGGCGACGGGGCCGACGACGGCCACGACCCCGTCGGCGACGTTGGTCGCGTCCCAGGTTCCGCCCAGCCCGACCTCCACGATCGCCACGTCGACGGGGGCGTCGGCGAAGGCGGCGAAGGCCATGCCGGTCAGCACCTCGAAGAAGGACAGCGGCACACCGAGGCGCTCGTCGGTCAGCTGGACGTACGGCAGGATCTCCTCATGCAGCGCGACAAACCGGTCGGGGTCCAGTGGCTCACCGTCGACACAGATCCGCTCACGCATCGAGATCAGGTGCGGGCTGGTGAAACGGCCGGTCCGCAGGCCACGTGCGCGCAGCAGCGCGTCGGCCATGCGCGCCATTGACGTCTTGCCGTTGGTGCCGGTGACGTGGATGACGGGGTAGGCGCGCTGCGGATCGCCGAGCACGTTCACCAGGGCGGCGATCCGGTCGAGGGTCGGCTCGATCGACGTTTCGGGGCGGCGGCTCAGAATCGCCCCTTCGACCTCGCGCAGCTCGGCGTCGGCGGTCACGGCAGGCCCGCGGATGTCGCAGTGGTCACCCGTCCAGGCTACTGGGGAGCGGCCGCCGCCGGTCCTCCCCCCCGCGGGGCCGGCACCCGGGAACCGGCCAGTTCGGGGATGATGACCCGGATCCGGTTCCGGCCGTCGCTCTTGGCCTCATACAGCGCCGCGTCCGCGGCGGCGAGCAGCTCGTCCAAGTCCCGGTGCGGGCCGGCCAGCTCGGCCACGCCGATGGATACGGTGATGGCGACCAGGATGGGTTCATCCCGGCCGTCGCTGACCGCGATCGGCGTGCCCGCGATGTGCCTGCGCAGCCGGTCGGCCACCCGCCCGGCCTCGGGTCCCGTGGTGCGCGGCAGCATGATCGCGAACTCCTCCCCGCCGAACCGGCAGATCTGGTCGCCTTCACGCAGCTGCGCCTTGAACCGGTCGGCGACCACCCGCAGCACCCGGTCGCCGGCCAGGTGGCCGTGGGTGTCGTTGACCACCTTGAAGTGATCGATGTCGATGATGGCCACCGAGGCCGGCATCCAGGTTCCCTGGACGCGGGACAGTTCGGTGGCTGATTCGCGATGCCACGCGGCCGCGTTGAGCAGGCCGGTCTTGGGGTCGGTCCGCGCCTCCGCGACGAGCTGGGAATGCATGAGGAAACGCTTCTGCATCAGCACGACCGGGACGGCGACGATCAGGACCGCGAGGCTGAACGACAAGGCGAAGGCGACCAGCGATGCGAGGCAGGTCACGACGGTGTCGGTGGTGACGGCCTCCCGGGTGAGCATCAGGGCCCGGATCCGCGCCCCCGGGACCGTCAGCTTGACCGCACCGACGACCAGCCAGACATTGATCGCCCAGCCCGTGGCGGCCGCGGCGACGATCGCGCCCAGCAGGCCGACGCTATGCACGCCGCCGGAAAGGCCGCCGAGAACCGGCTGGAATCCGCTGTGGAACTCAACCGCCGCGGCACCGTACCCGAGGCCGTTGGAGGCGGAGCTGAAGACCCGGCGGTGGGCGAGATTGTGGCGGACCCGCCACTGTTTCATGATCGTCAGCGGTATCGGGGCCAGCAGCGCGTAGACCGGCGGCAGCAGCACCGCGATGGACAGATACCACACTTCCTGCAGGTCGCGTGTGACGGTATCGCGTGGCAGCTTGACGTCCCTGGTCGCCTCGACCATCGCCGCCGCGCTCGCCAGCAGCAGGAAGAAGACGCCGAGATCGGACACCCGCCAGTGGGTGCGGGCGGCGGCCACGGCCAGGGCCACGGCCGCCACCGCCGGCACGGCGATCACGTACGCACGCGTCAGCGGCGGCAGTGACCACACGGTCCAGTGCCGGATGGGCGGCACCTGCCAGCGGTGCCGCCGTGTGGGCGTATCGGTCGACCTCATGCCACCTGCAGCTTGCCGAAAGGTTTTTGCCGACAACCTCGTCCGATGGGCGTAATGCCTGAATCTGCATGAAACGGACTATTGGTACTAGGTGTAGAAAACCACTCGAAAGGGAATATGCCGGATGCCAGCATCGTGATCGAAAGGAAAAGCCATGCGTACCGATTGGGGCTGAAACGCGTGCCTTGAGCAGCGGAAACTACCGGTGCCCGAGAAAGGGAAAGACCATGAGCATCGATTGGGACTGACGGCCGGGAAACCCCGACCATGCCCGGGATCATACAGTTCGTAACCCCCTTTCGGACGTGACTGGTGAGTCTTGCCGCCCGGTCAGGACCAGCCAGACAGCAAGGGCGGCGCCCACGGCACCGCTACCGGCGACAACGATGGCGGGGGCGGTTCTGGTCACCGTGGCCACCGCCCCCGCCAGTACGTAGACGAGACCTTGGCCGAGCATCATCCCCCCGTTGGCGATCGCATAGGCCTGCCCGCGCCGGTGGTCGGGCGCGGCCATCACGAACGCGGCGTTCGCGGCCACCTGGTACGCGGCGAGCAGGCCGGAGACGGCCAGGATGACCAGGAGCAGGATCAGGCCAGGGCGGCCGAGGCAGAGGAGCAGCAGCAGGCACGCGGCGACGGCCATCGGCCCCATCCACCGCATCCGGCGTGCCGGGCTCACCATGCGGGTGAAGACGACCATGCCGACGGCGCTGCCCAGCGGGCCCGCGGCGAAGATCAGCCCGGCCGCGACCGCCCCGTGCCGCAACTGCGCCGCGTACGGGACGGCCAGCGCCTCCGCAACGGTGTAGAAGGCCGCCAGCCAGCCCAGCAGCATCGGGGCGCGCAGCCGGCACGTGGCGAACACGAGCCGCAGGCCGGCCGCCATCTCGGCCATGCGGGACACCCGGTGGCGATCCGGAGCGGGCCGCCGCCGTACGGCGGTCAGCAGCAGGATCGCGGACGCGGCGAAGGTCGCGGAGTCGATCAGCAGCGCGTTGCGCGCGTGCAGGGTGGTGACGATGAAGCCGCCCGCGGCGAAGCCGCCGACCACGCCGATCTCCCGGGTGATCTGGAAGACGGCCAGGCCGAGTGCGTAGCGGTCGCCGGGCAGGATCGTCGCGCGGAGCGCGGACCGGGCGCCCTGGAAGGGCGCATTCAGGGTGGTCACCGCGAACAGCAGCAGCACCAGGGACCACAGCGGCATCCCAGGCAGCGTCATCGCCGCGACCAGCAGCATCCGGCCCAGGTCCGCGCCGACCATCACGTCACGGCGCGGGAGCGAGTCGGCGAGATCGGCCAGGAACAAACTGCCCACCAGCCATGGCAGGTAGCTCACCGCGTAGGTCAGGGCGGTCAGCAGTGGCGAGCGGGTGCGCTCATAGACCAGCACGGTGAGGGCCACCCGGGCGAACTGGTCGCCGGCGACCGAGGCGAACTCGGCCAGCCAGATCGCACGGAACTCCGGATCGGCGAATACCTCACGGAAGGTGGCGGCTCTGGCCGGCGGGACCTCGGGAGCTGGCAGCGCCCGCGCTGCCGTTTCCGCCAACGGGATCTCCCATCTGCCCGGCCGTCGCTCTCTGGCCCCCCCTGATTACATAGTGGCGTGCAAAACCGGCATTCGCAACAAATTGTGGCCAACACATCACGGCGGGCACGCTAGGGGCAGGTCAGGCGGTCTGCCTCTAGTGTCACTTCCGTCACGGAGCGCGGGCATCCGGCGAGACCGCGGGCTGGGGGCCGCGAGCCGGGCGGGGGAGCCGGGGCGGGCGCGGGCTAGTGGGGCAGCTGGGCCAGGCGGCCGGAGATGCGGCCGATGTCCTGCTCCGCGACGTCGAGGCGCTGGCGCGTCTTCTCCACCACGTCGGCCGGCGCCTTGGCCATGAACCCGGCGTTGGCCAGCTTGGCGCGGGCCTGGCCCGCCTCCTTCTGCGCGGCGGCGAGGTCCTTTTCCATCCGGCGCCGCTCCGCGGCGACGTCGATCACGCCGGCCGTGTCGAGTTCCACCGTGACGCCGTCGGCCTCGATCGAGGCCGACGGCGTAAAGCCGGCGTCCGGGGCGCCGAGCCTGAGCAGGTGCCGGATCCGCTCCTCATGCTGGGCCAGCGGGCCGGACTCGATCCCCGCGAGCCGGGCGGCGACTCGCTGACCGGGCCGCAGGCCCTGGTCGGAACGGAACCGCCGGACCTCGGTCACCAGCCGCATGACGGACGCCATCTCCGTCTCCGCGGCGGGGTCCGCGAACGACAGCCGAGGCCACGGGGCCACCATCACCGATTCCTCCCCGGTCAGCACGGTCCATAGCTCGTCGGTCAGGAACGGCATGATCGGGTGCAGCAGCTTGAGCAGGTGGTCGAGCACGAACCCGAGCACGTCCCGCGTGGTCCCGGCGGCCGCGGAGCCGGAGTCGGCCAGCGGGATCTTGGCCAGTTCCAGGTACCAGTCGCAGAACTCGTCCCAGGCGAAGTGGTAGAGCGTGTCGCACGCCCGGGCGAACTCGAACCGCTCGAACGCCGCGTCCACCTCGGCGGCCGCCGCAGACAGCCGGGAAAGGATCCAGCGGTCGGGCACGGACAGCGCGGCAACGCCCGGCAAAGCCCGCGGCACCCGCGCCCCGTTCCCCAGCGCGAACCGGGCCGCGTTCCACAGCTTGTTGCAGAAGTTCCTGGATCCGGCCGCCCACTCGTCGCTGACCGGGACGTCGCTGCCCGGGTTGGCCCCCCGGGCCAGGGTGAAGCGGGTGGCGTCGGCGCCGAACCGGTCGATCCAGTCGAGCGGATCCACCGCGTTTCCGCGCGACTTCGACATCTTCTTGCCGGCCGAGTCGCGGACCAGGCCGTGCAGGGCGACGTCACGGAACGGCATGGCGGCGTCAGGGTCGCGATCGGACATGGCGTAGAGCCCGAACATCATCATCCGGGCGACCCAGAAGAACAGGATGTCGTACCCGGTGACCAGCACGGTAGTCGGGTAGAAGGCACGCAGGTCCGCCGTGTCATCCGGCCAGCCGAGCGTGGAGAACGGCCACAGGCCCGAGGAGAACCAGGTATCCAGCACGTCGGGATCCTGGCGCCAGCCTGCCCCGGCGGGCGGCTGCTCGTCGGGCCCGACGCAGCGCACCTCGCCTTCGGGTGAGTACCAGACCGGGATCCGGTGGCCCCACCACAGCTGGCGGCTGATGCACCAGTCGTGCATGCCGTCGACCCAGCCGAAGTACCGGGCCGCCATCTCCCGCGGGTGCAGGCGGGTCCGGCCGTCACGCACCGCGTCCCCGGCCGCCTTGGCCAGCGGCGCGACCCGGACAAACCACTGCAGCGACAGCCGCGGCTCGACGGTCGTGCCACAGCGCAGGCAGTGGCCGACAGCGTGCAGGTACGGCCGGACCTCGGCCACGATCCGGCCCTGCTCGCGGAGCGCCGCGACGACGGCCGGGCGTGCCTCGAAGCGGTCCAGCCCCTCAAACGGGCCGTGCGCGGTGACCACACCGCGGTCGTCCAGCACGGTCAGGCTGGGCAGGCCGTGCCGCCGGCCAATCTCAAAGTCGTTTGGGTCGTGCGCCGGGGTGACCTTGACCGCGCCGGTGCCGAACGCCGGGTCAACGCGGGAGTCGGCGATCACCGGGATCCGCCGGCCGGTCAGCGGCAGCTCGACCTCGCGGCCGACCAGGTGCCGGTAACGCTCGTCATCGGGGTGGACGGCCACCGCGGTGTCGCCGAGCATGGTCTCCGCGCGGGTGGTCGCGACCACGATCGAGTCTGGGCCGTCACCATAGCGGATCGACACCAGCTCGCCGTCGTCGTCGCTGTGGTCGACCTCGATGTCGGACAGCGCGGTCAGGCAGCGCGGGCACCAGTTGATGATCCGCTCGGCGCGGTAGATGAGCCCGTCGTCGAAAAGCCTCTTGAAGATCGTCTGCACGGACCGGGACAGGCCCGCGTCCATCGTGAACCGCTCGCGCGTCCAGTCCACGCTGTCGCCCAGGCGGCGCATCTGGGACAGGATCTCGCCGCCGGAGGCCGCCTTCCACTCCCAGACGCGCTCGACGAAGGCCTCGCGGCCGAGGTCGTGCCGGCTCAGGCCCTCCTTGGCCAGCTCACGCTCGACCACGTTCTGGGTGGCGATCCCCGCGTGGTCCATCCCCGGCAGCCACAGCGTGGTGTAACCCTGCATCCGGCGGCGCCGGACGATGCCGTCGATGATGGTGTGCTCGAGCGCGTGGCCCATGTGCAGCACGCCCGTCACGTTCGGCGGCGGGATGACGATCGAGAACGTGGGCGCGTCCCGCTCCAGGTCGGCGGTGAAGTAGCCCGCCTTCTCCCACAGCGCGTAGCGCGGCCCCTCCACGTCAGCAGGAGCGTACTGCGGGGAAAGCTCGATAGCACTGGTCACGACAGCGAATTCTATTGAATGGATGTACTAACCGTGACCGCACGCGGGTTACGGCGAGGCGATCGTTACCGGCCTAGCGAGCCCGGCCGTCAGGCCGGGCGAGTGGCCGGTGTGTCGGCGAGCACCGCACCCGGGCTACGGCGAGGCGCTCGTTAACCGGCCAGCGAGCCGGGCCGAAGGCCCGGCAAGCGCCGGTTGTGTCGGCGAGGTACCGCAGCGGGGCGCGGAGCGCAGCGGGGGGTACGGGGGGTCGTCCCCCCGGGTTATGCCGACTTTTCCCTGGGCGTGCGGCGGGCGACGCCGCGGGGGACGAGGGTCGGGTTGACATGCTCGAGGACGGCCTCGCGAGTGATGACGACGCGCTCGACGTCCTTGCGGCTCGGCACCTCGTACATGACCGACAGGAGGACCTCCTCCAGGATCGCGCGCAGGCCGCGTGCCCCGGTGCCGCGCAGGTTGGCCTGGTCGGCGATGGCCTCCAGCGCGTCAGGGGTGAACTCCAGGTCCACGCCGTCCAGCTCGAAGAGCCGCCGGTACTGCTTGACCAGCGCGTTGCGCGGCTCGGTCAGGATCGAGATCAGCGCGTCCCGGTCCAGGTTGTGCACGCTGGTGATGACCGGGAGCCGGCCCACGAATTCGGGAATCATCCCGAACTTCAGCAGGTCCTCCGGCATGACCTCGGCGAACATGTCATCGGTGTTGTCTGCCTTGCGCGCCCGCAGCACGGCGTTGAAGCCGATGCCGTTGTGGCCGGACCGCTGCTCGATGATCTTCTCCAGGCCGGCGAACGCGCCACCGCAGATGAACAGCACGTTGGTCGTGTCGATCTGGATGAACTCCTGGTGCGGATGCTTCCGCCCGCCCTGCGGCGGCACCGACGCGGTGGTGCCCTCCAGAATCTTCAGCAGCGCCTGCTGCACGCCCTCGCCGGAGACGTCCCGGGTGATCGACGGGTTCTCGCTCTTGCGGGCGATCTTGTCGATCTCGTCGATGTAGATGATCCCGGTCTCGGCCTTCTTCACGTCGTAGTCGGCCGCCTGGATGAGCTTGAGCAGGATGTTCTCGACGTCCTCGCCGACGTACCCGGCCTCGGTAAGCGCGGTGGCGTCGGCGATCGCGAACGGCACGTTCAGCAGCCGGGCCAGGGTCTGGGCGAGCAGCGTCTTGCCGGAGCCGGTCGGGCCGAGCAGGAGGATGTTGGACTTCGCCAGCTCCACCCCCTCGTCACCGGGCCGCTCGCCGCCGGACTGGACGCGCTTGTAGTGGTTGTACACGGCCACGGACAGGGCCTTCTTGGCCTGGTCCTGGCCGATCACGTACGCGTCGAGGAATTCGTAGATCTCCCGCGGCTTGGGCAGGCTGTCCCACTTGACCTCGGACGGCTCGGCCAGCTCTTCCTCGATGATCTCGTTGCAGAGATCGATGCATTCATCGCAGATGTACACGCCTGGGCCGGCGATGAGTTTCTTGACTTGCTTCTGGCTCTTGCCGCAGAACGAGCATTTCAGCAGGTCCCCACCGTCACCGATGCGTGCCACCCAGATACTCCTTTACATGGGGCCGCCGGGGCGGCCGTACGGCCTGCCCCGGCGGGCATGTCCCGCCAGGCCTTTATCTGCTCCGGCTTTGACGTTACCGCCTCAGGCCCCGGAGAACCTAAGGCACCACCATCAAACCCCCTCAGGGGCATGCCGGGGAAGAGGCAATTCTCCGGTTAGGACGACAGTACCCCGGCTGCGGTCGCCCCGCGCTTGAGCGTGGTCAGAACCTCGTCGACGATGCCGTACTCCTTGGCTTCCTCGGCGGTGAGGAATTTGTCCCGCTCAATGTCGCGGCGGATCGCTTCCTCCTCCTGGCCGGTGTGCCGCGCCAGGATGACCTCCATCGCCGAGCGCATCCGCATGATCTCGCGGGCCTGGATCTCCAGGTCGCTGACCTGCTCGTATCCGCCGCCCTGGGTGGCCGGCTGGTGGATCAGGATGCGGGAGTTAGGCAGCGCCATCCGCTTGCCCTTGGTCCCGGCCGCCAGCAGGATGGCCGCCGCCGAGGCCGCCTGCCCGATGCAGCACATCTGGATATCAGGCTGGATGAACTGCATGGTGTCGTAGATCGCCATCATCGACGTCATCGACCCGCCCGGCGAGTTGATGTAGATCGTGATGTCCCGGTCCGGGTCGATCGCCTCCAGCGTCAGCAGCTGCGCCATCACGTCGTTGGCGGAGGCGTCGTCGATCTGCACGCCGAGGAAGATGATCCGCTCCTCGAACAGCTTGTTGTACGGGTTCATCTCCTTGACCCCGTACGACGTCCGCTCGACGAAGGACGGCAGGACGTACCTGGCCTCCGCCGGCCGCAAACCTCCGGCCCTGAGCTCGCTCACGTTGGGCTCCTTCGTTCCGTATTCGGCGTTCATGAGACGGGACCCGCCGAGGGCACCTCGGTGGCGCTGCGGACCACCCGGTCGACAAAGCCGTAGTCGTTGGCCTCGTCGGCGGTGAACCAGCGGTCGCGGTCGAAGTCCAGCTCGATCTGCTCGATCGTCTGGCCCGTGTGGAAGGCGATCCGCTCGGCCATGGTCCGCTTGATGTACAGCATCTGCTCGGCCTGGATCCGGATGTCGGTGGCGGTGCCGCCGAGGCCGCCGGACGGCTGGTGCATCAGGATCTGCGCGTGCGGCATGGCGAAGCGCTTGCCGGCGGTCCCGGCGCACAGCAGCACCTGCGCCATCGACGCGGCCATGCCCATCACGTACGTGGCGATGTCGTTCGGCACGTACTGCATGACGTCGTAGATGGCCAGGCCGGCGCTGACCGAGCCGCCGGGTGAGTTGATGTACAGGCTGATGTCGCGCTTCTCGTCCTCGGCCGCCAGCAGCACCAGCTCGGCGCAGATCCGGTTGGCGAGGTCGTCATCGACCTGCTGGCCGAGGAAGACGATCCGGTGCCGCAGCAGCCGCTGGAACAGCTGGTCACCGAACGGCTGGACGGCGCCATCAGGCGTAGCCGCCTGCACGATCGACGCCACCTCCAGGGGGGAATCCGTGGTCACTGCGCTCTCCTCGTTTGACTGGGCGCGATGTGCCGCCCCGCGCGCGGCTGGGGCTCTGGCACGCCGCCGTCCTCGTTACGTTCGATGGCTCTGATCTGGACGATAGCGCCCGGGCCGGGCAGGGTATGCCGCGGCGGCGCGGTTTTCGCTATCGGCGCACGCGGTTACCGACGGCAACCGCCGCCGGGGCGCGCGCCACCCGGCGGCTGCCCCGCGCCCCGGCGGCTAAGCCTGGGCGCCCTCGTCGGCTTTACCGTTCCCGCCGTCTTCCGCGTCGGCCGGCGTCGTGTCCGCGGCGTCCGGCGTCGTGTCCGCCGCGGTCACCTCCGCGGCCGCGCCCGCCGCCTCGGCGTCGCTCGCGTCCTCGCCGTCCTCCTCGGCATCGACGCCGAGGAGGACGTTGTAGTCGAGCTCGTGGCCCGCCTCGTCCGTGATCTTCACCTTGCTGGCCAGCAGCGCGATCGACTTGCCCCGCAGCACCTCGGCCGCGGCGGCGCCGATCTGGCCGCCTTCGGCGATCTGGCGCGCGAGCAGGCCCGGATCGACCCCCATCTGCTCGGCCTGCTGGGTGACGAAGTACGACAGCTCGGCGTCGTCGACCCCGAGATCTTCCTGCCGCGCCACCTGGTCGAGGACCAGCCCGGTCTTGACGCTGCGGCGGGCCTGCTCCTGCAGGTCGGTGCTGAACTCGTCCTGCGTCTTGCCGACCATCTGGAGGTAGGTCTCCCATTCGGCGCCGGCCCGCTGGATCTGGTCGTGCATGGAGTGCTCCAGGCGATGCGCTTCCTCCTGGACGATGCTCTCCGGGAGGGGCACGTCCACCTGGTCGAGCAGCGCGTCCAGGGCGCGGTCCCGGGCCTGGATGCCCTGCTGCTGCTGCCGCATCGCCTCAAGCCGCTTGCGGGTGTCGGCCCGCAGTTCGCCGATGGTGTCGAACTCGCTGGCCAGCTGCGCGAAGTCGTCGTCGAAGTCCGGCAGCTCCTTGACCTTGACGCTGTGCACGGTGACCGTGACCTCGGCCTGCTCACCGGCATGCTCGCCGCCGGCCAGCTCCGAGCTGAACGTCGTCGACTCCCCCGCCTCCATGCCCGTCACGGCGTCGTCGAGGCCGTCCAGCATCGAGCCGCTGCCCACCTCGTACGACAGGCCGCTGGCCTGCGCGTCGTCGACCGGCTCACCGTCCACGGTGGCCGACAGGTCGATGGAAACGAAGTCGCCGCTCTCGGCCGGGCGCTGCACGCCCTTCAGCGAGGCGAACCGCTCACGCAGGCTGACGAGGTACTCCTCCACGTCATCGGGGCTCACCGTCGCGTTGTCGACCGTCACCGAGATGCCGTCCAGGGCGGGCAGCTCGAACGTGGGCCGGATGTCCACTTCGGCGGTGAAGGACAGCTCCTTGCCGTCATCCAGGCTGGTGATCTCCACTTCCGGCCGGCCGAGCGCGAACAGCTCCGACTCCTCGACCGCCTTGCCGTACAGCGCGGGAATCGCGTCGTTGACGGCCTGCTCCAGGACCGGACCGCGGCCGATCCGCTGATCGATGATCCTCGGCGGTACCCGGCCCGGCCGGAAGCCGGGGATGCGGACCTGCCGGGCCACCTCGCGGTACGCCTTGTCGATGCTCGGCTGCAGCTCGTCGAACGGCACTTCCACGCTCAGCTTGACGCGTGTCGGGCTCAGTTCCTCGACGTCTGTTTTCACGTCGGCGTCACTCCTTGTGTCCCCTGCATTGGTTCCCTCCACCGCCTGCCGCCTGCGGCGACCGGGAACGCGGGAACTCAGATCATCAGCCACGGCGAGAACCGCGGCTACGGCCGATAAGCCTACCGGCCGCGCCGCCCGGTGGAGGACGATGCCGACGCACGGGCGGCCGGAAGCTGCACCCGGCACGGGGACCGGCTCTGGATGAGCCGGGCCCCATCCCGTTACATCGAACGAAACGCCAGGTGGCCACGGCCGGTCGCGCGAGCGCGGTCACCCGGCGGGCGCGGGCGTCAGGCCGCCGTGACGGGCGCCTGATCGGGCTGGGCGGCGAGGGTGAGGGCGGGCCGGCCAGCGACCGGCCCGCGGAACAGGCGGCGGTAGGAGTCGGGCGTGGTGTCGCGCCAGGCCCGGAAGTGGTGACGCAGGGTAGCGGCGTTGCCGAAGCCGACCTGCTCGGCGATGGCGTCGACGGTCGCGTCGGTGTCCTCCAGCATCTGCTGGGCCAGCAGAATGCGCTGGGAGGTGAGCCAGCGCAGCGGCGTGGTGCCGGTCTCCTGCCCGAAGCGCCGCGCGAACGTGCGCGGTGACATGTGGGCGCGGGCGGCCAGGTCGCCCACCGTGAGCGGCCGCCCCAGGTTGACCGCCATCCATTCGAGCACCTCGCCGAGGCTGCCGCCGGACGTCTCGGCGAGTGGCCGGTCGATGTACTGGGCCTGCCCGCCGTCGCGGTGCGGCGGCACGACCATGCGGCGGGCGATCCCGTTGGCCACCCGGGAGCCTTGCTCCTTGCGCACCAGGTGCAGGCAGGCGTCGATGCCGGCCGCCGTGCCCGCGCTGGTGATCACCGGCTGCTCGTCCACGTACAGCACCCCCGGGTCGACCTTGGCGCTGGGGTAGCGGCGGGCCAGTTCTTCGGTGTGCCGCCAGTGCGTGGTGCACCGCCGCCCCTCCAGCAGGCCCGCCTCGCCGAGCACGAAGACGCCGCTGCAGACGCTCAGTACCCAGGCTCCGCGATCGGCCGCGCGGCGCAGGGCGGCCAGCAGCGGCGCGGGGAACTGGCCGCTCTCCGCCCCGCCGCGCGCGAAGCTGCCTGGTATGGAACGGGCCGGATCGGGCCGCGGCGCGAAGAGGCCGGGAATCCGGCGGGTCTCCCCCAGCCGCCGGTCGGACACCGCGGGCACGGCGACCAGGTCCGCCTCCTCCAGCCGGTCCAGGCCATGGAAGGTCTGGATCGTGAAGCCCTGGTTGCAGTGGATCGGCCCCGGCTCGCCCGCCACCACCGCGAAGTCGTAGGCGGGCAGCCCATCGTCTGTCCGGTCGATGCCGAATACCTCACACACCACGCCGAGCTCGAACGCCTCGACGCGGTCGAGTACGACGACCGCCACGTTCTTCAGCATGGCTCAAGTATGACCGAACGGTTGGCAGGATGTCATCCTAATGTGTCACTCCTGCCACTGTCGCGGAGCGTCCGCCGGCGTGAATATGAAGGTATGAACGTGGCTCGCAGAATCAGCCAGATCATTTCCGAGTGCAACGAGGCGCAGCGCCGTCTCACCTCTCTCCGGCTCTCCTACGACCAGTACATGACCCAGCCGGACACCCCGCCAGAAACGTTCTCCGAGTTCATGCTGCGCACGTCGGGTCCGCTGCGCCGGGAGCCTTCGGCCCGGCAGCGGCTGGCCGGGCGCGGCGTCCGCTGAAGGGTGCCTCTGTGGGCAGCGTTTTTCACACAGAACGGAAAACGCTGCCCACATCCACGGCATCAGCGGGTCGGGCTGGCGGGATTTGAACCCGCGACCCCTGGCACCCAAAGCCAGTGCGCTTCCAAGCTGCGCTACAGCCCGCGTCTGACGAGAGTGTAGCCAGTCCGGGTGAATCGCGGAGCGGCACCACCGCGCTGGCGGGCCTGGACGCTATGGGGTGCCGAAACGGAAACCCTGGGCGAGCAGGCGGGGCAGCACGTACGTGAGCGCGGCAACGGTCTGGGACCGGTTCCCGCCGCCGTCGTGCTCCAGGATGATCGAGCCGGTGCGGGTGTTCCGCATGATGTTCGCCACGATGGCGCTCACGCCGGGGCGGGACCAGTCGCGCGGGTCGACCGACCAGTCCAGCGGCGTGAGCCCCAGCTGCCGGCACTGGGCCAGCACGTTCGGTGACCATGCGCCGTACGGGGCCCGGAACATCGCGGGCTCCTGCCCGGTCGCCTGCTGGATGACCGCGGTGGCCCGGGTCATCTGGTCCGCCTGGGCGACCGGCGCCAGCAGCGGCAGGTTGGCGTGTGACCAGGTGTGATTGACGATGAGGTGACCGGCCGCGCTCACCTCACGCGCCAGCGACGGGTAGGCGGCGACATTGCGGCCGACCATCGAGAACGTCGCGGTGATCCCGTAGGAATCCAGCAGCCGGAGGATCTGCGGGGTGTACGTGGGGCTCGGCCCGTCGTCGATGGTCAGCGCGACGACCTTCGGGCCGTCATCGATGGTGGTGACGGGCTGCCCGTTGGCGGGCGGCGGACGGCGCTCCCGCGGGACGGCTTCGTGGGAGGGCTGGCCGCCGGAGGCGTTCGCGTGCGCGGACTTGGCCGGCTGTCCGGCCGCGGTGCGATCCGGTTCAGCTTGCTGCCGGTTGGCCACGGGGCGCGCGTTCGGGCTGGCGTCCGGGCTGGCGGAGGCGTGGGGCAGCCCGGCCTCGTCGCGCATGGCCCGCGTGCGCGGCGCGCCCCCGCTGCGCGGCTGATCGGAAGTCGCTCCTGAGCCTTCGCCGGCGACAAGCTCGCCGAGCAGCACCAAGCCGCCCGCGGCGAGCAGGACCCGGCGGGTCATGGCCGCCCTGCTCAGCCCCGGCTCGTTGTCGCTTCTCATCCAGGCCCCTCGTTTGCTGTTTGCTGCTTATCGCGCTTCTCATCGCGGCGGCCGGTCTGGCCGTCGGGGCCGTTCGGCGCCCGGATTCGATGCACAACATAAAAGACGGCTGAGTATCAGCATTGGTTGTTCCATAAGCGGATTCAAGGGGCCACGCCGTCCGCACAATGGGTGACTTCGTTGTCTCCGGCGGCGCCGCCGTTTGGGGTGCGCGTATTACTACTGGTCAGCGCGACGGGTGGATACGCCGTGAGTTAATGCCATTCGGCGGTGGCTGGATACGCGGGAGTTTGGCGCCTTCAGCGCGGCAGCTGGGCGCGCCGGAGCATTTGCCGCGCCCGGAGGGCGATCTCCAGCTCGAACCGGCGGTCGGGGTCGCGGAGCTGGTCGCCGAACAGGTCATCCACCTGGCGAAGCCGGTAGCGGACGGTCTGCGGGTGAACGTGCACGGATACCGCCACCTCGTTGGCGTTACAACCGTGCTGCAGCCAGGCGAGCAACGTCTCGGCCAGCCGGTCCTGCTGGGCCGGGCGGAGGCGCTCCAGCGGCGCGAGCTGGGCGGCGCGCAGCGCACCGGCCAGCTCCTCGTCGGAGAAAATCAGCAGGGTGGACAGGTGCTCGTCGCACCGAACCATACGCCCGTGCCCGTCAATGATGTCCCGGGCGGCCAGCCCCAGCGCGGCCCGCGCCCAGCGCAGCGACATGCTCGCCCGGGCCAGCGGGACGACCGGCCCCATCGCGGCCTCCCAGCCGAGCATGGCCTGATCGATGCGGGGCAGGCGGCCGGGGCCGTCCGGGTCGGGTACCAGCACGCACGGTTCCCGTCGGCCCCAGTCGATGAGGGCGCCCGCCGGCAGCGCCGGTGCCACCGCGGCGTCGCCCGGCGGGCGATCGCCGAGGGCGATGACGGCGACCCGGCGCGGCAACGCCCACCCGGCCGCCTTGGCGATCCCGGCGATTGCGTCCGCGGCCGCGGGCGGCTCGGCCAGGATCATGTCCAGCAGTTTCCGGCGGCGGCGCGCACGCTCATCCGCGAGTTCGGAGCGCGCATCGAGATATCCACCGGCCGAGGCTGCCGCGAGCTCGTCCAGGTAGACGAAGATGGCCTCGCCGATGTGGCCCAGCATGAGCATGTCCAGCCCTTGCTCGCCGGCCACCCGGCACAGCCGGCGCCAGCCGACCCGTGCGCTGAGCCGCATCGCGGCCTGCAACGGCTCGAGGCCGTGCCGCTCCCGTGCCGCGGCAAAACCGATTTCGCGGAACTCGGCCACGATGGCGGTCATCGGCGTACCGGGGTCTTCCACCCGGTCGATGAACGTGCCGACAGCGTGCCGGACAGCGCGGCCGAGAGTGCTGGCGTAGGTGTCGTCGAGCGGCAGTGCGTACTCGGTCACCTCAGACCGGATCGCCTCCGTCATCTCGGCGACTGAGGCGGCGGCTTCCATCCGCAGGGTTCCGGCCATCTCCGCGGGAAGCGCGTACCACACATCGGCGGCTTCGGCCAGCTCCAGCGTAGCTCTCATCGCCCTCGCCACCCTAATGCCACTGGTACGGCTTGGTACTTATGAAGATGTTAAGTCCCAGTAACTTGACTGTCACCCTTTTGCCGTGTGCTTGTTCCGGCCGGTTCGGACGTCAGCAACATCACCGTGCAGAACCAGTGCCCGCTAGACCGGGCCGGCCACCTGGAAATCGCCTATTCCCCGATCGCGGGGCGGACGGCCCGGCGTGCGGTGCGCCGCCCGGGCCGGAGCCGGTACGCTACCCCCTGACGGCCCGGCCGGACCTGCGGTCTGCCGCCGTTTCGCGGGCGTAGCTCAATGGTAGAGCCCCAGCCTTCCAAGCTGGTCATGCCGGTTCGATCCCGGTCGCCCGCTCTCCTGCTCCAGCCCAGGTCAGAGGCGGTGCTGTCGCTCCCGGTTCGCGTTGGTCCGGGCAATCGCGGACCGTTCGTGCCACATACGTGCCACAGCGATGCCGCGTCACGCGCCTTCCGCACCGCGTTCGGCCTTGTCGTCCGGCTCCTTTGCGGGGCCGCGAACCTCGCGCACGTACGCGCCGAGGGCCTCGGCGATGGCCTGGTCCCGGTCGCGGGTGGCGTGCTGGTAGATCAGGGCCGCGCGGACGCTGGAGTGCCCGAGCCGGGCCATCAGCTCCTTCAGCGTGGCACCGGTCGTGGCCGTGAGGGTGCCGCCGGTGTGCCGCAGGTCGTGGAAGTGCAGGCCCGGCAGCCCGACCGAGGTTCGGGCCTTGTCCCAGGTGCGGTGGAAGTTCGAGCGGCGGAGCCGGCCGCCTTTCGGCCCGACGAAGACGAACCCCCGCGACCCTGGTTCAGCGAACCGCTCCAGGTGCCAGCGGATCTCCGGGGCGATCTCGGCCGGGAAAGCCACGATGCGGCGGCCAGCCCGCGACTTGGGCGTGTCTGGCCGGAGGCCGCCCTTGTCGAGCTGCGCCAGCGTTTCGGTGATCCGGATCTCGCAGGTGTCCAGGTCGATGTTCTCCCGCCGGAGCCCCACCAGCTCGCCCCAGCGCATGTCCGCGAAGGTGGCCAGCAGGATCAGCGTGCGGTACCGCACCGGGACGGTCTCCGCGAGCTTGAAGACGATGGGCAGCGGGACGATGGCCCGCTCGTCGGATTCCTCTTTGTCCGCGCCCGCGATCCGGCATGGGTTACGCGAGATGATGCGATCCTCGGCCGCCGTCTCGAAGATCGCATGGAGCAGCCGGTACGCCTTAGCCACCGTCACCGGCCCGAACGGGCGCTCCGCCTTCGGGCCCGCCTCAAGGCGCTCCTTGCGCCAGCGACGGACAGTCACCTCATCAATGTCGGCCATGCCCAGGTCGCCGAACGCCGGGAGCAGGTGATTGGCCAGGAGACCGTCGTACAGTTCGGCCGTGCGCGCCTTGAGGACGCGATCACGCATCCAGCGCCCGGCGTACTCACGGAACGCCTGCGCTCCCAGCTCCGGGGCGATCCACTCCCCCGTCGAGATCTCGGTCTCCTTGAGGCTGAGCCAGCGCGCCGCGTCGGTCTTGCGCTGAAAGGTGGAGGGAGCCGGGCGGAGCTTGCCGTCAGGCCCCCGGTAGCGCGCCTGGTAGCGCCCCGATGAGAGCTTGCGAATGTTGCCGAACTGCCGCCCCCTCTTTGCGTCTGTCATTAGGCGACCTTTCCTCGTCCGTAATTGCGTGACGTGATCGGCTTGACGACACCGGATGCGATGAAGTCGTCCAGCGCCGTTTCGCTGATCCGAATGTGACGGCCGACCCTGACAAACTCGATCCGGCGTTCGGCGATCAGCCGCCGGACGAAGCGGACGGATGTGCTCAGGCGTTCGGCGGCGGTCTCGGCGGTCAGCAGCCGTCCGCCCGGTGCCGCGCCGGGGCGGCCCGTCATGCCGCCCTCCCGGTTGCCGAAAGATCGGTGCCAGGCTCGCTACCTGCCCGGCGTCTGGCTTCGGCGAGTGCGGCCTGCCAGTGCTGGCGGTCGGCGACGACTTGCAGGAGTCGCCGGGCGTGTTCCATGTGGTCGGGGTCGCCGGGGGTGACCGGTTCCCAGGCGTACCGGGCCGGGTCGGCGTCGGCCTGGACGCCGAGGTTGGATAGCAACCAGTTCTTCCGGTCGGCGCGGTGGTCGGCCAGGGTCTTGCCGGACCACTTGCGGGACACCAGCACCCGGCGGCCCGCGTAGCCGAGATATTCGCGGCGATGCGCCTTTCCCTTACACGCGCCGGGGATCAGGCCGGGCCGGGCGTTCTTGGGCTGGATGCCGTAGCGAAGCCAGTTCGCGCACCGCGGCGAACACGGCTCGTACCGCAGCGCGTCGGCCAGCCGTTCGACGTGGGCCTGCTGAGCGTCGGTCTGCGCTTCGTGGCAGTCGGCCACCTGCTTGGTGAGGTACTTGGTCAGATACCCGATGCAACGGGTCGCGTCCTTGGACCCGGCCAGCACGCCCTGAGCGTCGAACCGCTCGCCGAACCGGGCCACATGCAATGGCTCATCCTGGCCGCCGATGCCGTCGAGGGCCTGGTCCCAAGTGGGCAGCACTTCGCCCGTGGCCGGATCGAGGTAAGTGGCCGCGTGCTCATCCCACACGGGTAGTGCGTCGTCCTCGAAGCGGACGACGGAGGTGTCCGGCCACCACACCTGGTGATAGGTCGCGGCCAGCACCCGCCTCAGCTCCGTGCGGGAGACCGTGCCTCGGATTGCGAGACGGATGTGCGGGGCCAGCCGCCGTTGCGGCTCGACTGCCGCGAAGTACTGCACGTCATAGCCGAGGAACCGGCGGAGGTTCTGAACGAACCGGTCGAACAGCGCCGCGAAGTGCAGCGCATCCCGCGCCGCCCGCTGGTAGTCATAGGCGGCCGGATCGGCCGGGGTGCCGTCCTCGCGCACCCGGCCGTAGCTGGGGCAGGTGAGGGTGACGAACAGGGACGGCCGGAACCGCTTGCCGTCCGCTGCCTCATAGACCTTGCCGACCGTCCGTGCCGCGACCTTGCGGCGGGGCAGGGGTGCGGCGTCTTGCCGCCGCCGGGTGGTGCGGTGCCGCCGGTTCGGTCGGGCCGGGAGCACGTTGCCGCGCATCCCTGAGCCGTTGATCTCCTGGTCCAGTTCGGCGATCAGCGCGTCGAAGTCCTCGGTGTCCTCGCCGTCCTTTTCGGCTTGGTCATGCGTGGCTTGGGCCTCGGCTCGCTTCTCGATCCACCACTTCTGGTCCTCGGTAGCCGGGTCCGGGTCGATGACAGGTTCGGTCTCCAGGTGCCAGCCCTCCCGGCACTGGGCGGCCCGGAGCGTCTTGGCCCGCTGGGCGCAGGCAGGGCAGACCGCGGCGAGGGTGTGCCCGCAGGGCACGAGCACCTGGTCCACAGTCCCGGTGTCGAGGTTGGTCCGGCGCAGTTGCACCGGCCGGATGCACGCGCCGTGCTCGACGGCCAGGTCCTTGACCACATCCCGGGCGAGCGGCATAGCCAGCCGTTCGGCCCGAGTGCGTCGCGTCACGTCCAACTCAATCTCCTTCAAGAAGCAGGGATGGAGTAGCGCGAGAGGTCACCCAGTGGCTAAGTGGGTGACACCGTTAATTCGTCGGGGGTCTTAGGGCTCGAGGTCGGCCAGGTGGACGGTGCAGGCGGTGTCGAGGGCTTCTTGCGGGGTGCCGGTCGGGAGTCCGGTGCGCAGGACGGCGTCTTCGTAGCGGTCGCTGGCGGCGGAGTAGATCGCGAAGCCGAAGGAGTGGGCGGAGCCGCCGTAGCGCAGCCGGAACAGCGGGATCTGCTGGCCATCGCGGAGCACGCCGGTGATGTAGGCGAAGCTGCCGTGGTATCTGGCCCGGACTTTGGCCAGCTGCGGCCAGTTCTTCTCGGCGTGATCCAGCAGCCGCAAGGTGATCGAGCTGCGGGTCGGTTCCGGGATGGCGGGCATGTGCCTCATCATGCCGCGCGGTGGTGTCCGGGCTGGTTAGGATCTCGTGCCCGGGAGCGGATTACCTCGCTGTGATCTGACCCGGGGGCTGTCATGCCGCTGCTTCGCGCGGTGCCGGTCATGCTGAGTGCCGGCGAGCGCACGATCTTGAAGAAACGCGTCCGGGGGGCGAAGACGGCGCACCGGGACCGGCTGCGGGCGCAGATCGTGCTGTCTGCTGCCTGCGGCCGGGATAATGCGCGGATCGCCCGTGACCTGGGCATCAGCCAGGACACGGCGCGCAAGTGGCGGGGCCGGTTCGTCGGCCGCGGCCTGGCCGGGCTGGCTGATCTGCCCCGGCCGGGCCGGCCGCGGCGGATCAGCGAGCTGACCCGGGCCGCGGTCGTCGCGCTGGCCTGCCAGCTGCCCGCCGCGACCGGGGTGCCGCTGTCGCGCTGGACCGGGCCGGAACTGCTGGCTGAGATCATCAAGGCCGGGATGGCCCGCCAGCTCTCGGTGTCATCGGTGCTGCGGATCCTGGCTGAGCACCCGGTCAAGCCCTGGCAGTACCAGTCGTGGATCTCCCCGCGCGACCCGGACTTCGCCGCCAGGGCATCTGTCATCCTCGACCTGTACCAGGGGTTTTACCGAGGCAAGCGGCTGCGGCCCGGCGACCGCATCCTGTCCGTGGATGCCAAGCCGTCCATCCAGGCCCGCGGCCGCTGCCGCCCCACCGCCCCAGCCGGGCCCGGCAAGCCCGTGCGGGTCGAGCACGAATACGTCCGGCACGGTGCCCTTGCCCTGCTGGCCGCGCTCGACGTTCACACCGGGACAGTGTTCGCCTCCACCCCGGCCACCACCGGCATTGTCCCCTTCATGGACCTCATCGGCCAGGTCATGAGCTTGCCGGAGTACAAGGACGCGCCCCGGGTTTTTGTCATCGTGGACAACGGCTCAGATCACCGCGGCCAGGCCGCCGTCAAGCGGCTGCATGCCGCCTGGCCGAACGCCATCATGATCCACACCCCGGTTCATGCCTCCTGGCTGAATCAAGCAGAAATCTTCTTCTCCATCACCCAGAAGAAAGTCATCTCGCCCAACGATTTCGCCAGCCTGGATGAACTCGCCGGCGCCCTGCTCGCGTTCGTGGACCGCTACAACCAGACCGCCCGGCCGTTCAACTGGAAGTTCACCGCCGCAGACCTGGCCCGGCTCCTCGACAGGATCAGCGCCCGTGAGCACGCTGCCCAAAACCCGGCCAAACTACCCGAGGCAGCCTGATGACCCCCGACGAATTAACGGGGCCTCCCACTAAGTGAGCAGCGATGACAAATTCCCGGCGGGTGATAGCCGGGGAGACAGGGCGGCCAGCTCCGGCCGAGATTCGGCATCGGTGGCCCAGTGAGATCGCCTCGGCTAATTCCAGCTCACGGCCGAGCCGTCCGAGCTGCCAGCGCTGAAGCGACGGTGACGAGGTACGAGAGGTCAGCCCTCTGAGTGCCCCGAGGCCTGAGGGTTGCTACGGGCGGTGTCGGTGGCGGCCTTGAGCCGCCAATGGCAACGGACCACTTTGCCGCCGCCATTGTTGGGCTGCCAGGTAAGGCGGTCGCACAACGCGTCCACCAGCGCGAGGCCCCGGCCCGCCTCGGCGAGTTGCATGATCCGCCAGTCAACGGCGTCGGTGTCGATTAAGGCGAACGGCAGCACCCCCAACTCGGCGATCCTGTGGCGGCGCGGCAGCCGTGAGTCCTGATCCCGGACTTCGACAGTCAGAGAGCTACCAGGCACCCAGGAGACGAACAGCTCGGCGGTCGCTGCTTGGCGGCATGCTCGTAGACGTTGGCCACCAGCTCGGAAACGCAGCTCACCACGTCATCGGCCAGGCCACCGAGCCGCCACCCTTCCAGCAGCGACCCGACGACATGCCGCGCACGCCGGGCGGCCCGTGGCTCGATCACCAGCCGGTACTGGAGCAACTCCCCACCGCTGTCCCTCACAAGAACGGTCGCCTCCCTGCCGTCACACCACAGGATGCCAAGCAGAATCGGACTCAGATAGGACTTATATAGGACGTTATTAGGTCTCCTCTAGGACGTATCCGTCTGATAGAGGTACGTTCGTCCTCGTAGAGTCCTGCGACACCGCATCAGGGCGCAAGACGCGCGGAGATCCTTTGACTCAGCCCATCGGCAACGTCCGGCTAAAGGCCGCCCGTCAGCACGCCGGGTACGCATCGCAGCAGGCACTTGCTGACGCCCTCACCCGCGCAGCGCCGCAGCTCGGCCTCGGGCACCTGGAGATCAGCGACCGGCAGATACGGCGATGGGAATCCGCCACTCCCCCATGGCCGCGAGCCGACCATCAGCGGCTCCTGGTCCACGTCCTCCAGCTCCCGATCGAAGAACTCGGCTTCACCCCGCCGTGGGACGTGTCCGTGGCTGGTCCCGACGCCGCAGCCGCCGCCCAGGCCCGGATGCCCAGGAACACTGGCCGAACCGCACTCCCGCTGGCCAAGTCCCGAGGCGTCATCCAGCCATCGACCGTGGCCGGTGACTACGCGGCCATCACCGTCTCCTACCGGCGCCTGTACGCCAGCGTGCTGCCCACCCACCTGCACCCGCCGGTCATCGAGCACACCCGCCTCGGCGCCAACCTGCTCGGCGAAACCGAAGGCGTCGGCCATACCATCGTCGCTACCGCCTTGGCCGAGGCTCTGCTGCTTGCCGGGCGGATCGAGTTCTTCGACCTGCGCCAGCCCGACGACGCCGACGCCACCTTCGTTCGAGCCCTGCAAGCAGCCGGTGAAGCCGACGACGCCCTGCTAGGTTCGGCGATCTTGGCGCATGCGGCGTTCGTGCCCGGATGGGCCGGACGAGGCGACGAATACGCCGACCGGATGCGCGCCGCCCGCACCTACGCCCGCCGCGCTCCCGCATCAGCGGAATTCCTCGCCTGGCTCAACGCCGTCGAGGCGGAATGCGAAACTATCAGCGGCCACCCCCGCGAGGCCCTGCGCCTGATCGAGCACGCCGAGGCGATCCTCGCCGCGCGCGGAGAACACGCCTCCCCGGACTGGTTTACCTGGTTCTCCCCCGTGCGCTTGGCCGCCTTCAAAGGCAACACCCAGCTCAAAGCCGGGCACCTCCCCCAAGCCCAGGAGACCCTGACCGCCGCGCTCACCAACGCGACCACCGCCGACGACAAGCAGCGCACCGTAATCCTCGGCGACCTAGCCGCCGTCGAAGCCGCCCAGCACCACCCCGAAGCCGCCTGCGGCTACGCCGAACAGGCCCTCCAGCAGCTCGCTATCACCTGGTACGCCACCGGCATGCACCGCATCCTCGAAGTCCGCAAGACCCTCCAGCCCTGGGCCGAACAAGACTGCGTCCAAGCTCTCGATGACCAGCTCTACGGCTGGCAGGCCACCCTCAGCACCCTGCAGCGTTAAACGCCGCGATCCGGCCCGGCAGCTCAGCCAGCGAATCAATCCTCATCGTCGGCGCCCGCTCCGCCTCCGGGTGATCCCGCTGAATCGTCGCCCACGGGCCACGGCGGATCAGGGCCGTCCGCAATCCGAGACTGGCCGCGGGCCGGATGTCATTGTCGAGCCGGTCACCGACATAGAGGATCTCGTCCGCGCTGCCCGGGGTCACTTCCAGCATTTGCCGGAAAAAGCCCGGGTCCGGCTTCGATATGCCCCAATCGTCCGAGGTGGCGATCATGTCGGTCGGGAGGCTCAAGTCGCGGAGGATGCGGCCCGCCCGGACCGTCTGGTTCCCCGCGATACCCACCCACAGCCCATCGGCCCGGAGTCGGGTCAGCGCCGGGCGTACGTCCGGGTACAGATCATCCTCACCGAACCACTCAGGCTGGCCAGCGTCAGCCCGTTCTTGCCGCGCCTTATCCAGTTCAAAGCCCGGCCGGAACACCTGAAACGTCTCCCGGTAGTCCAGGCCCTTCGCGATCACCGCGCCGAACACCGCCGAGAACGCGTGACGCGAAATACCCAGCCAGTCAGCCCACGTCCCGTACTCCCGGGACTCATCCACTAGGCACTCGCCAACATCGAATACGACTGCGCCGATCACGACAGTCACCCTACGACCAGGCCACCCGGCCCGCCACGCTCAGGTCACCATGCGTGCCATCTCAACCCTCCCATGCAGCGCGTAAGTGAGTTGCCGAATAAAGCCTTAGTTGATCAAGTTACGACGCTTTCGCTGGTCACGTGCGATTACGGAAGCGGAATAACCGGCCAAATTTACAGTTCTGGCCGCGCACGCGACGGGCATGCGGCCTGACGGCCGACCCGTCGCGGCGCGGTGCGGCCAGAACGCCTGATAGCCAGAGTAGACGATGTGAAAACGCCCGCTAACGGCAGCCGTGGATCAGCCCGGATCGTGGGACCAGAATTGTGACACGAATATGCGCTAGACCATGCAACTGCTATTCTGTGGTTGCTTCTTCTACCCTACGCAAGATGGCGACCATTTCCGATGGTATTTCATATGGCCGGTGAGCTGTGGCTAGCGAGCGAACCGACACCGGCCGATAACTATTATCTCGCAGCTTCTTATTCAGCTCAGATATAACATCCTTGGCTGGACAAGCGTGTAGCCTGTAGTCAAAATCCTGCCACTTCGGCTCGAATTCCCTCTTAAAGCTTTCAGAAATTGTCGAAATATGCTTGCCCGTAGGTTTATCAATCTCTATACGTTCGCCAAGCATTTGCCCAAATACGTATCCTTCCATTGACGCGGTTACTTCTTCTAGCATTACAGTCACAACTTCAATCGATGCACCGGCCAGGCGAGCGATAACGGCCGGCGTGAGCAAATAGCTTTCTAGCTCTTTTCGCTTCCATATGTGCGCGGTCATACCTTCCGCTTTAAATGCTTCTTCAACTTTTGCCGAAATTTGTTCAGGCCTGTAGTCATGGTCCAAGATAACGAATATCTGGATGGCTTCTGGAAGCAGGCTACGGCATAGCCATGCGAAGGGACTGACCTGAACCCATCTGCTATACCCCTCCAAGGGTATAACGGTTACTCCTCTTTCCGTGGACAGAGCGTTC
This sequence comes from uncultured Actinomycetes bacterium, assembly GCA_963824545.1. Lineage (GTDB taxonomy): Bacteria > Actinomycetota > Actinomycetes > Streptosporangiales > Streptosporangiaceae > Bog-532. The sequence goes on along the minus strand of CAWGPP010000004.1, from coordinate 948 downwards.
ATTTCAAGCGTTCTTGCTAGGCGTCGCAGGACGACCATATCTTGGCCCTCAACGAACAGCGCCACTTTCGATCTCAGCGCCCTAGCCAAACGCAGATTAAAAGCGGTTCCTAGAGCCTTTGATAGTATTTCTAGCTGAGCAGTGTCGTCCGGTCGACGCGCGCGCTTCCTGCTCTTTTCGACCATCATAACTAGCTTAGGATCAGCTTCAGCGACGATTTCGGATGAGTGGGTCGCGACGATGACCTGTCGGCCAGTATCCTCCAATAGATGAACCAATTTCCTTTGAAGGTCTGGATGGAGATATACTTCCGGCTCATCCAATATAAGCGTCTCACGGTCCCGTGTGCGGTAGACGTGGTACAGGATTTGAAGCCAGATTTGAATGCCGTCCCCCGCCCAGACTAGCTCCTTCGGAACCTTGCTTCCTGTTTCCTTATAGTAAACATCGAGAATCATTCCACTATTATCGTAATGATGATCGAAGGACACAATTTCGATGTCGTCAAGCCATTCGCCGATGTACCGACAAAAGTCATCGAAGGCACCATCCTCTCGCATCAATCGAAGTTGATTCCGAAAGTGACGACTGCTAAGGCGTGTGGAGACGCTAGCTCGTACGTAAGAATCTTCTCGCAGACCCTCCGAATGCTCAATTGGCGTTAGAGGCGGTATGACACCTAGCAAGGGAAAAGCTGAACGGGCAGCAGCCGTCCCGCGAACCTGAGTCCCCGCGCTCTTCTCCAGATAGAAAAAGTTTTCCGGCATCTCGTCATCGGTGATCTTGGGCCATACGGCGACGAGGCGAGCCCCTGAACGCCAAGTAAGCTCAAATCTGGCCTCACTATCGTGATGAAATTCGTGCCGTACACTCTCCTGAAGCGCTGGGAAGTCATTTAGAATAAGTGGATAGGCTACAATATTGCGATCATTATGTATCGAACGAAGA
>CAWGPP010000003.1:0-119074 GCA_963824545.1 uncultured Actinomycetes bacterium | reverse complement strand
TGCCCTGAGGCTTACTGCTCCCGGTCGCGGCGCAGCCGGTCCAGGACCTCACCGGGATTGTCGGTGGCGACCCGGATCATGGCCCGCATCGCGTCGGCCAGCGGGACACGCGGCACCTCGAGTTCCACCGCCGCCGCATCCGCCCACTGGGTGAGCTGACGGTACAGCTCCGGGCTGAGGTCCAGGGTGATCCGGACCGGCTTGGACCGGATGGCGGTCTTGCCCGCCGGGCCCGCGTCCGGCTGAGCCCGCCTCGCCGCGGCCGCGGCCATCTGCGCCTTCCGCTGCTCCCGCTGCGAGGTCATGACCGCACCGAGCAGAGCGGGGAACAGCGCTCGACCAGGTTGTGCGCCACCTGGCGCCACACGTCGTGCTCGGAGATCCTGATCGGCGTGCCGAAGCTCTGCGCGTACACCTCCAGCCGTGGCACCGCGGTATCCAGCACGTCGTAGCCGAGCCCGCGCAGCGCCTCCCGTGCGTCGGTGGTCGAGTGCGCGCGGGCGATGCAGCGGTTCAGCAGCACCACCGAGCGGGCCGGGGTGTCCCGCAGCGGTGACACCTCGGCGATCTCCTCCCGGACCGGGGTAGTGCGGTTGATCTCGATCGGGCTTGGCGCGCACGGGACGATGATCTCATCGACGTACCGCAGGGCCGAGCGGGCGATCCCGGCGTGGTCCTCGAGCTGCGGGGTGTCGATGATTACCACGTCATCGTCCTGGGCGATGTCCGGTATCCGCCGGTGCAGCTCACGGGACGGCAGGGCCACGATCCGGAACGGGAATGCCGCCTGCGGTGAGACCTCCGGATTCATCGCGGCGAGATCGGACCACTCCAGCGCACTGCCCGAAGGGTCCGCGTCCACCAGGAGCACGCTGTTACCTGCCTGCGCGAAAACGTGCGCCAGCCAGACGGCTGAGGTGGTCTTACCCGTCCCCGGCTTGAGGTTCGCCAGGGCAACGGTTAGGCCAGTCATCCAGGCATTATCGCAGCGTCTGCGGCCTCGCGGTAGCAATAGGCCGCCTCTGACGCTGGGTGCACGAGCGGGAACCGCAGGCGACGTCGTGATGTGGCCGGCGGCCGCGAGCGAGATTCGCCGTAATGCCGTAAGTACGGCGTTACGGCAGGTCAGCAGAAGCGGACTTTCCACAGGGGACGCGGACATAACTGCACGTTCCGTCGCTCTCACGCGCCGTTGTCCACAGCCTGTGGATGAGATTGTGGCTAATCACAGCCATGTAATTCACTCCGCGGCCACGTCTGGCGGCCGGTTCCAGGTCCGCCGGTCCCCGGCGGCCAAAGGCGCGCGCCCGCACCGCGGCACGGCACCAGGGGGTCCGCACCGGACGGGCGTCGGGCATGATTTCGGACATGAACGAGCTTCCGCCCGCCTACTACCTGCCGCTGGGCGACGGCTACTTCGAGCCCACGGAGGCCACCACGAGCCCGTGGGACACCAGAGCGCAGCACGGCGGTCCGCCCACCGCGCTGCTCGCCAGCTGCCTCGACGACGCCTTCGGGCGCCCGGACCTGCGCGTGGCCCGGATCAGCATGGACTTCCTCGGCCCGGTGCCACGCACCGCGTCGCGCGTGCAGACCGAACTGCTCCGGCCCGGCCGGCGGACCCAGCTCAGCGAGGCCAGCCTGTGGGCCGGTGACCGCCGGGTGGCCACGGCGCGCGTGTGGCACCTGGCGACCGGTCCCGGGCCTGCGGCGCCCGAGACCGATCCCGCCCTGGGCGAGCCCGCGCTGGGGCCGGACGCCGGCGACGCCTCGGCCGGTCCCGGCCCCATCAGCGACGCCGGGGTCCCCGAGGACGAGCCCGGCCTGCCCGCCGACCTCCCGGAGCCCCAGCCGCAGCAGTTCTTCGACGGCGGCGAGGACTGGGGGTACGGCCGCGCCACCGAATGGCGGACCGTCTCCGGCGGCTACGACAGCAACACCGGGGCCGCCGACGTCTGGACCCGGGTCCGGATCCCGCTGGTGGCCGGGCGCAGGCTGGACGGCCTGGCCCGGTTCGCCATCGTGGCCGACTCCGCCAACGGGCTCAGCGCGCCGGTCAGCTTCCGCGAGTGGCTGTTCATCCCGCCGGGGGTGACCATGCACCTGTACCGCTACCCGGCCGGGGACTGGGTGCGCCTGACGGCCAGCTCCGATCCCGGCCGCAACGGTATCGGCCTGACCGAAGGCGCCTTGTCCGACGCCTTCGGCCGCTCCGGGACCGTCCACCAGCCGCTGCTCGTCGCACCGCGTCCGGCCAGCTGAGAGCGGCCAGGACCGGGCGGCGGCGGCCTGCCCGCGGGCTGGCGGCCGCTGGTCAACGCTGGCCGATCTCGCCGTAAAGGGCCGCTGGTCCACGCTGGCCAATCCCGCCGTAAGGGCTCGCTGGTCATCGCTGGCCAATCCCGCCGTGAAGGTGTGGGCTAGGGACAGGAGCCGGCCCGCCGTGGTGCCGGCCGCCCGGCGGATTGGGTCCCGTGATGAGCGTCTACGACGAGCGTCCCTGGCTGGCACGTTACGACGAGGGGCAGCCTCCCGACATCGAGGTGGACTTTGGTTCCGTGCTGGACATGTTCGGCTCGTGCGTGCAGCAGGACCCGGACGCGGCGCTCATCCGCTACTTCGACGGCGCGCTGACCCGGCGTGAGGTGGACGATCTGTCCAGCGCGTTCGCCGCCGGGCTGGCTGACTCGGGGCTGGCCGCGGGCGACCGGGTGGCGCTGTTCCTGCAGAACGTGCCGCAGTTCGTCATCGCGATGCTCGGCACGTGGAAGGCGGGCGGGATCGCGGTCGCGGTCAACCCGATGAACAAGGAACGCGAGCTGGACCTGATCCTGCGCGACTGCGGGGCCACCGTGCTGGTGTGCCTGGAGGAGCTGTACCAGGACGTGGCCGCGCCGGTGCTCGGCGGCAGCAGCGTCAAGCTGACGATCACCACCTCGGCGCTGGAATACCAGACCCGGGGGGACGAGCGCATCCTCGGCGGCATCCGCCGGGTCAGCGGTGACGGCACCCAGGACATGGCCGCGCTGATGGCGCGCTTCCGCGGGCAGCGGGCGCCCGCCCCGGAGCTCAGCGGGGACGATGTGGCGTTCCTAACCTACACGTCCGGCACCACCGGGCCGCCGAAGGGCGCGATGACCACGCACCGCAACGTGGTCTTCAACGCCCAGACCTACCGTGACTGGATCGGCATCGGCCCCCGGGACGTGATCCTCGGTGTCGCGCCGCTGTTCCACATCACCGGCTCGATCGGGCACGTGGCGCTGTCCCTGCTCACCGGGGCTTCGCTGGTGCTGACGTACCGGTTCGACCCGGTGGTCGCGATCGAGACGATCCGGGACGAGCGGGTGACGTTCACCGTGGGCTCGATCACCGTGTTCATCGCCCTCATGAATGTGCCCGGCGCCGGCCGGGACGCGCTGGCCACGCTGACGAAGATCTACTCCGGCGGGGCACCCATCCCGCCGAGTACGGTCACCGCGTTCCAGGACATATTCGGGCACTACATCCACAATATCTACGGGCTCACCGAGACCACCTCGCCGTCCCACGCCGTCCCGCTGCACGGCGCCGCGCCGGTGGACGAGGCGTCTGGCGCGCTGTCGGTCGGGGTGCCGGTCTACAACACGATCGTCCGGATCGTGGATGAGGAGGGCCACGACCTGCCGCCGGGCGAGATCGGCGAGCTCGTCACCGAGGGCCCGCAGGTCGTGGCCGGCTACTGGAACAAGCCCGAGGAGACGGCCCGGGCGCTGCCCGGCGGCGCGCTGCACACCGGCGACGTGGGCTACATGGACGCCGGCGGCTGGTTCTACATCGTCGACCGGAAGAAGGACCAGATCAACGTGGGCGGCTTCAAGGTCTGGCCGCGTGAGGTCGAAGACGTGCTGTACGAGCACGAGGCGGTGCGCGAGGCGGCCGTGGTCGGTGTGCCCGACCCCTACCGCGGCGAGACGGTCAAGGCCTACGTCAGCCTCAAAGCCGGCAGCACAGCCACCACCGACGAGCTCACGGCGCACTGCAGGAAGCGGCTGGCGGCCTACAAGTACCCGCGGCAGGTGGAGATCATCGCGGAGCTGCCGAAGACCGTGACCGGCAAGGTCCTGCGCCGTGAGCTGCGCGCCCGGGCGCGGCAGGAGACGGGCTGAGCCCGGGGCGGAACGTTGACATGATCATCCCAGCGGCGGACGCTGGGGAAACAGTCACTTCACCAGCCGATTCAACGGAGAGTCAGCATGGCCACAGGGACCACCGTCACCATCATTCCGTGCGGAGCGATGACCGCCGACCTGACCTGGCTGCTGCTGGCGCCGGGCCGCGCCATCCGCCGGCGTCAGGACAAGAACCTCCCGCCCGAGTGGGTCGACGTCCCCACTCACTGTGTGCTGGTTGACACGCCGGACGGCAGGCTGCTGTGGGACACCAGCTGCCCGCGGGACTGGGAGCAGCGCTGGGGGCCCACCGGGCTGCAGGACTTCTTCCCCTACGACAAGGTCTCCGACGACGAGTACCTCGACTCGCGGCTGAAGCAGCTTGGCCTGGCCCCCGGTGACCTCGACTACGTGGTGTTCTCCCACCTGCATTTCGACCACGCGGGCAACGCCCAGATGTTCAAGGACACGAATGCCCGGCTGGTGTGCAGCGACAAAGAGAAGGAGTTCGCGTTCGGCTTTGACGGCCTCTTCACCGGCGCGCACCTCAAGACCGACTATGAGGGCCTGGACTTCGAGACGGTCTCCGGCGACGCGGAGTTCCTGCCCGGCGTCAGCTTCATCCAGACCCCGGGGCACACCCCCGGCAGCATGTCGATGCGCGTCGACCTGCCCGAGACCGGCACGATGATCTTCACCGCGGACGCGGTCTACATGGGCGACAGCTACGGGCCGCCCACCGTGCCCGCGGCCATCGTGAACAACCTCGAGCAGTTCTACGCCTCGGTCGAGAAGCTGCGGAAGATCGCCACCGAGTCGGACGCGACCCTGGTCTTCGGGCACGATCCGGACCAGATCCATCAGCTGCGTACCGCACCGGACGGCAGCTACCGCTGAGAGGCCTGCCCCACGGCTCCCGCCGGGAGGCCTGCCCCACGGCTACCGCCGGGAGGCCTGCCCCGCAGCTTCCGCCGGGAGGCCTGCCCCGCAGCTACCGCCGAGGGCCTGCCCTGCAGCTACCGCTGAGAGGCCTGGCCCGCGGTTCCCACTGCGGGGCCTGCCCCGCGGCCCCACGCCCGCCCGCCACCGTCCTGCCCGCCGAAAGGATTGATCATGGCCGCCCCTAGTGGTGTCAACCTGACCGAAGAGACCATCTTTACCTGGGGCGCACCGCCGCTGAAGTTCGGCGTCGGCGCCGTGGACGAAATCGGCTTCGAGATGGCCCAGTTCGGGGCCAGGCGCGTCCTCATCCTGACCGATCCGGGGATCAGCGAGCTGGGTATCCCGGCGCGGATCGCCGAGTCGCTGACCAGGCAGGGGATCACGTCGGAGATCTTCGACGGGGTGCACGTCGAGCCGACCGACGACAGCATGGACAAGGCGGCCGGTTACGCCCGCCAGCAGGGCCCCTGGGACGGCTTCATCGCGGTGGGCGGCGGGTCCTCCATCGACACCGCCAAGGCCGTGAACCTGCTGACCACCGACGGCGGCGAGCTGATGGACTACATCAACGCGCCGATCGGCGCGGGCCGCGCTCCGCAGCAGCCGCTCAAACCGCTGATCGCGGTCCCGACAACCGCCGGGACCGGATCGGAGAGCACCGCGATGTGCGTGATGGACATCCTGTCGATGCGGGTCAAGACCGGCATCAGCCACTGGCGGCTGCGCCCCACCCTGGCCGTGATCGACCCGCTGGTCTCGCTGACCCTGCCGCCGGAGGTCACCGCGTCGGCGGGCATGGACATCGTGTGCCACGCGCTGGAGTCCTACACCGCCCGGTATTACACCACCTTCGGCCGCAAGCAGCCCGAGCAGCGCGTCACCTACTGCGGGTCCAACCCGGTCTCGGACCTGTGGAGCGAGAAGGCCCTGGGGCTGATCGCTGCCTCGTTCCGGACGGCCGTACGCGAGGGGTCGAATCTGGAGGCGCGGAGCAACATGATGCTCGCGGCGACGTTCGCCGGCATGGGATTCGGGAACGCCGGCGTGCACATCCCGCACGCCAACGGGTACCCGATCGCCGGCATGGTCAGGGACTTCCGGCCGGCGCGGCTACCCCCAGCAGGAAGCCATGGTGCCGCACGGGATGTCGGTCTCGCTGACCGCGCCGGAGGCGTTCCGGTTCAGCTTCCCCAGCGCCCCGGACCGGCACCTGCGCGCGGCCGCCATGCTCGCGCCGGGCCAGGACAAGCTGAACGACGCGGGGGAGCAGTTGCCGTCCGCGGTCGTCGACCTGATGCGCGACATCGACATCCCGAACGGGATCGGTGCCGTCGGCTACACCGAGTCCGACGTCCCCGACCTGGTGCCCGGCACGATGAAGCAGCAGCGCCTGCTGGCCACCTGCCCCCGCGCGGTCCACGAGGAGGACATTGCCGGGATCTTCACCCGGTCGATCGAGAACTGGTGACCGTAATGGCCGGGCGCAAGCCCCGTCCTTCAGTTCACGGCGGGAAGGACGTCAACTGATGCCGCTCTATGACTACCGCTGCCCGCAGGGGCACTCCTTCGAGCAGATGGCGACGATCGCCGGCCGCGAGCAGCAGCCCTGCCCGGCCTGCGGGCAGGCCGCCGCGAAGATCCCGTCGCGGGTGTCACTCGGCGGGCAGGCCAGCCCGGGGCTGGGCCTGGAGCAGATGCCGCAGACCTGGCGCGGCACCTACGAGGGCCACCCCGAATACGTGGGCCAGCTGCGCCGCCAGTGGGAGACCCGGCGCAGGCTCGAGGACAAATACGAGGAGCTGCGCAGCGACCGGCGCCCCGTGCTGGCCCACGAGGGCCGGTACCACGAGGCACCGCTGCGCGCCGGCGACCCGGTTCCGGGTACGTCCCCGCCGGCTACTGGCGGCCGCCCGGGGCGCACGGGCCGCCGGGGTCGCATGGGCATAGCCACGGACCGCCCGGGCACAGCCACGGTGGCGGCTCCGGCGAGACCCCGCCCGTGCAGGCGAAGGAGCCGCCCACTACGCTGTGATGCCGTGCCGGAAGGGGAAACGTGACTACTCCCCGTCCTGAAGGGCGGGGATTCCGGCCCTCGCGGGCTGGGGTTCCTGTTTCACCGCCGACCGCACCCGGGAGGACCCGGAATGTCTGACGTCGGCTCCGCAGGCATCGCCCGGGGAGCCCCGGGCTGCGGCAAGACCTGCCGCAAGGATGTTCTTGGCGGCGTTGATGTCCCGGTCGTGCCGGGTGCCGCAGGACGGGCATCTCCACTGCCTCGGGAGGCCTGGTGACGGGTTCGTCCCGCCAGGACAGCGCCGCCCGTAACGGGGCGGGCCGCGCGCTCGCCGCTGACCTGGCCGCGCGGGTCCGGGGACAGGTGCGCTTCGACTCCGCCAGCCGGGCCGTGTTCGCCGCGGACGCGTCCAACTACCGGCACGTCCCGGTCGGGGTCGTTCAGCCGGCCGACACCGACGACGTGCTGGCCACGCTGGAGGTATGCCGGCAGCACGACGTGCCGGTGCTGCCGCGCGGCGCCGCGACCAGCATCGGCGGCCAGGCGGTCAACGAGGCCGTCGTCATCGACTTCTCCCGGCACCTGCGGTCCGTGCTCAGCATCGACCCGGAGCAGGCGACCGCCCGGATCCAGCCCGGGGTGGTGCTGGACGACCTGCGCGCGGCGGCCGCCCCGCACGGCCTGACGTTCGGTCCCGATCCGTCCACGCACAGCCGGTGCACGCTCGGCGGGATGATCGGCAACAACGCCTGCGGCTCGCACTCGGTGGCCTGGGGCAAGACGGTCGACAACGTCCGCGGCCTCACCGTCGTCAGCTATGACGGCACGCAGCTCACGGTCGGCCCCACCACCCCGGACGAGGCCGCCGCCCGCGCGCAGCAGCCGGGGGAGGCCGGCCGGATCTACCGCCGCCTGGCTGAGCTGGCCGCCACCCACGGTGATCTGGTCCGCGCGCAGACGCCCCAGCTGACCCGGCGGGTGTCCGGCTACAACCTGGACCAGCTGCTGCCGGAGAACGGGTTCAACCTGGCCAGGGCGCTCACCGGCACCGAAGGCAGCTGCGTCACCGTCCTGGAGGCCACCGTCGGCCTGGTCCCGGTCCCGGCCGCGCGCGCCCTGACCGTGGCCGGTTTCGCGGACGCCTTCGTGGCCGCCGACGTCGCGCCCCAGTTCCTTGACCTGGCCCCGCTGACCATCGAGGGGATGGACGTCGCGCTGATCGCCGCGCTGCGCGCGGCCCGGCCCGCCGACCAGCGGTACAAGCTCCTGCCGGACGGGGCCGGCTGGCTGTTCATCGAATCCGGCGGCGCCACCGCGGCCGAGGCCGGGGCCGCCGCGCGAGCGATCGCCGCCCGCGCGCAGCAGCTCGGCGGCACGGCCACGATCGTCACCGACGGCGCGGCGCAGCGGACCCTGTGGGGCATCCGGGAAGCCGGCGCCGGGATCGTCACCCGCGCCGCCGACGGCACGGAGGCCTGGCCCGGCTGGGAGGACGCCGCGGTCCCGCCCGAGCGGCTCGGCGCCTACCTGCGCCAGTTCCAGAAGCTGCTCGACGACCACGGCCGGCACGGCGCGTACTACGGGCACTTCGGTGACGGCTGCGTGCACATCCGGATCGATTTCGACCTGATCACCGCGCCCGGGATCGCCGGCTTCCGGCGCTTCATCGAGGACGCTGCCGATCTGGTCACCGCGCACGGCGGGTCGCTGTCCGGCGAGCACGGTGACGGGCAGGCCCGCTCGGAGCTGCTGCCGCGGATGTACCCGGCGGAGATGATCGCCGCCTTCGCGGACTTCAAGAGCATCTGGGACCCGCGGGACAAGATGAACCCCGGCGCGGTGGTCCGGCCCCGGCGGCTCGACACCGACCTGCGCGTCTACGTCAGCGGACCGCGCCCGGCGACGCGCACCCAGCTCGCGTTCGCCCACGACGGCGGCAGCCTGGAGGCCGCCACCCGGCGCTGCGTCGGTGTGGGCGCGTGCCTGTCCGGCAGCGGGAACGTGATGTGCCCGAGCTACCGGGCGACCGGCGAGGAGCAGCATTCGACCCGCGGCCGGGCCCGGCTGCTGTTCGAGTTCGCCAGCGGCCGGGCCGGAGTCGACGCGGCGCACGCCGACGACGTGGCCGGGGCCCTCGACCTGTGCCTGTCCTGCAAGGGCTGCAAGCGTGACTGCCCGGTCGGCGTGGACATGGCCGCGTACAAAGCTGAGTTCCTGGCGCAGCGCTACGCCGGGCGCCGCCGCCCGGCCGCGCACTACTCGCTGGGCTGGCTGCCCCGCTGGCTGCGCCTGGTCAGCCGCACCCGCAGCGCCGCGCTGCTGAACCGGGCCGCCAGCGTCCGGGTGCTGGCCGCGCCGGCCAAACGGCTCGGCGGCATCGCGCCGGAACGCGGCATCCCCGCGCTGGCCAGCCAGTCGTTCCAGGCCTGGTTCGCCCGCCGCGGCGCACGGCCGGGCGGTGCTGGCCCGGGCGGCGCACGGCCGGGCGGTGCCGGCCCGCGGCTGCTGCTGTGGCCCGACACCTTCACCAACTACCTGGAGCCCAGCATCGGGCGGGCTGCCGTCACCGCCCTGGAGGCGCTCGGTTACCGCGTCGAGGTGCCGGCCCAGCCGGTCTGCTGCGGCCTGACCTGGATCAGCACCGGCCAGCTGGATCACGCCAAACGGGTCATGAAAGCGACCCTGGCCACGCTGAAACCCTGGCTGGACGACGGGGTGCCCATCGTCGGGCTCGAGCCCAGCTGCACCGCCGCCCTGAAGTCGGAGGCCACCGAGCTGCTGCCGGACCACCCCGGGGCCATCCAGGCTAGCGCGGCCGTCCGCTCGCTGGCCGAGATCCTCCGCCCGCACGCCGCGGAACTGCGGTCCCGGGCCGCCCAGCAGGCCACGGTTGGGGCCACAGGGGCCACGCAGGGGGCCGCGCAGCAGGCCACGGAGGAGGCCGCGCAGCAGGCCGCGGAGAGGGCCGCGCAGCAGGCTACGGAGGGGGCCGCCCAGGGAGCCACGCAGCAGGCCGCCGAGGGGGCCACGCAGCAGGCCACGGAGGGGGCCGCGCGGGGGGCTGCGCCACCGCGGAAGGCGCTGGTCCAGGTGCACTGCCACCAGCACGCCGACCTCGGCTTCGACGCCGACCGCGAGGTGCTGGCGGCGCTCGGCGTCCAGGCCGACGTGCTCGATTCGGGCTGCTGCGGCCTGGCCGGGAACTTCGGCTTCGAGCGCGGCCACTACGAGGTCTCCCAGGCCTGCGGCGAGCGGGTGCTGTTCCCCGCCATCCGGGCCGCCCGTGACGCCTCGGTCGTCGCCGACGGCTACAGCTGCCGCACCCAGATCCGCCAGGCCACCGGCGGCGCCCCCGTCCACCTGGCCCACCTGGCCGCCGCCGTCCTCGCCCCCCCGCGGCCCTGACAGCCGATTCGGGCAGCGTCCTCAGCGCTCACTTCCAGACCCGCAAGCTCAAGCGCTTCAACCCTTGATGAGCTTGCGGAGCTTGACAAACTCGTCATCGGGCAAATCAGGCCAACGCACCTTGACGGTGACCTCTACGCCGCCCGCACTCTCCAAGTTGATTACACGCCGCTCTACCCCGACTTCCGTTTCCGTAGGCGGTACGGCGGGCGTCGTATGCTCCTCGGCTTCCGTGCGACGTGTGGCACCCGGCGAGAGTTCGGCCCGAGTTGGTCATGGCGTAGACGGATCGAGTACGGGTTCGGCGCAGACCTGGGCCAGAGTGGTACTGGCGTGGCGGGCCAGGTCAAGACGGTGAACTCGCTGGGCAATGCGGGCGGCTCGCTGGATCTGGTGGGGAAGGCGGTACCGGCGACCGAGATCCACGGCCTCCAGCAGAATGGCCCCAGCGGCGGCATGATCACCCGCAGTCGCGAGGACATCGGCGTAAGTAATGCGCTCGATGACCTGCCACTGGGGTGCAGGCGCGGGGCAGCTTACAGTGTCACCGGCCAGACGGAAGGCCCGCGCGGCCTCTCCTATGTCAAGCAGCCCGCGTAGCTGGATCTCCCGCCAGATGAACGCATTGAATAGCGGGCCGTCAGATCCATGAGCATCTGCCAGCCTTTGGTATGAGGCGCTGACCTGAGTAAATAGACCAACGTCTCCGGTCTGGCCGACCGCCCGCGCAAGCAGCGCGAGAGCGGCACCACGTTCCGGATCGCCCATCGCGGTATCAACGGCTTGCTCGAGCACAGTAACGGCACGGGCGGCTTGCCCAGCCTTGCGCAGCTCATTGCCGTGCATCTGCAACGCGTACGCCATGAACGCCGGCCGGGAATCGAGATGGCGTGCAGCGGTGAGGCCCTTGGCTGTCCATCGAGCGGCCACCCACAGACGCTCATCTGGGAGGACAGTGCCGAGGCTCACCCCGAGACTGACCCATGCCTGCCCGAGCACTGTCAGGGTGGCCTGTTCGAGATGGCCTTCTGCGGCGCGAGCCTCCAGTCGCGCGACCAATGGCCACAACTCGTTGACCGCCTCAGCGGCCCGCCCAGCCGACCGCGCCAGCTCGGCTAGGCGGATCGTCGATTCGGCGAACGCGACCATCGCCACGAAATCGGTGTCGGCCGGGTCGGTGACCCCCAGCAGATGGCAGGGTATCGCCAAGGTTTTCCCGATATGCCGACGAGTAGCTACGTCATATACCGCACGCCGGCCCGTCTCGATCATCGAGATGTAGGTCTTGTCGTAGCCCAGGACCGCAGCCAGCTTCTCCTGGGACAAACCATTGATCCGCCGGTAGGCGCGCAGGATCGCCCCGAGATCGCCCGAGCGCAGCGCCTGATAGGACGCATGATCCGTCCAGTCCCACACGGAAGGAGTCAGCGGTTCCTCGCCCGTACCTGGTACCGGAGCCGCGATCGCGGCAGTGCTATTGCACCCCGGGCACACCGGCTCAGCGACGCCCCCGCCCAGAGGCGTCCCGCAGGCCAGGCACCGGCCGGAAAGTCCCATGACCCCTACCAGGTCGCCTCGTGCGATTCGGGCGCCCCGGCGGTGCGCAGAAGATCCGCACGGGTGACACCAGCCCTGCCGGATACCCGCAGTACGGCGTACCAGGTGGCGATGGAGTCCTTATAACCCTGGGGCATCACCAGACCCCGGACCTCGGACTCGGTGAACTCCCCGACCTGCTGGTGCTCGAAGGACAGCACCGGGTCCGGGGTACCGGCGGCTGCGGGCAGGTAGCACCCATAGGTGACGATGAAGACATGCCGTTCAGCCTGCACGATGTCGTACATCCACACGTCCAGCAGCGGGCCGGTGACCACCGTCCAGGAGGTCTCCTCCGCGATCTCTCTGGCGACGCACCGCTCCGGGGTCTCACCGACCTCTAGACGGCCGCCTGGAAGCTCCCATTCGTCACGCTCGTTCTTCAGCAGCAGCACCCGCCCAGCCCGGACCACGACGCCCTTGACAGAGATCGGGTATCCCACCGGCCCCTGCTGACCGTTCACTCGTGCCCTCCTCATGCTCGCTAGGCCGGCGACTTCTGTGCCCGGCCCTGTCACGGCTGCATCGCACTTGCCGAATACGCCGAACGTAACACTGGAACAGCCGCCGGCCGCCGCAGATGCAGCATGCGGCCACGTTGACAATCTGTCAGTGGACGAACGGCCCGGGTGAGGGTTTCGTGGGGCCGGAAGCTCATCAACAATCCCAGGAAGGGCCCTCCCGATGGCCACCGCCACAGCACTGAGCAGCCTCTACAGGGTCGGTGACATCGCTGACCCACCGACCGTGGAAAAGATGCGTCACCAGGTGCGCTCGGATGGCCTGGCCTTGTTCGACGGTGCCTACGGCGTCGGGGCAATGCTCGCCGTGGCCGGGCGGATGATGTCCATAACCGCCCACCCCGATAGCGATGATCGCGGCGTCACCACGATCGTTGAACTCGGCCCGGCCGCGAACCTGCCGAACGCCGGAGGGTTCAGTCGCCGCAAACTTGTGGCGCACACCGATCGCTCCGGGGTACCTGATCCACCGGGCCTTATGATGCTCACCTGCACGGTCCAGGCCCGAGTCGGCGGCGCCAGCCAGTTCACCGATGGCCTGGCCGTCCATGATGATCTGGCCGCTACCTGCCCTGAGTCCCTGCAAGCGCTCAGCCGTACCCGCTCAGCGCTGTTCGGCGGAGCCGCCGGCCACCTCGGGGCGGTCTTCACCCCTGTTCCCGGCCCCGGCCCGGCCAGGGTCGCGATCCGGCTGCGTCTAGACGATCTTGTGTCTTTCTCGCCCGACGTCGCGGAGTGGATCCCGCTACTGACGGCCGCAATCAACCGGCACACCTTCACCGTGACATTGCAGCCAGGCCAGGGAGTCCTGCTCGACAACCACCGCTGGCTGCACGCCCGCGACACATTCGAGGGACCCCGGCAGCTGTACCGGCTGCTAGGCAACCCATTGCCAAGCCTGGGAATGTACCCGGGCATTCCGGTTAAAGCAGATGGCGAAATGACGCTCAGCGACGTGACAGGCCACTTCCGGGACCGGTGGGACATCGCGGCCATCGCTCAGGGTTACCGGGCGATCCTGCGCGAGACGGGCGGGCACGCGCCGGTCGTGCTGTATGGCCGCACGCCTGCCGAGCTGGCCGAGTCGATCCGCATGGCGCAGGTCCCGTCGTGACCGGCTGGGATGTGTTCAGCGGCCGGGCATCGGTCCCGGCCGGGATGCTGGCCGAACTGACCGCGCTGCGCGCTGCCCTGCCCGGCTATGACGCGAACCTCACCAGCCACGCCCCAGCCCGCCGCGTACGAGGCGATCCGCCGCGATCCAGGCCTTGGCGCAACACAAGGCCGCGTAGTTAGGCTCCGACGCCGCTTCTCAACACGGGCACATCGGCGCGTGATCCGACAGCTCGTGTACTGCCGTTGCCGTCCGGCGGAACCGGACAAGTAGGACACGGGGCTGGCGGCACGCGCAGACCCTCTGATCGGATGCGCTGATGCCTGACTGCGTGGACTTGCTGCGCGATCAGCTTGCGCCGACCCTGGACCCGGCGTCCGCTCGCATGGGATCGGCGCCTGCGAGGGCGATGGTTCAAGTCCATCCAGGTCCACCCTGTAAAGAAGCAGGCCACAGGCCGTATGCGGCTTCCAGCGCCTGACATTGCCGACACGTTGCAGCGCTCGGCAGATTCTGAGCAGGCAGCATTGCGGTCTCGTGAACACCGCAGGGGGAAGATCTCCATACCATCTGCACGCGCTCTGCTTCGCTCCTGCACACGCGCGGGTTGCAGTGTTGTGTGACGAGGGCCAAGGCTCGCCGCTTCCTGGCGGCTACCAGGCTGCGCTCCCTCTGATGTGGTCGGCCTGCTAACCGTCAGCGAAAGAAGGGGGTTCGATGTCGCGAGCGGATGAGATTCGAGAGCAGCAGCGGCCCTTGATCTCACATTGTTTGGGGGAGATGTACCGTGACTCTGACCGAGAACCTGGACTCGCTGCGGGCAGGATTTCGCGGCCTGCTCGTCGTACCCGGCGATGGCGACTATGACGCGGCCCGCGCGGTGTGGAACGCGATGGTCGACAAGCGCCCGTCTGTCGTCGCGCGCTGCACCGGACCGGCCGACGTTGCCGCGGCCGTCAACTTCGCCCGCGAGCGTGGCCTTGCGACCGCGGTCCGGGGCGGCGCGCACAGTGCCGCGGGCAAGGGGACCTGTGATGACGGCATTGTCATCGACCTGTCGCTCATGAAGGGCATCCGGGTCGACCCCGCAGCGCGCCGCGTCCGCGCTCAGGGCGGGGTGCGATGGGGTGACTTCGATCATGAGACGCAGGCGCACGGTCTCGCGACGACCGGCGGCGTGGTCTCGACCACGGGTATCTCCGGCCTCACTCTCGGGGGCGGATTTGGGTGGCTCACCCGGCGCTTCGGGCTTTCATGCGACAATCTGGTTTCGGTCGATCTCGTCACCGCCGGGGGCGAGCAGCTCGTGTGCAGCGACGACGAGAACACCGAACTGTTCTGGGCGCTGCGAGGCGGCGGCGGCAACTTCGGCGTCGCCACGAGCCTCGAGTACCAGCTGCATCCGGTCGGGCCAGTTGTGCTCGGCGGGCTCATTGGGTGGCCGCTGGCCCAGGCCGCCGACATCCTCGCCTTCCATCGTGAACAGACGCGCACCGCACCAGACGAGCTCGGCATCTCAGCCACGTTCGTGACCGCGCCTCCGCTGCCGTTCGTGCCGGAAGCTCTGCACTTCCAGCCCGCGGTCGTGGTCATCTTCTGCTGGTCGGGTGATCTGGACGAAGGGCGCGCTGTCATCCGCCCGTGGCTCGACCTTGCTCCACCGATCCAGGTGGTCGACGCGATGCCCTACACGGTCATGCAGTCGATCCAGGATGAGTTCGCGCCGCCGGGGCGCCAGTCCTACTGGAAAGCTGGCTACCTCACCGAGCTCGCGGACGACGCGATCGCCGCGGCGGTCGATGTCGCCGCGAAGGTCCCATCACCGTTCAGCCTCGCCGAGATCGTGTTGTGGGGCGGGGCGATCGCGCGTGCCGCCGCAGATGAGACGGCCTACGGTCGACGGGACGGCAGATTCCTCTTCAACGCGGTCTCGATGTGGGAGGACCCGGCCGCGACCGATGCGAACGTATCGTGGGCGCGAGCCTTCCACGATGCCATGCAGCCCTTCGCGACCGGAGGGGCGTATGTGAACTTCCTCTCCGAGGAAGGCGACGACCGGATCAAAGCCGCGTACGGCGCCGGCAAGTTCGCACGGCTGGCCCAGATCAAGGCTCAGTACGACCCCGAGAACCTCTTCCGTCTCAATCAGAACATCCCTCCCGCGGGGTAGCCGCATTCGACGTTGGCCACGTGACATCTGTCGCGAACTTGAATCGGATTACGCAGCGCGCGGCTCGACGATGTGACGATGACCGCGGACCACGCCCGCCGATTGCGACCCACATCGCCAGGCGTAACCTTCGACGAGCCCCCGCTGGCCGAGCTCGCACCGTTCGGCCAGAGGCGCACCGACCTGACGCCCCACCCTCTGAACCTCATCGGCCGACACCACGCCCGGGACACCCCGACCCTGGATCAATCAGTCATAAAGGTTGCCATCTTCCTCGGCGGACGAGTGTCCCGGTCACGAACACCGCCTCAACGGCGCCTGTGGCGTCTTCGCGATCCAGTCGCGTAGTTTACGGCTCCAACCTGCTTGTCAACACGGGCAAATCGGGCGTGACGACAGCTCGTGTGCTGCCGTTGGCGTCCGGCGGAACCGGAGAAGTCGGACACGGGGGCTGGCGGCACGCACCAGAGACCCCCTTGACAGAGTCGGAAGCCTTAACTTCGTGGCCTTGTGGCGGAACAAGCAGAAACTGCTCAAGATCCGCTGTCCGGGCGGCCCGGGACGATGGGCATCTGCGTCAGCCGGCCAGCTCCTGCTCCAGCCAGGTCATGCCGCGGGTGCGGGCGGTCAGCCGGACGGGGCCGAGGATCCCGGCCAGCCGCTGCGCCGCGGCGTCCGCCGCCGCCACCGCGTCCGAGCCGGCGTCCTCCAGGAACCGGCAGACGATCCGCCCGTCCCGGTCCTGGGCCCAGCCGCCGACGATCCGGCCGTCCCACCATAGCGTCGGGCCGACGTTGCCGTTCCGGTCGAACAGCCGGGACGCGTGCTGGCCCAGGAACCAGTCCCGCTGCTGCCAGCCCATCGGGGTGGAATCCAGCGCGGGCAGCAGCGCCGCCCACGGTTCCACGTCCGGCGGCGGCTCCAGGTCGCCGGGCAGGGCGATGCCCGGCACGCCGTCCAGATCCACCTCGGCCGGTTTCAGCTCGGTCAGTGCCCGCCGGACCTGCGTCTTGGTCCAGCCGGCCCACCACCGCAGGTCCTCGGGCGTCGCCGGGCCGTAGGCGTCCAGCCAGCGGCGCGCCAGCTCCACCTCGGCGGCTTCGGTCGTCCAGTGGTCCAGCCCTTGCGGGCACCACGGCGCGAGCGGCGCCCAGCGGTACTGGTGCGAGGTCCACGAGCCGCGCGGCCGGCCCCGCACCACCTGGCCCTGCGCGGCGAGGACGAGCAGAATCCGGCTGGAGACGTTCTGCCTGCCCTCGAACTTCGTGCCCCGGCCCAGCGTGATCTGGACCCGCAGCCGGGGATCATCAGACGCCAGTTCGGCCGCCGTCGCCTCCCCGCGCGCGGTCAGGGCCGCCAGGGCGGCCTGCTCGGCTTCGGCCAGCCAGCCCTCGACGTCGTCGCCCACACCGGACTCAGCCAGCATAGCCGAGCAGCTTCCGCCGCTCGTTCGCGGCCACCGCACGCGAGCAGGCGGCCTGGATCACCGGCGCGATGTCCAGCGCGGCGACGAAGACCGTGCGGCGCATCCCCAGCAGCCGGATGAGCGTCTTGTCCTCGTACAAGGCCCGTTCCACGTCCGCGATCCCGCCGCCCGTCATCCGGGCCAGCAACGTCAGGTACACCGACGACGGGTCGGTGCTGTGCACCGCCACCAGCGACCCCGCCGCCTCAACCGGATCCCCGGCCAGCGCGCCGGCCGCCAGCCGGTGCCGCAGCCCGAGCCGGGCCCGCCGTTCCCGCACTCCGATTCGCCGCATTGAGTGAGATTATCCCGCTGCCGCTGCCGCTGCCGCTGCCGCTGCCGCTGCCGCTGCCGCTGGCCGCTGCCGCTCGCCGCCGCCGCGGACGGGGCCAGCCACCCAGGGCCGCTGGCCGGCGGTTTAGTCTGCTGGCTGGCGCCGGCTTGACGAGCACGGGCGGACGACCAGGAAGGAATGCCGTGAGACTGAGCAGCCCGAACGTCGAGACCCTGCTCGACGGTTACCGGCTCGGTTCCGACCAGGGCTCCATCGCCTTCTGCTCGGTCACCCTCGTCGAGGGGCTGGACGATCACGGGGTGCTGAGGCGGATCGTGGTCGACACGGGCCATACCGGCCGGCGCTCGGTCCTGGACGCCGCGCTGCGCCAGCGGGGCCTGACCCGGGACAGCATCGACACCGTGGTCTGCACGCACGCGCACTGGGATCACATCGAGAACCTTGACATCTTCGCGCGGGCCGAGGTGGTGATGCACCCGGACGAACGGCGGTACGTGCGCCGCCCGCACCGCAACGACTTCGCGTGCCCGGAATGGATCGACGCGGTCGTCACCCGGTACGAAGACCGGATCCGGGTCGCCGGGGAAGGCACCCGGCTGCTGCCGGGGGTGGAGATCGTCGAGGCTCCCGGGCACTCGGCCGGGACGATCGCGGTCGCGGTGGCGGCCGGCGACGGCATCGCGGTGATTACCGGGGACTCGATCCAGAACGCGACGGTGGCGCGGGAACGCCGCAACGCGCTCGTGTTCTGGAACACCGAGATGGCCGCGCGCACCATCGACAAGCTGCTGGCGATCGGCGACGTCATCTATCCGGGCCATGACCGGCCCTTCCGCGTCACCGCTGACGGCCAGACCGAATACCTGCGCGACTTCGAGCTCACGCTCACCGGCGTCACCCCCGGGCAGCCCGGCCTGGAATTCACCGAGCCGGAGTTCGAGCCGGTCGTGATGCCGGGTATCGAAACCCAGCGGCTGCCCGATTGAGGCCCGGCCCGGGACTGGGTCTGGGTCAGCAACGCGTCCGGGCGTGGCCCGGCAGCGGCGGCTAATCCCGCACGGCCACCGCGGTCGACGCGATGACCAGGCCTTTACTCGTCATCTTTCTCCGTGGTTTCCGGTTACCTGATGTCAGGTTCCGGCCCCGAGAGTGATCACGCTTGGTCCTAGTCACGCACTGCCAGAGATGTTTTTTTACTTTATGTAATGAAATGCGAACGTATCGCATTAACGCGCTGCAGGTGGTAACTGCGGCCCGCTTGACCGGGGTAACGTCGGTACGATAGTTTTTAACTCTGTGTAGCTAGATGTGAACATAATGCCGTCAGCAGAGCATCAGGGTCAGGAACATCGCGGGGGAGGCGGGGTATGGGGGGATCTCCACCTGAGCGGGGCCTGGGCCTGGCGCCGGCCGGGGAGCGGGCCGACGGGTCATCGGAGCGTTCGGCATGACGAGCCGGGTCCTGGTCATCGAAGACGACGCTGACATCGCGCTCAGCATCCGCACCGTGCTGACCCGGAGCGGGTTCGACGTGACCGGTGCCGCGGACGGGCGGGAGGGACTGCGCGATTTCCATGCCGGCCGCCCGGACCTGGTGGTGCTGGACATCGGGCTCCCGACTCTCGACGGCTGGCAGGTCCTGGAGCGGATCCGTGACATGAGTGATGTCCCGGTCCTCCTGCTCACCGCGCACGGGGGAGAGAGCGACAAGGTCCGCGGCCTGCAGGGCGGCGCCGACGACTACCTGACCAAGCCGTTCGGCAACCGCGAGCTGGCCGCGCGGGTACAGGCGCTGCTGAGGCGGCCGCGGGCGGCGCAGGACCAGGCCGATGTTTACGATGACGGCTACCTGCTGGTGAACTTCGCCTCCCACGACGTTAGCGTCAACGGCGCGTCGGCCGATCTGACCCCGACCGAGTTCCGCCTGCTGGCGGCCATGATCCGGCACCCGGGACAGACCCTGTCGGCGGAGCAGTTGCTCGAGCTGGCCTGGAATGACCCGTTCGGGGTGGGGCCGGACCGGGTGAAATTCGGCGTCATGCGGCTGCGCCGTAAACTCGGCCAGCCGGCCACGGCGAGACTGCCGATCGAGGCGGTCCGGGGGTTCGGCTACCGGTACATGGTTCCGCGCGCCAACGTGCCCCGCTCGCGCTGACCGTAAAGCGCCGCGTTACCCGGCAACCGTTCTGCACCGCTGCGGCAACTGTGCCGGCCGCCCAGGTGGGCCATGCTACGGGCATGAGCACCCCAGATCTGGGCCGCCCGCGCGGGCGCATCCTCGTGGTCGAGGATGACAGCGAGGCCGCCTATTACGCTGTCCACGTCCTTACCAGGATGGGCCATTTCGACGTGGTCCATACGTTCGACCCGGTTGTCGCGCTCTACCGCGCCACCGCCGAGTCCTGGGATCTGGTGCTGACCGACGTCGACCTGCCCGGCATGACCGGCCTGGAGCTGCTCGCGGCGCTACGCGAGGCGGTCCCGGCGCTGCCAGTCGCCGTCATCACGGCACACATCACCAATAGTGTAGATGCGGACGCTTTGCGTGAGAGCGCTGACGCGTTCCTGGAGAAGCCGGTGCCGCCCGCCCGGCTCGTCGCGGTCGTGACCGCGCTAATCGCCGGTACGGCGGCCCGCCCCTCCGCCTGAACCGGTCAGTCGGACGACGCGGGACGCCGCGTCAGCCGCACCTTGGCGTTGGGGTGCTCACGCCACGTGCTGGCTCCGGTCGCCGCCGCGGTCTTGGCCTGTTCCCATTTCAGCTGCGCGAACTGGCTGGGCGGTACGTCGAGCTGGTTCATCCACTCCCGGGTGGCCCTCACCACGTGCGTCCCGGCTATGGCCAGCCCCACCGCGGCCAGCGCGATGCCGACCCCGATCAGCGATCCGCCGACGATCAGCGGCCCGGACTGCACGTCGGGCCAAGTCCCGTCCGGCTGGCTGTTTCCTGCTCCATTGGCCATAGCGCCCATCCCGATGTCGTCAGGTGATCGTGTGCGTGCCTGCCCGAGCGCGGCCGGGCGTACTTGCCCCGGTAGATCGGGACTATGTCCCCCGCTACTCGGTATCAAACACTCGGCCGCCGGACGTGTCCATGGCCAGCCGTGCCCAGCCGTATTACCGAGCAATTAATTACGGAGAGTATTCGCGTATGCCCTTTACGTGATGAAGACGCCGATCGATCCGCTGCGAGAACGACTGTACGGCGCGTACGCGTCACAGCACGCGGGCTGCGGCGACGGTGAGGCTGCTGTCCTCATCTACCGCCGCGACATCCGGCCGCTGCCTCTGGCGCCCACTGCAGGGCCGGTGCTCGACATCGGCTGCGGCCGGGGCCAGCTGGTCAGATTGATGCTGGAGATGGCTACGACGCGACCGGGATTGATGTCAGCCCGGAACAAGTGGCCGTAGCCCAGGCCACGGGCTTGGACCGGATTCAGGAAGGCGACTACCGTGACCTGCTTGATGCGCGAGCCGGGCAGTTCGCCGCAGTAACGGCCACCGATGTCCTTGAGCATCTCACCAAGGCTGAGGTACTGGACTCGTTTGATCGGGTAGCGCGCGCGCTCATTCCCGGTGGCATCTTCGTCGCGCGGCTGCCGAACGCAGCCAGTCCCTTTGGAGGACGAATTCGTTACGGCGACTTCACGCATGAGTCTTCCCATACCGCTCGCAGCGTCTGCCAGGTCGCCGCGGCGGCGGGCTTTGCCGCGGTCATCGTTCAGCTCTCTGCGCCGGTTGTGCATGGCGTGCGGAGCTTTGCCCGGTAGCGGTGTAGAAGCTGGTGAGCACGTGCTCCAAGCTCGCGCTTGCGGCCGAGATGGGCATGCTCCGGGGCCATATCGTCACGCAGAACCTGACATTCGGCGTACGTAAGGGCCATATAAGCGAAGTTGAATCGCCAATGAGTGGCGGCGATGATTACCTAGTCCCGGTATGTTCCGAGCTCGACCGCAAAGGGAAAGGCAATGCTACCCTCCTTCATATGAAGCACCGATCATGTCCTTTTTGCTCCGATGAATCATTCACCAGATTCGGCGTACATGGCGGGATATGGGTTAGGTGCATGAGCTGCCGTTCAGTATTCCGGGACATCACGGCTGGTAAATTCGAGCAACTTCATGGAGAAGCGTTCCAGGACACCCGATTTGTGGACGCCACGGTCGCGGCTGTCGGCCTTGAGCCTGCAAGTGCGCACTGGGAGAAGTTGTCTCTGCCAGGCACGTCACTGCTTGAGATCGGACCAGGGACCGGCCACCTGCTAGTTGCTGCGCATAAAGCAGGTCGTTCGGTGGCAGCAGTCGAGTCGAGCGAAGTTCATCGGACGTTTATCCATGATACGTGGGGTATCGACTCGCTCTACCCAGACATTGCCGCCGTTCCGGACGGCCTCTTGTTTGACTCCGTCGTGGCGATCAACGTACTTGAACATGTATACGACATCATCACCTTCCTCAGCTCGATAACAAAGCTCCTTGCCCCTAACGGCGTACTTTTCGTATCCACCGTTAATGCGGTATCTTTGGAGGCGACTCTGCTAAGAGGATGGTGGTCGATGTGCAAGGAGCACGACCATGTTTCCTTTCCCTCGCGCGATGGAATTGCGCAAGCCTGCCAAACGGCCAATTTGCGTACGGAGCGAGTATGGTCATCAGAGCTCCCGTTCGAACTCCCAATCTCGGCGCTTGTAGCCGCACGCGATTGGACCCGAGCTCGGCGTAGCCCGTCGAGCGCCACGAACGATAACCATATGGCTGGCAGTCATGCAGAGAGCGTCAACGCTGCTGCGAAGTCGCGGCTAGCTCACTTTTACTCAGTCAGTGCGCCCTTCGATCCGACATCACGACTGCTGGGCGGGTTGGGGCGCGCTGCCACTGTCAAGGCTCGTCTGGTCCGGTCGGACGTACGGACGTGAGCATTTGGCCTTGCCCGCGGCAGCAAATTAAGGCATACGGTTCTATCCAGATCTACTGGACAGGCTCGATTCGCTATGAGCTGGATGCGCTTTGTGAGCAAAATTCCGCACAACAGTCGGTTGTCAGATTCCGTTAGCGTTCATTCGCCATGTATGCTGTATACGTGGAGATAACGGTCCACGTAACGATAGGAAACGGTATCTATCGGGCATATGATGCATAGTTTCTTTTGTCAGCTTCCCTGGAGATTAATAATGTCTGCCAAAGATATAATACGACTAATTTTCCGGTGTACGCCGAGTGTCGTCTAACGCGCCAGCGTTTTGCCTTTATGGGTTCTGCTCGTTATTGGGACCGCCATTACGTGCGCATGGGACAAGCGGTGCGGGCTCATATGGTGCCCTGGTAGACGCGAAGGCAGAATTTTTCAATAACTTCGTGGCCAAGAGCAGGATCAGGTCGGTTATCGAGTTCGGCTGGATGACAGCCATCAGCTATCGCTCGCGTGTATCCTTGCTACATTGACCTTGATGTCTCACGGACTGCCATAGCTGTGCAAACGAACTTTGAACGATAATGAGCATGCGCGCAAAGAGTGACCCTGGCCGTCTGCTCCGTGGTCTCGGCAAACGGGCAAGGATGCGTATCTCGGGCCCCGGCTGAATGGACCTGCCTCCCGTGTCCGGTGTCAGCCCTACGGCAGGCCTAGCTAATGTCTTCACAAGTATCATTGGCAACTATGTCTTCTTTCGTCACGGTGTCATGCTGCTCACCGGGACTTATGACTTCTGGCTGAGGTGCCCCCGGAGTTGACGGTTTGCCGGGTGGCTACCCACAAGCGGATAAGAGCAAGTACGAAGGCGACAGCGAAGCCGAGTGAACTGACGAGTGCTACCTCTGTGAGAGAGCGTCTGGCGAACAGCAATGTGCCAACGATAGTCACTACACCGCCTGCTCCCTGTGTGATGCTTACGAAACCGGGATTCCCGTGGGCGCGGAGTAGATCGTCGGTCACCACGGTCAAGGCGGTGAAGACGGCGCCGATGAGGAGCAATTCTGCGGGAATCACCGCGGCCGAGTAATGTTCGCCGTAGGCGGCCGGGACTGCAAAGGGAATCAAGGCCCCACATAGGGGCGCGAGGATGGAGAGCGCGTATGTCGCCCGCTCGAGTGCCTTCCAGGTAGCTGCGACCTTGGCCTGGCCAGGCAACGCGGCAATCGTCGGTAGTCCCACCTCGCCAAGCGATGCGACTACGTAGGGTAGTGGGCTGGATGCCGAGGCGGCGACAGAGTAAAGTCCCAGCGAACTTGCCGGTACGAGGAGCCCGAGGATCAGCTGATCCGCACTCCGGTTGACGGTGATGCCAGTCAAACTAGCCAGGTTACGCCAGCCATACGAGCGGATCGATCGGCGCTCATGGGGAGAGAGCGGCCGGGTATCGCCCGGTCTGCCGCCCCGGCGAAGCCAGCTCCAGCCCAAGGCGGCGCTACACCAGATAGGGACCAGATAGGCCAAACCAGCCTCAGCTGAGGTTAGGTGAACCATCAGGGCAATGACAAGCATAGGAGCGGCGGCCAGACCGCCAGCAGTAGCTCTCATCACATTGAAGCGCGTAAAGTCACCCTGGCCCTGCAGAAAGCATGTGCCGTATAGGGCAATGGCTGTGCCTGCCGCCGCGCTCGTGTATTCGATGGTCAGGATTGTCGGCAAACGCAGCCGGTAATGCAGCCACCAGAGGACGGGTACGCTGACCGCGATCATGACGACTGCCTGCCGGATGGCGACCCGCTGGAAGTAGGCGGCCAGTGTGGTGCTGCGCTCCGGCCAGTGCGCCACGTAATAGCAGCACGCTGAGGGGAGGCCGAGCATCCCCACCATGCTGATCAGGCCTGACCAGAGCATGACGACGGCAAGCTGCCCCCGGCCTACTGGGCCGAGGGCGCGGGCACTCACGATTCCGGCTAGTGCATTGGCGCCAAGAATTGCCAGGTTTGTGAGGGTGGTAATCGCGGTGGGCCCGCGTAGCGATGCCAGGATGCGGGCCCGGGCCGGTGCGGCCTGCGCCTGAGCCACCGTCAGCGACCTTGAATGGGCGAAACTGGCGCAGGACCAGAAGACTTGGTAGCGTCCGCGGCTACCGTACCTCGCGCAGACTGCGGTGCACCCGTCCCGCGACTGCGGGTCCTGCCCCAGATACCGCCCGCAGCCAGCCAGAACAATGGCTGAACCAGCGGATCGTCGAGCGAAGCGTGTCCTTTAAGGAAGACGATGCCCAGAGCGACGGTGAGCACTGTGAGGGCGCGGCCAACACCGTCCAGGCATCGCAGTGAGCGAAGGGGAGGGCCGAGTACGGACAGGAAAACTCCAGCATAAAGGGCGACCCCCACGACGCCAAGCTCCAGCCAGGTCTTGGTCAGGCCTCCTTCGGCACTGAGGAAGGACCTGCCGCCATAGACATAGCTCTCATAAGGATGGTTGTTCACGAAAGTGGTGAAGGTTTGGACGCCGAGTACCCCGATGCCTTGCGTTGAGGTGCCGGTTCCCTGTCCAGTCAGCACGAAGGCGTGAACGGGCGAGAATATAAAGGCGATCGCGTTCACTCCATTGGAGGCGGAAGTCAGGAAGGGGACCAGCTTGCTGGTGCCCAGGAAGGAGATCAGGGCGGCTGAGCCGATCACTGCGGGGACCAGGGCGAACACGGTCGCGCTGCGTGGCCTGGCTGTCGCCGTCAGAATGAATGTGCCGGCTCCCTCACGGCTGGCAGGGCGGCCGAGGATCAGGAGGGTAGCCATCCCCAGGACGGCGACCGCGATGTCCGCGCGCCGCTCAGCGGCGAACAGGCCAACAGTAATGAGCGTGGCAAAGACGGCTGAGGAAGCCCGTCCTAGCCGACCGTGGGGAAGAGATGTCAGGGCGGCCCACGCGAAGAACGCGATCAAGAGTTCCTCGGCAGCCTCCTCGCCGGTCGCAAAAACCGAGGGGGCGAGGTAGATGTTGCCTGCGCTGAACGTGTGTATCCCGGCGCTGGGGTCAATGGGCTGGAGTACTGGGGGTGCCGAGGGCCCGAGTACAGCGCTGAGGATGGCGCCAAGCCCCAGCACGCCACTGATCAGCGTGACGCAGCGAAGTGTCCTGACTGCCCCACGATCGGTGGCCATCAGTTCCGCCCCGATGTAAAAGAGCGGGACGAAAAAGGCGTAGGAGGCGCAGCCCAGTAGTGCCGTGCTCCCCGGGACTCGGGGAACCAGAGCTTCGGTGAAACACCAGAGAACGAGAAGGGCTAGCCATACCGGAAGGTAGCGCGGTGCGCTGCCTACCCTGTTCCTGATACCAGGGAGCAGCACGAGGTACATGCACCCGACGATGAGGTAAACCACCCCGACCAGGCTGGTGGGGAGGCCGCCGACCTTGCGGACAGCATCGACCGAAACCGTAAAGAGATACAGCAGGAGCGCTAGTACGAGTGTTACTGTGCGCGGGGTTGAGCCCTGATGGCCGATGTGGTTATGAGGATTCATCATTGGCCGTTCCCTGACGCTGTGACATTGGCGGCCAGGCAAACTGACAGCACATCACCCGCCGCGCTTCCGGGCCTTTGTGTGCGCATCCACCGGTTTGGCCGGAATGGAAGGGAATACGACGCCTTTCACGAAGACCCGCATCAATGGCCGGGTATCGGCGCCGCCGCGCGACCGGACCTGGCGCAGCTGGTCCCGGAGCGGAGCCGGGGATCGCGATGCTGTGCCTGGAGCTGTGCATAGTTCACGTGTTTGTACAGCCAGGCGGCCTGGCCCTTGCGATCCTCGTCGACGATGTCGTTGGCCAGCCGACCGACTGGCCCGTCTACGCGAACCCGCTCGCCGACCGGGCTTCCGTCGAACTTCGCGTAGCGGCGATCGACGAGCTGGACAACCCACGAGCCGCTGTACCACCCGCAGTGGCGTATCGAAGTGCCCTGGAGCACGACCCGCAAGCGGTGGGCAAAAGCCGCGCAGGCGGGCGCACTCAGCAGCGCTGCTATCTCCGCGGCCAGTTGCGGAGAAACCCATTCATCCGCGTCAACGAAGTAGACCCAGTTGTGCCGGAGCTCCGGGAAACCAAAGAGGTAAAGTCCTGAATCCAAGGAGCAGGCCGCCATGGTGGTGGATTCCTCGCGGCCGATTGCCTAGGTGGCCCGCGAGCTTAGACAGAATGATACCACCCTTGGGTTCTGGGTTATGCCGCAAACGCAACAGTCCGTTATTCGCACGACTCTCTTTAAGCTCATTTCGGGCGCGAGCGTCGGCTTCGCGGGCGCTCATACGCTCACGAGTCTCTGGCCATTACGGTAATATAGGTAAAATGTGTTCCAAAAGCAGGCAAGTGCAGAAAATAGAACAATCCGCTACTGCAGCTTTGACGTGAACATGGTTACCGTGGTTGGGTAATCGGGCGACTGCTCAAGACGCCGACCCATCTTATACTGCAGGCCCAGACAAAATACGTACAATCAAATATTGAAAAAGCCAGCCTTTTCTGTAAAAGCCGTGACATTCCCGGCGCGTAGCCGCCCAAAAATGGTGCGCTGGAGGGCGTTTGCAGATGTGTCTATGGTAAATGGCCGGTACTCGCGGCAGTATGGGGGTCGCACATGTCACCCGATGAGCCTTTTGTTCATCCAACGGCCGTTATCGAGCCGGGGGCGGTGATCGGAGGGGGCACTAGCATCTGGCACCAGAGCCATTTGCGCAGTGGCTCAGTAATCGGCGCGGGCTGCACGCTGGGGAAAAATGTCTTTGTCGACCAGGGTGTCCAGATCGGTGACCGCGTAAAGGTGCAGAACAACGTATCTGTGTACCGGGGTGTTGAACTCGCCGATGAAGTGTTCATCGGGCCGTCTGCAGCCTTCACGAACGATCTGCTCCCCCGAGCCGTGAACGCGGACTGGCAGCCGACCCCTACCCGGGTCAGGCGCGGCGCGTCGGTAGGTGCAAACGCGACCATCGTATGCGGCGTAGAAATCGGCGAGTCAGCCATGGTTGGCGCAGGTGCTGTGGTGACTTCCTCCGTTCATCCGCATCAGTTGGTGGTCGGCAATCCTGCCCGCCATCACGGCTGGGTGTGTGACTGCGGGGCAATTATTTCCCGGGACAAGGCGCAGCCCGCCGATTTGCAATGTGGGCATTGTGCGCAGCACAGCCGCGGATCCGGAGCAAATACAGCTCCATCAGGCCGAATTTCACTGGCGAAGGTAGACCTTCGGGTCGAAGAGCAAGCCGCCGTGCTGGACGTTCTGCGATCCGGTCAGCTCGCCGCCGGAAAGTGGGTAGCGCAGCTCGAGGAATCGTTCGCCCGCGAGCATGAGACGGAGTACGCGGTAGCCGTGAGCAGTGGTACGGCCGCACTGGTCGCCGGGCTTCGCGCCCATCAGATCGGCCCCGGCAACGAAGTCATCACATCGCCCTTGACCTTCGTCGCGACACTCAACGCGATCATTGAGGTCGGGGCGACGGCACGGTTCGCCGACATCTCCGAGGACCTGACCATCGATCCTGACGCGGTTCGCTCGCTCCTGTCGCCGCGGACTAAGGCGCTGATGCCCGTCCACCTCTTTGGTCTTCCGGCCCGGATGGGCGATTTGTCAAAGATCGCCCAGGAGCATGGGCTCGTGGTCATTGAGGACGCCGCCCAGGCGCACGGCGCCCGCGTGCTGGGTACGCCCGTGGGCTCCCGGGGCACTGCAGCTTTTTCTCTCTACGCGACCAAGAACATAACGTGCGGGGAAGGAGGTGTGGTCACGACAAACCGCCGCGAGATCGTGGCCCGGCTACGACTGCTGCGCAATCACGGGATGCGGGCCCGGTACGACTATGTGTTGCCGGGCTATAACTACCGGCTGACTGACCTGCAGGCCGCTATCGCCTGCATGCAGATCAACAGGCTGCCGGAGATTAGCTCTGCCCGCCGCGGCAATGCGGCACGGCTGTCGCATGGCTTGGCCGGCCTGCCCGGCGTGGTACTTCCGAGTGAGCCCCATGGCCGTTCGCACGCATGGCACCAGTACACCGTCCAGGTGACTCCGGATGCGCGTCTGGACCGCGATGAGCTGCGCAAGTGCCTCGACGTCGCGGGCATCGATTCCATGGCGTTTTACCCGAGGCTTGTCCATGATTACGCGTGCTACCGGGGCCATCCGCAGGTTGGCCAGGACGAGACGCCTCGAGCCGGGCGTGCTGCCGGAGAGGTCTTGTCGCTTCCCGTTCACCCCAGTCTGACCAGCAAAGACATAACCCGAATCGTCACGTGCATCCGGGACGCCCTCGGCTGACAGGGACGGCCGATGCCAGCGGGATGCCGCGCCCGGCTGCACGTCTAATACTACAGCAGCGCCTTGTGATCTCTAAGTCGGCGGGCGTAGTGCGATTTCCTGGCAGCGGCCTGGCGGTAGCGCCGCCAGTCTGACCACTGCTCGTGGAACGCCTGTGAGCGAGTGACGCGGACGTGCAGGTTAAACAGGCGGCGTGACTCTGCGGCGGTGAGCGGGATCAGGTCACGCCCGTTATCACCCGTTATGAATGCTGGCGGGGCGTATGTCCTGGGCGGGGCGAAGAGCACAGGCGTCAGGTCCCCTTTTTAGCGGGGGCGCCCTCGTCATTCCCGCTGGCCGGGACCGGCCCGGGAGGCTGGGCGCCGGGGCGCGAGTCGCGGGCGGTGACGGCGAGGAAGGCATGGGCGAGCATGGCGAGGGTGACGTGCCGGTACCAGGCGCGGTACTTGCGGACCTGGTAGTGGTCCAGGCCGGCCTTGTTCTTCGCCTCGCCGAAGCAGTCCTCCACTCCCCAGCGCGCCCCCGCCACCGCCGCCAGATCGGGCAGTGTCACGGGGCGGGGCGACCAGCAGCGGTAGAAGGCCAGTTCAAGGTTGCCCTTCTCGCCGGGCTGGAGGGACCTGCGGACCAGGAGGTGGTGCCGCGGGCTGTCCGTGGCGATGAGGGCCCAATCATAGAACCTCGGCCCCTTGGACCCGTCGGCGCAGCTCAGCCGCTGCCACCCGTCGCGGGGGACGAGGGCGGCGAGCTTGTCCGCGCGCTTCTTGCCGGCCGCCGTGGCGATCATCTCGCTGCACTTGACGGCCATGACGTACGGGATGCCCTGCTCCTCCAGCCACGTGCGGAGCTTGGGGTTGCCGCCGTAGACCTCGCCGGCGGCGACCCAGCAGAACGGGATCCCCGCCTCCACCGCGCGCCCGACCATCTGCCGGCCCAGCTCCGGCTTGGTCGCGAACGGCACGTCGTCGCCGATCCCGGCGGCCCGGCAGCGATCCCGGTCATCCGTCCAGCCCTCGGGCAGGTACAGCTCCCGGTCGATCAGCGCCCGGCTCCAATCCGGGGTGACGTAGGCCGCGAACACCCCGACCTGGCAGTTCTCGACCCTGCCCGCCGTCCCGGTGTACTGCCGGGAGACCCCGGCCGACATGCGCCCCTTCTTCAGGAACCCCGTCTCGTCCAGGACCAGGACCGCCGCCGGGTCGCCCATCCGCCGGGCCACGTACCGGGCCACGGCGTCCCTCGCGGCGTCCTCGTCCCACGGAGAGAAGTTCAGCAGCCGCTGCATCCCGTCCGGCGACACGTCCCCGGCGAACTCCGCCAGCCACCATGAGTTCTTCCGCTCCTGGTGCGACAGCAGCCCCAGCACGTACCACCGGCCGTGCCGCCGGACCGACGCATTCTCAAAGACCCCCGCGACCTGCGCGAACAGCTCATTGAACGACTCCGACCACGCGGCATGCCCGTCCTGCTCCAGCACCCGCGCGTCATCCACGACAGAAAGCATGCCGCAAGCCTGGCCGCTCCAGGGCCTCAGATCACGCAGCCACGCCGAGCCTAGTAACGCCCCGCCGTT
The DNA here is from genome assembly GCA_963824545.1 of uncultured Actinomycetes bacterium. Taxonomy (GTDB): domain Bacteria; phylum Actinomycetota; class Actinomycetes; order Streptosporangiales; family Streptosporangiaceae; genus Bog-532. The sequence goes on along the minus strand of CAWGPP010000003.1, from coordinate 88,604 downwards.
GTAGTACTAACGGGAGGAGGCTGCGGTCTTTGGCCTCCGCTCAACCTCCGCCAGTTGCACAGGCCGCTGTTCCCGGAGCGATACCTCGGCGCATTCGAGTACGCGGACGACGGCAAGGCCGCTTGAGCCACCAACTGCTGGGGCGCTCTTGCGAAGGATGCTGTCGATGAAGTGCTGATCTTGGACAGCGAGCGGTTCCGCGAAGGGCACGAACGGCAAGATCACATCACCCAGATGGTAAGCGACCCGTGACAGCGGGCCGTCACCAGCCTCCGGTGGGAGCACGGCTTTGTCGAAAAGACGAACCCGCTCCTCGTCGTTTCCGAGATCGTCAAAAGTGGCCATTTTCCTTGACCCCACGGCCGTGACTTTCCGGACCTTCAGCGGGCTGAGCCAGCTGACGTGAATGTTCGCACGTACGCCGATGTCGGCGTAATCCAGCAATATGCGGGCGACGTCCTCATACTCCGGGTGCACGTGCCGGGCGCCCCAGGCCGTGACCGCTGTCGGCTGTGAGCCGAGGACAAAGTTGGCGATAGAGACGTCGTGCGGAGCGAGGTCCATGATGACCCCCACGTCTGGCTGGTAGAGCCCTAGGTTCAGGCGGGTGCAGTCGAGATAGAACAGCCGGCCCAGTTCTCCTCCCTGGACGAGATCGCGGAGTTTGTGTACGGCCGCGTTGTGCTCCAGTGTGTGACCGGGCATGAGGACCACGTCGACGCGCTCTGCTGCCTCGACCATTGACCGCGCTTCAGCGGTAGTGGTGGCAAGTGGTTTCTCGATCAGAACGTGCTTTCCGGCCTTGATCGCCTGAAGCCCGAGACGCGCGTGGCTTGACGGCGGGGTGGCAATGACGAGTGCATCAACCTCGGACAGGGCGTCATCTATCCGGGCATAGCCGGAGGCGCCGTCGTGCTGGCGGCGGGGGGAGGCAGCGACCCGTGGGTCGATCTCTATCACAGATGCCACGCCCATCGTCGAGCGCAGCACCCGGGCATGCTTCGACCCCCAGTAGCCGACACCAACGACACCGACCCGGATTTCCTCGTTCAGCGTGCCCATCAGGCGATACTCCACTGTTGTCCATAAGGCTTATATTCTGACGTTATGTTCATTTCGCATGGAATACATAGAGGCTTGCGACAGCTCTATAGATGTTAAGCTGGTCCCGGGAGTCCACACAATTGGCGTTGTAGGTCAGTACTGCATGCGCCGCCTTAATATTATCCGCCAACGCGACGAACTCCAGTGCATCTCCGCCGGAGTAGAGGTGTATCTGGGCATGATTGCCTGATCCTTTATTCCGGGGAAAAGCCCAGCCATACCGCCATGGTCGGCAATATTGACGAATAGGACAGCGCCCCTGTCCCGCCTCCCGGGGCAACTCGCTCGACAACGGAAGCTCATCACTGGTCGACGGCCTCGGTGTTGCGCATGCATACCGGCCCCTAGCCATCCGATCTGCTTCCGGTCGGGTCCAGGGATTCGGCGCGAAGTGCGGCGACGCACATCTCGTACCAGGCATGGAAGTAACAGAAATGCAATCCGGCCCGCCCATCAAGCAGTCCCAGACGCGCGACGTACATATAGAAGAACAGTGCGAGTGGCTTGGCCGGAATGGACGGAAAAAGTACATCTTTCAGCACAGCGCGTGGCAGCGGACGGACGTCGCCGCGGGCCCGCACCGTACGTATGCGGGTCGGGAGAGAGGGTGGTTGCCTGCGCCGTGTGGCCTCAAGCTCGGCGTAGCCGACATGCTTGTGAAGCCACGCTGCCAGACCCTTGTGATTGTCATCAACAATGTCATGGCGCAGGCGGTGGGTCACACCGTCGACGCAAACCCGCTCGCCGACCAGGTTCCCGTCGTATTTGCAGTACCGGCGGTCCATGAGCTGAACATTCCACGAACCGCTGTACCAGCCACAGTGCCGGATCCAGGTGCCCTCGAAAACGAGCCGGAACCGGTGCGTGTACGCGGCGCATGCGGGCTCCTCCAGGCGGGCGGCGACCTCCGCGGCCAACTGAGGAGAGATCCACTGGTCTCCGTCTACGAAGTAGACCCAGTCGTGCCGGAGCAGCGGCAGCCGGAGCGCGAATTCACGCTGTGCCGAGAAACCGAGCCAGGTCTGTTCAACGATCTCCGCGCCATACGACCGGGCGATGGGAACAGTGTCGTCCATGGAGCCAGAGTCAACGACGACTGCCTGGTCAGCCCAGGTCAGGGAGTTCAGGCAATGCCGGATGTTCACTTCTTCGTCACGTGTGAGCACTACTACGCTCACCGGGACGCTGCGTGGCCCGGGAGTATCACCGGGCTGATATGGCCGAAGGCCGAGTTGGGTCACGGGCGGCCTCCAAGTATCCAGTCGAAGTAGGCATCCGGGTCGAACGGCAGCGGATCCGGCGCCACCTCGGTCGTCAAGGGCGGACTTCACCGCCTGGCGCAGCGAGTCCGGGTCGCCCGGATCGAAACCGCACAATGCGGGCCCGGCGATCTCCCGGTTCTGTGCGGTATCGCGGGCGATCACCGGCTGCCCATTGGCTCTCGCCTCGGCGAGCGGGTAGCCGAACGACTCCAGGCCGCTGGGAAAGTAGATCGCCTGGCTGCGCGCCCAGGCCTGTTGCAGGTCGTGCTGATCGATCCGCCCGAGGAACTCCAGCCGGGGGCTGGACGCCACTGCGGGCGGCAGGTCCGCGCGGTCTGCGGTCACCCGCACCCGGACCGCCGGATCGCCGTAGCCGTCAACGGCGCAGAGCAACTCGGTGAGCCGTTCATCCATCTGCTTGTAGGGCGCGAACAGCACCGGGCACAGGATCGCCTCCTCCCTCGCCCCTGGCCGGGCCGGTCCAGCTGAGACTGGGTGCGGGCGCACCACCATCCGACTTCGTACCGCTGGTATGGCCCCGGTGACGCGCTCTGCCATGGCGGTGCAGGGGACGACGAGCACATCGGCCCGGTGTGCGGTCAGCCGCACCACGACGGCCTCCCGCCGTACGGAGTTGCGCAGTGCGGGATCGAGGCGAGCCGCCTCTTCGTCGGACAGGAAATGCAGCGCATTGCGCAGCAGTGTCCAGCGCTGCCCGCGCGGGCTGACGAAGCTGACGTTGTTGACCGCGACGCGGCGCCCTGACTTTGGCCTGACCGTTTCTCGCCTGAGCAGCCAGGTTGGATTGACATGCCGGTCGGCTCCGATAACCCGGACGTCCTGGCGTCCGGTGCGGGCTAGGTAGCCGCGCAGCTCTGCCGCGTACCGGGCCGAGCCGCCCATCTGCGCGCCGGCGATGTCCACAGTCACGAGCCCGGTCACGAGGCTGCCCTGTAGCTACCGGGCCGCTGGAATGTGAACTGCCACAGAGGCGAGCGCTCCGCCCTGGTCGGGCGGCGAACGGCCAGCAGCCCGGCCTGAGCAGCGACCGCGCACCACCAGTTGACGGAGTGCCGCTGCCGGGAGATCCGCAGGTAGGTCAGGTAGCGGCCGAGCCTGGACCAGATCGTGCCGGCAGCAGCCTGAACGGCTGGCAGCAGGGGGATCGCAGCGGCGGCCCATTCCAGCCAGCGGACCGGATGGGTGAGGTTGGGAACCGTGCACAGCATGACGCCTCCCGGCCGCAGCACACGGGCGCATTCGCCCAGCACGGCAGCGGGGGAGCCGACGTACTCCAGGACGCTCGCCCCGACGACCGCGTCGAAGCTGGCCGATGCGAATGGCAGTGTCTGCCAGCCCGGTTGCAGCGGCACCCATCCGGCCGCGCCGCTGGCATCGGCCGTGGCCGCCTGGTTCAGCATGTTCGGCGAGATGTCACAGCCAGTCACCCGCAGCCCGGAGGCGGCCAGATGCCGGGCAAGTTCCCCCGTACCGCAGCCGAGATCCAGCACACGTCCCCCCACGGGGACGTGGGATCTGACCACGGAGGAAAGCTGCGTCAGCCGCCCCGTGAGCCGGCCTCGCGGCGCGTATTTTGCGGCCCAGTTGGCCGCCTTGGCATCGAAAAGCCGGCGAACCTCCTCGGTGTGGGCCAGCGCCCGGTCAGTCATGACCGCCCGGTCTTCCGGCGGCACGGATCGTGGCGCGCATCGTGGCCAGCATGGCCTCGGTCGGTACGTCCGCCTCACCTGCGACGGCGGCGCGGAACGCGGCCGCGCACGGACGATGCCCCTTGTCCTGGTGCCCCTTCCAGACCGTCTTACCGTTCACCTCGACCGACCGGAAGTCATCGATGACGACCCGGTGAGACGCGGCCTGGACCTCGATCCACTCCTTACCGGCCACCGGTTCCGCGCTGCCGTAGGCGATGACGGCCAGCGAGCCGTCCGCGAACAGCAACGACACTGCGGCGTCGTCGAGGTGGGCCGCTCCCGGAACGGCACCTCCGGTCAGGGCCGCGACGTCCTCCACCGGGGCGCCGACCAGCGCCTGCGCGGTATCGACGAAGTGGCACACCTCGCCGAGCAGCCGGCCGCCTTGCCGCCGGTCGTGGTACCAGTGACCGTCCGGGACCCGGCCGGTCGCCACCCGGTACACCACGAGCTTCGGCGCCGGGACCCCAGCCAGCGCCTGCTGAGCGGCCTCGACCGCGGGCGACCAGCGCCGGTTGAAGCCCACCGCGAGCTGGCGGCCGGACCCGTGCCAGGCCTTCTCCACCGCATCCAGCTCATCGAGGGTCAGCGCCAGCGGCTTCTCGCACCACACGTGCCGCCCGGCGGCCAACGCCTGCGCCGTGAGGTCCGCGTGCGTGTCGTGCGGGGCGGCGACGACGATCACCTCGACGTCCGGGTCGCCGATGAGCGCGTCCGCGCCCGATACCGCTTTCTCGAAGCCGTTCCGCTCCGCGGCCCGCCGGGCGGACAGGCCGCTGGCTGAGGCGATGGCCACGAACCGGTCGAAGCCCGCGGCGCGGAAGGCGGGCAGCAGCGTCCCGGTGGTGAATGCGCCGGCCCCCGCCCACCCGATCCCGGGCGCCGCGCTGGCGGCCGGGGAAAGGGTCAGCCGGACGCCGTCGTCGGAGACCGTCTCCGGATAGGTGAGCCGGATCGCCAGGTAGGGCTCGCTGCGCTGCTCGATCAGCCGGTAGGCGGCATCGGCCTCCGCGATGCCGTAGGTATGCGTGACCAGGTCCGACACCGCGAGCCGCCCGCTGGCCAGCAGGTCGAGCACCGCCTCGAAGTTCCGTCCCTCGGTCCAGCGCACCTGGCCGGCCGGGAAGTCCACCCCCCAGGCTTCGTAGGAGGGCTCATAGCGGCCGGGACCGTAGGACCGGGCGAACCGGAGCGACAGCTCCCGTTCGTAGAACGGTGTCCGGCTCAGCTGGAGCCCGACGTCGCCCACGATGACCACGGCGGCCCGGTCCCGGCACAGCGCGGGAACCCGCATCACCGCGTCCGAGGAGCGGCCTGCCGCGCAGACCAGCACGGCGTCCGCGCCACGGCCCCGGGACCAGCTCAGCACCTGGTCGGTCGTGACGTCGCCGCATTCGTCCAGGGCCAGCACCCCCGACCCGGCCGCGACCCGGCGCGGCTGCTCCGCTGGATCGATGCCGGCCACCTCACAACCGGCCGCGATGGCCAGCCGGGCCGCGAGCTGGCCGATCAGGCCCAGGCCGAGGACCACGACTTTCGATCCAGGTCCCACTTCGGCCTGGCGCAGGCCATGCAGCGCGATCGAGGCGATCGTGGTAAAGGCGGCGTCCTCGGCCGGGACTCCCTCTGGCACGGTCGCGCAGAGCAGGCCCGGCACGGCCTGCAGCTCCGCGTGATTGGCCTTGCCCGCGCCGCCGGTCGCCACCAGCTGGCCGGGCCGCACTCCGGTCACCCCCGGCCCGGCCGCAAGGACGATTCCGGCCGCCGAGTACCCCAGCGGCAGGTCCTCGGCGAGGCGGCCGCGGACGGCCTGCCGGGTGGCCGCCAGTCCTTCGGCCCGTGCCTTCTTGACCACCTGGCGGACCAGGTCCGGCCGGGCGCGGGCCTTGGCGAGCAGGCTGGCCTGGGCAAGGGCGGTGACGGCGCGCTCGGTGCCAGGGGAGATCACCGACGCGACCGTGCGGACCAGCACCTCGGTGGCGTCCGGGACCGGGCGCGGTACGTCCAGCACCTCCACCGGGCCTCCGGCGAGCGGCTGCACGATCTGTTTCACGTGGCTCCCCCGAATGCGAACGCCGGCTCACCGGCGGACATCAGCTGAAGATCTCCGGCCCTGCGCCAGGCTGTGCTAATCCGCACGGGCAGCTCAGCCTGGGTGCGGCAGACCAGCACCGGTGCGTCGACGGTCCGGCCGAATCCGGTGGCCAACGGGGCATGTTCGGCGGCCAGCGCTACCGGGTGCGACGCGGTAACCCCCACCCGGAAGTCGCCGCCCGGCGTGTGCACCGCAGCTTCCCCGTCACCCAGCCGCAAGGCCGAGCCGGGCGCTAGATGCCAGCGCACCGTCACCGAATGCTCGCCCGTCCCGCTGACCAGATCCTCCACGCGCAGTTCGGTGCCGGACAGCACCCACTGCCGGTGGTGGACCGGGCGGCCCGGTAGCCCGCGGTATCCGTCATGGGCCGCGCCGGCCATCAGCACGCCGCCGTCGTCGCGGGCCACGACCTTGCCCACCCGGGCCCGCCGGGCGGCCCGGAAGGCCCCCCACACCTCGGTGGAATTGGCGCCGTCGACCTCGACGGTGTTGTGCGCCGCGGTGGACCGCTCGTAATCACGCACTGGGCCGGGCGCGTACGTGGACGTGCCGGTGTCCACCAGCAGCGGAACGCCGTCCACGTGGACCAGGCAGCTGAGGGTGTCCGCGTGCGCATGCGCCGGGAGCTCGTCAGGGCAGGGTGCCCCGACGTCGGCCAGCAGCCGCCACCCGCCTGCCGACGCCCGGACCAGGCCCGTGTCCGGGAGGACCAGCAGCCGGTCATCCGGGGCTGTGCCTGGCTGCAGCAGGCCGATCAGTGCAGGGTCGACCGGGTACCCGTCGTTCAGCCGCGGGACCTGCCCGTCCGGGTGAGAGCACGCACCCCAGCCAGCGGCGCATCCGCTCGATCGCCCCGGTCAGCTCCGGCCCAGGCGCCCGGCCCGCGGCCCGGATCAGCCCGTCCACGTCGATGAGATCGCCGAGGACCTGGCAGTGGTAGGCGGGAGCCCGCTCGAAGTGGCCGCCGTCGGGCAGTACCTGCACGGCAAGCTGCCTGGTCAGCCGGTTCAGCGTCTGGTCCAGCAGTCCTTCATCGGCGAAGAACACCGCCAGCCCGGCCAGTGCCTTGAGGTTCTTGACCAGGTGATTGCCGCCGACATCCGTTTCCAGGTGCCGCCGCAGGAAACCGGCGTGGGCGGACAGGCTGGCGAGGAAGCAGTCCTCGGCGTCGCTGCCCGCCACCAGGTCCCGGTGAACCCCGCAGAACGACCAGGCGCGCAGCGCGGTGGGATAGGAGTGCCACGCCTCGCCCTGGCCGGGCATGACCGCCGACCGCCAGGACCGCCAGAGCGCCGCGAACCAGGCGCGGGCATCGGCCCGGAGCGGCTGGGCGATCAGCCCCCATGACCAGTCCCAGTAGTGCAGGTGGAACCGCCACAGCGCGGGTGCATCGGCCTGTACCCAATCTGCCTGTGCCCAGTCGGTACGTGCCCAGTGCGCCCGCATTCGGTCGCCGCCCGCCGGATCGCCTGCCCCGCCGGTTTCCTGGTCGCTCATCCACCGAACGGGCCAGGGTCCGGGTCATCCCGAGCAGTTCGGCGCGGCCTTCCCGCAGCCCCGGAAGTCCGGGCCAGTTCCGCCAGAGCCGTGCGTCGAGGGGAACGAACCCGGCCGGCCAGCCCGCGGCTGACGCGGGGTCAGGGCCGGCCAGCAGCCAGCGGCCGTCGCCGGGAAGCGGCGCAGCGCCTGGCGCTGGGCGCGCAGCCGCGCGCGCTGGGCGATCTGGCCGGGCTGCAGGTGCGCCGCGGTCCGGACGAACAGCACGAGGTCGCTGCCGGTCATGACGCGCCTTCGGCGGCAAGTCCCAGCGCACGGGCCTCGGCCCGGACGCCATCGGCGAACGGCCGGGGCGCGTAACCGAGGTCACGGGTGGCGTCGTCGATGGCGAAGGCCTTGTCCTCGGCCAGCCGCTGCAACTGCTCGGCGCGGATCCGGGGACGGGTACTGAGCAGCTCGTAGCAGCGCGCGGCGGCGACCAGAGGGGCCAGCGGCACCGGGACCAGACGGGTCCGGCTGCCGGCCGCCCGGGCGCAGCTGCGCAGCAGCTCGGTAAAGCCGAGCGGTTCCGGCCCCGCGACGTCGTAGCAGTGCCCAGCGGCGGCGGGCCGCTCCACGGCGTTCAGCACGGCATCGGCCACGTCGGCCACATGGACCGGCTGCTGCAGATGCCTGCCCGCCGCCGGGCACGGGCAGCACGGGCACCCGCGGCAGGAGGGCGAGCAGCCGGGAGAGGTTCCGGTCACCGGGCGCTCCGTAGATCATGGTGGGCCGCAGGATGGTCCACTTCAGCCCGGAGTCCCGGATCTGCTGCTCGGCGTCCAGCCGGATCCGCTTCGACTGTGCGGGGAGCGTCGTCTTCACCGCCGTGGTGGAGACGAAGACCGCACGACCGATGGCCGCCGCCCTGGTCGCGGCCACGATCGCCGGGGCGTGCCCGAAGCCCAGCGACGCCAGGTTGACCAGGGCCTCGCAGTGCGCGGCACCGAACGCCGCGAGCAGCCGCGCCGGATCACCGAGGTCGCCGGTGAGCGGCCGGGCGCCGTACCGCGCTACGGCGCCGGCGGCCGCATCGCTGCGGGCCAGCGCCACCGTCTCGTGCCCCCGCCGCGCCGCCTCGTTCAGTACGTATCCGCCGAGGAAGCCACTGCCCCCGGTGACCAGCAGCCTCATCGGCGGCCGCCCGGCGCAGTGAGGATCTTCCGGTACTCGCGGGCCAGCGCGACCCGGTCGAAGCTTTGCTCCACGTGGCGGCGGCCGGCCTGGCCCATAGCCAGCCGGCGTTCCGGGTCGGCGGCCAGATCGCGGATCGCGCCGGCCAGCGCGGCGTCGTCCTCCGGCGGCACCACGACCGCGCCCGCCTCGCGGAGGATCTGCGCCGCCTCCCCGCTGACCGAGCCGACGACGGCCTTCCCGGCGCCCAGGTACTCGAAGATCTTGGAGGGGATGAAGGTCGCGAACAGCGGCACGTCCCGCAGCGGGACCAGGCAGATGTCGGCCGCGGCCAGCAGGCCGGGGACCTCCTCGTGGGACACCCCGGGCAGCAGGGTCACGTTGGCCAGCCCCAGCTCGGCGACCGTGCGGGCCAGCCGCGGCTTGTCCGCGCCCTCGCCGACGAAGGCGAAATGGATGGGACGGTCCGCCAGCCGGGCGGCGGCCCGGGCGACCGCGGGCAGCGCGTGAGAGATCCCGTGCGTCCCGGCGTACAGCACCAGGCAGTCACCGGCGGCCGCGCCGAGGCGCGCCCGTACGTCCGGGTCGGCACTGGCGCCGGGGTCGAACTGTCTCCAGCGAGACGCCGTTGCGGATCGTGTGCACTTTGCCGGGTGGCACCCCGCGGCCGATCAGGTTGTCCCGGAATCCGTCGCTCACCACCACGACCTCGTCGGCGGCCGCGTACGCGGCGAGTTCCAGGCGTTCGAGCACACGGATGATGCGGCGGCTGGTCAGCACACCGAGTTCGGTGAAGATGGCCGGCCACAGGTCACGGATCTCCACCACCAGCCGGGCCCGCTTGATCCGGGCCAGCACCCAGGCGGCGCCGATGGAGAAGAACGTCGGCGAGGACACCACCACCACATCGGCGCGGCCGGCGGGCCGGGCACCGAGCAGCACACAGCTCGCCATGAAGCTGAGATGGCCGAGGGTCTTGCGGGCCACGCCCTCGTTCGGGGTGGCGTACAGCCAGGTCCGCAGCACCCGGTAGCCGTCGCGCCTTTCCTGCCGCCGGATCGCGCGGCGGTATTCCGGCGGGATCACGCCGGTGGGGTGGTTCGGCATGCCGGTGAGCACCGTCACCGTGTCGCCGTCCGCGGCCCAGGCCCGGGCCAGCGCGGAGAGCCGGGCCTGCGGAGCCCCGGTCTCCGGCGGGAAATAGTGCGTGACGAGGAGAATGCGCACGTCAGCTGGACCCTCCCTGGCACGCTTGGAGTCCCATTGCTGGCCAGGCCTGCGCCGGCCGCCAGGACCGGCACAGTTCCGGCTCGTCGTACAGGCCGAGGCGCCGGAACAAGGCCGGAGAGCACAGGTAAGCCGCCAGGACCGCAAGGCCGATGAGGTCAGCCGCGGCCCGGGCCGGCAGATCCCGGCTCAGGCTGACCGTGCCCGCCACGGTGAGCAGGATGGTCAGGGCCCCGGTCAGCAGGGTGACCTCCTGGTGCGACCAGCCGGCGTCGCACCACTGCTGGTAGACGTGCGTCCGGTGGGCCTGCAGCCAGCGCTCGCCCGCCCGGATGCGCCGCTGCAGCGTCCACGCGGTGTCCGCCAGGTACAAGGCGAGCGGGCCGAGGACCGCCTCCACCGGCACCCCGCGCAGCACCGCGTCCGTGGCCAGCACGGCCAGTGCCGCGCCGAGCGAGTAGCTGCCGACGTCGCCGAGGAACACCCGGGCCCGGCCCGCGTTCCACGGCAGGAACATCAGCGCGCCGACGGCCACCGCGAGGCTGGCGGCCAGCAGGAACGGGTGCTGCCCCCACTCCGCATAGCAGGCGTAGGCCACCCCGGCGATCAGTGCATGGGCGCCGGAGATGCCGTTCACCCCGTCCATGAAGTTGAACGCGTTGACGAACCCGGTGATCCATACCGCTGCGGCCACGGCCAGCAGGACGCCCGCTACCGCCGGGTGCATCGGCAGGACGAGCAGCCCCGCAACGACGGCACTTCCGGTGGCCTGGAGCGCCAGCCGGCGGAGCAGCGGGCAGCCCGCGCAGGTCGTCGACGAAGCCGAGCACGCCGAAGAAGCCGACCGCGACCGCGAACGCGGCACCTGCCCCGCTGCGGGTGATGGCCACGGCCGCCAGCAGCCCCACGGCGATAGGAAGGCCGCCGCCCCGCGGCGTCGGGACGCTGTGTGACGAACGCCCGGAGGGGGTGTCGACGGCGTGCAGGCGCCGCAGCAACGGGATCGTTACTGGTTCCGCCGCGATGACGATCGCGCCGCAGCAGGCCACCGCGTCGAAGGCCCCGTTGGCTGCCACACGTGGATGCTATCAGATCTGTAGCTCTGAGTAATTATTCAATTACATATAGTCAAGAATGCCTGGTTGGGGTGCTTTTCTGGCCCGGTCGCGCGGATCATCGGGTGTGGTGGCTGCGCCTTCCGGTGACCGATGGGGGCGTGTCCGTGTGGCCGTTGGACTGCGCCGGCGTGGCCGCCGGAGAAGGATCGGGCTGGTACGAGCCGTACCCGTATCCGTAGCCATACCCGTAGCCGTAGCCGTAGCCGTACCCGTTGCCCTTGCTGACCTCGTTGAGGACGATCCCCATCACGGGCGCTTTGGCTTGCGCGAATCGCTCGGCGGTCCGCTGCAGCTGGTTTCGCCTGGTCTGGCCGGCCGCCACGACGAGCAGCGTGCTGTCGGCGTAGGCCGACAGCACGAGCGCGTCGGTGACCGGCAGCACGGGAGGGCTGTCCACCAGCACCAGGTCGAAGTTCTCCCGCAGGGTGGCGAAGATCTGCCGGGCCTTGGGCCCGTTGAGCAGTTCCGCCGGGTTCGGCGGGACCGCCCCCGATCCCAGGACCCACAGGCAGTCGTACCCCTCGACCTGCTGCAGCGCCTGCTCCAGCGTCTGCTCCCCGAGCAGCACGCTGGTCAGCCCCGGCTTCTCGTCAATACCGAAGAGTCCCCCGAGCCGCGGACGGCGCAGGTCGCAGGAGACGAGCACGACCCGCTCGCCCGCCTGGGCGAACACGGCCCCGAGGTTGGCGAGCGTGGATGTCTTCCCCTCGGCAGAGGCCGGGCTGGTCACCAGGAGGGTCCGCAGGTTGTGCGCTTGCCTGGTGAACTGCACGGACGTGCGCAGGGACCGGTAGGCCTCGGCGGCCGGCGAGGTCGGATCGGAACTTGCCGCGACCGCGGTACGTTTCCGCTTTTTCCAGGAGTTCACCATCGGGACCATGGCCAGGACCGGGGCATTGCCGAGCCGTTCCGCCGAATCCTTGGACGTCAGCGCGTCATCCAGGGTGTCCCGCAGGAAGGACGCTCCCAGCCCCAGCATCAGGCCGGCCGCCAGCCCGAGCAGCGCATCCTGTACCGGCTTGGGTGAGCTTGGCGAGGTGGGTGGCTGCGCCGGAGTCACGAACTCGACTCCGCTGGTGGCCACCGCCCCGTTGACCTGAAGCTGCGCGGCTTCCTCCTTCAGCACGGATTGCTGGTTGACCAGGGCGGACAGCTGCGATGCCGCGCTCGGCCTGTTCTCCAGGGACTTGATCTGCTGGTTCAGCGAATCGATCTGGGACTGCAGCTGGGTCTGCGCCGCGGTCACGCTGCTGATGGCCGCGTTCCGGGTCTGGGCGACGAACGCCTTCGCGTAGGTGTTGGCGATGAGCGCCGCCCGGGCCGGGCTCGAGCTGACCGCCGTCAGCGCGATCACGTTGGTCTGGGCCACCTCCGAGGTGGAGATCCCCGGCGCGCTGCCCAGCTTGGCGCGGACGGCTTTCAGCACCGGGGCGCTCGTGGCGAGCTGCAGGTCCGTCTGCACATCCGTCGTGGTCACCGGCTGGTTCGTGCTGCCCAGGCTGACGCTCTGGCCCGAAGACTGTACGAGCAGCTGAGCGGTGGCCGAGTACTGCTTCGCCTGCCTGAGCGACAGGGCGAGACTGGCGCCCAGCCCCAGTAGGGTGAAGGCGATCACCCACCACTTCCGGCGCCGTAGCGTCACCAGGTAGGAGCGCAGGGTCGGCCCGCTGCCGGACTCGATCATCGAGTGAAATCCCCTCGTGCGTGTGTGCGGGCGGAGCTGGACCGGCCCTCTGTTGAACAATCAGCGTACACCTGATTACTTTCCGTGATTATCATGCTGTCGTCAGGCGGACAAGGGCGGATTCATGCGGGTTGACGGTCAGGCGGCCCCGGTCGTACTCGTGCTGTGCACCGCCAATCGGTGCCGGTCGGTGATGGCCCAAGCGCTGCTCACCCGCAGGCTGCGCACGGCCGAGGTGGCCGGTCGGGTGCACTCGGCGGGACTGCTGGACGAGGGCCAGCCCGCGCCGCCTGGGGTGGTCTCCGCCATGGCCAGCTACGGGCTTGACGTGAGCCGTCATCGCAGCCGCCTGATGACCGCCGATGAGCTCGGCGCCGCGAGCCTGGTCCTGGCCATGACCCGGGAGCACCTCCGTCATGCCGTGGTCACCGAGCCAGCCGTATGGCCCCGGGCCTTTACGCTGAAGGAAATGGTCCGGCGCGGGCAGCAGGCCGGTCCCCGGGCAGCCGCTGAGCCGCTGGCTGACTGGGTGGCACGGCTGCACGCCGGCCGGGAACGCATCGCACTGCTGGGGGACTCTTCCGACGATGACGTGCCCGACCCCATGGGCGGCCCGCCGCAGGCGTACCTGCTGAGCGCCGCCCTGCTAGACCAGCTCACCGGCCACCTGGTCGGACTCTGCTGGGGGATCTCCGGGGGCAGCCGGCCCGGTCGGCCCGGGCGCGGCCAGGGCTGAGTGTGTACCCCCCGCGCACGATGCGAGCGCCTGCCGCAGGTCGTCAGGATCGGCAGCCGGGTCGAGGCTGGCGAGCTGGTCCGGCGGCAACGGCGGCACCGGCGCGTGCCGGATCAGCGGATGGCGCGGCCGGTAGTCGACCTCGCCCTGGCCAAGCAGATCCTCGGTCAGCTTCTCACCCGGCCGCAGGCCGGTGAAGACGATCTCCGCCGGCTGGCTGGACCGCATGACCAGCCGCCGGGCGATGTCGGCGATCCGCACCGGCACGCCCATGTCCAGGATCAGGACCTCACTGCCGCGGCCGATGACGGCGGCCTGAAGGACGAGCTGGACGGCCTCGTCCGCGGTCATGAAGTACCGGTTGACCTCGGGATGCGTCACGGTGACCGGTCCTCCCGATTCGACTTGCGCGGACAGCGTGGTGAGCACCGAGCCCCGGCTGCCCAGCACGTTTCCGAAGCGGACGCTCAGGTAGCTGCCCGCGGCGTGGCCGGCCATGTGGGCGGTGAGCCGTTCCGCGACCCGTTTGGAGTACCCGAGGACGCTCACCGGGTCCGCCGCCTTGTCGGTGGAGATGTTGACGAACGATTCGACCTGGCACGCGGCGGCGGCTTCCAGAACCGACCAGGTACCCAGGACGTTGCTCTTCACCGCCTCCGCCGGGTAACGCTCCAGCAGCGGGAGATGCTTGAGCGCGGCGGCATGGAAGACGATCTGCGGGCGGAATCGCCCGAACACCTCGCGGACCCGATCCGGATCCCGGATGTCGGCCAGCGCCGTCTCGTCGGAGTCCAGCAGCGCGCGGCCGTGCAGGGCCAGCTGTATCGCGTGCAGCGCGGACTCGTCCCGATCGAGCATGATCAGCTCGGCCGGGCGGAACCGGTACAGCTGACGGCACAGCTCCGAGCCGATCGATCCACCCGCCCCAGTCACCAGGATGCGCTTGCCCGCGAAGCGATGGGCGACCGCGGTGACGTCCGTCCGCACCGGCCTGCGGCCGAGCAGGTCGCTGATCCGCGGGTCGCGCACTCCTTCGATGCGCGCACTGCCGTTGAGCAACTCGGTGACGGAGGGCACCACCTTCGGCGTCAGGCCGCACCGCTCCGCCTCGGCGGTAAGATCCCGTATCGCGCTGCCGCTGGCCCGGGCGATCGCGATGACCAGAACGGTGGCCCCGGTCTTCGCCGCGACCGTGGCCAGCTGGGTCCGGTCTCCGAGGACCGGGATGCCCTGGATGCGCAGCCGTCGTTTCGCCGGATCGTCATCGAGGATCGCCACCGGCCGGTATACGGAGTCCAGCTCATGGGTCAGCCGCCGGATCAGCATCGAACCGGCGTCACCCGCGCCGAAGACGATGACGTCCACCGCCTCGGAGGCCGGCTTGCGGGATCGCTGGCGTACGGCGAACAGCACGTACCTGCCTCCCAGCATGGCAGGCACCGCGAACGCCACACCGCCGGCGACGGTCAGCAGGACGGCCTGCTGCCCGGTCACCAGCGCGGGAGACACCAGCGCGACCAGCAGGATCATCGTGCAGGCGCTGATCCCGACGCCCATGACCTCGTCCAGGCTGCCCCGCTGATACCGGCCCCGGTACAGGCCCGCGCGCAGGCCGGATCCGGCCGACAGCAGGTAAAGGGCCAGGAAGGCCCAGATCATCGTGAACGCGCCCACCGGAACGGCCAGATCATGGGTCACCCAGGCTGCGGCGAGCAGGCCGCAGGCCCAGGCAAGTGCGTCATAACCGCATTCAATGACCGGCCGGAAAGCCCGCCGTGAAAGGCAGTGCCAGAAATACGTGGAGACTCTTGCGCGCCTGCTGCGGGAGTTATCGGCGCGTACAGCATTGATAGCCACAAATCCCCCAAATGCATGACCCCGTATGACCCGGCACAAAGACCCCGCACAGCTTGTGCCCCATCGCGGTTATACATTACTGTCAGTGAACTAACAACAGCTATTTGTAACGGCAATCGGGTAAACCGCAAGGTGCGGAGCTATCTCGCCAGGAATCTCTGGAACGACGCAGCTGTATACGGGGGCGGCTGAAGCCGCATGCCGGTCAAACCCGGCCGGGATGAGCTAGCTCAGCAAAAGGGGGCAAAAACAATGTCCGAAACGTCCGGTCAAAATGGCCCGGCGGAGCCTGCGCATTCCGCGGACCGGGGCCCGGCCACGCCCGAGCCGCCTGAGCCGCCGGAACCGCCTGCCCGGAACCGGCGCAAGCTGCGCATCGCCCTCGTCTCAGCGGCCGCTTGCGTGGTGCTACTCGGCGCCGTAGCGGTGGGCGCGTACCTGCTGGTCAATCACCTGGCGGGCGGCATCCACCGGACTCCGGTAACGCTGCCCAAGGTGCCTGGGGGCCAGTCAACCGGGGCCATGAACGTGCTGATCACCTCGTCGGACGAGTCGGTCGGTGCCGGCTCGGTCGGTACCGGCCTGGTCATGCTGATGCATCTCGACGCCAACGACAAAAAGGGGGGCGTGGTAGCCATCCCGCCCCAGACCCTGGTCCAGGTGCCCGGTCATGGCCAGCAGCAGATTGGCACCGCACTGTCGTACGGCGGCGCGTCGCTGCTGGTGCAGACGGTAGAGCAGCTCACCCACGTACAGATCGACCATTACGCGAGGATCAGCTTCAGTGGGGTCGCGAACGTGGTCAATGCCATCGGCGGGGTGAATGTCACCCTGGCGAAGAAGACCGTGAGCGAGGGGTATACCTTCCACGCGGGGGTCAACCACCTGAACGGGGTCACGGCCGTGTATTACGTGCGAAATGCCCCGGCCGTGCAGGAAGCGCGGGAGCTGAACCAGCAGAGCCTGCTCCGGGCGATCCTGGACCGGATCACGAGCGGGCATCTGCTCACCAACCCCCTGACCGCCTACCACGTAGTCAGTGCCATGGCCAGCCTGCTGACCGTGGACAGCAACTTCACGAACACCGAGGTGGAGACCCTGGCTACCAGGCTCAACCGCGTGAGCGGCAGCGGGGGAACCTTCGTGACGGCGCCCACGTCGACCACGTCGGGTCGCCGCTATCTCAACTCGTCCGTGAGCAATGAGCTCTGGGCGGCGATCAGGACCGATTCGATTGCGGCCTTCGCCGCGAAGTATCCCGCCACGATCACTCCAAGCGCGACCGGCTGAGCCCTTTGGGTTGCCGCTGGCCCACTGAATGGCCACTCTCGCGTGTTTTAGCTCTTAGTAATCGGGTAATGACTATCTGTTGCGACAACGTGGGCCGGCATCCAGCCGGCGCTCACGATGCCGCGGACAGTGCAGCCAGGGGGCAGGGGGACTGTGCGACGGGAGGGGGCATCTCGATCCAGGCCGGCCCCGGCGGCCGCCCAGCAGAGCTGGGTGGCCGCACCGGCCACGGTCGTGGAGTTCGCCATCGAGCAGGTTTTGCAGAACGACACGCTTGACGCTCTGCCGGCGGTTCTTGAGCGGCTCGTCACGGCCTTCTCCGGCCGCTGCGCGCTGGCCTTCCAGCCGGGGATCGGGCCGCCGGAGGCCCTCCAGCCGAAGGCCGGACCGCCGGGGGCCGGGCCGCCACCGGTGGTCCTGGCAGCTCATCCGGCCAGTGCCGCCGATGACCAGGCGCTGCTCAGCCAGGTCGGCGCGCTGACTTCAGCGCCGAACGACACGTTTACCCCCACGCCGAACGGCACGCTGAGCCCGGTACCCAATGGTGCGGCGGGCAACGGCTCCATCCAGGCGCCGCTGGAACCGGGTGCCCCCGGCCCGAGCGTCCTGCTGGCCCGTTCCATGCCGGCCGGCGGTCGGTGCCTGTGCGCGATCGCCCTGATCGGGGACGCCTCGCACTGGGATGCCGAAACCCGTTCCGTCCTGAACGCCGTGGCCACCGCGGTCGCCGCCCAGATCCGCCACGCCAACGACGCGGCCGATCTCGCCGGCCAGCAGGCACTCGCCCAGATACTGATCACCGGGTCACCCGACCCGATCATCGCCACCGACTCCCGCCGGCGGCTCGTGGCGTTCAACCCCGCCGCCGAGGAACTCTCCGGCTACCGCCACGAGGACGTGCTGGGCCAGGAGATGACCGGCCTGCTGATCCCCGAGCGGGAACGTGCCGCGTTCGTCGCGCACACCGAGCGGTACCTGGCCACGGGGGACCGGGGCGAGTATGCTACCGGCCGGGCACGGGTGCCGCTGCTGTGCGCGGACGGCACGGAACGCATCGTCGAGCTGACGGCCAGGCAACTGACCCGGGACGATGGGACGTTCTTTTGCGGGTTCTTCCGTGACCTCACCGAATTCGAGCACACCCAGACGGCGCTGGCGGAATCCCAGGCGCGTTTCAGCCTGCTGGCTCAGCTGGCACCGGTCGGCATTGTGCAAACTGATGCCGACGGACGGGCCGTCTTCGTCAACGACCGGTGGTGCGCGATAGCGGGCGTCCGGGCGAACGATGTCCTCGGCACCGATTGGCTGGATTTCGTCCACCCCGCCGACCGGGGCCGGGTGGCGCGCGACCTGGCCGCGGCAGCCCACGGGGATGAGATGCGGACCGACTGCCGATTGCGCTCCTCCGGCGACGCCGGCACCTGGGTCAAGGCCGGCGCCGTGGCGCTCCACGCCGTCGGCGGGGCCCTTCTCGGGTTCCTCGCCACGTTCACCGACATTTCCGATGTCAAGCGGGCCGAAGCCGACCGGGAACGGCTGCTGGCGGCGGAACAGGCTGCCCGCCGCAGCCTCGCCGACCAGACCGAGCGCCTCAACTGCCTGATCGCGAACGCGATTCCCGGTGTGCTCTTCACCGACGAGCAGGGCCAGATCACCCACGTGAACCAGAGCTTCGCCACCTTGTTCGGGATCGGGTCGCCGGACCCGCTGGTGGGGAAATCCGCCATCGAGCTGGTGGGCCTGATCAAAGGACAGTTCGCTGACCCGGACGAGTTTGTCCGCCGTACGGCCGGGGCCGTCAGCGCCCGCCAGCCGGTCGCGGCCGCGCAGATGACCGCCACCGACGGCCGCACCCTGGAATGTGATTACTGGCCGGTGGTGGTCGGCGGCCGCTACCGCGGTGACCTGTGGCTGGCCTGGGATATGACGGAGCGCAAGCAGCTGGAGGACAAGCAGGAGCAACTGCTCAAGGCCGAGCTTGACGCCCGCCAGTCGGCGGAGCTGACCAAGCGGCAGCTTGAACTGCAGAACGAGAAGCTGCGTGAACTCGATGAAGCCAAAACCATCTTCCTCGCCACCGTGTCACATGAGCTGCGCACGCCGCTGACGTCGATCGTGTCGTTCAGCGAGCTGATGCGGGCGGAAACCAACTCGCTGACCGCGGATGGCTCGCAGTTCCTCGACATCATCGAGCGGAACGCGCACCGGCTGCTCCATCTGGTCGGCGACCTGCTCCTGCTGAGCAGGCTCGAATCCGGGTCCATCCCGCTGGATCTGACCGTGGTATCCATCCCCGAGCTCACCGAGGAGGCGGCTCGCGCCGCCGCGGCCGGGGCTGCCAAGCGCGGCGTCACCGTCCACTTCTCCGCGGAGGACGGACCGCTGATCCAGGCCGACCGCACGCGCCTGGCTCAGGTGCTGGACAACCTGATCGCCAATGCCGTCAAGTTCTCCCGGGCCAACGGCCTGGTCCGGGTGGATGCGGTCTGGGACGGTGAGGGGTGGGGGATCGACGTCGCCGACACCGGCATCGGTATCCCGCCCGACGAGATCGGCCAGCTGTTCGGCCGCTTCGTCCGGGCGTCCAACGCGCGGACCGCGGGCCTGCCCGGGACCGGCCTGGGCCTGTCCATCGTCAAGGCCATCACCGAACTGCACGGCGGCCGCGTCACGGTGGACAGCACCCTCGGCAGCGGGACCACGTTCAGCGTCTACCTCCCGGCCAGAACCGAAGCTGCCCCCGAATCGTCCGGCTAGGGCCGGTGCCCGCCTGAGTGACCGGCCTGACCATCTGAGTCACCCGGCCTGACTGGCTGGGTCAGCATCGCTGGTCGCCGCGGCGGGCAGTTGGGTCCCGGCGGCAGCGTCCGTGCTCGCCGTGACGTCCGTGCTCGCCGTGACGTCCGCGCCCGCCGTGACGTCCGCGCCCGCCGTGACGTCCCCGGCCGCGATCCGGACGGTCCGCAGGCCGGACGTGATCTCGGCCGCCTGGTCCGCGGTGAGGCCGGGAAGGCCGAACGAGGCCTGGTTGAGAGCCTCCGTCGCCTTCCGCACCAGCGCCTGGCCGTCCGGCGTGATCGTGGCCAGGACGACGCGCCGGTCGGCGGGGGATAGCCGCCGCTCCACCAGGCCGCGGTGTTCCAGCCGGGTGATGGCGTTGGTCACCGACGCCGGGTGCACCATCAGCCGCTCGCCCATCTTGCCCATCGGCAGCGACCCCTGGCGGCTGAAGGCCAGCAGCCGCAGGGCCTCGTAGGCGGCGAAGGTCAGGCCGTACGGCTTCAGCGTGTCCTCGACCAGGCTCAGCAGCAGTTGCTGGACCCGCATCACCGACGTGACGGCGGCCATATGGTCAGCCTGCTCCGGCCACCGGGCGCACCATTGCCGGTGTGCCTCGGCGATGGGGTCGAAAGGCTCATGATCAGGCACGCTGCCTACCGTACGTGAGGCCGGCCGGGACGGCTACGACCTTGAACCCGGGGCTTGACGTATGGCGACTTTTATTTTAACGTCCAAATATTAGTCGTCCAAGTATCCGCGGGAGCTGGCTGTCCGGCCGCTCGCAGGCGGGGGAGGTTCCCGTGACCAGTTCACCGAAGAATCAGCTGCATGTGCCGGCGCATCCGGTGCGGTTCGTGACCGCGGCCGCGCTGTTCGATGGGCACGACGCCGCGATCAACATCATGCGCCGGATCCTGCAGGCTCAGGGCGCCGAGGTCGTGCACCTCGGGCACGACCGCTCGGTCCGCGGGGTCGTCGACGCGGTGCTTGAGGAGGACGCGCAGGGCGTTGCGGTCAGCTCCTACCAGGGCGGCCACGTCGAGTACTTCGAGTACCTGGCGCAGCTGCTGGCCGAGGCCGGCGCCGGGCACGTCCGGATCTACGGCGGTGGCGGCGGGGTCATCGTCCCGGACGAGATCGCGCGGCTGTCCGAGGCGGGGGTGCGCATCTTCTCTCCCGAGGACGGTCAGCAGTTCGGCCTGCCGGGCATGATCAATCAGCTCATCCGCGATTGCGACACCGACCTCGCGGACGACCCCGCCCCGGTGGAGGCCGTGCTGGCCGGCGAACGGCGCGCACTGGCCCGGGCGATCACCTGCCTGCAGGCCGGGCGCCTGCCGGAAGCGGACCGCGAGGCGCTGACGGCGGCCGCGGCGTCCCGGCGGGTCCCCGTGCTCGGTATCACCGGGACCGGCGGGTCGGGCAAGTCGTCGCTGACCGACGAGCTGGTCCGGCGGTTCCGCACCGACCAGCAGGACAAGCTGCGCGTGGCGGTGCTGGCCGTCGACCCGACCCACCGGCGCAGCGGCGGGGCGCTGCTCGGCGACCGGATCCGGATGAACGCCCTCGACGGCGACCACCTGTTCTTCCGCTCGCTGGCCACCCGCGGCGCCCACGAGCTGCCGGATGGCATCGAGGCCATCGTCGGCGCCTGCCAGGCGGCCGGCTATGACCTGGTGATCCTGGAAACCCCGGGAATCGGGCAGGGTGACGCGGCCGTCGTGCCACTGGCCAATGTCTCGCTGTACGTGATGACACCTGAGTTCGGCGCGGCCTCCCAGCTGGAAAAGATCGACATGCTGGACTTCGCCGACGTGGTGGCGATCAACAAGTTCGAGCGGCGCGGCGGCGCCGACGCACTCCGCGACGTGTCCCGCCAGCTGATCCGCAACCGGGACGCGTTCGGCGCGCGGCCGGAGGAGATGCCCGCCTTCGGGACCAGCGCCGCCACCTTCAACGACAACGGCGTCACCGCGCTTTACCAGCACGTGGCCCGGCTGCTGGCCGGCCATGGCCTGCACCTCGCCGAGGGTGTGCTGCCGGCCGCGGTGGGCCGGACGTCCACGGGTGCGGCGCCGGTCATCCCGACGTCGCGGACCGGGTACCTCACCGGGATCGCCGCGACCGTGCGGGACTACCACGCGGAGACCGCCCGGCAGGTGACGGCGGCGCGCCGCCTGCAGCAGCTGACCGCGGTCGCCCGCGAGCTGGCGGCCGAGGGAAAGGGCGAGCTGGCGGGTGCGGATGAGCTGGCGGGCGAGGGTACGCATGCGGCGGGACTGAGCCGAAGGGCGGAGGCCGGCGACGGCCAGCTGAGCGCGGAACGGGCCGGTACGGCGGCCGAGGCCGTGGCCGCGCTGGCCGAACGGGCCCGCGGGGACGTCAGCGAATCCAGTGCCCGGCTCCTGGAGCGCTGGCCGGCCGTGGCCGCGTCGTACTCGGGCGATGAGCAGGTCGTGCGCATACGCGACCGGGAGCTGCGCACCCAGCTGACCCGCGAGACGCTGTCCGGCAGCGTGATCCCGAGGGTGGCGCTGCCGCGGTACACCGACCACGGTGAACTGCTCCGGTTCCTCCGGGAGGAGAACCTGCCGGGTTACTTCCCGTTCACCGCGGGCGTTTTCCCCTTCAAGCGGGAGGGCGAGGACCCGGCCCGGATGTTTGCCGGGGAAGGCGACCCGTTCCGCACCAACCGGCGCTTCAAGCTGCTCGCCGCGCACGCCCCGGCCACCCGGCTGTCCACCGCGTTTGACTCCGTCACGCTCTACGGCCGCGACCCGCACGAGCGCCCGGACGTCTACGGGAAGGTCGGCACCTCGGGGGTGTCGATCGCGACGCTGGACGACATGAAGGCCCTCTACGCCGGGTTCGACCTGGCCGCCCCAACCACGTCGGTGTCGATGACGATCAACGGGCCGGCCCCTACCATCCTGGCCTTCTTCCTCAACACCGCCATCGACCAGGGCCTGGAGGCGTTCCGCGCGGATCACGGCCGGGAGCCGGCCGCGGCGGAGGCCGCCGCGATCCGGGCCCGGGTGCTGTCCAGCGTGCGGGGCACGGTGCAGGCCGACATCCTCAAGGAGGACCAGGGCCAGAACACGTGCATCTTCTCGACCGAGTTCAGCCTCCGGATGATGGCCGACACCCAGGAATGGTTCATCCAGAACCAGGTGCGCAACTTCTACTCGGTGTCGATCTCCGGGTACCACATCGCCGAGGCCGGGGCCAATCCGATCAGCCAGCTCGCGTTCACCCTGGCCAACGGGTTCACGTACGTGGAGGCGTACCTCGCCCGGGGCATGCACATCGACGACTTCGCCCCCAACCTGTCGTTCTTCTTCTCCAACGGCATGGACGCCGAGTACTCGGTCATCGGCCGGGTCGCCCGCCGGATCTGGGCGACCGCGATGCGGGACCGGTACGGCGCCAGCGAGCGGTCACAGAAGCTGAAGTACCACGTGCAGACGTCGGGCCGGTCGCTGCACGCCCAGGAGATGAGCTTCAACGACATCCGCACCACGCTGCAGGCGCTGTGCGCCATTTACGACAACTGCAACAGCCTGCACACCAACGCCTACGACGAGGCCGTCACCACGCCCAGCGAAGAGTCGGTCCGGCGGGCGCTGGCGATCCAGCTGATCATCAACCGCGAGTGGGGCCTCGCGGCCAACGAGAACCCGCTGCAGGGCTCGTTCATCATCGACGAGCTCACCGACCTGGTCGAGGAGGCGGTGCTGAGCGAGTTCGACCGGATCAGCGAGCGCGGCGGGGTGCTCGGCGCGATGGAGACCGGCTACCAGCGTGGCCGCATCCAGGACGAGTCGATGCTCTACGAACAGCGCAAGCACGACGGCACCCTGCCGCTCATCGGCGTCAACACGTTCCGCAACCCGGCCGCGACCGAGCCCGCCCCGGTGGAACTCGCCCGCGCGACCGAGCAGGAAAAGCGATCCCAGCTGGACCGGGTCCGCGACTTCCAGGAACGGAACCACGAGGCGGCGCACGACGCGCTGGCCGCGCTGCAGGAGGCGGCGCGCTCAGGCGGCAACGTGTTCGCCGTCCTGATGGACGCGGCCCGGGTGTGCAGCCTGCAGCAGATCACCGACGCCTTCTTCGAGGTCGGCGGCCAGTACCGCCGTAACGTCTAAAACGGCGCCATCGGGGCAGACCGTCCAGGCTGGCGAAGCTCGGCATCAAGGGCTCACCCACCCGCACGGTCATCTTCGAGGACGTGCGCATCCCCGGGGACCGGATGATCGACGAGGAGGGCGCCGGCTTCAAGAGGCCTGACCAATGTCGGAAAGCAGCGACAAGGAGCTCCGACATCAATTGACAAAGCGCGCTCGATGAGACTGAGCGGCTGGAACCTCGGTGTCCGGGCCTGACACGGCTTAAATGACGCCACGGCTGGCAGGCCCGGGCGGATGTCACACCCAAAGGTGAGGGGATCAGGCGTTCGCCCCTCCTTCTGACCGGCGGCACGGCCTTCGGCTCGACCGTCTACACGGGCGACCAGGGGCGAGTCGTCAAGGCCGCGCCGACCGAACTTCCCAAGCAAAAGCACCTGAAGTCGCCCGGCCAGGTCGACGAGATCTTCGGCCCGATCACCGACACGGCCCCGGCGGTCCAGCAGCGTGCGGGCTGGTCGTGGACGGCATGGTCGGACCGCTCACCTACAAGCAGTTCCTCTGTCGCGCTCCGGCGAGCTGACCGGCCTCCGGCTCACATCACGGCCACGCCCGTCCACACGTGCGCGGTCAGCCCGTACGGCGGCCTGACCGGCCGGCTCAGCGCGCGGGGTGTTCCGCGCTCCGGCGGCGCGGGAAGGCGCGCTGGTACGTCAGGGCGGCGAGGCCGAACACCAGGCCGCCGGCGACGAAGAGCACCTCGGTCGCCGTACTCGCGAACCACAGCCAGGCCGACGGGTGCCCGGTGCCCATCTCCTGGACGGTCGTCATCCCGGTGAGCCCCCGGGAGAACCCGATCGCGCGCGCCACGTCATCGGCAGCACCCGCGATCCCGCGTGCGCCGAGCAGCGCGCACCCGGTCCAGGCTGCCCACAGCAGCATCCACCGGGGGCCCCGGCGCCTCCAGGGCCGCGCGAGCGCCAGCGGCAGCACGATCCCGACGGCCACCATCACGCCGACGACCCCCGCGACCCCGCGTGCGCCGAGCAGCGCGCACCCGATCCAGGCCGCCCACAGCAGCATCCACCGGGGGCCCCGGCGCCCCCGGGCCGCGCGAGCGCCAGCGGCAGCACGATCCCGACGGCCCAGATCACGTCGCCGATCGCGGCGGACGCCCACCAGAGCACCAGTGCGGCACCGTGGAAATGCGACGGTTGCGGGAATCCCAGACCCGTGACGGCCCAGACGACGTGCCAGGCGAGGAATATCAGCACCCAGCCGAACGCCGCGTAGGCCGCCCGCCGGCTGACGCCGGCGTCGCCCTCTGCGTGCTCCGCGAAGCGCCCGGCTGGTGTCCCGCCGCTGCGCGGCCGGCGAGCGGGCGGCGCGGGCGGGACAGCCGGCTGGCGGCTGCTGGGGAACTCGGTGGGCTGGCTGGCGGCGTGGGGTACGGATTGGCTGGTGCGGCCCTGGATGCGGGGCATGATTTCTCCTTGTGGTTTCAGAATCCGATGGCCTGGCGGATCAGATCGTCACCGGTCAGCAGCGGGCCGGTCACCCAGCCGAAGCTGAGCGTCGCGACCACGGCGGCGCCCGCGCCCGGGTAGTGATAGTGCGCCAGGCCGGCCAGCAGGGTCCCGGCGGCCAGCAGCGTCACGAACAGCGCGAGCAGCAGGCCGCCGATCAGGCGGCCGCGGGACCCGGACACGCCGCGGCGCAGGATCGCGCCGCGCATCTCGATCAGGACGCCAGCCACGACAGCCCTTCCGCGCCGCCTGTCCGCGCCCCGACGATGTGCACGAAGGCGTCTTCCAGGGGCTGACCGCCGCGCACCTCGTCCAGCGGGCCGCTGGCCACCACCGTGCCCTTCGCGATCACCGCGACGTGATCGCAGAGCCGTTCCACCAGCGCCATCACGTGACTGGAGAAGATGACCGAACCGCCGCCGGCCGCGAACCGCTGCAGGATGGTACGGACGGTCGCCGCGGCAGCCCGAGATACAGCAGGACCTCCCGGCCGGACAGCCGGTCCGGCAGGGCCATGCCGTCGGGCAGCACGCCGGTCAGTGCCTTCGCCGCGACCGGATCGGCCCAGACGTCCCGCTCGAAGATCCGCACGGTGCAGCCATCGGGGCGCAGCAGCCCCGCCGCCATCGACAGCGACGTGGTCTTGCCCGCCCCGTTCGGCCCGGCCAGGCCGAAGAACGACCCGGCCGGAACCGCCAGGTCGATGTGATCCACAGCAACGTTGTCGCCGCTCCGCGGCGTCGAGCGGCGGCTCGGCTGCGGCCAGGTCGCCGTTGGCGACCGCCACGAACGTCTGTGCCAGGCACAGCCGTGGACGGGATGAGGCCAGCTCGGTTGGCAGCGCCGCAAGCCACCGGGCCAGGGTGGCCCCTTCGCTGCGCAAGATGAGGCCGTCGACGTGCTGCTCGACCAGCCGGGCCGCCCAGGTCATCTCCCCGGCGGCTACTGCGTGGCGCACGGCGTCGTCGGCCAGCCCGTGCTCTGCTGACCAGGCAGCCGCGTTGCGGTGCAGTTCCGCGAGACGATCGGGCTGTTGCTGCTGCAGCCGGGAGCGGAGCAGGTCGGCGAACAGGTGGTGGTAGCGCCACCAGCCGCGCACCTCATCCAGCGGCACCAGGAACAGGTTCGCCCGCTCCACCTGCTCCAGCATCATCTGGCCACCTGTCCGGCCGGTGACCGCGTTGCACAGCGGGCCAGACAGCCGCTCCAGCACGGAGGTTTCCAGCAAGAAGGTGCGCACCTCCTCCGGCTGTTGGTCGAGCACCTCTCCAGCCAGGTAGTCCAGCACGTGGCGGTGGCTGCCGGAAAAGCCCGCCACAAACCCGGCGGGATCCGCCTGCCCCCGCAATGAAAGGGCGGCCAGCTGCAGCCCGGCCGCCCACCCCTCGGTGCGAGACGTGCTCGCCTTGATGGAAGCCCTGGCCTGGAGCGGATACAGCTGATCGGCCATAACTGGGGCGGCGTGATCGGCTTCCGCATAAGCCTGGCAGCCCCGGAACGGGTCAGCGGCTTCCTGGCCCTCAACACGGTGCACCCATGGCCGCTGCGGCGGCGGATGCTGCCGCACGCCTGGCGCTACTGGTACATCGCGCTCCTGGAATACCCCGGAATCGGCCGGTGGGTGCTGCGGCACTGGCCCGCCTTCACCGCCTTCCTGCTCCGCCGCGGGGTCGCCAGCCCCGCGGCCTGGCGGGACGGCGAGATAGGCGAATACACCGCCGCCCGCCGCGACCCTGCCGGTGCATGTCTGGTTCACCCGCACGCTACGAAGCCTCCCGAGGGTGGGCGTCACCCGAAGGTGCCCATGCGGGTGGAATCTTCCGGCGAGGCGTCGGGCACGGTGGTGCCGCCCCGGGGCGCGCCGTGCCCTGGCTCGCGAGGGCAGGGCACTTCCCCCGGCAGCGCGGCAGTTAGAATGACCGGACCTGGCAGCGATGCTGATCATCGCTGGATGCGCTGAGTGGTAGGTCGCCGATGGCTGAGCCCCAGACGGCACCCCCGTCCGCGGCTGCCGCGGCTGAGCAGGATGTCCTGCTGGCCACCAAGCTGTACCTGCCCCGCCTCCAGCCTGGTTTCGTGGCCCGTCCCCGCCTGCTGGACCAGCTCGGCCAGGCGCTGGGCCGGGACCTGATCCTGGTCTGCGCGCCGGCGGGGTTCGGCAAGACGGCCCTGCTGGCTGACTGGGCGCGCCAGGGCCGGTGGCCGATCGCCTGGCTGTCACTGGACGCCGGAGACAACGACCCGGCGCGGTTCTGGCGCCATGTCGTCGCTGCGCTGGATCCGGTGTGCCCGGGGATAGCCGGGCACACCGGCCCGCTGTTCGGCCCCCCGCCCCCGCGGGCCTTTGAGGGGCTGGTGGCGGCCCTGATCAACGAGCTGGCTGCCCAGCCTGGCGAGGACGAGATACTGCTGGTCCTCGACGACTACCACCTGGTCGACGCCCAGCCGGTGCACGCCTCGCTGGCGTTCCTGCTCGAGCACCTGCCGCGGGGCCTGCGCCTGGTTCTGGCCGGGCGGGCCGACCCGCCGCTGCCGCTGGCGCGGCTGCGCGCGCGCGGGCAGCTCACCGAACTGCGCGCCCCCGACATGCGCTTCACGCTGGACGAGACCGCGGCCTTGCTGGGCGAGGCGATCGGAGCCGACCTGCCCGGGGCCGCGGTGGCGGCGCTGGCGGCACGGACCGAAGGGTGGGCGGCGGGCCTGCAGCTGGCCGCCCTGTCGCTGCGCGGCCACGCCGACCCCGCCGGGTTCGTGGCGGCGTTTACGGGCAGCCATCGTTATGTCCTGGACTACCTGGCTGAGGAGGTGCTAGAGCGCCAGTCACAACAGGTGCGCGCCTTCCTGCTGCAGACCTCAGTGCTGGAGCGCCTGTCCGGCTCGCTATGCGACGCGGTCACCGGCCGCACCGACAGCCAGGCGCTGCTGGGGCAGGTGGAGCGGGCCAACCTGTTCCTGATGCCGCTCGATGAGGTGCGCGGCTGGTGGCGCTACCACCACCTGTTCGCCGACCTGCTGCGCGCCCGCCAGCAGGTGGAGCAGCCTGGCCAAGCGGGGCAGCTACATCGCAACGCGGCGGCCTGGCACGAGGAACACGGGCTGGCCGATGAGGCGATACGGCACGCGCTGGCGGCCGGAGATCCCGTCTGGGCCGCCCGGCTGATCGAACGGCATTTCGACGCGCTCTTCTTCCGGCGGGGCGAGGGGGCGACGGTGCAGCGGTGGCTCGCGGCGATCCCGGCCGAAATAGCCAGTTCGCGGCCGCGGCTGCTGCTGGCCCGGTCGCGCATGGCCCTGGCCGGCGGCCGGGTGGAGGCGGCCGGGCAGCTGCTGGATGCCGCCGAGCGCGCGCAGGCGGGCGCTGCTGGCGTGGCGGGTGAGCCTTCCGTGCCGTCGGCCGACCGGGGGAGCTGGCTGGTGAACGTGCCCACGGCGGTCACGACCCAGCGTGCGTACCTCGCTGCGCTCCGCGGCGACGCCGAGGGGGCGGCCGCGTTCGCGTCGCAGGCCCTGGCCGGGATCGGCGACGACGAGTGGATGCTGGCGTCCCACGCCCGCGGCTACCTCAGCCTTGCCGAGTGGATGCGCGGCCGGCTCACCGAAGCCGAGCAGCTGCTGTCGTCGATTACCGCGCAGTGGCGGGCGGCCGGCGAAAGCGCCCTGGCGGTCCGCGGCTGCCACCACCTCGGCCAGATCCAGCGTGCCGGGGGCCGCCTGGACGCGGCGCTCGGCACCTACCAGCAGGCGGTCGATATCGCGGCCGTGCCCGGCCGCCCGCACCTGCCCGTGGCTGGCACCGGGTATGTGGGTATGGCGGAGGTCGCCTACCAGCAGGGCGAGCTTGACGCGGCCCTCCGCCACGTGACCGAGGGCATCCCCCTAGCCAGGCAGTCTGCGCACACCCAGCCCCTGGCAAATGGCCTGGTGACGCTGGCCTGGATCCGGCAGGCCCAGAGCGATGCGGCCGGTGGCCTGGCGGCCATGGACGAGGCCGGGCAGGTGGGCGCGAGCGGGGACGTGGCCAGCCTGCTCAACCCGGTCCCGGCGCAGCGGGCGCGGCTGCTGCTGGCCCAGGGCGAGGTCGCCGCGGCCACCCGCTGGACAGAAGAACGCGGCCTCGATGCGGACGATGAGCCGTCCTACCCGCGGGAGCCGGAGTACCTGGTGCTGGCCCGGGTGCTGCTCGCGCAGGACCGTCCCGGCGCGGCGCTAGGGCTGCTGGAGCGGCTGCACGCGGCGGCGGCCGCCCAGGACCGGGTGGGCAGCGTCATCGAGATCGAGGCGCTGCGGGCGCTGGCGCTGGCCGCCGCAGGTGAGGAGGACGCTGCGGTGGGCGCCCTGGCCGGGGCGCTGATACTGGGCTGCCCGCAGGGCTATGTCCGGGTGTTCGCCGATGGGGGCGCGCCGATGGCCGCGCTGCTGGCCCGGCTGGTCGCGGCGCAGAAGGCAGAACGCGGCGCCGCCCGCGGCGTCCCGCTCGGCTGCCTGGCCGAGGTGCTGCGGGCCTTCGGCGGCAAGGACGCCGCGCCGGGCGCCCGGCGAGCCGCCGCCGCGGCGGTGCCGGGCCTGGTCGAGCAGCTGACCGCCCGGGAGCGGGAAATCCTGGTGCTGCTGGCCGCGGGCACGCCGAACCCGCGGATCGCCGAGGAGCTGGTGGTCAGCCTGGACACGGTGAAAAAGCACGTCAGCCACCTGCTGGGCAAGCTCGGCGCGGCTAACCGCACCGAGGCTGTCACCCGGGCCCGCCAGCTCGGCCTGATCCCCTAGCCCGGCACCTGCGGTCGATCCCGGGCGGCACCGTCGTGCCCAGGGCCGGCCCGGCGGCACTGCCGTGCCAGCGGGCGGCGCGCCGAAGGTTCCACCCGCATGCGCACTTCCGGGTGACGCCCACTGCGGCGCCGGCTCGTACCGTCCCTCGAAGAACCAGTCCCACCACGGTCAGGCCCCTGATTGCCGGGCCCGGACATGGCGGCTGGCCGAGGAGATGACAGTGAAGCAAATCCGTATCCAGAGGCCGAGGGCCGGGCGCGAGCACCCCGGGCGTTGTTTGCCAACGAAATGTTGGCAAAGGCGATTCGGCCAGGGAGGTTGTCATGGCAAATCAGACGGATGTTCCCCGCTACTCCCTCGCTGAGCGTGACCGCCGCTGGGCGATTGCCCAGGACCTGATGCGGGCCGAGGGGGTCGATGCGCTCCTGGTCTTCGGGGAGCATGAATGCGCGCCGGTGGCGCCGTTCGCGCCGGATGTGTACTTCACCAACGACCGGCCCGGATCGATCGTGATGTTCTTCGCGGGCGAGGAAGAGCCGACGCAGTTGGCATGGTCACCGATGAGCATCCAGGACAACATCGAGGCGCGCAAGCGCGGCGATGCGCTGTGGATAGCGCCCGCCAGCATCCGGGTCGGCAAGGACCCCGCCCACGTGGCCCAACTGCTCACCGAGCATGGGCTGCACCGGGGGACCGTAGGAGTGATCGGCCTGGAGCCATACCCGCCATGGCACATCGTGCCAGTCCTGCCGCACGCGCTGTACGCCCCGCTGACCGAGCAGTTTCCGCAGGCCACATTCAAGCCGGTGTGGTTCAGCCTGCTGCGCCGTATCATACGCAACTCCGAGGAGGAACTGGCGCTGGTCCGGCACGTCGCGGCAATCGGTGACGCGATGGCCCAGGCGATGCTGGAAGCATGCCGCCCGGGGGTCAGCGAGGCCGAGGTGTTCACCGCCGGGATGGCTGAGGGCCTGCGCCGCGGTGCGCATACCCCGCACATGCTCATCTCCTCCGGCCCGGGGTTCGTGTCCTGGGGCCCGGCACCCTGGTCCTACCGGCCGCAACCGCCGCGGGTGATCAAGGACGGCGACGTGATCATGGCAGAGGTGTTCAACTCCATCGCCCTGAAGGAAAGCCAGCACCAGGTGGCGATCGCGGTCGGCGAAGTTCACCCCGATATCGAGGAGGCCGCCAAGGTCGCCCGCGCGTGCTACGACATCGGTCTTTCGCTGCTCAGGCCCGGACATACCTTCGGCGAGGTGGCCGATGCGATGGTCCGCACTCTCAAGGACGCCGCCGGGTGGAACGTGCACCCGATGGTGCACAGCATCAACCCCTACGGTCCTGTGTGCGGCTTCGGCTGGGGACTGCGCACCTACGGTCCGGCGCAGGACTACGGCGAGCTCAGCGAGGTGCCTACCATCGGCGGCGAACTCCCGCTGGCACCCGGGATGACGTTCGCGTTCGAGCCCAGCTGCGTGATCAACGGCCGGATGGTCAACATCGGCGGCACCGTGATCGTCGGCGAGGACGACCCCCTCGAGCTCAACCCGCTCACCGCCCAGCTGCTACGCGCCTGATCAGCGGACTCACCAACTGTTCAGGAGGCTCCATGTCCGTCCACGACATCCCCGGCCGCGAGATCGCCGAACGCCTCGCGTTCATCCAGCAGCACCTGGGCGACCCCGGGCTGTCCCCGGCGGAGATCGCCGCGTGCTCAGTCAGCTGGCCGTGGCGGCGTCGGCCGGCGAGGTGGTCGCGGTGGGGAACGCCGTGTCCCGCGCGCAGGTCGGCGACCGGGTAGCCGTCACCTACTTCCGCCGGTGGATCGACGGCCCAATGAGCCTCGCGGTCGCCGGCGAGCAGACCGGCTGCACCTACGACGGCATGCTGGCGCATTACCAGGTCATTGACGAGATGTCCGTGGTGCAGGTCCCGGAGCACCTCTCATTCGAAGAGGCCGCGACCCTGCCCTGCGCGGCGGTGCTCGCCTGGTCGGCGCTGACCACCGCCGACCGGCCACTGGTCGCCGGGGAGAAAGTGCTCACGGTCGGGACAGGCGCCGTCGCCCTGTTCGGCATCCAGCTGGCGTCCGCGCTTGGTGGCAGGGTCATCGCAGTCACCTCCGGCGCGCAGAACATGGGGCGGCTGATCTCGGCTGGCGCTGCCGAGGTCATCGACCGGCAGGTCACTCCCGAGTGGGACAAGCTGGCCGTCGAGCTGACCGGCGGACTCGGCGCCGACCACGTGGTCAACGCTGTCGGCCCGGGCGCCCTGGAGAAGTCCGTGCTCGCCGCCGGGTTCAATGGCCAGATCGCCCTGCTCGGGGCATTCCCCGCGGGCGGGGCTGAGCTGCACCTGGACCTGCTCAACGGCCGCTTTGTCACCATCCGCAAACACGCGGTGGGCAGCCGCAGCAGCTTCGAGTCCCTCAACCGTGCCCTTGAGCAGCACGGCACCCGCCCGGTCATCGACCGGATCTTCGGCTTTGCCGAGGCCAAGGAGGCCTACCGCTACTTCCGGGAGGGACGCTCCTTCGGCAAGGTGGTGGTTACCGTCCAGTAAGTGCCGGTGTCCCTGCGAAAATCAGCCGGCTCGTGGATTTTTGCGCTGTCGCCCCGCGAGCGGGCCGACCAGGTTTCGCGATAACCGTCGTGAGGGGTATTCATCTGACCGGACCTGCCAGCTCAGAGGCTTGCCTGGGAAGGTCCGATCTCGGCAATTTGAACCCACGACCAGCTCCGATGACGTTCAGTCACCGAAGTTGGTCCGCTTACATGAATAGCCCGGACCGTCGTTATCGGGCAACAGCGGCCACCATGACAAGATGCCACCTGCGCGGACGCCGACGCGCCGACGCGGGTCCGGTTCCCGGTTATCAGGCAACTCCGGGCACGCGGCCGGAGTGGGCAGCCCGCGACGTGGTGCCCGGCCATCCGCTCGCCCGCCACATCGACGACTTCCTGACCGACCCGGCGAACGAGGCAGCGGCGCTGGTAGCGGTCAGTCGGCCTGGCCGGCGGGGACGAGTTCGGGGGCCGGCTGAGGCGACGGCGGGAGGGCGGGCTGCGGGCGCAGCATGACGGCCGCCACCCCGGTCGCCGCGACCACCAGGCCGCAGGCGATCCAGAAGGCAAGGTGGTAGCCGTCGGTCAGGGCGGCCGCAGCCGGATGGTGCTCCGCGATCAGCGTGCTGCTCCGCGACGCGGAGACGGTCGCCAGCACGGCGAGCCCCAGCGCGCCGCCGATCTGGGCGGTCGTATTCACCAGGCCAGAGGCCAGACCGGCGTCCTGCGGGGTGGCGCTGGACATGGCCAGCGCCATCAGGGCCGGGAAGGACAGGCCCGCACCGGCGCCGACCAGGAGCACGACGGGGAAGATGTGGGTCAGGTACCCGCCGCCGCCCGCCGGCACGATGGCGAACAGGGCCAGTCCGGCGGCGATCAGGCCGAGGCCGGGAAACATCGTCGCGCGAGCGCCGAAGCGCATGACGAGCCGGTCGGTGTAGCGCACCGACAGGGTTCCCATCACGACCGCGACGGGCAGGAAGGCCAATCCGATCTGCAGTGGGTCATAGCCGAGAATCCGGCGCAGGTAGAGCGAGCCGAGGAAGAACATCCCGAACATGCCCGCGGTGCCGAGAACCTGGATCAGGTTCGCGCCCGTCACGTTGCGGGAGGAGAAGATCCGCAGCGGCATGAGCGGGTTGCGCGCGGTGCGCTGCCTGAGGATGAACGCGCCGAGCAGGACGAGCGAACCGGCGCCGAGGATGAGTGTCCTGGCGGCCAGCCAGCCCTGCTGCGCGGCTGGATCGACGATGGTGAAGACGCCGAGCATCATCGCGCCGGTGATCAGCAGGGCGCCCGGCACATCGGCTCCGGCCCGGAGGCCCGCGCCGCGGTCCGGCTTGATCGTCCGCCGGGCGGCGACGGCCGTGACCGCCCCGATCGGCAGGTTGACGAAAAAGATCCAGTGCCAGTTGAGGAGCTGGGTGAGGATTCCCCCGGCCAGCAGGCCCACGGCCGCACCCGCGGACGCGACGAAGGCGAAGACACCGATTGCCTTGGCTTGCTCCCGCGGATCGGTGAACATGGTCACGATCATGCCG
The DNA here is from genome assembly GCA_963824545.1 of uncultured Actinomycetes bacterium. Lineage (GTDB taxonomy): Bacteria > Actinomycetota > Actinomycetes > Streptosporangiales > Streptosporangiaceae > Bog-532. Next base: position 54,540 of record CAWGPP010000003.1, on the reverse strand, counting down.
AGGATCACGGCCGAGGTCAGCGCGCCGCCCATGCCCTGCAGGAACCGGGCCGCGACCAGCATCTCCTTGTTCGCCGCGAGCCCGCACAGCAGCGAGGCGACGGTAAAGACGCCGAGGCCGGCCAGGAAGACGTTCCTGCGGCCCGCCAGGTCGCCGAGCCGCCCGGCCAGCAGCAGCAGGCCGGCGAACGCGATCAGGTAGGCATTGACCACCCACGCCAGGCTCGACTGCGAGAAGCCCAGATCGGCCTGGATGGACGGGAGCGCCACATTCACGATGGTCATATCAAGGACGATCATCAGCATCCCGGTGCATAGCACCACCAGGGCTATCCAGCGAGAACGGTCTTGCATGGCGATCTTCCTCTCCCGGTTGCGCCGGCCTTCCGGCCCGCTCACTTGTCTGGACGAAGGCCAGGGCGGAAACTCACCGCGCCAGCGTCGCCGCCTTCACTCAGATCACGAACGAGCCCCCGGAAAATCGACACCCTCCCCGTGCGGAATTTGCGTCGCTCCGGCTGCGTCCGCAGGCGCCCACGCCGCGTCATCGATTACCCGCTGCCGACCCGTTGCTCGCCCCTGCAAATCCAGCCTGACCGGGCTGGTTTGCAGGGGCTGCTCATCCACGTCGCCTCCGGCCAGCCCTGGGATCTTGAGCATTTCCTGCGCCACCCCGCGCGGTTGCCAACGGCCAGTCGGGTCTAACCGGGAGCGGTCAGGAGACGTTGATGTTGGAGGCGTTCATGGCGGTGTTCCAGGCGGCGTAGTCCTGCGGGGTGGTGCCGTAGCCGGGGCCGGGCTGCAGCAGGTTGGCCACCACGATGAAGTCGTTCAGCATGCGCTGGTAGGCGGGCCGGCTGACGGCCGGCAGCAGCGCCGGGGTGGTGAGGATCTTCTGCGCCTGGGCGCGGACGGCGCGGGCGGCGGCCTCGAAGAGCAGGTGGTTGGCGACGGTCGGCGACCCGTTTTCCACCCACAGGTCCGCGGCGAGGGTGGCGACCTGGTTGTTGAACGTCACCTGGGCCTGGCCGCCGGCTGATTCCAGCCACACCATGGCCGGGTCGGCCGGGGCGGTGGCGGAGGAGGCCGCGGCGTGCGTGCTGGCGCGGTGGCTGCTTTCGTGCGGCAGCTTGACGGCGGAGGCTGACCGGGACACCGCGGTCACCGGGCGGGCGGCGGACCCGGCGTGCTGGGGGGCCAGGCAGAACCCGGAAAGGACGGCGACCCCGGCGACGGCGCCGGCGGCGATGGCAGCAGATACGCGATTCAGCTTCATGACCTCAGGCTCGGGCGCGGGGGTAGCGCCCCAGATCGAAGCCAGTTGCGAGCCAGTTGCAGCCGAAATAGCCGGTTGCAGCGGAAGTAACAGCACGTCGCCGGCGGGCTGGCCCAGCCCATCCGTACCGGCGGGTGCCTCAGTACTTGTTCGCGACGAACAGCTTCTGGGCCGGGAACTTCGTAAGGATCTCGGTGCCGTAGTCGGTGACGACAACCTCTTCCTCGATGCGCGCTGCGGATATGCCGTCGGAGGCCGGGCAGTAGGTCTCCATGGCGAAGACCATGCCCGCCTGGAGCTCAATCGGGTTCTCCAGCGAGTTGAGCCGCGAGATGATCGGCCGCTCATGCAGGCCGAGCCCGAGCCCGTGCGCGAACTGCAGGCCGAAGGCGGCGAGTTCGCTGTCGAAGCCGAAGTCCTCCGCCCTCGGCAGGACGCGGGCGACGGCGTTGGTGGAGACGCCGGGCTTGATGGCGGCGATCGCCGTGTCCATCCACTCGCGCGCGCGGGCGTAGGCGTCGTGCTGGCTCTCCGTCGCGCTGCCGATGCCGAACGTGCGGTAGTAGCAGGTCCGGTAGCCGTTGAAGGAGTGGATGATGTCGAAGAAGGCCTGGTCGCCGGGCCGGATGATGCGGTCGGTGAAGTTGTGCGGATGCGGGTTGCACCGTTCACCCGAGATCGAGTTGACCGCCTCCACCTGGTCGCTGCCGAGCTCGTACAGCCGCTTGTTCGCGAGCGCGACGATCTCGTTCTCGCGCACGCCCGGCTTGAGCACCTCGACGATGTCCTGGTACACGCCGTCGACCATCGCCGCCGCCTGATTGAGCAGCATGACCTCGTCCGGCGACTTGATAACACGTGCGTCGAGCATGGCCTGCTGGGCGTCACGCACCGCGATGCCCTGCCGTTCCAGCTCGAACAGGAACGGGGGCTCGACGATATCGAGGCCGAGCGGGGCGTCAGCGACCCCGGCCTCCGCGAGCAGCGATTTGATCTCGGTCACCGCGCTGCGCATGAGGCCCGCCTCGGGGGCGACTGCGCCGCGGAAGCCGAGGAACCCGGGGCGCCAGTTCTCGTCCGGCAGCCACCTCGAGTACAGCTTGTGATGCCGGACCGCCGAACCGAAGTCCCACAGGATCGGATCGCGGTCCCGGAACAGCAGGGCGTAGCGGATCATCTTGTCGCCGAGCGCGCCGCCGATCCAGGTCTGGGTCGTGTAGCGGATGTTGTAGAAGTCGAACAGCAGGAAGGCGCCGCACTCGCTGGCCTCCAGCGCCGCCCTGGCCCGCGCGATGCGGTACCCGCGCAACCGCCCGAAGTCAACGCGCTCCTCGTAGTCGACCCCCATCTGGCCGGGTGCACCGAGGGGCCGCACGCCCGCTGGACGCTGCGGTGGGGTCATGCCGCTCCCTGTGCCCATGCTTCCTCCCGGGAGATTGCGGCGCAATCGATTGCGGCTTTGGCCGCCACCGAACCTCCCGGCAAGTCTGCCACGCGGGCCAGCGGGTCCACTATCGGGCGGGTCCTGGCCGTCTGGGCGAACTGTGCCCGGGTCGATGCCGCCGGCCCGGCGTCCGTCCGCCTGCGCGGCCCTCTATGCCGGCGAGCCGGGGCAACGTACGATCAATGGGCTGCTCTGGACCTTGGCAGCTGCGTCCGCGGATATCGCGGGAGCAGTCCAGGATCCGGAGTTTTTTCATGCCGGGCTGGCCGCGCGGACGGCACGATGGCACAGAGAAAGGCAACAGCGTGTCGGCATTGATTTCCCCGGCCGCGGGTTCGCTGTACGACGCGCGGCGCGGTGTCTACTACAACAAGCCGCTGCTGCGTGGCTGGCTGCACCTGCTCTGGTTCACGGCGTCGCTGGCGGCGGGCCCGCTGCTGCTGGTGGGTGCGCACGGAACTGCGCAGATCACGGCGGTCGCGGTCTACACGGCCAGCGTGAGCGCGCTGTTCGGGACCAGCGCGCTCTATCACCGCGGTACCTGGACGGCTGCCTGGCGGAAGCGCATGCAGCGCCTGGACCACGCGATGATCTTCTTCCTCATCGCCGGCACGGCCACTCCCGCCTTCGTCCTGGCGGCACGGGGCACCTTCGGGCTGGTCTGCCTGATCGTGCTGTGGACCCTGACCCTCGCCGCGGCGGCGATCCACCTGGCGTGGATGAACGCACCAGAACTGCTGGTCGGCCTGACGTTCGCCGGGCTGGGCTCGGCCGGCGGCCTGGCGCTGCCGTGGGTGTGGATCCATGCCGGCGTGGTTCCCGCGCTGCTGCTGCTCGCCGGTGGCGTGCTCTACCTGGCCGGCGCGCTGTCTTACCGTCGTCGCTGGCCCGACCCGTCCCCGTCCGTGTTCGGCTACCACGAGGTCTTCCATACCTTCATCTGTGCCGCCGCGGTCTGCCAGTACATCGCGATAGCCGGCTTCATCTACTGAACCAGCACGAAGCCAGGCCCAGGCGCCGGGCGGGGCAGGCGCGCTGCCCGTAGCGGTAGGATCGGAATTACCGAGGACTTGCTGCACGCCGGCATTCACGCCGGCGCCGCCCTGGGCGCACGACGACACCGTCCCAGATCTGGGGCGGGGACGGGCCCGGCGATATGGCGACGATCACCATCCAGCCCGGCACGACCATCCCTGCCGGGGTGGCTGAGCCACAAGCGCCGGGCGGGTCCCGGCTCACCCTGGACCCGGCGCTGCCGCAACGGGGAGCCATCAGCGGGGGGTGGTGGCCACGCTCCCGTGACGCCGGGGCCGAGCTTCCCGCGATGCTCACCGAGCTGACCGCGCGGGCCGGGCCCGTGAGCAGGGTCGCGCTGCCGGTGGACGCGTTCAGCGACATCCCCCGTCAGCTCATCATCGGCGGCCGCACGGTACACATCGCTTGGTTCAGGGCGATGAACACCCACACCATCAACATGACCATGTCCGGCCGCGACAGCCTCACCCTGCTCGTGATCCCGCCGCAGGCTGCCCCGGATGGCGCCATGGAGGCGCTGAGGCTGGCCGCGGCAGGCGGCCACACCGGGCGCGCGCAGGACATCCTGGCGGCGGCTGGCGTCACATGCTGACGAGTGCGGGAGGCGTACACAGCACCCGGAGCACCGGGCGGCTGTACCGGCGGGACGTCGCCCGGACCGATGGTCAGCCGCAATGGGCGGACCCGGCAGCCAGTGTGCGCACCGTGATCAGGAACCGGCCAGACGACGCGACGTACCTTCGCTGCGCCGGATGCGGAACCGCCGCGATGTTCGGTCATCGTGACCGGCAGTACGGGCGGCTGGTCCACGACTTCCTCGATCGGCACGGCCAGTGCGGCGACGCGGTAGAGATTTCGGCGGCGCGGCAGTATGCCGGTCCCGCCGCCAATCGCTGATCAGCGCCCCGGGGCCGCTATCCCTGGGGCAGGGGCGGCATGGCGGAGACCGGAAAGGTGGCACCCTGGACCGGGAAAAGCGTGGCACCCTGGACCCGGAAAGGGGAAAGCGTGGACACGGCGCGGGATGACCTCGGGCATCCGGTTCCGCTGACCCGGCCGGCCCGGCGGGTGGTGTCGCTGGTGCCGTCGCTGACCGAGACGGTGGCCGTGACCCGCCCGGAGGCGCTGGCGGGCGCGACCGACTGGTGCACCCACCCGGCGGATCTCGACGTGCCGCGGGTGCGCGGGACCAAGAACCCCAACCTGGCCGCGATCAAGGAGCTGCGGCCCGACATCGTGCTGGCCAACCAGGAGGAGAACCGCCGGGTCGACGTGGAGCGGCTCCGCGCCGCGGGGGTGCCGGTCTGGGTGACCGTGATCCAGACCGTGGACCAGGCGATAACCTCGCTCCGGCGGATGTTCGCGGCGCTGGGCTGGCCGGCGCCCGGGTGGCTGGATGCCGCCGAACGGGACTGGAGCCAGGCCCCGCCCAGCGGCGGGGTCCGCGCCGTCATCCCGGTGTGGCGGGACCCGTGGATGGTCGTCGGGTCCGCCACCTTCGCCGGCGATGTCGCCGCCCGGCTCGGGCTGGCGAACGTCTATGGCGACGACCCGGGCCGTTATCCGCGCGTTGAGCTGGACGACCTCGCCGCACGGCAGCCGGAACTCATCGTGCTGCCCGACGAGCCCTACGCGTTCAGCACGGACGACGGGCCGGAGGCGTTTCCCCGTCAGCGGGTCGCGCTGGTCGAAGGCCGCGCCCTGACCTGGTATGGGCCGTCCCTGGTCACCGCGCGCTCGGTACTGCGGTCCCAGCTCGACGCGGCTCGGGCCGCGCTGCTCTGAGCGCCGCTAGCGGGCTGTCGCTACCGCGGAGCTGAGCCGAGGTGAAATCGCGTGACTTCGCCGCCGTGGATGGTGATCGTGCCTGCGAGGGGTCGTCTCGTCTCGCCAGACCGTGTAGTCGCCCGCAGCGAGCGCGGGGAAGACGGCGGCGTAACGGATCGCGGACCGGGTTGCGCGCGGGTGGACGACGTTATGGCTGCGGGCCCGGTGGTCACCGGCCGCGGAGATCTGGATCTCGATCCCGTCGCGGTCAGCGGCGGTGTAGATGGCGAGCGCGCCGACGTCCGCGCCGATGTCGAGGATCAGGTTGTCTTTTGATCCGGCGTGCTCCTCAGAGCGAAGGGCAGCGCCGCTCCGGTCGGCTACTGCTTCGTCATCAGGCATGTTCCTACCCTCACGCGGGAAGACGACAGCCCGTCCGGTGCTGCGCAACGGCGCGCGGCCGGATAGGCCTCCCGGTGCTTATGCACCAGGCATTAGCAGTTCGGTGCCGTCGGCGCGCCGGATGGCAGTGAAGCTGAACTTTTGCCGCGTTCACCGCGTGGAGGTGAGCTGTGTGGGTAGCCGGCCCGCTGGCCGTGCGGGCCGCGCCGTCCGCCCTCAGGCCGTGCGCCCTCAGGCCGTCCGCGCCCGGGCCGGCTCGGGCGCCTCCGCGCGCCGGGAGAAGCGCATCGCGCCGTCCTCGATTGTGCCGTGCCGCAGTTTGACCACGTCGTTGAGGTAGCTCATGCCGAGCCGCCACGGGGCGCGCGAGCCGGCCTTCGGGAAGTCATCGATGGAACGCAGCACGTAGCCCGCCGCGAAGTCCATCAGCGGCTGCCGGGTGACGCGCGGATCGTCGTTGACCGGGACGCACTGGTCGTACCCGTGGGTGTCCATGAACCTGAGCAGCCGGCAGACGTACTCGCTCACCAGGTCCGCCTTCAGCGTCCACGACGCGTTCGTGTAACCGACGGTGAACGCGAAGTTCGGCACGCCGCTCAGCATCATGCCCTTGTAGGCCATCGTCTCCGGGAGGCTGACGTCCTGGCCGTCGACGGCCAGCTGGATACCGCCCAGGGCGAGCAGCTGCAGGCCGGTCGCGGTCACCACGATGTCGGCCTCGAGCTCGTCGCCGGATTCCAGCCGCACGCCGTGCTCGGTGAAGCTCGCGATCCGCCCGGTGGCCACCGAGGCGCGCTGCTCGCGGATGGCGCGGAACAGGTCGCCGTCCGGCACCAGGCACAGCCGCTGGTCCCACGGGCCGTAGACCGGCTTGAAATGCGTGTCGACGTCGTACCCGGCCGGCAGCTGCCGGACGGTCATGCCGCGGATCCAGTTCCGCATCATCTGTGGCCGGCGCTGGCTGAGCTGATAGATGAGCGTGGTGACCAGCACGTTCTTCCACCGGGTGAGGGGGTACGCGCGGCGCGGGCCGACCAGCTTGCGCAACCGGGCGTCGATCGGGTCCTCGGTGGGCAGGCTGATGATGTAGGTCGGCGAGCGCTGCAGCATCGTCACGTGCGCCGCCGTCTCGGCCATGGCCGGCACGAGCGTCACTGCGGTGGCCCCGCTGCCAATCACGACCACGCGCTTGCCGCGGTAGTCCAGGTCGTCCGGCCACTGCTGCGGGTGGATCACCTGGCCGCGGAAGTTCTCGATCCCAGCGAATGGCGGCCGGTAGCCGTGGTCATAGCGGTAGTACCCGCTGCACACCAGCAGGAAGCTGCACGTCAGGACCGCGGTTTCGGCGCCGTGGGTGGCCTCCACCGTCCACCGCCCGTCCGCGCTGGACCAGGCGGCCCGGGTCACCCGGTGGCCGTAGCGCACATGCTTGTCGATGCCCGCCTCAGTGGCCGTATCGCGGACGTAACGGAGGATCGAGGGACCATCCGCGATGGCCTTGGCCGCCGTCCACGGGCGGAACCGGTAACCGAGCGTCTGCATGTCCGAGTCGGAGCGCACACCCGGGTAACGGAAGAGGTCCCAGGTGCCGCCGATGGCATCGCGGGCCTCCAGGATGACGTACCTCCGGCGGGGGAACGCGGCCTGCAGGTGATGCGCGGCGCCGATCCCGGACAGCCCCGCCCCGACAATCAGCACGTCAACGTGCTCGCTCACCGCTGCCCTCCCGCCCGCCGCGACCGGACCCGTTTCTCGAACTGCGCGATGACGCCGAAGTAATGCGCCGGCGCCACCCGGGCCAGGGCGTCGAAGGCGTAGGCGTCGGGCCCGACCAGGATACGGGCCTTGCCGCGCTCGACCCCGCGGCAGATGATCTCCGCCGCCTTCTCCGGTGACGTCATCGTGATGGCCTCGAACTCGGCCGCCATCTGCTCGTGGGTGCGCCCGCGGCCTTCGGGATCGCGGCGCATCCGCGCGTTGCGCGCGATGTTCGTCCGGATGCCGCCGGGGTGGACGGTGACCGCGGAGACACCGGTGCCGCGCAGTTCCTGGCGCAGCGCGTCGGTGAAGCCGCGCACGGCGAACTTGGATGCGCAGTAGGCGCTCTGGTACGGCATGCCCAGCAGGCCGAAGACGCTGGAGGTGTTGACGATGACGCCGTTGTCCTGTCCGGTCAGGATCGGCAGGAACGCGCGCGTGCCGTTGACCACGCCGCCGAAGTTGATCCGGCGCAGCCACTCGTCATCGTCCGGGTCACCGCCGAGGACCGGCGCCGCGACGGCGACGCCGGCGTTGTTGAACACCGCGGCCAGCGGTGCGGTGAGCCATTCGCGGACCTCCGCCGCGAAGCGGAGCTGCGCGGCGGCGTCGGCCACGTCGAGCACCCGGGTGAGCACCGGTCCCCGCAGCGACTGGGCCGTCTCTTTCAGGCCGGCCTCGTCGATGTCGGCGACCGCTACCGGGGAACCAGACCGGGACAGCCGCTGAGCGAGGGCCCGGCCGATACCCGAGGCGGCACCGGTAATCACCACGGGCCGGCCACTGATCGCCCGGCGATGTCGGGGCATCGGATCTCCTTCCCAGGCGCGCGGCGCCTTGCCTTACGCGCCAGTAACAAAACGACGGTACGCCAGATGACCGCGGGCCGTCGAGGGCCGAATCGGGGCGGGCGGCGGGGCCGGGCGGGCCCGGCGGGGCGCGGGGGAGGCGGCTTGTTCTTATGGAGGAGGGGAAGCACCGGTAGTATCCGGTACTCGTGGGAGCAACCGTGACATTGACCGGCTGGGGCCGGATCGCGCCGTCGCCGGCCGAGCTGGCCGAGCCGTCCAGCCTGGCCGACGCGGAGGCGCTGCTGAAGACCGCGACGCCGGCCCGGCACCTGATCGCGCGTGGCCTGGGCCGCAGCTACAACAACGCCGCCCAGTGCGGCGGCGGTGTGGTCGTCTCGACGGCCCGGCTGGACCGGATCATTGACCTGGACCCGGTGACCGGCCTGACCACCTGCGAGGCGGGCGTCAGCCTGGAACAGCTCATGGTGGCCGGGCTGCCGGCAGGCTGGTTCGTCCCGGTGTCACCCGGCACCCGTCAGGTCACCATCGGCGGCGCGATCGCGGCGGACGTGCACGGCAAGAACCATCACGTGGCGGGCAGCTTCGCCCGTCACGTGCGGTCCTTCGATCTGGTGCTGCCTAGCGGCGAGCTGCGCACGGTGACCGCCGAGGGCGATCCCGCCCTGTTCTGGGCGACGTCGGGCGGCATGGGCCTGACCGGCCTGATCGTGCGGGCCACGGTTCAGCTCAAGCGCGTGGCCACGTCGCGGGTCGCGGTGGAAACCGTACGTACCGCCGACATCGACGAGACGATGGCCGTGCTGGCCGAGCACGATCGCCGCTATGGCTACACGGTGGCCTGGACCGACAGCATGGCCCGGGGCAAGGGCCTCGGCCGGTCGGTCGTCACCAGCGGGGACTTCGCCGAGGTGGCCGGCCTCCCGGCGGAGGAGCAGGCGGACCCGCTGGCGTTCCGGCCGGGCGCCCGGCTGGGTGTGCCGGCGCAGTTCCCGCCCGGGCTGATCAACCGGTACACGGTGGCCCTGGCCAACGAGGCCTGGTACCGGAAGGCGCCGAAGCACCGCGAGGGGGAGCTGCAGACCATCGGGGCGTTCTTCCACCCGCTCGACGGCATCCGGAACTGGAACCGCGTCTACGGGCCAGGCGGGTTCCGGCAGTACCAGTACGTCATGCCGTTCGGCCAGGAGGCCGCCGTGCGCCGCTCCATCGAGCTGGTCAGCGCGGCGCGCGCGCCATCGTTCGTCACCGTGCTCAAGCGTTTCGGCGAGGGCGATCCCGGGCTGCTGTCGTTCCCGATGCCGGGCTGGACGCTGGCCCTGGACTTCCCGGCGCGCACGCCGGGGCTGGCCCCGGTGCTGGACCGGCTGGACCGGATCGTGCTGGACGCTGGCGGGCGGGTCTACCTGGCCAAGGACTCCCGGGTGCCGGCCGATGTGCTGGCCCAGATGTACCCGCGGCTGGCGGATTTCCAGAAGCTGCGCGCCGAGCTGGATCCGGACGGCCTGCTCGCATCCGACCTGTCCCGCCGCCTGGGACTGTGACCGCGGCCGGCTGACTGTGTGATCTACGTAACATTTCAGAAAAGCGGGTAATGTCGGCGGTCAGCAATTTTTTCCCGTAGCAGCCGCCTTTTCTGGACGGCGAAGGCAGCGGTATCACAAGTTGGCATATCAACGGGGAGAACTATTTCGGCTAACCCCGTAGGCCGATAGGCCCATACGGGCGTCTCTGCTGATGGGAGCCACGGGTACGGGGAGATCCGCCCGTTGGTAACCACGCACTTAATAATACTGCGCTGCCTTGAGACTGTGCTGTCTTGAGGCTGTGCTGCGGCCGGGGGCATTTCCCCGGGGTGGCGGGGGAACTTCGTTGAGCAGATATAGGGACAGAGCGACGGCATGGCTGGCTGCGTGCCTGGTGACGGTTCTGACGGCGTCCGGGCTCGCGGCGACGGGGGTGACGGCCTCAGTGGCATCGGCGGCCACGTCGCCGACGCTGAAGCTGAAGATCTTGCTGATCGGCAACGGGTCAGCCGACGTCACGACGGCGGCCTGGGAGGCGGCCCTGAAGAGCGAGGGCGTCGCCTACGACGAGGTCACGGCCACCGGGACCAGCCCGAGCCAGACCATCACGCTGCCCACGCTGTCCAGCGGCACCACGGGGGATTACAACGGCGTCGTCATCGCGGACTCGCCCACCGAGTTCGCGCCGGGCGCGCTGAGCGCGCTGGACACCTACGAATCCGCCTTCGGCGTGCGCCAGGTGGACGGCTACATGTACCCCGACCCCGCGCTGGGCGTGACCGAAACGTCCGGCGGCGCGCTGGATGGCACCACCGGCACGCTGACCAGCGCCGGCCTGGCCGCCTTCCCCGAGCTCAAGGGCCCCGTCCCCTTCGACACCGGCAGCTACGGCTACGCGGGCACGGTCAGCGCCGGGGCTCCGTACACGCCGTTCCTGACCAACGCGGCCGGCGCCGCCATGGCGGGCGTGTACCAGCACCCGAGCACGGACCCCCAGGCCGGGGTCGCGGAGCTGGCGCTGAACTTCGACTACAACGCCAGCCAGGTGCAATGGCTGCTGCTGGCCCCCGGTCTCATCAACTGGGTCACTAACAACACCCACCTGGGCTTGTACCGCAACTACTTCGGCCAGGACATCGACGACCTCTTCATCGCCGACAACGAGTGGAGCTCGCAGCTCCAGTGCACGCCCGCGGCGACCGACCCGCCCGACTACAACTGCCCGGTCGCTGACCAGGGCGTGGCACCAGGATCAGCGGCCGGCGTACCGGCCGACGTCCTGATGAGCCCGGCGGACGTGACCTACGTGACCAACTGGCAGAAGACCTCCGGCATCCGGCTGAACATGCTGTTCAACGCCGTCGGCGCCTGCAGCGCCGACACCGCTGCCGATGAGTCCAGCGCCATCTGCAACGGCAGCACCACGGACGGCAGCACCACCTACACCGACCCCGGACAGAGCGTGGCGGCCGGCAACACCAACGCTGGCGCGCTCGTCAACGCCCTGCTGGCGAACCAGTCCAGCTTCTACTGGGAGACCCACACCTGGTCGCACCTGTTCCTCGGCTGCACCGTGTGGCAGCCGCAGACGCTGACCTCGGCCACGGCCAACGGCACCGCCGGCACCTTCACGGCCGGCGGTTACAGCTACGAGGTCACCGCGGCCACGGCCTACGGCGAATCGGAGCCGTCGGCGGCGCGGTCCGTCACCGTCGGGGCCAACGGCTCGGTCGCGCTGAGCTGGCCCGAGGCGACCAACGGCACGGGCACGGCGGGCAACGCCGGGCCGACGCTGGCCCAGGAAGAGGCCAGCCACACCGGCGGCACCGGCTTCTGGGGTTACAACGTGTACCGGGAGAACCCTGGCTCGGCCACTTACGGCCTGGTCGGCCAGGTGCCGGAGAACACGGCGGCGACCGCATCCACCACCTACTCCTTCACCGACACCGGCACCGCGCCGGGGGCGGCGCCCGACTCGGGGCCGCTGTTCCCCACCGCCACCAACCCCGGCATCGACTGCTCCAGCGGCGCAGGCAGCTGGCTGCCCGCCACCAGTACCACCGCGGACTCCTCGATCGAGCAGGAAATCGGGCTGGACCAGGCCTTCGCCAAGGCGAACGGGCTGACCAACTACACGCCGGCCGCGGTTGTCACCGGCGAGCACTCGGGCGTCGAGAACCCGAACATGGCGACCGCGCTGACCGACACCGGGATCACCACGATCGGTTCGGACGCGTCCCGCCAGCCGCAGCAGTACACGATCGGCTCGGCCCTGACCGCGCCCCGTTACCCCAGCAACATCTACTACAACGCCAGCAACTTCGCGGATCAGCTGAACGAGTACAACACGCTCTACGTGGCCCAGGGTGACTCGGTCGGCAGCACGCAATTCCCGAGTGAGACCGGCCACTGCGTGAACACCTCGGCGACCACCTGCCGCGCCACGCCGGCCACCGAGGCGGACTTCCTGGCCTCGGAGTCGCACATCATGCTGAGCCACGTGCTCAGCAACGACCCCCGGGTCGGTTATGCGCACCAGTCCGACCTGATCGGGCCGGCCACCGCCGGCAGCGGCCAGGATTCCGGTTACACGATCCTGCGCCTGATCGACAACATGCAGAGCCAGTACAACACCTGGTACGCCAGCACGGCCCCGATCACCCAGATGAACGACGTCACCGACGCGCAGGTACTGGCCCGGCAGGCCGCCTGGGCCACGGCCAGCACCGCCGGGCAGGTCAGCGCCAGCGAGACCAACGGCGTGGTCACCGTCACCAACAACGGCTCCGGCGTCGACGTCCCGGTGACCGTGCCGCCCGGCACGACCGTCAACGGTGCGGCGTTCGGCCAGGCTTACGGCGGTGAGCTGTCGGACTGGGTCAACCTCGGCACCGGGGCCACCGAGACCCTGACCGAGAGCGTCGCGCCTGCTATCACCAGTGCTGCCGCAGCGTCCTCGATCGTGGGCGCGCCGTTCAGCTTCACGGTGGCCACGACCGGCGCCCCGGCTCCGGCGCTGACCGAGACCGGTGCGCTGCCCGCGGGTATCACGTTCACCGACAACGGCAACGGCACCGCTACGATCGCCGGCACGGCCGCGGCGGGCAGTGGCGGCAGCTTCCCGATCCAGATCACCGCGGCCAACAGCGTCGGCGGCGTGACCCAGAGCTTCACCTTGACCAACAGCGAGGCTCCGAGCATCACCAGCGCGAACACGGCCACCTTCAGCACCGGGGTGGCGGGTACGTATACCGTCACCACCACCGGGTCCCCGGCGGCGGCGATCACCGAGTCCGGGACCCTGCCCAGCGGGCTGACGTTCAACGCCGCCAACAGCACCACCCCCGCGACCATCGCCGGCACCCCGGCCAGCGGGACGGCGGGCACCTACCCGGTGACCATCAAGGCCACCAACTCCTCCGGCAGTACCGCGACGCTGGCGCTCACCATCACGGTGAACACCGCCGCCGCACCCACCATCACCAGTGGGTCCAGCGCCAACTTCACGCTGAACCAGGCGGGGGCCGCCGCGATCACGACGACGGGATCGCCCACGCCGAAGATCACTGAGACGGGCACGCTGCCCGCCGGGCTGACCTTCACCGACAACGGCGCCGGTACCGCCCTGATCTCGGGTACCGCCACGGCCACCGGCACGGCCAACCTGACCATCACGGCCAGCAACGGGATAAGCCCCGACGCGACCCAGACCTTCACGGTCGTGGTCGGTAACGCGCCGGCGTTCACCGGCGCCAGCACCGCGACGGCCACGGCTGGATCGGCGTTCTCCTTCACCGCCACGGCCGGTGGCTATCCCGCCCCCAGCTGGGGTTACTCCAACCTGCCCCCCGGCGTGAGCCTCACCGACAACAAGGACGGCACGGCGACGCTCTCCGGCACGCCCACCACCCCGGGCACGTACGCCATCCCGCTGAGCGCCGTCAATGCCTACGGCACGGCGTCCCAGACCCTGACCATCACGGTCCAGCAAGCGCCGGCGATCACCAGCGGCAACTCGGCGACCTTCACCGAGGGCACGCAAGGCACGTTCTCGGTGACGACCACCGGCAGCCCGACGGCGAAGATCACCGAGTCCGGGGCCCTGCCTTCCGGTGTGACGCTGACCGACGGCGGCAACGGGACGGCCACCCTGGCCGGCATGCCGGCGGCGGGCAGCAAGGGCAGTTACCCGATCACGATCACCGCAACCAACGGGGTCAGCCCCGACGCGACGCAGAGCTTCACGATCACCGTCAACGCGGCTCCCACCGCGCCGGCGATCACCGGCGGCAACTCGGCGACCTTCACCGAGGGCACGCAAGGCACGTTCTCGGTGACGACCACCGGCAGCCCGACGGCGAAGATCACCGAGTCCGGGGCCCTGCCTTCCGGTGTCACGCTGACCGACGGCGGCAACGGGACGGCCACCCTGGCCGGCACGCCGGCGGCGGGCAGCAAGGGCAGTTACCCGATCACGATCACCGCAACCAACGGGGTCAGCCCCGACGCGACGCAGAGCTTCACGATCACCGTCAACGCGGCTCCCACCGCGCCGCCGATCACCAGCGCCGGGGCGGCGACCTTCGCGGCCGGCTCGCCGGGGACGTTCACGGTGACGACGACGGGCATCCCGACGGCGGCGCTATCCGCCGCCAGCAGCCCGGCCCTGCCGTCCGGGGTCACGTTCAAGGACAACGGCAACGGCACCGCGACGCTGGCCGGAACGCCCCCGGCGGGCAGCCAGGGCACCTACACGGTGACCCTCACCGCCAAGAACGCGACGGGGACGGCCACCCAGGCCTTCATCCTGACCGTCAACAGCGGGCTGGCCATCACCAGCGCGGCCACGGCCACGGCGACCTCGGGTAAGGCGTTCAGCTTCACGGTGACCAGCACGGGCACCCCGGCGCCGGCCCTGACCCGCACCGGGACGCTCCCGCCGGGCATCACCTTCAACGCCAACACCAACGGGACGGCCACCCTGTCCGGCACGCCCACGGCGGCGGCCACGGGCCGGTACCCGCTGACCTTCACCGCCAGGAACGCCACTGGCACCGCCAGCCAGGCGTTCACGCTGACGGTCAGCAACCCGCCGGCCTTCACCAGCGCGGCGGCCGTCACCGAGACGGCGGGCACCGCGTTCACCTTCACCGTGGCCACGACCGGCTACCCGGTGGCGGCGCTCAAGGCCGGGACGCTCCCGGGCGGGGTGAGCTTCTCCGACAACGGCAACGGGACCGGAACGCTGTCCGGTACGACCGCGGTCGCGGCCGGTACCTACTCCGTGCCGGTCACCGCGACCAACAGCGGCGGCACCGCCAGCCAGGCGATCACCCTGACCGTCAGGGCGGCCGGCACGGTGCCGGTGCCGACGTTCACCAGCGCGGCCGCGGCGACCGCCGCAACGGGCAGGGCGTTCTCCTTCACGGTCACCACGGTGGGCAGCCCGACCCGCTACACCACCAACGTGACCCGCAGCGGGGCCTTGCCGGCCGGGGTCAGCTTCAGCAACAACGGCAACGGGACGGCCACGCTGACCGGGATCCCGACGGCGGCCAGCGCCGGGACCTACCCGGTCACGCTGACGGCGGCGAACACGGGCGGGACGACCACCCAGTCGTTCGTCCTGACCGTGACCGGCGCCCCGGCGATTACGTCGGCGGCCACCGCCACGGCCACCGTCGGCTCCGGCTTCTCCTTCACGGTCAGGGCGACCGGGGGGCCTGCCCCGGCCCTGGCCGAGGCCGGTGCGCTGCCGCAGGGTCTGACCTGGGTTGACAACCATAACGGCACGGCCACCCTGGCCGGGACGCCCGGAGTCGACCAGGGCGGCATCTACAAACTGACGATCACGGCGACCAACAGCGGCGGGACCGCCGCCCAGGCGTTCACGCTGACGGTGGACCAGGCCCCGGCGATCACCAGCGCCGCGACGGGGACGGCGACCCGCGGGCAGCCCTACACCTTCACGTTCACCAGCATCGGCTACCCCGTGGCGAGCGTCACGCACACCGGCACCGTGCCGGGGCTGACGTACCTCAACCCCGGTAACGGGACGGCCACCCTGTCCGGGATCCCGACGACCGCCGGCACCTACGTCCTCACGATCACGGCCAGGAACGCGATCGGCTCGGCCACGCAGACCTTCACCTTGAAGGTCAGCTGACCCAGCCGGTCCACGATCCCGGCAGGGTCCCGGCGACCACGCCGCGACCCTGCCGGGGAGGCCAGCCAGAAGAAAGGGAGAACGATCGTGACAACTTCGCTGGAACACCTGGCCAGCGGGCCCGGGACGCGACGGTGGCCCGGCGGGTCGTGGGTGCGCCGGAACAAGGTTCTGGCCATGCTGATCCCTGTCCTGCTCGCCGCGGCGGTAGCCGGCATCGTGGCCGGCGCCGGCGGGGGGAAGACCGCGAGCCGGCCGTCCGCCGCAGCGCTGCCCGCCGCGACCAAGGGGGCCAGATGGATAACCGGGCCGGCCGGTAAGCTCCTCACGGCCGTCAACATCGACCTGGGCAAGCTCAGCGCCGCCCAGCGGGCCGGCCAGCCCGGCGCAGTGAGGAGCGCCGGCGCGCAGCTGGCCGCGGACGTGAAGGCCGCGCTCGCCGGGCCCATGCCCCCGGCGGACACGACGGCCTACCGCGCCGGCCTGAGCGACATCGGGAAGGCCGGCACCCAGATCAGCAGCGGGAACTCCAGCCGGGCCGGCGCCCTGCTCGCCGCGGGCAACGGTGACATCACCACGGTGACCGCGGCGGCGAACGAGTCCGCGCCGGCGCAGGTCAGCGAGCCACAGGGGTAGCGGCCCGCGGCGAGATGGCGGCAGTGGCCCCGGGGTATCATCGCAGCGCCACCGTCCGGCCCGGCCGGCTCTCCGCACGCGGGCGGGGACGTGACGTTCATCGGGGCGGGGACGCGACGTTGATGAAGAAGACCGCGATCGTCGTGGCCGGGATGGGCCTGCTGCTGGCCGGATGCGGTAGCAGGGCCTCCCGGCCCGCGAGCGCTCCCGCCGTACCCGGGCCCACGGCGCGGGCCTGGTGGCATCCCTCGGACGCTGGCCCGAACAACGGGCCCGAATTCCAGTGGGAACTCGATCACCCGCTGAGCATCGGCAGCGCACGGGATAGGGGCGACGGGGTGCTGAACGCGGCCGGCCGCCTGGCGCCCCGGGTGGGCCTGTACGACATCGACGGCATCCTCAACTCCGCTTCGGTGGTGGCCGCCCTGCACCGGCAGGGGAGCAGGGTGATCTGTTACATCGAGGTCGGCTCGGCCGGGAACTACTATTCGGCGGCCGACGAGGGCGGCGCGGTCACCTACTACGACCAGCTAAAGGCCGCCGGTGATCTGGGCCGCGCGGTGCCGGGGTACCCGGAGAAGTACCTGAACATCACGGCCGCGTCCACGGTGCCGATTATCGAGTCGATGATCCGGCAGCAATGCGCGGGCAAGGGATTCGACGCGGTCGAGCCGGATATCGACGATTCGTACACGGACAGCACCGGTTTCCCGATCACCGAGGCGCGCAGTGAGGCGTACGACCGCACCCTTGCCGCCTACGCGCACCACCTCGGCCTGGCGTGGGGACAGAAGAACGGTGATAACGACCCGGCGTTCTCGGCGGCGCTCGAGCCCAGCACCGATTTCCTGCTGACCGAGGAATGCCGCTACGACCGGACGTGCGGGATCGTGACGCCGCCGTACGTCCGGGCCGGGAAGCTCGTCCTTGACGCGGAGTACACCGATGACTGGGGCCGCGACGCCGCTGCGGACCTTGGCCGTTTCTGCCCGGCCGACATCTCGGGCGGCATAGACGGGACGCTGTTCACGTCGGCTCTCGCCGGGCCGCGCCATCCTTGCCGGTAGATGTACCCGGCCCGGTTCCGGCCGGGCCTAGGCCGCCAGCCAACGCGGCGGTTTGCTGGTGATCGCCCGGGTCCAGCCGGCTCCCGGGTAGAAGTAGGCGGGCACGGACGCTTCCTGGCAGCCCGATCGTGACGCGGTGACCGAGCGTAGCGCGACGGCGCCGGCCGCGGCGCCCAGGACGGCGGCCACGACCAGGGCAAGCCGGAGACCTAGTGCGGCTGCCGGTCGAAAGCGCCGTCCGGCAGCCGGTCCCAGGGATTCACCCCGCCCCGGTCGGTCACGAACACACCGCCCGCGTTGCGCCGGGCCGCCAGCGAAGTGGCGTCGTCGAACGACGAGACCGGCACCGAGTACAGCAGGTGAAAAAACTGCCCGGCGGGCCGTTCCCGTACCCAGCGCGGTATGGCCAGCTTCAGGTAGGTGGTCCAGGGGCCCTCGAATGTGCCGAGCAGGTCGGCGTGGTCGGCGTACGCCTCGACCGGGTGGGTGCCGTGGTTGAACGCCACCAGGCGCGCGCCCGTAGCCCGCGCCCTGCGGGCCAGGTCCGCGTAGTAGCCGACATCCTCGGCGGTCGCGGCGGCCCGATCGAAGAACACTCCGTCGACCTGGTACCACCAGGCGAACCGGGCAAGATCGGCCATGGCGTCGTACGCCCGGCGGTGGCCGTAGTCGGTATCCACGTACCCGGCCACCGTCACCCCGGCGGAACGCAGCCGGTCCAGCACCGGGAAGAAGGCGGCGTCGGGCTGGGTGCCCGGCCCGCTGGCCAGGTTGAGCACGATCATCCTGATCTGCGCCGCCCGCTCGGCCAGCCACACCCACTCGTCCGGATGGGTCGACGGATGAAAATACGCCGGGACGATCAACTGTGGCCTGACCGGCCGGGAGCCGCCGGTGGCGCGCGGGCTCACGGGGTGGCCTCCCACAGGTCGGTCAGCGACGTCACCAGCTCGCGCTGCGGTGTCCAGGCCAGGTCAGCGACCGCGCGGCTGATATCGGCCTGCTGCCAGGGGATGTCGGGTGAGCGCTCCGGTCCCTGCGTATCCTCGTACACTGCGGAAGTGCATCCGCTGATCGCGAGGAGCTGCTTGACCATCGCGCGGACCGGTACCCCCCGCCCGCTGCCGATGTTGAGCACCGTGTGCGGGAGCGTGGCCGCGGCCGCGGCGGCGAACGCGGCGTCGGCGACATCCCGCACGTCGACGAAGTCGCGGACGGCATCCAGCGACCCCAGCCGGACATCGGTTCCGCGCCAGGCCGCCTGGCGCAGCTCGGCGGTCAGCCGGCCAGGCAGGCTCGCCTGCCGCGCACCCGGCCCGATGGGGTTGAAGATCCGCAGCACGACGGCATCGAGCCCGGCCGCCGCGGCCAGCTCCACCAGCCGGGTACCGGCTAGCTTGGTGGCGCCGTAGATCGCGCCGGGCCGGGGAGTGACCTGCTCGGACACCGGCACCCCGGGCTCGGCGCGCCCATACTCGGCCGCGGATCCCAGATGCACGAGCCGCGACCGCCGCCGGGCCAGGAGCATGGCCTTCGTCAGCGTGTAGGTGCCGGTGATGTTGGCCGCGGTCAGCGTCTCCGGCGTCCCGGCGGTCGCTCCGGCGCAGTTCACGACGGCATCCGGAGCCACCTCCGCGAGCACTGCCGCGAACCGGGCCGGATCCTCTTCGGCGAGGTCGACGAGCCGGTGGCGGGGGGAATCGGCCAGTTCGGACCGGCCAGCCGTCACCACCTCCGCCCCGGCCGCCAAGGCCCGGC
Organism: uncultured Actinomycetes bacterium; assembly: GCA_963824545.1. Lineage (GTDB taxonomy): Bacteria > Actinomycetota > Actinomycetes > Streptosporangiales > Streptosporangiaceae > Bog-532. The sequence goes on along the minus strand of CAWGPP010000003.1, from coordinate 34,897 downwards.
GCCACATGTGCGCACCGAGGAATCCGTTCGCACCGATGATCATGAGACGCATCGCCTAGGCTCCCAGCAGGTTTGCCCGGAGGAGCCCGAATTCGGCATTGACCCGGTCATAGTCCTCCGGGCGGCCGATGTCGAACCAGTAGCCCTTGAACGCGTATTCCTGCGGGGGAGTGCCACACGCCAGCATGTCCAGGACGAACTCGTCGAAGCCGAACGGCAGCCCGGGTGTGTAGCTGGCCAGGGCTTGCCTGTTGCAGGCGTAAACGCCCATGCTGACCCGGTAGTCGATCGTCGGCTTCTCGGTGAACTTCACCACGTGATCGTCATGGGTCGTGAGCACGCCGTACTCGATGCGTACCTCACGCTGGTACGTCGCCACCGTGAGCGGCGCAACCGATGCCGCGTGCCGCCGCATCAGGTCCGAATAGTCAAGGTCGGTCAGTACGTCGCCGTTCATGACCATGAACTGCTCGGGCAGCCGGTCGAGGATCCTCAGGACCGGCCCCATCGTGCCCAGCGGCGTCTCCTCCATCTCGGTGTAGTCGACGCTGAGGCCCCACCGGCTGCCGTCACCGATGTAGGACCGGATCAGCTCGCCGAAGTGGCCGATGGCCAGCGTGACCCGGTCAAATCCGTACCGGGCGAGCTGGAGGAGCGCGATCTCCAGGAGCGAGTACTCATCTCCGATGGGCACGAGAGGCTTGGGGAGCCGCGTCGTGTAGGGCCGGAGCCTGATCCCCTTACCCCCGGCAAGAATTACTGCATGCATGATGTCTCCGCGCTTATCTGTGGTATTCGCTGGGGTTGTACCGGGCCAGGTTCCCGGGCTCGCTGAACCAGTCGATGGTTGCGCGCAGGCCCTCATCGCGGGTGTAGCGCGGCCGCCAGCCGGTGCGCTCGCGCAGTCTGGAGGCGTCACAAACCAGCCGCATCACCTCCGAGTCCTTGGGGCGCAGCCGCTGGGAGTCTTCGACGATGTTGGCGTCCATGCCCATCAACCTGGCGATGTCATGGGCCAGCTGCCCGATGGAGACGTCCCGTCCCGGGCCGACGTTGAACACCTCGCCGAAGACCGCTGAGGCCGGCGCCTCACCGAGGTCCACGAACGCCTGGGCGGTGTCGGTGACGTAGGAGAAGTCGCGGGTCGGGTTAAGTGCGCCCAGCTTGAGCTGCCGGGATCCCGCCGCGAGCTGGGTAATGATCGCCGGGATGACCGCACGGGCCGACTGCCGGGGACCGAAGGTGTTGAACGGCCGCACCGTCACCACGGGCGTGCCGAAGCTGAGGTAGTAGGACTCGGCCAGCGCGTCGGCCGCGATCTTGGATGCCGCGTATGGCGACTGTGCCTGAGGCTGGTGCGCCTCGCTGATGGGGACGGTGCGGGCCGTCCCGTATGTCTCGCTGGTCGAGGTGTGCACCAGGCGCGGGGTCTGGCAGGCACGGACCGCCTCAAGTACGTGCAGTGTCCCGATCACGTTCGTGTCCACGAAGGACCGCGGGGCGCTGTAGGAGTAGGGAACCGATCCGAGGGCGGCGAGGTGATACACGACCGCCGCGCCCTCGACGAGCTCGCGCACCGAGGCCGGGTCGCGCACATCGCCGAAGACCACGTCCACCTGGTCTCTGACGTCGGGCTCGACCGCGTCCAGCCAGCCATGTGAGCTGTACATGTTGTAGAGCACCATCGCCTTTACCCGGTGCCCGCGGCGCACCAGCGCCTCCACCAGATGCGAGCCGATGAAACCCTCGGCTCCCGTTACCGCGACTAGTTCTGCCATCGCAGCCTCCCCCTTTCCTGAAACATGAACATGTGAATGAGACGTGATACGCCTGACGCCCTAGCGCGCATGCCGCACCGCCTTTCCCAGCACCAGGGCCGCGTAGCCGGTCAGCAGCACGAGCAGCTCCGTGCAGGCCGCGAGCTGCCCGAGCACCCCCAGGCGGCGGCAGAGAACCTCGAAGGCCAGCGCCGCCGCGCACGTGATCAGCGGGAATATGCGGCTGCCGAACGCCTGCAGCAGCAACGCGACGAACATCGCCCCGCCGAGCGCCAGGTACGCCGCGATCTGCGGCGCAATGGCCCAGTGCGGGTGAATCAGATGCGCCGCGGTCGCCACCGCGACCGCTGTGGCGGTCAGCAGCGCGGCGGCAGTCAGATATTGCAGCAGCGCGATGAGCAGCGTCAGCCGGGCCCGGTGGGCGAAGGCCCGCACGTCCCGCGTGGCCCGCAGCACGCGCTGCGCCCGCCGCCGGAACCAGACGAGCGTCCACTCCGCCACACCCATGCTCAGGGCCAGCGGCAGCGAGGCGAGCAGCGCACCGGTGTTGGGACGGCCGGGCAGGGCCGCCGCCACCGGGAACACCAGGAGCCCGGCGACGACCAGCCCGAATCCAGCGCTCGGCAGCGCGCCGCGCAGATCCGCCGCCGTGATCAGCTGGCCGGCGGCCTCCCGTGCCTGCGCGCTGCTGCCGCGGCGCCGGCCGAAGAGGCCAGACGTGCGCCCGGCCCGCCACGTGGCCAGGCCAAGGGCCAGCGCGGGGGTGGCGGCCAGGGCGGCCCAGGCCGCGTGTTCCAGATGATGCGGTCGTCCAAGGGCCAGGAATGCGGCGGAACCCAGCACGGCGGGTGCCAGGACCACAAGGAGGAGGCGCTCGGCGCCCAGCACCATCAGCACGGTGGCGCCGAGCATGTACGTCCCGAGCCCGAAGCCGAAGGCGAGCGCGGGCCGATGAACGGGCCCGCTCGCGGCGGTCAGCCCCATGATCAGGCCGGTCGCGGCTACGCCCGCGGTCATTCCCGGCAGCAGCATCCGGGCGGCCAGATTCGCGTCCGAACGGCCCAGGCGTGCGTACCCGAGATAGGCCAGTCCCTGGCTCAGCGCCCAGGAGCTGAGCAGCGCGACGACCAGCACACGGAGCACACCAGGGCCGCTCAGCAGCCCGGCGGCCGCCGGGAAGCAGACCGCGGGCAAACCATAGATCAGGCCATGCAGCGCCGACCGGAGCTTGCTGATCCGCCAGGGATCGGCCACCGGCTCCGGTTCGGCGGGCTGCCGCGGCACCCACCCGTACATCTCCTCGGCCAGCGCGAAGACGTCGGAGAAGCCGTAGAGCTCGCGCACCGCCTGGTCGTTCAGGCCGTCGAACTCAAGCGCGCTGGATATCTCCAGGGGGTCCACCGCGGACTCGCACACGCCGATGAACTGTTCACACAGCTCCGCCAGGTCGCGCGGCCTGACCTCCTCGGCGGGGACGACCGCGAGGCCCCGGGCCCCGTCCGGGACGCGCGGCACTCGGGTAGGCCGGCGTGCCGCAGGGGTTCTCGCGATCATATGGCGGCCTTCCAGGGAAGCAGGTCGCCTGATGGGTCCCCGGTGGTCAGCGTGATCGGTGCGGCCGGCCCGGGCCGGGCCGTGCCGGCAGAGCTGTAGATCTCGTGGAACGCGCTGATCGCGCCGTCGACGGTGAAGTTCTCCAGTGCCCGGGTCCGGGCGGCGGCGCCTAGCCGGTGCCGGAGATCGTCATTCTGGAGCAGGGTGAGAAAGGCCCGTGCCATCTGCTTCGGGCTGCGCGGGGGCACCACCAGCCCGGTTTCCCCCACCGCCTCTGTCACCCCGCCGACGTCGGTCGCGACGCAGGCCCGGCCGCAGGTCATCGCCTCGATCAAGCTGTAAGGGAACCCCTCAGAGACGCTGGAGAGCGCTACGATCTGGCCGGCGTCGTAGGCGTCGCGGATGTTCTCGACCCGGCCCTCGAACGTCACCGACCCGGCGATGCCCAGGTCCGCGGTCAGGGCCCGGCAGCCTTCCAGGTAAGACTCCCGGCCCTTGGGCGGTGAGCCGAACAGGCGCAGCCGGGCGGCCGGCATCTCCTCATGCACGAGTGCGAACGCGCGCACCAGCGTCTCGAGGTCCTTGATGGGGTCGATCCGCCCGACCCAGGAGATGGTCGGGGCGTCGGGCTCACCGGAAAGGGCCGGGAAATCCGCCGGGTCCACGCCGTTGTACACGGTGCGGATGCGCGCTGGCTCCGCGCCCAGCCGCTCTTCCCAGCGCCGGTTGTAGATGTTGCCCGGGGTGATCGCCCCGGCCTCGTTGTAGCCGAGCGCGCAGAGGCGGCGCATGAAACTCAGATAGAACGCCTTGACCGGCCACCGGTACAGGCTCTTGTGGTTCTGCAAGTACTGCTCGCGCAGGTACACCCCATGCTCGGTGATGATCATCGGCGTGCCGTACCGCCACTTGGCGGCGAGCGCCGGAAGCACGGCCAGCCCGTTGGTCACCGCGTGCGTGACGTCCGCCCGCGGCGGCGGGTAAGACAACGGCCGGAGCGAGTGGTCCAGGAGCTGCATCGCACTGACCGCGTTGTACAGGGTGGGTGTGGCCGGCCGGGAGATAGGCGGACGTTCCCCCCAGGCCTCGCTGAGCAGTTGTACGGCTTTGTCGCTTCCCAGGGCGGCGCTGAGGTTCCCGCGCTGCGCGAATTCCAACAGCTCGCGCAGGACACCGGCGAACCGGGGCTGGGCCTCGGGAGAGGAATCGAGCAGCGAGTCGATGAGCTCGCGCAGCAGCACCGCCGGAACCCCGTTCCGGCGGCCCAACGCGGGGCCAGCCGACGCGGTGCTCCACAGCGGCACCTTGTCGACCGCCTCAACATTGTCCGGCAGCGGCCACACCAGGCGCTCGGTCCCGGTCGCCACGATCGCCGCCAGGCTGAAGTCGTAGCCGGGCATGCCGCGGATGAGCTGATCGCACCATACGCTCACTCCGCCGAAGCCGTACGGGTAGGTACCTTCGGTCGTCATCGCGATCTTCATGCCGGCCGCTCACTGTCTGATCCGCCGGAGGGCAGAGCCGGTGCGGGGCCGGCCGCTTCACCGCGCCTGCGGGAGCCACATTGGCTGCCCCGGCACGTAAGCGGGGCATAGTCGTATCCCCAGTCGCGCGTCATCTCTCTTGGCCCCCGCCTAATGTGATGCGTATTACGGAATATCTGCAAGCACCGGGTGCGCGGAAGGCGCCCTTATGATCTGCTGACATTAGCTAGACGCTCGCACCGAAGTTCCGGGCGACATCAAAACACTTCTCGTTATCGTTTCGTTATAATCCTTAACCTCTTTGATGGGAAGCCAGAAGCCCAAAGGCCCGGCCCCACTGGGCTGATCGCCCGCCATGACCGTCACCATGTAACTTCCCGTCATTGACTGACTACCGGAATGTTTTGTCCAGCAGGCGGAGCGGGCGGGTGCCGCGCTGCCGGGGGGCAGCCGCCAGATCCCGGCAGGCGTCGCCGGACGGCACTCGGCCAGCGGCACGTTGGGCACCCGATGTGACCATGGCCTGCGGAAACGACGGGCACAGTGATCCTGTGCGGCAAGGGGCGCGGTAAGCGGCAGCGCACAAAACGTCCGCTGCCGCGCATTGGCCGGATCTGCCCGCAGGCCCAGATGACCGATGTTCAATTGGCGCGCCGGCCCGCCGGTCATCGCAACTTTCGGCTACTTATTGATTACCGAAAGCGATTCACCCTCATGCCGCGGTATCCGCATGGTCCTATCGCTGGCCACAAGGCGGTGCCGCGCTGGGGCCAGAAAACCCCGAGGAGACGGCCGTTCCAGGACGCGGACGTGAGCCGCGCATGCCCCGAAAATGCTCGGGCCCGCTGAGATTTTCATCCGCACGCATGAGGGGCCGGAATTGACGTTAATTCTCGCTTGCGGGTCAGGCCCGGAATCATTCGAAGTCTATTTATCTGATATTTTTTCCTGAATTGGCGGGGCAGCCGTGAGCGCTGCCTCTCAGGTGGCCGGCCAGCCGCGCAGAGCCGACGTGCTAAGCATGAACCGTGATGATGCAGCTACGGGAGGATGACCCGGAGGCGGACTGGACGATCCCCGGGGCGTACGACGTGGGCGCCGGCGTGTACCGGATCCCGCTGCCGCTGCCGCAGGACGGGCTACGGGCGGTCAATGTGTACGCGGTACGCGACGGCGACGGACTGGTCCTGGTCGACTCCGGGTGGGCGATCACCGAAGCGCGCGATCTGCTCGAGCAGGCGGTCAAGCTGCTCGACGGCAGCCTCAGCAGCGTCCGCCGGTTCCTGGTCACGCACGTACACCGCGACCACTACACGCTGGCCGTCACCGTGCGCCGCGAGTTCGGCATGAGGATCAGCCTTGGCCGTGGTGAGGCCGGCACGCTGCGGGTCGCGCAGGATCCGGCCATGGACGTGCGGACCCCGCTGCTCAGCCAGCTGCACCGGGGCGGCGCGGACGACCTGGGACGCGAGGCACGCCGGACGGCGGTGCACCACGACGTTGCGGACTGGGATGACCCGGACGATTGGCTGGACGCGCCCGCGGACATCGAGCTGGAGACCGGGCGCTGGCAGGTACACCCCACTCCCGGGCACACCCGCGGGCACGTCGTGTTCGTCGACCCTGGCCGCGACGTCATGTTCGCTGGCGACCATGTGCTGCCGCGGATCACCCCGTCGATCGGGTTCGAGCTGGACCCCGCTGAGCTGCCACTGCACGACTATCTCGGCTCGCTGAAGCTGGTCCGCGGGCTGCCGGACCGGCGCTTGCTGCCGGCCCATGGGCCGGTCGCGCCGAGTGTGCACGCCCGGGTGGACGAGCTCATCGACCACCACGACACCCGCTTGCACCAGATCGACGACACGATCGACGCCGGCGCGCATACGGCCGCCGAGGCCGCCCGTCGGCTGCTGTGGACGCGACGGGGAAACATGTTCAGCGAGCTCGACCTGCTGGGCCGGTGCCTGGCGGTGACCGAGACGATGGCCCACCTCGACGTGCTGGTGCGCGCGGGACGGCTGTCACGGACCGAGGTCGACGGCATTGCCTACTACACCCGCGGCTGAGCCGCCCCCGGTGTCGCCGGCGCTGTCCCGGCGGCACGCGGCCGGCGCCCCGAGTGCCCGCGGCCTCCTGTTCACGCTGCTCGGTGAGTTTGTGCTGACGGGGGACGGGACGGCCTGGACGTCGGCGGTCCTCGCGGTGTTCGCCCGGCTCGGCATAGAAGAAAAGGCCACCCGCCAGGCCCTGATGCGCTCGGCCGCCGCGGGCTGGCTGGAGCCGGAGAAGATCGGCCGACGGACCCGCTGGCGGCTGACCGTAAGTGCCCGCCGCCTGCTCACCGACGGCGCGGAGCGCATCTACTCCTTCACCGGCCCCGCGCCGGACTGGGACGGCCGGTGGCTGCTGGTGTCCGCGCGCATACCGGAAAGCGACCGCCGGGCCCGGCAAGTGGTGCGCAGCCGGCTGAGCTGGGCCGGCTTCGGGTCCCTGGGCGCCGGCTTGTGGATCAGCCCGCACCCGGAGCGCGAGGCCGAGGCGACCGAGGTGCTGCGCGAGGCGGGCGTCGCGGACGATGCGCACGTGTTCGTGGCGCGCCGTTCCGGCCTGGCCGACGTGCGGGTCATGGTCGCCACGGCCTGGGACCTGACCGCGATCGAGGAGCAGTACGAGCAGTTCATCGAGGAGTTCCGCGGCCGCACGCCGGAGGACGTCCTGGCCCGGCAGGTCGAGCTGGTGCATGCCTGGCGGCGGTTCCCGTCGGTCGACCCGGCGCTGCCCCGGGAACTGCTGCCCGCCCGGTGGAGCGGCCTGGCGGCCGCGCGCCTGTTCGCGGACCAGCATCAGCGCTGGTCGGCTGACGCGCAGCGAGAATGGAAGCGCCTGAACGGCGGCGGTTAGCGTTCGGTTAGCGTTCCACGCCTGACGTTAGCTTCATGAGTCACTCCTGAAACAAACCCTCCCTACGGGCAGACTTTTGGTCAAATACTGCCGGGCGCCAAAAGTCTGCCCGTAAGCGCTATGAGGGGTCTTCCAGGTACGCGGCGATCATGTGGCCGGGTGGACGGCGGGAGGTGTGCCCGGCCCGGTCGTAGCGCCCGGTGGCGCGGGCGTCGGAATGCCCCAGGGCGGCCTGAAGGTCGCGGGGCGATCCGCCGGCCTCCAGATACAGCGCCGCGAACGTGTGCCGCATCGCATGTGGCCCGAGATGGCCGGAAAGCTCGGCCGGCAGAGCGGCCTGGATAGCGAGACGGCGCAGGGTCTGCCCGACGTCCGAGGCGAACAGCCGCCTTCCGGTGCGGGTGGCGAACAGCACGTGGCGCCTGCCGGACTGGCCGGACCGCCAGGACCGCCCGGCTTCCCAGGACTGTCCGGGCGCGGCCGTCAGGCCGGCGCGGCCCGCCAGGTAGGCGTCGATCCGGGAAGCGGCCGGGCCGGGCAGCGCGAGGCCCTGGCGCCGGCCGTCCGGGCGGGTGACCCAGAGCACCGGGCGCCCCTGGTCGGTGCCGAGATCCTCCACGTCGGCGGCGATGACCTCGGATACACGGGCGCCAGTGAACAGCAGCACGGCCACCAGTGCGGCTGCGCGGGCGCGCCGAGGGCCCTGTGCCGCGTCGGCGGCGTGCAGGAGCGCAAGGGCCTGGTCCCGGGTCAGGGCCGGCGTGACCGGGGCGCCGGAGGTGACCTTGGGCCGTTCGAGGCCGGCGGCCGGGCTGGCCGTGATGTGCCCGCGCTGAGCCAGCCAGGCGTACCAGCCGGCCACCGCGGCGAGCTTGCGGGCCGCGGTGGCCGGGGACAGTCCCGCGTCGTCCAGTTGCCGGGCGTATTGGGTCACGTGCAGGCCGGTGATACCGGTGACCGGGTGCACCCCTTCGGCCTGGCACCAGGCCAGCCACGAGGCCGCGCGGCTGGTTCGCCGCTGTGGGGTGATCCCGATGTCGCGGGCGTAGGCGGCGCGAGTGTTCGGCGATCGTTTCGCCGCGAGCCAGGCGAGCACGAGCCGGGTCACCCAGTCGGCGTCCGCGGCTGCGGCCACGAGCGCGACTCCGGGGGATTCACTGCTGCGCACGGGTGAACACTGTCCTGGTAGGTCCTCGATAACCGTCGTTATTCAGGGATGTCTGCCCAATCTCCCGCCATGCCACGCGAAACCGGAGTCAGGGCTCCGCGGGTCCCAATCCAGTCCCGAGCGGTCATAACGGCTTGATATCGGCGAATGGCAGAATTAACCCGAGCATGCAGGTTTTGGGTCGATAATGTCTGGGAAGCACCGCCAGAACAGTCAGAACTGTCTCTCCCGGCGGAACGGGAGTTGCTCGTGTCCCAGGCAACGTTGCTGCGCATCGCTCGGCGAGCGATGCAGTGCGCGATCGTGTCTGCCGGGATGCTCGCCATCCTGCTGGTGTTCTCCCGGCAGGCGCACGCCGCAACCTCCCCGCCGCCATCCGCCACACCGGCATCGGCGACGCCGGTCACCGCGCCGAAGCTGGCCGCCCCGGTCACCAGTGCGGCCACGGGTTCCGTCGTCCATTCGGTTACGTCGGCAGTGGCTACGGTCACCTCGGCGCCCACGCTGAAGCCGGCTGACCCGCCCTCAGGCGCGGCCGCGCCGTCCAGCACCGCGTCCCTCACTCCGCCCACCACGCCCACCTCGGCCGCCCCGGTCACGGCCTCCAAGCCGGCCGCCCTGGTAGCGCCCTTGGAGCCAACTGCCCCGGTCACGGCCTCGAAGCCGGCTGCCCCGGTGTCGGCCGCGGGATCGGTCGTCCGGCCGGTTACATCGGCTGTCGCCCCCGTTGCCCCCGTCGCCGCGCGCAAGTCGGCCAGCCCACTCTCCGGTACGGAGCCGGTCGCCTCGCCGGTCACGTCGGCCGTGGCCGCGGTTACATCCGCCGTTGCCCCGGTCACGTCGGCCGTTGCGCCGAAGCTGGCTGCCCCGGTCGCTGCGCCGGTTACGTCGGCGGTTGCTCCGGTCACGTCGGCCGTTGCGCCGAAGCCGGCTAACCCGGTCGTCGGCCCGGTCACCACACTCGCCACGCCCGCCGCTGGCTCGGTTGCCCCCGCTGCCGCGACGCTGGCTACGCCGGTGGCGACGGGCACGTCGGCACACGTTCGCGGCAGCTCCGCCGGCATCGGCGCGCTGGGTCCAGCCGCGTCGACATCGACCGGCGTGCTGGGCCCGGTAGCGTCCGGTGTCATCGGCGTACTGAGCCCGGTGGTAACAACCGCGACGGGGGCGCTGGCTCCGGTGACGGGCGCGCTGGCTCCGGTGGTGTCGACGGCGACGGGGGCGCTGGCTCCGGTGACGGGCGCGCTGGCTCCCGCGCTGGCCCCGGTCGCGGGGGCGCTGGCTCCCGCGCTGGCCCCGGTCGCGGGGGCGCTGGCTCCCGCGCTGGCCCCGGTCGCGGGGGCGCTGGCTCCCGCGCTGGCCCCGGTCGCGGGGGCGCTGGCTCCCGCGCTGGCGCCCGGTCGACGGGGGCGCTGGCTCCCGCGCTGGCCCCGGTGACGGGGGCGCTGGCTCCCGCGCTGGCCCCGGTGACGGGGGCGCTGGCTCCCGCGCTGGCCCCGGTGACGGGGGCGCTGGCTCCCGGGGGCGCTGGCCCCGGTGACGGGGGCGCTGGCTCCCGCGCTGGCCCCGGTGACGGGGGCGCTGGCTCCCGCGCTGGCCCCGGTGACGGGGGCGCTGGCTCCCGCGCTGGCCCCGGTGACGGGGGCGCTGGCTCCCGCGCTGGCCCCGGTGACGGGGGCGCTGGCTCCCGCGCTGGCCCCGGCGACGGGCGCGCTGGCCCCGGTGACCGGCGCGCTGACGCCGGTCCTGGCCCCTGCAGCCGGGGCGTCGGCCCCGCTGGCTGGCCTGCTGGCCCCGGCGCCGGCTACGACTGGCGCGCTGGTTCCCGTCATGGGCGCGCTGGCCCCGGTGGGGTCGGCCGCAACCCGCGCGCTCGCCCCGAGCAACACCGCGCCGAACCTGGTCGCCCTCCCACTTCAGGCTGCGCGAACGTCATCGGGTGCCGCCGTGACGCCGGGAGCGGGCATGGCGGGAGCGGGCATGGCGGGAGTGCGCGCCGCCCTGGTGCCGAGCCCGGCAGCGGCGGCGGGGATGCTCGGCTACCGTGCGCCGGTCTCGCCGGTGCCTGTGTTCCCCTCGGGGCCGGCTGGGCCGGGCGGCGGTGCCAACAGTGCCAGCGGCGGGAGCGGCCCGGACAGCGGCAGCGCGGGGGGTCATGGTGGCCGCAACGTGCCCGGTGGCACCGGTGACGCGCTAAGCGCGCACCGCACGGTGGTGCTGCTGCGGCTGATCGATGGGACCGGCGTCAAGCCGGTCTGGCGTTCCTACCTGCCGGAGGTGCCGCCGGCGTAAGTCCTTTCCTTCCCAACGGTTCGATCCGTCGGTTCCGGGCCCGTAGCGCCCGGCGCTGATCCCCTTGGAAGGAAAGTGACAGCACGATGCGCATGTGGCTGAAATCCGCGTGTGTCGTGCTCGCCTGGAGCGTGGTCCCGATCATGCTGGTAGCGGCCGTTACGAATGGATCCGCTGACCGCCCGGCCCAGGCGAACACCCGCGCGCAGAGCAATACCAAGATCACCTTGACCAGTACGCTCCGCGCCGCCACCCCGGTGACGGCGCCTAACCCCCGTCCCCGATACGTCGTCCACGATGGCGACACGCTGGCCGGCATCGCCGTACGGTTCGCCGTGCGTGGCGGCTGGCCGGCGCTGTACGCGGCCAACCGGTCCGCTATCGGCCCCGACCCGGGCACGATCCACCCCGGCACCGTGCTCGTGCTGCCCGGCCCGGCGGCCCCGGCGCGGTACACCGTTGCGGCCGGAGACACCCTGTCCGGGATCGCGGAGCGGTTCGCCGTGCGCGGCGGCTGGCCGACGCTGTACGCGGCCAACCGGTCCGCCGTTGGGCCCAACCCGGGCACGATCCGCCCGGGCACCGTCCTGACGCTCCCGCGCCCGGGCACGCCCAACACGCCCACGGCCCCACGGCCGGGTCCGCCCCGCCAGCAACTGCCCCCGGCGCCCTCCGCGTCTCCCCCGGCGGGCACCGGGCACCACCCGCAGCCGGGACCCACCGGGCACCACCCGCAGCCGGGACCCACCGGGCACCACCCGCAGCCGGGACCCACCGGGCACCAGTCCCAGCCAGCGGCGAAAGGAACACACGCGACGGGCATGCCCTCCTGGCTGAAGACCCTGCTGCTGGCCGTGGGCCTGCTCATCGTGCTGGCCTTGCTGGCCGAGCCGCTGATCGCGGCAAGCCGCCGTCGGCACCAGACCGCGGTCCAGGCCGCCGCCCAGGCCTGCCACGCCGTGCGAGGCGGTCAGGTCGGTCAGGGCGGTCAAGCCGTGCCAGATGGTCAGGGTGGTCCGGCCGTGCAGGGCGGTCCGGCCGTGGCAGGCGGTCCCGCTGTGCCAGGCGGTGCGGCCGTGGCAGGCGTTCCCGCTGTGCCAGGCGGTGCGGCCGTGGCAGGCGATCCGGCTGTGCAGGGCGGTAGGGCCGTCGAGGCCTGCCCCGCCCCGCATCTGGCCCCCCCGCCATCCGGCCCAGCCAGATCGCGCATCGTGCTGGCCGACTACGACCGGCTCGTGGTGACGTGCAACGAGAGCGACCAACGGGTCTACGTGCTGCGCCCCCCCGGCCAGGACCCCCAGTCGATCCTGCGGGTGGCCCGTCTGGTCCTGCCGGAAGGCACCTACGAAGAACTGGCAGAAAAGCTCAAGATGCCCGCGAGCTGGCCGATGGAATGAGCCACACCACCGAGAAGGAGTAGCCGGATACCGCCGCCCGGACGGTTCCGCTCGCCGGGGCAAGCCGCCGGGGCGGGCCGCCGGGGCGGGCCGCCGGGGCGAGCCGGGTCGGCAAGCCGCCCGGGACCGCATACCGCCGCGGTCCCGGGAAGGCTAACGCTCGTCCCCGGGCTCCGGCAGCGCCCTGTTCCTGAGCGATTCGACGAGCGCGGCCACGTGCCGGCGGTCTTCGGGCGTCAGTTCATCGATGCTGGCGATCAGGAGGTCCCGCCCCTGGTCGCCCGAGCGCTCCCGCCCGGCAGGGACCTCGTCGTAGTAGTGCAGCCCGGTGGCCTCGGCGGCGGCGGCACGGACCGCGGAGACCGGCACGTCGAGGCCCTTGGCCAGCGCGTCGATCGTGGCCGGGCGCGGCGGCCTGACCAGGTTCCGGGTCGTCGCGAGCGTATAGACGGTCGACCGGGGCAACTCGCCGCGCCGGGCGACCTGGCCATAGGACCAGCCTCGTTCACGCAACCGCTGCTGAATCAGGCGCTGAAGCGGGTTCATCTCGCGCTCCGCCTCTGCACCGGCGGTGCGGGGCCGGTCGGGCGGGGAATCCGGCTTGTCGCCCCTCGTATGCGCCGTCATAGCCAACCTAGCCGTCGTTCCGATGAGCCCAGTCGCGATCCCGCAGCCCAGCTCTTGCCCGCCCAGGCAGGATACTGTACGGTGGTGACCGAACAAGATGTACGTTCGGAGCGTACATCAGGTCCGTGGCCCAGCGCCACAGGGTGCCGGGTGATCCCGGAGGACGGTCCCCCGGGAACGCGGACAAGCCGATCTGCCTGGTCAGGCGGATCTTCCTAGAGGAGGGGTCCATGTCCACTCTACCTGCCGTGACGATGCAGGAGCTGGAGCTCGAGCAGGCCGAGCTTCTCCCCGGCCGGGAAACGCTGTGGTGCTGGTCAGGCATCAGCAACTCCTTCAACCACCAGTTTGCGCTGCTGAGCGGGAACAACGTCGCGAGCGGCAACAACATTGCCCTGTTCGCCGGCAGCCAGTCCTCCAACACGTCGGCCGTCGGCAACTACATCGGGTAGCACCTAACCCGGCTTGGACTGCTTGGCCTGCTGTGCAACGGGAGGGGCTTGCACAGCAGCAGGGAAGGCCGCCCGTCCCCCCGCGGGCGGCCTTCCCGCTTTCCGGATCGGCCCGGCCGGGCCGTCGGTCCCCGGTACGGCTGAGGCCGGCTGGTGAGCTCATCAGGGAGGAGCAGGCCCATGACCGTGGCCGCAAGGCCCGTGACTGGCGGGCGTACGGCACCTGCCGCGCCCACGGCGGGCCAATCCGGGCCCGCTGAGCCGCCCCGGCTGGCCAGCGGAGTCGAGCTGCTCGGCGAGTACCAGGACTCCGGCTACAGCCAGCCGCCGTCGCTCGTGCGGCGGGCCGACGGCCAGGTCATCCAGATGTCTCCACTGCTGTACCGGGTGACGTCGCGGATCGACGGCTCCCGCGACTTTGCCGCCATCGCGGAGCTGGCCAGCGCCGACCTGGGCCGCGCACTGAACGCCGGCCAGGTCCGCCTGCTCATCACGGCCAAGCTGCTGCCCCTCGGCATCGTTGCCGCCGAGGGCGTCCCGGCCGACCTGCCCCGGGCCAACCCGCTGCTCGCGCTCAGGGCGCGCGGCACGCTGCTGCCTGAACGCGCGGCGAACGCCGCCGGGACGCTGCTCCGGCCGCTGTTCCGGTGGCCGGTGATCGTGGCCGTGGCCGGCGCCGTCGCGGCCGTGGACGGCTGGCTGTTCGCCGCGCATGGCCTGGGGCGTGGACTTCAGCAGATCCTGCGCGACCCGGTGGATCTGCTCATTGTGCTCGGCCTGTCCGTGCTCTCCGCCGCCTTCCACGAGTGCGGGCACGCGACCGGGTGCCGCTATGGCGGCGCGCGGCCCGGCGTGGTCGGCGTCGGCATCTACCTGGTCTGGCCGTCGTTCTTCACCAACGTCACCGATTCCTACCGGCTCAGCCGGGCCTGGCCTGCGCACCGACCTGGGCGGCCTGTACTTCAACCTGATCTTCATGCTGGCCCTGGCCGGCATCTACGCGGCCACCTCGGCGGAGGTCCTGCTCCTCGTCATCGCCGTCACCCACCTGGAGATGCTGGAGCAACTGCTCCCATTCGTCCGCTTCGACGGCTACTTCATCCTCAGCGACCTCGCCGGGGTGCCGGACCTGTTCGCCCGCATCGCCCCCATCCTGCGGAGCGCCGTAACCCGGGGGCGCCCCGATCCGCGTATCACCGGTCTCCGGCGCCGCACCCGGATCCTGGTGACCGGCTGGGTGGTGTGCGTCATCCCGCTGCTCGCGGCGGGCCTCGGTTACCTGCTGCTGTATTTCCCGCAGGTCAACCGGGCCCTGTGGCGCTCGGGGAGCGAGCAGGCGCACCTGGCGGCCAGCGCGGCCGCCGGGCACCAATACGCGCTGGCCGCGGTCGACGCCATCGGCGTCAGCCTGGTGGCCCTGTCGCTCGCCGGTTCGCTCTACGTCGTGATCGGGCTGGCGCGCCGGCTCACCACCGCGGGTCTGCGGTGGTCCGCCGGTCGTCCCCGCCGCCGCCTGCTGGCCGCCGCGGCCGGCCTGGCGTGCCTGACCGCGCTCGCGGCCTTCTGGGCCATCCACGGCCAATTCCGCCGCTGGTAGCGCCGTTCCGCGACTGGTGGCGCCGTTCTGGGCTGGTAGCGCCGTTCCACGGCTGGTGATGCTGTTCCACGGCTGGTGATGCCATTCTGCGGCTGGCCCCAGAGCCCCGTTACAAAGCCTTTGCGGCTGATCGCGGCATGCCGGTCGCCGGGGGTGAGTTCCCTGCCGGCCCGCCTCGTTAATATGCTACGAAACCTTGACGAAATTACTTAGTAACGTAGAACATAGGGGAAGCGGCAGCCCAGCGGAAGGACGATGATGACCAGGGTCGACTTCCAGGTCCAGCCCTCGGGCTACAAGCACTGGCGGCTGGCGTGCGACGGCCCGGTCGCGACGCTGACGATGGACGTCGATGAGCGGGGCGGCCTGGTGCCGGGGTACGAGCTGAAGCTGAACTCCTACGACCTCGGCGTGGACATCGAGCTCTACGATGTGGTGCAGCGGCTGCGGTTCGAGCACCCCGAGGTGCGTGCCGTCGTGGTGACCAGCGGCAAGGACAAGGTCTTCTGCGCGGGGGCGAACATCCGCATGCTGGCCGCCTCCCCGCACCCGTGGAAGGTGAACTTCTGCAAGTTCACTAACGAGACCCGGAACGGCATCGAGGACGCGACCGCCCACTCGGGCCAGACCTGGCTGGCCGCGATCAACGGGACCGCGTCCGGCGGCGGCTACGAGCTGGCCCTGGCCTGCGACCACCTGATGCTCATCGATGACCGCTCCTCGGCGGTGTCCCTGCCGGAACTGCCGCTGCTGGGGGTGCTGCCGGGCACCGGCGGGCTGACCCGCGTCGTGGACAAGCGGCACGTCCGGCGCGACCTGGCCGACTACTTCGCCACCCGGGCCGAGGGCATCGGGGGCAAGAAGGCGGTCCAGTGGCGGCTGGTGGACGAGGCCGTCCCCCGGGCCCGGTGGGACGAGACGGTCGCCACCCGCGCCGCCGAACTGGCCGGGCGCTCGCACCGTCCCGCCGGCGCGACCGGGATCGCGCTGCCCCCGCTGGACAAGACCCGCGGCGACGACGAGATCAGCTACCGGCACGTGACGGCCCGCCTCGACCGGGCCCGCGCCGTCGCCGAGATCACCGTGCGGGGTCCCGGCGCGGACGCCCCCGCTGACATCGCCGCGGTGCACGCCGAGGGCGCCGGGTTCTGGACGCTGGCCGTCACCCGCGAGCTGGACGACCTGATCCTGGACCTGCGCACCAACGAGCTCGAGCTCGGCACCTGGGTGCTGCGCACCGAAGGTGACCCGCTGCGCGTGCTGGCCCATGACCGGCTGCTGCTGGATCACCGGGACGACTGGCTGGCCGGTGAGATCATCCATTACCTCAAGCGGACGCTGAAACGGCTGGACGTCACCAGCCGCAGCATGCTGGCGCTGATCGAGCCGGGCAGCTGCTTCGCCGGCTCGCTGCTGGAGCTGGCGCTGGCCGCCGACCGGTCGTTCCAGCTCTTTGGCGTGTTCGAGGAGGTCGACCCCGACGCCGACCCGGCCACCGTCACGGTCGGCCCGATGAACACCGGTCCGCTGCCGATGGGCAACGGCCTGACCCGGCTGCAGACGCGCTACCTCGGCGACGAGGCCGGCCTGGCCGAGGTGGAGAAGCGGGCCGGCGAGCCGCTGGAAGCCGAGGACGCCGAACGGCTCGGCCTGGTCACGTTCGCCCCCGACGACATCGACTGGGACGAGGAGGTCCGCATCGCGGTAGAGGAGCGGGCCAGCTTCAGCCCGGACGCGCTGACCGGGCTGGAGGCGAACTACCGCTTCGCCGGCCCGGAGACGATGGAAACCAAGATCTTCGGGCGGCTGACCGCCTGGCAAAACTGGATCTTCTACCGGCCGAACGCTTCGGGCCCGGACGGCGCGCTGCGCCGCTACGGCACCGGACAGCGCGCTGACTTCGATCGAAAGCGGGTCTGACCACGATGACGATGGCTTCCGACTACACCGAGAAGATCCCGAACAACGTTGACCTGCGCGAGGACCGGCGGCTGCAGCGGGCTCTGGAGTCCTGGCAGCCGAACTTCCTGAACTGGTGGGAGTCGATGGGCCCGGCGCTGCCCACTCAGGACGTGTACCTGCGCACCGCGGTCAACGTCGGGCGCGAGGGCTGGGCGCACTTCGGGCACGTGCCGATGAAGGACTACCGGTGGGGCATCTTCCTGGCCGAGCGGGACCCCGGCCGGCGGATTGCCTTCGGCCAGCACAAGGGCGAGCCCGCGTGGCAAAAGGTGCCCGGGGAGTACCGCGCCGACCTGCAGCGGCTGGTCGTCATCCAGGGCGACACCGAGCCGGCCAGCGTCGAGCAGCAGCGCAACCTCGGGGCCACCGCGCCCAGCCTGTACGACCTGCGCAACCTGTTCCAGGTCAACGTGGAAGAGGGCCGGCACCTGTGGGCGATGGTGTACCTGCTGCACGCCTACTTCGGCCGGGAGGGCCGCGAGGAGGCCGAGGAACTGCTGCACCGCAACTCCGGCAGTGAGGACGCCCCGCGCATCCTCGGCGCATTCAATGAGGAGACCCCGGACTGGCTGTCGTTCTACATGTTCACGTACTTCACCGACCGGGACGGGAAGTACCAGCTCGGCACGCTGAAGGAGAGCGGCTTCGACCCGCTGTCGCGGACGTGTGAGTTCATGCTCAAGGAGGAGGCTCACCACATGATGGTCGGCACCACCGGCGTCGACCGGGTGGTGGCGCGGACCGCCCAGGTGATGGTGGAGAACGACACCGATGACGTGGCCGCGCTCGGCGTCATCCCGCTGAACGTGATCCAGAAGTACCTGAACTTCCACTACAGCGTTTCCCTCGACCTGTTCGGCGGGGAAACGTCCACGAACGTGGCGAATTACTACACCGCGGGGATCAAGGGCCGGTGGCTGGAGGAGCGCCGCAAGGATGACCACCGGCTGACCAGCGACGCGATGATGATTGACACGTTCAGCGACGGGGAGATCGGGCAGACGGAGGTGTCCGCGCTGGTCGGCCTCAACAGCGACCTGCGGCACGAGTACATCTCCGACTGCCAGAGCGGCGTCAACCGGTGGAACAAGATCCTTGCCGAGGCCGGGCTCACGCAGCGGCTCGCGCTCCCGCACATCGCGTTCAACCGCAAGGTCGGGGCGTTCGGGGCGATCGAGGCCTCCCCCGGCGGCGAGCGGCTGACGGCGGACGAATGGCAGCGGAGTAAGGGGCAGTGGCTGCCCACCGACGTGGACAAAACGCACATCAGGTCGCTCATGCAGCCGGTACATGAGCGAGGTAAGATCGCGGCCTGGATCGCGCCGCCTCGCAACGGCATTAACGGCAAGCCGTTCGAGTACGACTACGTCCACCTCGCCTGACCCGCCCACCCGGGCATCCCAGCGGAGATTGGGGAGCGGCATGGCGCAGCCGTTCAACGCCTGTGCGTACCTGCTCGACCAGCGGCTGGCCGGCGGTGACGGCCAGCGGATCGCGCTGGCCGGCGTGGCCGGGGAGCTGAGCTACGCGCAGCTGCACGATCAGGTCTGCCGGGCCGCCGCCGGACTGCGCGCGCTCGGCCTGCAGCCCGAACAGCGCCTGCTTATGCTGATGGCGGACTCACCGCAGTTCGTCGTGGTCTACCTCGCGGCGATGCGGATGGGCGCGATCCCGGTCCCGGTCTCCACGATGCTGCACGCCGACGGCGTGGCGGAACTGCTGAACGACTCACGCGCCCGGATGCTGGCCATCACGCGCGAGTTCGCCGCCACCGCCGTCGAGGCCGCGGCGGCCGCGCCGGAGCTGACCGGCATCCTGGCCGACGAGGCCCTGGCCGTGGCGCCGGTCCCGGTGCACCTGCTCAGCGCGCTCACGGCCGGGCCGCCGGAGGACACCGTGTACCCGACGACCGCGGATTCGCCCGCGTTCTGGCTGTATACGTCCGGCACCACGGGGGCGCCCAAAGCGGCGATGCACCGGCACGGGGCCATCCAGGTGGTGTGCGAGACCTACGGCACCCTGGTGCTCGGTATCCGGCCGGACGACCGGTGCCTGTCGGCAGCCAAGGCGTTCTTCGCCTACGGCCTGGGCAATTCGGTGCTGTTCCCGTTGTCGGTGGGCGCGTCGGCCGTGCTCGAGCCGAGCCCGTCACGGCCCGACGTGATCGCGGGTGCCGCGCAAAAGCACGGCGCCACGCTGTTCTTCGCCGGGCCGACGTTCTTCGCGAACATGCTGCGCGCCGAGCTGCCGGCCGACGCGATGGCCGGGGTCCGGCTGGCCGCCTCGGCCGGTGAGGCGCTGCCGGCCGCCCTGTACAAGCGGTGGACGTCGCATTTCGGCGCGGACATCCTGGACGGCATCGGGATGACCGAGATGCTGCATATCTTCCTGTCCAACCGTCCCGGCGCGGTACGCGCCGGGACCACCGGCGTGGCCGTGCCCGGCTACGACCTGCGCGTGCTGGACGAGGACGGCAACGACGTCGAAGCCGGCACGCCCGGCACCCTGTTCGTGCGGGGCGGCTCGGCCGCGACCGGCTACTGGTCCCGGTACGACACCTCCCGCCAGGTCTTCCAGGGCGAATGGCTGCGCACCGGGGACACCTACGTCCAGGACGCCGACGGGTACTACGCGTGCCTCGGCCGCACCGGCGACATGCTGAAGGCCTCCGGCATCTGGGTGTCCCCGGCGGAGGTGGAGGCACGGCTGCTCGCGCACCCGGCCGTGGCCCAGGCGATCGTCATCGCGGCGCCCGACGCCAACGGGCTGGAAAAGCCGGTCGCCTACGTCATCACCGAATCCCGGGCCGCCGTCAGCGAAGATGAGCTGATCGAGTTCTGCCGCCAGGCGCTGCCGTCGTTCAAGCGGCCGCGCAAGGTCGTGTTCGTGTCCGGTTACCCCACCACGGCCACGGGGAAGATCCGCCGGGTCGAGCTGCGCCGGATGGCCGCCACTTTGTTCATCCCCAGCGACCCGCCCACGGAGGCCGTCCCGTCATGAGCGCCCGCCGGGCCGCCGCCCGGCGCCGCCGGCCGGGCGCCCGGGCCGCCCGGTGACTACCGTGACTTATCGGAGGAGATGTGATGGCCCTGCACTGGACGAAGGAAGACACCCCCCGGTGGGATGCCGCCAAGCAGGCGCTGTTCGGGCCGGAGGAGCTCGCCGCGGTGGGCATGACCGCACCCGAACCGGGGGAGCCCATCGCCGACGAGTGGTGGCAGGTCACCGACGACGACGGCGCCGTGGCCGGTTACGGCTGGCTGGACAGCGAATGGGGGGACGCGGAGATCACCTTCCTGGTCGGCCGGGACCGCCGGGGCGCCGGGATCGGCGGGTTCATCGTGGACCGGCTCGAGGACGAGGCCGCCGGGCGGGGCCTGAACTACATCTACAACGTCGTGCCCGCATCGCACCCCGACCCGTCCTGGATGACGCGCTGGCTCGAGGCGCACGGCTTCGCGCCCGGCCACGGCGACCTGCGGCGCCAGGTCCGGCACGCGCGCACGGCCGCATCCTGACCAGCCCGGACGACCGGCCCGCCCGGCCCGCCAGGTGGCGGCGTGCCGCCGGGCGGCTTGCCCTCGTCCGGCTCGCCCCGTCCGGCCGCCACCGGGCAGGCGCTCACTCCATCGTGGACAGGGCGGGCAGCCGGCGCAGCTTGACCGCGGTGGCGGCGTCGGCCGGGGTGTAACCGACGGCGAGCAGCCCGTCCTCTCGCGGCTCCGCCCACAGGTGGAACCGGATCAGGCTCAGGCGGCCCACGACCGGGTGCTGGAAGTGCTCGGCCGTGTTGGTGTAGACGCCCACGTCGCGCTGCTGCCAGAGCCGGTCGAAGTCGGGAGAGGACCGGCGCAGCCGTTCCAGCAGCTGCTGCCATGCGGGCTCGGTGACATGCCGGGCCATCGCCGCGCGGAATTGGCTGACCAGGCGGGGCGCGTTGTCCTCCCATTCCAGCCACCGCCGCCGCCGGGCCGGGTCGGTGAAGTACAGCAGCAGGGCGTTGCGGTCCGCCTCCGGGACCGCGTTCAGGCCGAGCAGCCCGTCGTAGCCGCGGTTGAAGGCCAGGACCTCCCAGCGCGCGTTCTGCACCGCGGCGGGGAACGGATCGAGCTGCCGGATCAGGCCATGCAGGAACGGCGGCATGTCCGCGATCTCCGGCTCACGCGCCGGCTGGGCCACCTCGGCCAGGGTGAACAGGTAGGCGCGTTCCCCGGGATCCAGCTGCAGCGCGTCGGCGATCGCCTGCAGCACCTGTGCGGAGGCACGCACCGGCCGTCCCTGTTCCAGCCAGGTGTACCAGGTCACGCCGACCGCGGCGAGCTCGGCGACCTCTTCCCGGCGCAGGCCTGGCGTGCGGCGCCGGTCGGTGACCGGGAAACCGGCCTCGTGCGGGCTGATCCGTTCCCGGCGGCTGCGCAGGAACCCGCCGAACTCCATCCGCCGGGCCTTCTCACCGCCCGCCGTGGCGGTGAGACCGGCGGCCGCCGACGGTGATGTCATCCTTTCCCCCGTTTCGCCCCCCATGCCCAGATTCCCTGTCCTGCCGGTCCGCAGCGTCCCCTTCGCCGCGTTCCGCCTCATCATCACCGTAGGCAATTGATTTGGCGTTAAGTGCCGATATGGCCGGGCGGCCGGCGGTCGGCACAGGCGTGCTCGGTGCCGTCCGGCCGCGCCGGGGAACTGTCCGCCGTGACCCGGTGCGGTGCGAGCCTGTTCCGGTTACTACGGACGGCAACCTAATGATTACTTTCCGGTCCTGGTAACGGTGGTCGGCCAACGCTGAACGCGTTCCGCCCGGTACGGCCCGTGCCGTTAGCGGGATTGATTCCAGCCAGGTAGTAAAGCCACCCGGCATGCCTTTTCCGGGGCGGGTATGGTGTGTGAACTGGACGAGGTGTACGTGCATCATGGCCGTTGGGAACGGGGATCCGGCCATTCGGTACGCCATCCAGGAAATTGATTCACGGCCTAGTTATAGGTGCACAACATTTTCAGGGGAAGCGAATTGGCTGATCGTCGCCTGCTGTCAGTGCCCCACGGGGAAAAGGAGCACACAATGCAGGAAATGAATGAGCTCACCGCGCTCGGCCGGACGTTTGTGCAGGATCCATGGGCCATTTACCGGCAGCTTTGCGCGGACGGGCCGGTGCAGCGGGTGCTGGCTCCCGGCGGGATCCCGATGTGGCTGGTCACCTCCTACGCCGACGCCCGCGCGCTGCTCGCCGATCCGCGGCTGAGCAAGGACTGCGCGGGCGTCCGCGAGCTGTTCCCGCCCGGCGAGGCCGGGCCCTACAACTCACCGCTGGCCGCGCACATGCTCAACTCCGACCCGCCGGCGCACACCCGGCTGCGCCAGCTGGTGGACCAGGCCCTGGCGGTGCGGACGGTCTCCCGGCTGCGGCCCCGGATCGAGGAGATCGCCGACGACCTGATCGGCGCGATGCCGGCGCCCGGCCCGGTGGACCTGATCGAGGCGTACGCGGTGCCGCTGTCCATCACCGTGATCAGCGACCTGCTCGGGGTGCCCGCCGCCGACCGCCGGAACTTCCGCGCCTGGTCCAAGGCGTTCGTGTCGGCCGTGCCGCCGGAGGTGGTCAGGGACGCGGAACGCAGCGTGATGGCGTACCTGACGGCGCTCACCGACGCCAAGCGGGTCACGCCATCCGATGACCTGCTCTCCGACCTGGTGCACATCTCCGGCCAGCCCGGCCAGCTGTGGCCCGACGAGCTGGTCCGGATGGCCTTCCTGCTGCTGGTGGCCGGCTTCGAGACGACGGTCAGCCTGATCGGCAACGGCGTACTGTCGCTGTTGCGCCATCCCGGGCAGCTGAGGCTGCTGCGTTCGGATCCGTCGCTGCTGCCGGGCGCGATCGAGGAGATCCTGCGGTATGAGGGGCCGCTGCACGTGGCCACGATGCGGTTCACGACCGAGCCTGTGCGGGTCGGCGCCACCACCATCCCGCCGGACGCGCTCGTCCTGATCTCGTTGCTGGCGGCCAACCGGGACGGGGCTCGCTTCCCCGATCCGCACGCGCTCGACATCACCCGCCAGGATCCCGGTCACCTGGCTTTCGGGCACGGCATCCACTACTGCGCGGGCGCGCCGCTGGCCCGGCTCGAGGGGCAGGTCGCGATCGGCCGGCTGCTGAGCCGGTTCCCGTCGATGACGCTTGACGGCGAGGCCGGTGAGCTGCGCTGGCGCGGCAGCGTGCTCATGCACAGCCTGACCTCGCTGCCGGTACGGCTGGCCTGATCCGTCGGCGGGCGGCGCGGGCGGCCTGATCCGTCCGTGCGCGGTACGGCTGGCCTGATCCGCCGTGGGCGGCGCGGGCGGCCTGATCCGTCGGCGGGCGGCACGGCTGGCCTGATCCGTCGGCGGGCGGCGCGGGGGGCCTGATCCGTCGGCGGGCGGCACGGACGGATTTCCGCCCATCGTGGCATTACGATCGTCGCCATGGGCGGCATCGTCGGGCTCGGTGGCGGTACCGGCGCGTCCCGGTTGTGGCGTGCCCTGGCCGCGGCAGACGGCGCGGGGCCGCTCACCCTGGTGGTGAGCACCGCGGACAGCCTCTGGCAGCACGGGCTGCGGATCTGCCCCGACATCGACACCGTCCTCTACGCGCTGTCCGGCCGCATCGACCCGGAGCGCGGCTGGGGTGTCCGGGACGACTCGTTCCGCTGCATGGCGGCACTGGCCGGTCTCGGCGGAGAGTCCTGGTTCCGGCTCGGTGATCTGGACCTGGCCACCCACCTGTACCGGACGGGGCTGCTCCGCGACGGGGCCACGCTCACCGAGGTGACCATGCGGCTGGCAGGATCAGCTGGCCTTACCGCGCGCGTCCTGCCGATGACCGACGACGACGTCACCACCACGATCGTGACCTCCGACGGCCGTCGGCTGCCCTACGCGGAGTACCTCGTCCGCGAGCAGGCGGCGCCCGCCGTGCGCGGCGTCGCCTTCGAGGGGATCGGCCGGGCGGTTCCCGCGCCCGGCGTGCTGGCGGCCATCGAATCGGCCGACCTGATCGTGCTCGGCCCGGCCGATCCGGTGGCCGGCCTGCTGCCCATCCTGGGGCTGCCCGGCCTGACCGAGGCGCTGCGGACGCGCCGGGATCGCGTCACGGCCGTTTCGCCCATCGTGGCCAGTGCGGCGGGCGCCGGCCCGGAAGACGGCCGCTACGGCCAGAGCCGGGCCGCGCTGCTGGCCGCGGTGAGCCTGCCCGCGACCGCGGCCGGGGTGGCCCGGCTGTACCGGGACGTTTGCTCCCGGTTCGTCTACGACCCGGGCGACCCTGACGAGGCCGCGCGCATCGCCGCCCACGGGGTCGAGCCCGTCCCGGCGGCCCTGCTCCGGCAGGACGACACACCGCCGGGCCCCCTGATCAGCGCCCTGCTGCGCCCAGCCCGCGTATCGGGCGGCTGAAAGCCCGGCACCGGTATCCGGGGCAGGGAACCCGCGGCGCCCGCGGGCCCCGCGGGTGCCGCGCCCGGAGCCGGGCGGCGCGGGCCCAGTAACAGCGGCGGTTCATTGGCCCGGGACAGCAGCGGTGGATAGCGCCTGCAGACGGGGGAGCTTGGCCGCGGTCGCCACGTCGGCGGGCGTGTAGCCAACGGCGACGAGACCCTCGTCCCCCGGCTCGGCCCACAGCCGGAAACGGGCCAGCCGCAACGGCCCGGCGACCGGGTGCTCGAACCGTTCCGGCGCGTTGCCCAGGCCGCTCGCACCGTCGTCAGCGTCCTGCTCCCACAGTCGGCTGAAGTCCGCTGATGTGTGGCGCAGCCGGTCCAGCAGTGCGGCCCAGGCCGGTTCACCGCCGTGCCGGGCCATTGCCGCGCGGACCTGGCGGACGACGTGGGGGGCGCCGTCCGCCCAGTCCGGCCACAGCCGGCGCAGACCGGGGTCGGTGAAGTACAGCAGGACCGCGTTCCGGCTGCGGACCGGGACCGATTCCAGGCTGAACAGCGCGTCGTAGCTCCGGTTGAAGGCCAGGATGTCCCAGCGTTCGTTGTGGACGGCGGCCGGGAACGGCTCGACCTGGCGCAGCAGGGCGTGCAGGAACGCGGGCACCCCGGTGTCACTCGGGCCGTCCGGGTCATTCTGGCCGTCCGGCCGGGTCACTCCGGCCGGACGGCTCGCGCGGCCCGGGGCGACGTCACTCGGGCCGGCGATCTCGCTGCCGCGTGCGGCCGCCTCCCTCAGCGGCTCCGGGCCAAGGCGGCGGACGGCGACGAGCATCCCCGTCTCCCGGGCCCGGATCCGCACGCGCTGGCCGCGCAGGGCGGAGCCGGATTCCTTCCGCACGCTCCCCCTGGGCCCGGGCCCGGGGGGAGCGGCTCCGGGCCCGGGCCCAGCCCCGGTGACGGATGTGGCGCCGGCCGGCAGTGAGATCAACTTTCCCCCTGGTACGCCGCGGGTCTCCCTGATCGCCGAAGCGGTTTTCCGGTAGCCGCCTCTACCGGTATCTACGGATCGGGACCGCCAGCGGATCGCAGATCAGCCGAAATAAATAAAAACCTCAGCGCAGGCCGGGATGGGCCGGGGGGAGCGCCGCTCGTGCGCGCATCGGTCGCCGCCCCACCGATCGCGCCGAGCCCGCCCCTCCTCCTGCCCGCTGCCCCCGCCTTTGCAGGTAGAGGTGCTGTCTTTGCCACGGTCCCGTTGTACGCAGAGATGTCTTTGCCACGACCCGGGTGTACGCAGAGGTGCCTTTGCCGTGGTCCCGTTGTACGCAGAGGTGCCTCTGCCGCGACCCGGGTGTACGCAGAGGTGCCTTTGCCGCGACCCGGGTGTACGCAGAGGTGCCTCTGCCGCGACCCGGGTGTACGCAGAGGTGCCTTTGCCGCGGTCCGGGTGTACGCAGAGGTGCCTTTGCCGTGGTCCGGGTGTACGCAGAGGTGCCTCTGCATGGTCTTGGCGCCGGGGCGGATCAGGGGGCGGTCAGCGGGCGGAGCAGCCGGACGGGCGGTGAGCCGTGCGCGAGCATCCGGTCGTGGAGGTCCTGGTCCGAGTCTCCCGGGCGGCTGGCCCTCAGTTCGCCGGCCAGGTCGGCGACCTCGGTGTATCCGACGTAATAAGTGGACAGCTGGGCCGAGGTGAGCAGGGCGCGCCGCCATTTGCCGGCCGCCTCGCCTTCCTCCTGGTAGCCGCGCCCGGTCATCAGCGTCATCGCCTCGGCCTCGGTCATCCCGTGCCCGTGCACCCGGGCGTCGAGGATCGCGTTGATGATCATGCGGAGCTGCATCTTGAGCTGCTGCATCCGGACGGCCCGGGGATCACCCTCGCCCGGGTAGCCCCTGTCCGCCATGACCTGCTCCGCGTACACCGCCCAGCCTTCGACGAACGAGCCGGACCGCAGCGCCGCCCGGACGGCGGTGGCCGAGCCACGGAACCGCCGGGAGTGCTGGAGCTGCACGTAGTGGCCCGGCATGGCCTCGTGCACCATCAGGTTGTGCACCATGTGCTGGTTGTACTCCCGGTAGAACGAGGCGACCCGCTGCGCCGGCCAGTCCGCCGGGGTGGGAGAGATGGCGATAAACGTGGGCATCGGCGCCGTTTCCAGCGGCCCAGGCGAATCGCAGTAGGCGACGGCGACGCCCCGGTCGATCTCCGGCATCTCGATCACCTCGACCGGGTCGTCGAAGATGGTGACCAGCCGGTTCTCCCGGACGAAGGACGTCTGGGCGGCGAGGGCGCGGCGGCCGGATGCCAGGATGCTGCGGTCGTCCGGTGCCTCGGCGGCCAGCCGGTCCAGGACCTCCCGGACGGCCGGGTCGCCGTCCGCCGCGGGCTGTCCCGGCGCGGGCTGTCCCGGCGCGGGGCCCCGGCGCACCGGGCCGCCGGGGCCGGATGCGGCCCCGGCGATCTCCGCGGCCAGCGCGGCGATCTCCGCGCTCACCCGGTCCAGGTCGGCGTGCGCCCGGGCCAGGATGGCGTCCGCGTCCGCCTGCGCGTTCAGGGTGAGCGACAGTTTTCTGGCGAACAGGTCGGCACCGGTCCGCGGGTCCGCGAACCCGTGGCCGGCGGCGGCCTCGGCGAGCCGCGCGGACAGCCACGCGCGGTGCCCGGCCAGCGCGTTTAGAGTGGCCGGGCGTACCGCCGCGATGTCGCGCTCGCGTCCCGGCGCGTCCCGCAGCGCGGCGTCCACGACCTCGGTGACCAGGGTGATCGTGCCGGAGAACTGCGTGATCGCGGTTTCCAGATGGACCCTGGGCATCGGGCCCAGTACCTGCCGCGCCGCCGCCAGCGCGGCCGGGACTGCGGCCAGCCGGCCCGCGACCGAGGCGAGCCGGTCCGGCAGCGGCGCGAAGTCCCTGGCCAGCAGGGCGTAGATAGCCCGGCCTGGATTGGCCAGCAGCGGGTTCCAGGTGTGCTCTCGCAGCTCGTCCAGCTCGAATATCCGCCGGGCCACGTCGTTCGCCAGCATGGCCGCGTCGACCCGGTGCTCGGTCGGCAGTGCGGATGTGTCCAGCGTGCCGAGCGCGTGCGTCCAGCGGTCCAGCGCCTCGCGTTCGGCGGCGAGCGCGTCCGCCGAATGGTCGGGCAGGTGCGCGTCGTAGCGGTGATCGCCGAGTTCGGTGGCCGCGTCCGGGTGCCGCGCGGACCGGTCGTCCAGGTAATCCCCGGCGAGTTTCGTGAACTCGCGATCACTGTGGCTCTGCACGTCGGCCTAACCTATCGCCTGGCTCCCCGTCCAGTTCGCAGTGGCCATCCAGGCCGGTGAGCTCGAAGACCCGGCGGACCACCGGCGACGGCCGCCGGATGACGGGGCGCTCCCCGCGCGGCAGCGAGCCTTCCGTCCCGGCGATGACGCGGGCGGCGGCGCAGTCCATGAAGCTCACCCGGGCCAGGTCGAGCACGAGCCGCCGCGGGCGGCCGGACAGGACCTGCTCCAGGTGCGCCGCCAGCGACGGAGCGGCGAGCAGATCCAGCTCACCGCTGATCACGACCGTGGCGGTGCCGGCCGCCAGCTCCGGCTGAACCGACAGGTGGCGGGCGTAGGCATCGGGCAGGGCCGGCTGATCATCGCGGCGACCGCGATCGTGGCGGACATACGGGTGAGCAGAGTGACACCGGCGCATGACGGACTCCCGCGTGGCAGTGGCCTGATCAGGATCTGCGTCGGCTGCCGTCAGGAGGCGCAGGCCCGGAAGTACCCGGGGTCGAGCGCGGGGCCAGCATCGGCGTCACAGTAGGCCGCGGGATCTGGGCGGCGTGACCCTTCCAGTATGCCCCAGGGTGCCCGGTACTCGTGCCCCGCAGGCTGCGCCGGGGCTCGTTACGGGCGGGCCAGTAGGCCGCTGCGCTTGACCGTACGGAGGACCGGGATGGTCTCCACCTGGTTCAGGCCCGGCAGCAGCGCGATCCGGGTAGTCAGGTACTCGTACAGCGCCTGGGCGGGCGCGGCGTTCTTCACGGTGAGCGCGGCGGCGCTTACCTACGCCCTCATCCACGTCGGAGGGGACGGCTGGGACACCGCGGCCACGCTGGCCGCCTTCGCGGTGGCCGTTGCCGCCCTGCTGGCCTTCCTCGCGGTGGAACGGCGCCGCGCGCATCCCCTGCTCGACCTGGCCCTGTTCCGGCGGCTGTCCTTCACCACGCTGATGGCCTCGGGCGTGCTGATCACGGCGTGCGCGTTTGCCCCCACCATCTACACCCAGCTCTGGCTGCAGTCCGTGCTCAACCTGCCCGCCATCGGCGCGGGCCTGGTCCTGCTCCCGATGGCCGGGATCGCCTTCGTGGTCGCCGCGGCGGCCGGGCGGTTCATGCACGCGATGGCGCCGCGGTTCCCGCTCGGGATCGGGCTGCTGCTGATCGGCGCCGGCGCCCTGCTGCGCGTCACGCTGACCGCCCAGTCGGGCTGGACGGTCCTGATCCCGGGCCTGGCCGTCACCGGCGTGGGTGTCGGGCTCGCCTCCCCCGTGCTCGTGTCCGCCGCGCTGGCCGCCGTGCCCCGGCCGCGATCTGGCATGGCCAGCGGCGCCGTGAACACGTTCCGCCAGGTCGGTTACGCCCTCGGCATCGCGGCGTTCGGCTCGGTGTTCACCGGCCGCCTGGGCCGCACGATGACCGGCAGCGGCCTGTTCCGCGACCCGGTGGCCGCGGCCACGCAGGCCAGCCAGGGCGGCGTGCGGGCACTGGTCGCCGCCTCCCCGCAGCACGCTGCGGCCAGCCATGTCGTGCACGCCGCGTACGCCACCGGCCAGAACTCGGTCTACCTGGCCGCGGGGATCGCAGCCGTGGCCGGCGGGGTGCTCGCGCTCGCCTTCATCCATACCGAGCGGCCTGCCGGGACCGCTGCGGTGGCGCCCGTGAACCAGGCCAGCGCGGCAGGTGCCGTCGGCCGCTGAGCACGCGCGCGGGCCATCCCGGCCCGGGGCCAGCGGCGCGTCAGCCCGTGCCATGGAACCCCGGGCCGTAACCTGGACCCGTGTACGCGACGCGGATCTCCCGGCACATCAACGCTCCGCGAACGGCGGTCTACCGGGCCCTTCTCGATCCGGACGCCCACGCGACATGGCGGGTGCCGGACGGGATGACCAGCTACGTGCATGAGTTCGACGCTCGCGAGGGTGGCTCGTTCCGGGTCTCGCTCAGCTACGATGCGCCGACCGGAGCCGGCAAGACGGATCCGCAGACCGACACGTACCACGGCCACTTCGCCAGGCTCGTGCCGGACGAGCAGGTCGCCGAGGTGCTGGAGTTCGAGACGGCCGATCCGGCCCTCCGCGGCGAGATGACGATAACCACGACGCTGGCCGACGCGGACGGCGGCACCGACGTCCTGGTCGTGCACGAGAACATCCCCGACAGCGTGCCCGCCACGGACAACGAGACCGGCACCCGGATGGCGCTGGACAACCTGGCCCGCCTCGTCGAGGCGGGCCCTCCGGCTGCGGACGCCCGGTGACAGACCCGGCTGCGGAGCGGCGGCCCGCGCCGGGGCCGGCTACGGGCGCGCGGTCACGGCCGCGCTGAGCTCGACCGGGCCGGCCAGCGTCTGGTAGACGACGCAGTAGCGCAGCGTCAGCCGGAGCAGGGTGTCGATTTCCTCCGCGCTCGCGTCGGTCTCCAGGCCGACGTTCAGCCGGATCGCGGTGAAGCCCACCGGCGCGTCCTTGGCCACCGCCAGCGTGCCGCGGAAGTCCAGGTCGCCCTCCGCCTCGACGGTCCCCCCGGTCACGTTGAGCTTCAGTGACGTGGCCACGGCGCGCAGGGTGACGCCCGCGCAGGCGACCAGGGCCTGCAGCAGCATGTCTCCTGAGCAGGCCAGCGTTCCGTCGCCGCCGGTGGCGGGGTGCAAGCCCGCTTTGGCCAGGGCCTGACCGGTCGTGACCGAGCAGCTGAGGTCCTCCGCACCCAGTTCGCCGGAGGCGCGCAGGGTGATCATCGCCCGCTGCGGATCCTGCCGGTAGGCGTCCTTCAGCGGCTGCTGAACGGACCGAAGTGTGTCCGCGTCCAAACCGACCTCCCTGCCGTGTCCCGCTGGTCGTGCCCCTTATCACGTTCGCACCCGGGATGCATCCGCGTCCAGCGAAGACAACCATGTCTTCCCTTGACCTGATGGCTGGAGGTCGGTCAAGCTGAGGGGCAGCCCGTCGAAGGCGACGGATCCTGGAAGGGCGCCCGATGAACTCAACGGTGAGAGTCGGCCGTGAGTACGTCGTTCCAGATCAGAAACACTCCGCCGGTCCTGAGGAGCCGCCTGCGCGCACGCCGGGCGGCATCATCAAGTTCCAGGCGCCGGAGATTGTTTTCGGGCCTGAATCGCTCGCCGAGGCCGGGTTCGCCGCCCGCAGGATCGGGGCCCAGCGGCCGTTCGTGGTCACCGATCCCGGGATCATCGAGGCGGGCTGGGCGGATGAGCTGACCGCCCACCTGGCCGACGCCGACCTCCCGGCGGCCGTCTGGGCCGGGGTGACGCCCAACCCGAAGGACTACGAAGTCGCCGAGGGTTATCAGCGGTACCAGGAATCGGGCTGCGACGTGATTATCGCGATCGGCGGCGGGTCGTGCCTCGACGCCGCCAAGGGGATCGCGATCCTCACCGGCAACGGCGGCCACATCCTCGACTACGCGGGCGTGGACCGGGTCACGCGCCCGATCCCGCCGCTGCTGATGATCCCGTCGACCGCAGGCACGGGCGCCGACGTCTCCCAATTCTGCATCATCACCGACACCGCGAGCGCCGTGAAGGTGACGATCATGGGACGCGCCCTGGTGCCCGAGATCTCGCTGACCGACCCCCGGCTGCTGTCCACCATGCCCGACGACCTTGCCGCCGCGACCGGGCTGGACGCGCTGACGCACGGTATCGAGGCGTTCGTGTCATGCGCGCACAATCCGCTGGCGGACGGCCACGCGCTGAACGCGGTGCGGCTGGTCTTCGGCAACCTGCCGCGGATGATCGACCGGCGCTCGGCCGGCGACCGCCGCGGCTACATGGCGCAGGCCAGCCTCGAAGCCGGGATGGCGTTCACCAACGCGCTGCTCGGCGCGACCCACGCGATGAGCCATCAGGTCGGCGGCCTGCTCGACCTGCCGCACGGCGTGGTCAACGGCGTGCTGCTCCCGCACGTGATCCGGTTCAACGCGGCCGTCGCCCCAGACCGGTTCGTTCCGCTCGCGCAGGCCGCCGGGCTCGCGGCGACGCCGGACATGCCGGGTGAGGAAGCCGGGCACCTGCTCGCCGACCGGGTCCGGGCGATCGGCGACGAGCTGGGCGTCCCCCGCAGGCTGGCCAAGCTGGGCGTGTGCGCGGGCGACGTGCCGACGCTGGCCGTGAACGCCATGGCCGACGCCTGCCTGGCCACCAACCCCCGGCCGGTTTCGCAGGCGGACCTGGCCGCGCTCTTCCATGCCGCCCTCTAGCGCTCCGGTGCCTCCGTCCGACGCCGCACGCGGAGAGGCCCGCGAGGTCGACCAGCCGACGCTGAGCAGGCTGACCGGGGTCCGTTCCGGTAAGCAGTCCTACTATGCCGAGCTGCGGCGCACCGAAGCGCGGATGACCTCGGCGGTCCAGGCGCTGGAAGGCATTTCCGCCGCCCTGGTCCGGATCCGCGACGATCCCCGTGCGCTGCTGGAGGAGGTACTACGTGCCGCGGCCGGTCATCTGCGCGCCGCCTGGACGATGATCGCGCTGCGCGATGGGGAGCTGCCGGCCCTGAGCATGCGGTTCCTCGCGGTCGGGCCGGATAGGGAGGTCATCGAGACCGTCCGCGAGCTGCCGCCGTGGCTGGGCCGTGAGCTGGCCAAGGTCCGCGGCGCGCTCGACACCGCGCCCACCACCGGCGCCGGCTGGGTCCGGGTGCCGATGACGCTGGACGGTGCGGTGCTGGGCCGGCTCATCGCGCATTACGACCACCCGCGTGACATCGTTGAGCACGCCGACCTGTGGGTGCTCCGCATCCTGGCCGACCAGGCGGCGGTGTCGATGCACACCGCGACGCTGTACGCGACCGGCGCCGACCTGCGCCTCAAGGCCCAGCAGCTGTACGACGAGATCGCGCGCAACTCGCAGGACCTGGAGACCCGCACGGCCGAGCTGGAACGGGCCGAGCGGCGGCTGCGCGTGCTGCACCAGCGGGAGCTGCTGGACGCAGAACGGCACCGGATCGCGCTCGAACTGCACGACAGCGTGGCCCAGTTTGTACTGTCGGCGGGGCTGGCGGTCGAGGTGTGCCGGGCCGAGGCGGCCGACCGGGACGACGGCGGCACCGTGGCGCGGCTGACCGACGCGCGTGACCTGATCGCCAAGGCCGGAGACCAGGTCCGGTCGGTGATCTACGCGCTGAATCACGAGCCGTCCGGCGGGAAGGGGCCGGTGCTCCCCGAGCTGCTCAAGGGCCTGGCCGCCCAGCATCGCCCGAAGCTGTCGGTCACGGTGCGCCTCGAGGGACGGCCGCAGCCGATCAGCGCGATCGCCGAGCACGCCCTGGCCCGGATCGCCGGGGAGGCGCTGTTCAACGTCTCGCTGCACGCCGATGCCACCCGGGCCGTGGTCCGGCTCCGGTACGCGCCGCAGGAGGTCGTGCTGTCCATCGGTGACGACGGCCGCGGCGACCCGGCTCAGCTGCGCCGCCTGCTCCGGCTGGAGGCACAAACCGATTCGGACGGGCGTCACCAGGGCCTGGCCAATATGGCCCGGCGCACCCAGGATCTCGGCGGCAGCTTCACCGTCCGCCGGTCAAAGCTCGGCGGGATCCGGCTGGACGCGCGTATCCCGGCCGCCGAGCCCGCCGCCGACCATGCCGCCGGTGCCGATGACTGACATGGCCAGCCCGGACAGCCGCCCCGAGCTCATCGAGCTGGTACTGGTCGATGATCACGCGGTGGTCCGCCAGGGGCTGCGTTCGATCCTCGAACGCGCGCCCGACGTCCGCGTCGTAGGCGAGGCCGGGACCCCGGACGAGGCGATGAAGGTGGTCGCGGCGAGCCGTCCCTCGCTCGTCCTGCTCGACCTGAAGCTGTCCTCCGCGCCCGGCCTGGAGGGCCTGGACCTGTGCGCGCAGCTGGTCGCCGCGCACCCCGGGCTGGCCGTGCTGGTGCTGACCACCACGCTGGAGGACAGCCTGGTGGTCACCGCGTTGCGCAACGGCGCCAAGGGGTACGTCGTCAAGGAGGTCGACACCTCCGAGCTGCTGCGCGCGATCCGGGCCGTGCACCAGGGCGAGAACGCCTTCGACCCGCGCAGTTCGTCGGCCATGGTCCGCGGTCTCACCGCGGGGCCGCCCGGCGGTGAGCAGATGCTGACCGCCCGCGAGATCGAGGTGCTGCGGCTGCTGGCCCGGGGCATGTCCAACCGGGACATCGGCCGGACGCTGTTCATCGCGGAGACCACCGCCAAGTTCCACGTGGCCAACATCATGCGCAAGCTGGACGTCGGCCGCCGCAGCGAGGCCGTCTACGTCGCCAGCCAGCTGGGCGCTATCTGACCGATGGGCCGCTGCCTCACCCCGCCGCGGCCCATCCCGGGCGCCGCCCCACCTCGGCCACCACGAACGTGTGCGATTTCTGCTGCGCCACCCGCAGGGATTGCACAAGTTCCCCGCAGCCGGCACCGTAGCCGCCCTCGGCGTGACCGGGCCGGCGGGTGCCGGTGTCAGGCCGGGCGGTCCAGGATCAGCCAGCCGCCATGATGGTCGTGGACCTGGTAGGCCCAGCCGGAGGCGGCCCCGAGTTTGCCGAGCTGCCCGGCGTTAATGGTCCGGAGATGGCCGAACAGCCGGGTCGGCCGCGTCTCATACGGCACCGCGACGACGACCCGGTGCCGCGCGATGCGGGTGGCCGCACTGATCAGCGCGCCGGCGGTGGCCTCCTCGACGTGCTCAAGGACATGCAGGAGGGCCACCGCGTCGACCGAGACGGACGCCAGCGGGCCGGGGCCGCTGGCGTCACCCGTGACGACCTGGAGGGGACGGCCGAGCCGGGCGGCCATCTGCCGCAGCAGCCGGGCCGTGCCCGGGTCGATGTCGCACGCGGTGACCGACGTGCCGTGCGCGGCCAGGTGCAGGGCGAGGAAGCCGAAGCCGCAGCCAATGTCGGCCACGGATGTGCCGGGCAGCAGGCTGATCGCGTGCCGGTAGATCTCGCGGTAACCGGGCCAGCCGAGGGATCCGTGCTGGCCGGCCTGGCCGAGCCGGGCCAGGCTGTTGCGGTAGAACTCCTCCCACGCGGCGCCGGCCTCA
>CAWGPP010000002.1:0-483437 GCA_963824545.1 uncultured Actinomycetes bacterium | reverse complement strand
CCCCTCGTTGACTCTGAATGTGTGTCGTCGTGCGCCCGTGCGGGCCCGCTGGCCTCGTCCACCAGGGAGCGGCCGGTGACGTGGGTGGTGCAGATACCGTCGCCGTGCGCGATCGTAGCCAGCCGCTGCACGGGCCGGCCCAGCAGCCGGCTGAAGGCCTCGGTCTCCGCCTCGCACAGCTGCGGGAACTCGGCGGCGACGTGCGCCACCGGGCAGTGATGCTGGCACAGCTGCTCGCCGTCGGCCAGCGGGCCGGCCGCCGGGCCGGGGGCCGCGAACGCCGAGGCGGCGTACCCGTCCGCGGACAGCGCGTCGGCCAGGGCCCGTACCCGGTCACCGGGGGCCGCGCTGGCCAGCACCGCCCCGTACCGCCGCTCCAGCTCGGAGACCTGGTGGCGGGCGAACTTCTCGACCGCGGCCGGGCCGGCCTCGGCGGCCAGGAAGCGGAGCGCGCTGCTGGCCAGGTCGTCATAGGTGTGCTCGAAGGCGCTGCGGCCGGCGTCGGTGATCGCGAACAGCCGGGCCGGGCGGCCGCGGCCGCGGCTGGCGTAGGTCCGGGCGGTACGCGTCTCGATCAGGCCCTGGGCCAGCAGCGTGTCCAGGTGCCGCCGGATGGCGGCGGGGGTCAGGCCGAGCCGGCCGCCGATGACCGACGCCGTGGACGGCCCGAGCTCGAGGATCAGCCGGGCCACCCGGGCCCTGGTGCCGCGCTCCGCGCGGGCCTGCGCGGACAGCTCAGGCCCGGCCGCGCCGGCGGGATCCGCCGCGCCGTGCGGACTCGGGCGCACGGAGCCGCTGGCCACGGCACCGTGTGCCGCCGCCTTTCGCTCCTGGTCCGCTGTCCGCATGCTTTTCACAACATAAGTATGGCGTAAATAAGTCCGGTCCGGCAAAGTTTACCCAACGTCAATGTGACGTAAATCGCCGGCCTGGCGCGTCTGGCCGGCGAACCACCCCCGGGACCGTAACGTCATAGGGGTGAAGGGCCCCGCCGGCCGACAAGGGAAGAACGGGAGATCATGGCGTCACCCCAGCCCGACGTGCCCGACCTGCTGGACGTGCAGGTCCCGGCGGGCAGCACGGTGCTCGCGGTCAGCGACCTGCACCTGCCGCCGCGGCGCACCGAGGTCTCGGCGCGGTCGTGTGAGGTGCTGGCGCGCCGCCTGGCCGCCGAGTCCGGGCCGGTGGTGGTGCTGGCCGGCGACGTCATCGAGCTGCTCGGGTTCCCGCAGGCCACGGCGGCGGAGATCCTGCGCGAGCACGACGTGCTGTGCGCCGCCCTGCTCGCCGTGACCGAGCGGGGCGGCCAGGTCATCTACACCGCCGGCAACCACGACGGCGACCTGGCCTGGGACGTGAAGACCGCCGACGCGGTCCGCGAGATGACCGGGGCCCGGCTCTGCCTGGCCGCGGACCTGGTGCTGCCCGGCGGCGGCCGGGTCCGGGTCGAGCACGGCCACCAGCTCGACCCGTACAACTGCTTCCATGACCAGCGGAACTGCCTCGACACCCCGCTCGGCCATCACATCGTCCGGCAGGTCCTGCCGCGGATCGAGTTCCTGGGCCGGGACTGGCTGGACGGCGCGCACGAGATGGCGGACCCGACCGATTTCCCCGCCTTCGTCGGCTCCCGGCTGTTCTACCGCAAGCTGGTCCGGCACGCCTGGTGGCTGGTCCTGCTGCCGGTCCTGCTGCTGCTCGTCCTGCGGGCGTCGGAGCTGTTCGAGCTGCAGTCGCGCTACCCGGACACCACCCGGTGGGTGCACGGCGCCAAAATCCTCGGCTACGGCGCCGTGGCCGACCTGATCGTGGTGGCCGTCATCATCGTGATCGTGTCGCGCCGGGCCTGGACGGCGATCAGCGCGCTCGCGCTGGACGAGCGGGGGTACGGGCAGAACCGCGCCGCCCGGCAGCGCGCCGCGGATCTGACCGGTGACGGGTACCGCGGTTTCCTGTCCGGGCACACGCACCACCCCGAGCTGCGTGACGCCGGTGATGGTTTCTACGCCAACACCGGCTCGTGCACCACGGTGGTGGAGGCGGCCGCCACCCGCCCCGGCATGCCGCCCGCGTACCTGCGCACCCAGCAGATCACCTGGGTCGAGATCAGCGGCGGCCAGGTCGGCCTGATGGCCGCGCGCATCCAGCTGGGCGGGGCCACCCGGCTGGAACGGTACGCCGCGCACCGCCACAATCAGTACGCGGCCATCCCGGCAAAAGTCGCCTCATGGCCGGAAAACGCCGTCCGGGCCGGCACCCGCCACCCGGCGGACAGCGAGCGCCCATAGACTCGCGAACGTGAGCACCGTCCCCGCCGTCGAACTGGTGAACCTGGTGAAGCGGTATCGCCACGCGGCCGCCGTGGACGGGCTGACACTGCGCGCGGCGCGCGGCGAGGTGACCTCGATCCTCGGCCCCAACGGGGCGGGCAAGACCACCACCATCGAGATCTGCGAGGGGTACCGGCGCGCCGACGCCGGCACGGCGCGGGTCCTCGGGCTGGACCCGGCGCGCGACGGGCACACCCTGCGCCCCCGGATCGGGGTCATGCTGCAGGCCGGCGGGGTGCCGCCGGCCATCCCCGCGGGTGAGTACCTCCGGCTGCTGGCCCGGTTCCACGCCCATCCGCTGGACGCGGCCGGGCTGCTGGACCGGGTCGGGCTGACCGACGCGGCGCGGACCCCCTACAAGCGCCTGTCCGGCGGCCAGCAGCAGCGGCTGGCCCTGGCCGCCGCCGTGATCGGCCGTCCCGAGCTGGTCTTCCTTGACGAGCCCACGGCCGGCATGGACCCGCAGGCCCGGCACGCGACCTGGGAGCTGATCGGCGAGCTGCGCGCCGCCGGGGTGACGGTCATCCTGACCACGCACTTCATGGAGGAGGCCGAACGGCTGTCCGACCAGGTGGCGATCATCGACCACGGCCGGCTCGTGGCGGGCGGCACGCCCGCGGAGCTCTGCGGCGGCGCGGGCCAGCTGCGGTTCCGCGCCGAGGCCGGGCTGGACACCGACGGCCTGCTGTCCGCGCTGCCGGACGGCAGCGCGGCCAAGGAGTCACCGTCCGGTCATTACGTCATCGAGGTCCCGGACGGGATCAGCCCGCAGCTGCTGGCCTCGGTGACCGCGTGGTGTGCCGAGCACGGCGTGCTGCCCACCAGCCTGCGGATCGAGAGCCGAACGCTGGAGGACGTCTTCCTGGAACTGACCGGGCGGGAGCTGCGCACGTGACCGCGGCAGGCACGGGCGTCCCGGCGGGCACGGCTGCCGCGGGCGGCGCAGACGGCGCGGCGCTGACCGGATTCACCCCGGCGCCAGGGGCCGCCCCGCTGCCCCGGATGATCGCGGCGCAGACCGCGATGGAGACGCGCACGACGCTGCGCAACGGCGAGCAGCTCGTGGTCACCCTGGTGATCCCGCTGGGGCTGCTGGCCATGTTCAGCCTGGAGCCGCTGGTCAGCCTGGGCGGCGGCAGCCGGGTCGACTTCCTGGCCCCCGGCATCATCGCGCTGGCCGTGATGTCGACCGCGTTCACCAGCCAGGCCATCGCCACCGGCTTCGAGCGCCGGTATGGCGTGCTGAAACGGCTCGGCGCGACGCCGCTGTCCCGGACCGGCCTGATCGCGGCCAAGACCGCCACCGTGATCCTCATCGAGCTGCTGCAGGCCGCCATCATCACCGCCGTCGCCACCGGCCTGGGCTGGCGGCCGCACGCCTCGGCATGGGCGTTCCTGACCGTGCCGCTGCTGGTGCTGGCCGGCACCGCGGCGTTCAGCGGGCTGGCCCTGCTGATGGCGGGCACCTTGCGCGCCGAGGCGACGCTGGCCCTGGCCAACCTGGTCTACGTCGTGCTGCTCGGGGTGGGCGGCGTCGTTTTCCCGCTCACCAAGTTCCCGGCCGCGGCGCGCCCGTTCCTGACCCTGCTGCCCACCGGCGCGCTCGCCACCGGGCTGCGCGCCGTCCTGGCCGACGCCGCCGGGGTCCCGGTCCGCGACCTGATCGTGCTCGCGGTCTGGGCCGTCGTGGGGATCGGCCTGGCCGCGCGCACGTTCCGCTGGGAGTGAGCGCGCGGGGCCTGGCCGGGCCGTCTGGATGAGCCTGGAGCCGGCGGTGGCGGCGCTCATCGGCCTGGCCGTCCTCGGCCAGCACCTGTCGGCGGGCCAATGGGCCGCCGTCGGCTGCGTCGTCGCCGCCTGCCTCGGCGCCGCCCGCTCCGCATCCCCGCCCCCGCCCCCGCCCCCGCCCCGCCCCGATCCCTCGGTGCCGCGGGAAATGTACGTAAAGGCACCTCTGCCGCGACCCCGGTGTACGTAAAGGCACCTCTGCCGCGACCCGGGCGGGAGGGGTGCGCGGGGCGGGGTTCTGGGGCGATAGTGCGGAGTGAGAGGGCGAGGCGGAGGAGGGACTCCTACGATGGGTAGTGTGCCCGCCGATAACGCTCCTGCCACTGGCCCCGCCCCGGCGCTCCAGCGCGCCGTGCACCGGATCGTGGGGCTGGTGTGGCGGCCCACGCCGACCTCGATGCGCGGCCTCGCGCTGGCGTCGGTGATCGCCAACGCGGTCATCATCTCGACCGGCGAGGCGGTGCGGCTCAGCAAGTCCGGCCTCGGCTGCCCGAACTGGCCCAACTGCACCGGCCACAGCCTGGTGGCGGCGAGCACGGCCGGCCAGGCCGCGCTGAACACCTGGATCGAGTTCGGCAACCGCCTGCTGAACGTCCCGCTCGTGGCCATCGCCGGGTTCGCGTTCATCGCCGCGTGCCGGTACCGGCCGCCGGGCCGCAGCCGGCCGCGGCGGGATCTGGTGTGGCTCGCGGCGGCACTGCCGGGCGGGGTGATCGGCCAGGCCGTGATCGGCGGCGTCGTCGTGCTGACCAGGCTGAACCCGGCCTGGGTGGCGGTGCACTTCCTGCTCTCGACCGCGATCCTGGGCGCCGCGGTCGTGCTGCACGTGCGCTGCGGCGAGGGCGACGGTCCCGCGACCCCGGTGGTCCGCCGGGACCTGCGGCTGATCGGCGCCGCCCTGGTGCCGGTGGTAGCGCTGATGTTCGCGGCCGGCACCGTGGTCACCGGCACCGGGCCGCTGGCCGGCAACGCGGCGGCGCCCCGCTTCCGCCTGCCCTTTGTGGGGGTCACCCAGTTCCACGCGGACATCGGCTGGCTGCTGACCGGGCTGTCCTTCGCGCTCATCCTCGGCCTGACCGTCTCGGGCGCGCCGCGGCGGGCCGCCCGGCGGAGCTGGCTGCTCGGCGGGCTGATCCTGGCCCAGGGGGCGATCGGGTACGCGCAGTATTTCAGCGGGCTGCCGGCCGGCCTGGTCTGGGTGCACGTCACGGTGGCCGTGCTGATCTGGATCGCCGTCATCCGGCTGTTCCTGGCGCTGCGCGACCGGGGCCCGCTCGAGGCGGTCCCGGCCAGCGAACCGGAAGCCAGCCAACCGGGGGCCAGCCAACCGGGGGCCAGCCAACCGGGGGCCAGCGCGCCGGAGACTAGTAGCGCCCAGGTCCCGGCGGCATGACCGGGCGCGGCATCGGCGCCGCGTGCGACGACGGCTGGGTGAACCCGGAGGTCCCGGACCCGGTCCACGGCGTCGCCTGCGGCGCCGGCCGGCGCCGCAGGAACGCCGACCGCGCGGCCTGCATGAGGCCGAGCAGGGCCTGCTGGCGCTGAGCCACCCCGGCCCGGTCCAGCACGCCCCGGCGCGCCTTCTCGTGCAGCAGGGCGAGTTCGGTCGCGGCCAGCTGGTAGTTGCCCATCGCCGTGGCGGCGGGCAGGCCGCCGGTCGACAGCGCCCAGTTGCGGGCCAGCCGGCGCTCCTTCAGCGAGCTGAGCATCCGGACGTCGTGCGGCGTGACCAGGCCGGTCGGCTCGTAGCCGGGCAGGTAGTGCTCGATCTGCCCGACGATACGGCGGCGGTCCGCGCGGATGATCGCGTACTCCACGCCGAGCAGGCACAGCAGGATCACATAGGCGACGAGCGTCCCGGACAGGCCGAGGATGCTGAGCCCGTTCCACATCGCGTGCAGGCACATCGCGCCGACCAAGCCCAGCGGCAGCGCCCACCCGGCGTCCCGGTGCGAGGCCGCGTAGGCGGCGCCGATCCCGGTCATCGAGGTGAAGATGGGGTGCAGGAACGGCGACAGCACGCCACGCAGCACGAACGTGTAGCCGAGCAGCGCCACCCCGCCATGCACCGGGCTGACCAGGGCGTTGATGTAGTAGCCGATGTTCTCGGTCATCGCGAACCCGAGGCCGACCATCGCGGCGTAGACGATCCCGTCGGTCGGCCCGTCGAGCTCCTGGCGGCGCCACCGCACCAGCCACACCAGGAACAGCCCCTTCAGGGTCTCCTCCACCACCGGCGCCCCCGCGGTGGCCGAGATGTACTGCCCGGCCGAGGCGCCCAGCGCGGGCTGGGTGACGTACTCCAGCCCGGCCGTGTTGATGATGATGGCGAACAGGGCCGCGATCCCGGCCCCCCACAAGAACCCGAAGATCAGGTTGAGCCGCGGCTCCGGCTCCAGGCGGTCGATGAACAGCACCACCCCGACCAGCAGCGGGACGGGCGCCAGGGCCAGCGGCAGCGCGATGAGGAACGGCGTGGTGCTGTGCCCGGACGCCACGCTCTCGCCCAGCTCGATGCCGAACACGATCAGCACGCACAGCGCGGCCAGCACGATCCCGATGATGACCCCGACCGGCGCGCGGCCCGGCGGCCTGCCGTCGATGACCGCCCTGGGGTCGTACACGGGCGCCGCCATCCCCATGGCCGCTGAGCCTACCGGGAACCGGGCCGGGACAATCGGCGGGTGAGCGTGGACCGGGAGATCTGGCGGCTGGCCGGGCCGGCACTGGGCGCGCTCATCGCGGAGCCGGTGTTCCAGCTCGCGGACGCGGCGATCGTCGGGCATCTGGGGGCCGGCCAGCTGGCCGGCTTCGGTGCCGCCGCCGCGGCCCTGGCCACGCTGGTCAACGTGTGCATCTTCCTGGCCTACGGGACGACCTCCGCGGTGGCCCGCCGGATGGGGGCCGGCGACCTGCGCGGCGCGATCCGCCAGGGCATCGACGGCATGTGGGTGGCGCTCCTGCTCGGGGCGCTGCTGGCCGTGGTCAGCGTGCCGCTGGCCGGGCCGATCGCCGGCGCGTTCGGCGCGTCCCCGGCCGCCACCGGCTACGCCGTGACCTATCTGCGGATCTCCGCGGCCGGCATCCCGGCCATGCTGCTCGTGCTGGCCGGGATCGGGATCCTGCGCGGCCTGCGGGACACCCGGGTCCCGCTGGCGGTGGCCGCCCTCGGCGCCGGTGTCAACATCGCGCTGAACTACGCGCTCGTCTACCCGGCCGGCCTGGGCATCGCCGGCTCGGCGCTCGGCACCGCAGGAACCCAGGCCGGCATGGCGGCCGCCTACGCCGCGGTCGCCGTGCGCGCGGCCCGCGGGCACGGCGCGCGGCTGCGGCCCGACTGGCCCGGCATCCGCGGGTCGGCCGGCGCGTCGTTCGCGCTGCTGGTGCGGACGGCCGCGCTGCGCGTCTACCTGCTGGCCGCGGTGTGGATCGCGGCCCGGTCCGGTACCGCCGCGCTCGCCGCGCACACCGTCGCCACCAGCCTGTGGAACACGCTCGCGCTGGCCCTGGACGCGCTGGCGATCGCCGCGCAGGCGATCGTCGGGCACGCCCTCGGGGCGGGCGACGTCGCGGCCGCCCGGTCGGCCACCCGGCGGATGGCGGCGTGGGGCCTGGTGGCCGGCGTCGTGGCCGGGGTGGTCGTCGCGGCCGCCCGGCCGCTGTACGTGCCGCTGTTCACCACCGACCACGAGGTTCGCGTGCTGCTGGCCGGGGTCCTGCTGCTGGCCGCGGCCTACCAGCCCGTGTCCGGGGTGGTCTTCGTGCTGGACGGGGTGCTGATCGGGGCGGGCGACAACCGGTTCCTGGCCGTGGCGAGCGTCGGCACGACGGGGATATTCCTGGTCTGCGCGTACGTTTCGCTCCGGGCGGGCGGCGGCCTGACCGGGCTGTGGCTCGCCATCGGCGCGTTCATGATCGCCCGTCTGGTGGCGCTGACCGCGCGGGCGCGGACCCACGCCTGGGCGGTCACCGGCGCCCGGCGTTAACCCTGGCGTGAACCCGGGGTGGCCGGCCGGCCAATAGTGCGCGGCGGCGGAAGACCCCTCGCGCGAAGCCTGGCGCGGCCGGCGGGATAGGCTCGATCTTGGAAAAAGCCCCTGGCTTGCGCGGGGGGCTTTTTGGCTGCCTGGACGAGGGTAGGTGGGGCTCAGCCGCCGGCGCCACGGCAGCGCCCGCGGTGCCGCCAGCGTGGTCCTTCACCACGAAACCAGCAGAGAGGAGCCGTGACGAACCGGTGAGTAGCCAGCCGACACATACGCTTGAGTGGTCTGATCTCGACGAGCGCACCGTGAACCTGATCCGGGTCCTGGCCATGGACGCCGTGCAGAACGAGGGATCGGGGCACCCCGGCACGGCGATGAGCCTGGCTCCGGCCGCGTATCTGCTGTTCCAGCGGATTCTCCGGCATGACCCGGCCGACCCGGCGTGGACCGGCCGGGACCGCTTCGTGCTTTCCTGCGGTCACTCCAGCCTCACGCTGTACATCCAGCTCTACCTGTCCGGGTACGGGCTGAGCCTGCAGGATCTCAAGCAGTACCGGTCCTGGGGCAGCCTCACCCCCGGGCACCCCGAGCACGGGCTGACCCCCGGCGTGGAGACGACGACCGGCCCGCTCGGCCAGGGCCTGGCCAACGCGGTGGGCATGGCCATGGCCGCCCGGCGCGAGCGCGGCCTGTTCGACCCGGATCCGGCGCGCGGCGAGAGCCCGTTCGACCACCACATCTACGTGTTCGCCTCCGACGGGGACATCGAGGAGGGCATCACGCACGAGGCCTCCTCGCTGGCCGCGCACCAGGAGCTCGGGAACCTGACCCTGATCTACGACGACAACCACATCTCCATCGAGGACGACACGCTGATCGCCAAGTCCGAGGACGTCGCGGCGCGGTATGCGGCCTACGGGTGGCACGTGCAGAACGTTGACTGGCTGAACGAGGACGGCAGCTACACCGAGAACGTCGAGGCCCTCTACGAGGCGCTGCTCGCGGCCAGGAACGAGACCGGGCGGCCCTCGATGATCAAGCTGCGCACGATCATCGGCTGGCCGGCCCCGCACAAGAAGAACACCGGCGCGGCGCACGGCTCGGCGCTGGGCGCGGACGAGGTCGCCGCGACCAAGGAGATCCTCGGCTTCGACCCGGCCATCTCCTTCCCCGAAGCCGACGACCTGGTCGCGCACGCGCGCGGCGTCATCGAGCGGGGCAAGGCCGCGCACGCGGAGTGGAACGAGGCGTTCGCCACCTGGTCCGCGGGCAACGCCGAGCGCGCCCAGCTGTTCAGCCGGCTGGCCCAGCGCGAGCTGCCCGCCGGCTGGGACAAGGCGCTGCCGGTGTTCCCGCCCGACGCCAAGGGCATGGCCACCCGCAAGGCGTCCGGTGAGGTGCTCAGCGCGCTGGCCCCGGTCCTGCCGGAACTGTGGGGCGGGTCCGCGGACCTGGCCGAGAGCAACCTCACCACGATGAAGGGCGAGCCCTCCTTCATCCCGGAGGAACGCGAGACGAAGATGTTCCCCGGCAACAAGTACGGCCGGACGCTGCACTTCGGCATCCGCGAGCACGCCATGGGCGCGATCCTCAACGGCATCGCGCTGCACGGGGGAACAAGGCCATACGGCGGCACGTTCCTGGTCTTCAGCGACTACATGCGCCCGGCGGTCCGGCTCGCGGCGCTGATGGAACTGCCGGTGACGTACGTCTGGACCCACGACTCGATCGGGCTCGGCGAGGATGGGCCGACCCATCAGCCGGTCGAGCACCTGTGGGCGCTGCGCGCGATCCCGAACCTGGAGGTCATCCGGC
Source organism: uncultured Actinomycetes bacterium (assembly GCA_963824545.1). Classification (GTDB taxonomy): domain Bacteria; phylum Actinomycetota; class Actinomycetes; order Streptosporangiales; family Streptosporangiaceae; genus Bog-532. The sequence continues at coordinate 473,521 of CAWGPP010000002.1, read as the reverse complement.
CCGGCGACGCGAACGAGACGGTGGCGGCCTGGAAGGCCATCCTTGAGCGCCACCACAAGCCGTCCGCGTTGTGCCTGAGCAGGCAGAACATGCCGGTCCTCGACCGCTCGGCCGGGCTGGCCAGCGCCGAGGGAGTGGCCCGCGGCGGGTACGTGCTGGCCGAGGCCGACGGTGACCCGGCGGTGATCCTCATCGCCACCGGCAGCGAGGTGCAGATCGCGCTGGCGGCCCGGGACGAGCTGCAGGCCGCGGGGACGCCGACCCGGGTGGTCTCGATGCCGTGTGTGGAGTGGTTTGCTGAGCAGGAGAGCGCCTACCGGGAAGAGGTTCTGCCGAGCCGGATCCGGGCACGGGTTTCGGTGGAAGCGGGCATCACGCTCGGCTGGCGGGAGTACGTCGGTGAACTCGGTGAGTCCGTCGGGGTGGAGCACTTCGGCGCCTCCGCCGCGTACCAGCGGCTGTACGCGGAGTTCGGGCTCACGTCGGAGCGGGTGGCCGCGGTGGCGCGCACGGCCCTGGACCGGGCCAGCGCGCCATGAGGGTGAACGACCCAAGGGAAGGAACGATGAGGTCATGACCTCGCAGTCAGAAGACGTTCTGGGCCAGCTGTCCGCCGAAGGGGTGGCGGTCTGGCTGGATGACATCAGCCGGGAGCGGCTGCGCACCGGCAACCTGGCGCAGCTCATCCGCGACGATCACGTCATCGGCGTGACGTCGAACCCGACGATCTTCGCCTCCGCGCTGAGCAAGGGCACCGCCTACGACGATCAGTGCCACGACCTGGCCATCCGGCGTGTCCAGGTCGACGAGGCGGTCCGCGCGATCACCACGTACGACATCCGGTGGGCGTGCGACGTGCTGCGGCCGACCTACGACGAGACCGGGCACAAGGACGGCCGGGTCTCGCTCGAGGTGGACCCCCGGCTGGCCCGGGAGACCGAGGCGACGGTGGCCGAGGCCCGCGCGCTGTGGTGGGCGGTCGACCGGCCGAACCTGTTCATCAAGATCCCGGCGACGCTGGAGGGCCTGCCCGCGATCACGCAGGCCATCTCCGAGGGCATCAGCGTCAACGTCACGCTGATCTTCGCGCTGGAGCGCTACGACGCGGTCATCGACGCGTACATGGCCGGGCTGGAGAAGGCGGCTGACGCGGGCCATGACCTGTCCCAGATCGCCTCGGTCGCCTCGTTCTTCGTCAGCCGGGTAGACACCGAGGTGGACAAGCGGCTGGACAAGCTGGGCACGGACGAGGCCAGGGCGCTGCGCGGCAAGGCGGCCATCGCCAACGCGCGGCTGGCCTACGAGCTGTACGAGAAGCGGATCGCCACCCCGCGGTGGGCGGCGCTGACGGCCAAGGGCGCGCAGGTCCAGCGGCCGCTGTGGGCATCCACCAGCACCAAGGATCCGTCGTTCCCCGACACCATGTACGTGGTCGACCTGGTGGCGCCGGACACGGTGAACACGATGCCCGAGGCGACCATCCACGCGATGGCCGACCACGGCCGGCTGCGCGGTGACACGATCCGCGGCACCTACGACGACTCCCGCACGGTCATCGCCGACCTCGAGAAAGTGGGAATCTCCTACGACGACGTGGTCGCGGTACTGGAAGATGAGGGCGTGGCGAAGTTCGCGGCGTCCTGGAATGAGCTCATCGAGACGGTCCAGGGCCAGCTCGACGAGGTAACCAGCACCTGACGGCAGCGGGCGGCGAGCGGTCACTCGCCGCCCGCCCCGGTGCCACGGTAGCCCGAGCGAAGGAACTGGGAGAATCGTGACCGAGTCAGTGACGTCAGCCCCGGGCGGCCGCGGGCCCGCGCCGGCCAATCCCGCGGAACTCCGGGATTCGCTGACGCTGGAGAACCCGCTGCGGGATCCGCGTGACCGGCGTATTCCCCGGGTGGCCGGCCCCAGCGTGCTGGTCATGTTCGGCGTGACGGGCGACCTGGCCCGCAAGAAGCTGCTGCCGGCCATCTACGACCTGGCCAACCGGGGCCTGCTGCCGCCCGGGTTCTCGCTGGTCGGCTTCGCCCGGCGGGACTGGGAAGATGAGGACTTCGCCCAGCTCACCTACCAGGCGGTCAAGGAGCACGCGCGGACCCCGTTCAGGGACACGGTCTGGCAGCAGGTCAGCGAAGGTGTCCGGTTTGTCCAGGGCGCGTTCGACGACGACGCCGCGTTCGACACCCTGGCCGAGACCGTGCGCAGCCTGGACGCCGAGCGGAGCACCGGCGGCAACTACGCGTTCTACCTGTCGATCCCGCCGAGGGCGTTCCCGGTGGTCGTGAAGCAGCTCAAGCGGTCCGGGCTGTCCGACCCGGACAGCTACATCCCGCCGGACGGCCGGCCGGCCTGGTCGGATCGCCGGCCATGGCGCCGGGTGGTCATCGAGAAGCCGTTCGGGCACGACCTGAAGAGCGCGCGCGAGCTGAACGACACGCTGGCCGAGGTCTTCCCGCCCGAGTCGGTGTTTCGCATCGACCACTACCTGGGCAAGGAAACCGTCCAGAACATCCTCGCGCTGCGCTTCGCGAACACGATGTACGAGCCGATCTGGAGCCGGGGGTACGTCGACCACGTGCAGATCACGATGGCCGAGGACATCGGCATCGGCGGCCGGGCCGGCTACTACGACGGCATCGGCGCCGCGCGTGACGTCATCCAGAACCACCTGCTCCAGCTGCTGGCGCTGACCGCGATGGAGGAGCCGGTCGCGTTCGACGCGGACTCGCTGCGGGCGGAGAAGGAGAAGGTGCTGTCGGCCGTCCGGCTGCCTCCGGACCTGGCCACCGGCACCGCGCGCGGCCAGTACGCGGCCGGCTGGCAGGGCGGCCAGCCGGTGCGCGGCTTCCTGGAGGAGGACGGCATCCCGCCCGACTCCCGGACCGAGACCTACGCCGCGATCAGGCTGGGGGTGGGCACCCGGCGGTGGGCCGGCGTGCCGTTCTACCTGCGGGCCGGCAAACGGCTGCCGCGCCGGATGACGGAGATCGCGATGATGTTCCAGCGTGCGCCGCACCTGCCGTTCTCCGCCACCGACACCAAGGAACTCGGGCAGAACGCGCTGGTGATCCGGGTGCAGCCGGACGAGGGCGTGACGGTGCGGTTCGGCTCCAAGGTGCCCGGCTCGGCGATGGAAGTCCGCGACGTGAACATGGACTTCGCCTACGGCGAGTCGTTCACCGAATCCAGCCCGGAGGCGTACGAGAGGCTGCTGCTCGACGTGCTCATCGGCGACCCGCCGCTGTTCCCCCGCCAGGAGGAGGTCGAGCTGTCGTGGCGCATCCTCGACCCGATCGAGGAGTTCTGGGCGGAGTACACCAAGCCGGACCAGTACCCGGCGGGGACCTCCGGGCCCGCCTCCGCGGACGCGCTGATGGCCCGCGACGGCCGCGCCTGGCGACGGCTCTAGCCGGTGAGCGAGCGAGCGAACCCAGCGAGGAACGACGATGACGATCGACCTGACCGACACCAGCACCAACGCGATCTACGAGGCCATGACCGAGGCCCGGCGCCGTCTCGGCGGCGCCGCACTGGGCATGGTGCTCACGCTGATCGTGGAGACCAGCGAGGCCGCGCAGTACGACGCGATGCGCGCCGCGAACCAGGCCGCCCGCGAGCATCCGTGCCGGGTGATCGGCGTGATCACCCGCCGGCCGAACGCGGACTCGCGGCTGGACGCCGAAATCAGGGTGGGCGAGACGGGCCCCGGCGAGACGATCCTGCTGCGGATGTACGGCGCGGTCGGGCAGCACGCCGACTCGGTGCTCGCGCCGCTGCTCGTGCCGGACGTCCCGGTCGTGACCTGGTGGCCCGGCCAGCCGCCGCCGGTCCCGTCGGAGAGCCCGCTCGGCGCGCTGGCGCAGCGCCGGGTGACCGACTCCGCGTCCGCCGACACCGTCCAGGGCACGCTGGCCATGCTGGCCGACGTCTACAAGCCCGGCGACACCGACTTCAGCTGGACCCGGCTCACCCCGTGGCGCACGCTGCTCGCGGCGACGTTCGACGTGCCGCACCCGCCGGTCATCCGCGGTGAGGTGCTGGCGGAGCGGGACAACCCGAGCGGTGACATGCTCGCGGCCTGGCTGTCGCTGCGGCTCGGCATACCGGTACGGCGCGCGGCGTCCGGCGGCCCGGGCATCACCGACGCGCGGTTCGAGGTCGAGGACGGCCGGATCGCCATCAGCCGGTACGACGGCCGCACCGCCACGCTGTCCAAGACCAGTGAGCCGGACCGGCGGGTCGCCCTGCACCGGCGGGACCAGGCCGAACTGCTCGCCGAGGAGCTGCGGCGGCTCGACCCCGACGACGTCTACGCGGAGTCGCTGGCCTGGCTGTTCAGCGACGCGCGGACCAGCGATGAGGCCGACGCCGACGCCTTCACGCTGGAGGCCCCGCACGCGGCGGCGACGGCCGGGATCACCGGGGAACAGCGTCTCGCGGCCCAGGTCGAGGCGAACGCGCCCGAGCCGGGCGTGGCCGCCGCGGCGGCCACGGAGGCCATGGACGCCGACGAGGGCGAGACGGGCGTGGAGTCCGAACAGGAGATCGCGAACCAGTGAGCGCGCCCGAGGTCATCGTCCACCGGGACGCTTCCCTGCTGGCCAAGGCGGTGGCGGCCCGGCTGGTCACCCGGCTGGTCGACGCGGCCGCGGCGCGCGGCGCCGCGTCCGTGGTGCTCACCGGGGGCGGCATCGGCACCGCCGTGCTCTCCGAGCTCGCGGCCGCCCCGGCCCGGGATGCGGTGGACTGGCGGCACGTGGACGTCTGGTGGGGTGACGAGCGGTTCCTGCCGTCCGGGGACAAGGAACGGAACGAGACCGGGGCGCGCGACGCCCTGCTCGACCACGTCGACGTCGATCCGGCGCGGGTGCACCCGATGCCGCCCTCGGACGGCCCGGACGGCGACGACCCGGAGGCGGCGGCGGCCCGTTACGCGGTCTGGCTGCGGGAGGCGACCCAGCCGGAAGATCACGGCCCGGTTCCCTCGTTTGACGTCCTGATGCTGGGCATCGGCCCGGAGGGGCACATCGCGTCGCTGTTCCCCGGCCTGCCGGCGCTGTCCGACGACCGGCCGGTGGTCGCGGTCCGTGGCGCCCCGAAACCACCGCCGACGCGGCTCTCGCTGACCCTGCCGTCGATCAACGCCGCCAGGGAGATCTGGATCCTGGCCTCCGGGCAGGAGAAAGCCGACGCGGTCGCGCTGGCGCTGTCAGGGACCGGCCCGGTGCCGGTGCCGGCCGCGGGAGCGCGGGGGCGGCAGCGCACGCTCTTCCTGCTGGACAGCGCGGCGGCCGACCAGGTACCGGGTGGGATCGGCCGGCCGGCGGCTCACTGAGCCGGTTCGGCGCCCAGGCCGCGGGCCGCGTCGGTCCCGGCCTCATCGGACCTGGCCACATCGGCCGCTGGCGTGCCGGCCCCGGCCATATCGGAGGCGGCCACGTCGGAGGCGGCCGTCTCGGGCAAAGCCGGGCCAGGCCCGGCTGAGGCTGAGGCCAGGGCGGCGCGGGCCGCCTTCCGTGAGGTGCGCGGCTCGCGGGTCAGCGCCAGCCCGGCGGCCAGGCATGCGGCCGGCGTGGCCGCGATCACGTACCGGTAGCTGAAGCCGGCCGTCATCGGCGGCAGCACGACCAGCACGATGGCCACGGCCCACGGCAGCAGCGTCACGCCGCCCCACCGCCGCCAGCGGGCGATGACGCCACCCGCGCCCAGCAGCAAGATGACGCCCAGCAACGTGCCGCGCAGGTAAAAGACCTTCTCGTAGCCGACCAGGAAGCTGGAGAACGGTTTCACCGCCGTCGGCTGGCCCATGCCCGGGCCCGCGTAGCGCAGCAGCCCGTCCCTGTCCTGCCGGTAGTACAGCACCCACCACAGCGTGTTGTTCTTGGTCAGCGGGGTGACGGCCGACTGGAACTGGAAGGAAGGGCCGGACCCGGTCAGGTTGGACTGGGTGCGCGTCCAGGTGAACTCGCGCGCGGTGTCCCGCAGCACGACGTCGGCGTAGGCCAGCGGCTGGGACAGGATAGCGTCCTTGGCGAACCCGCCGGCCAGGCTGTTGGCATGCTGGGAGAACTGGTTGTGGTTGCTGGCCGTGAACAGCGGCGTCGAGGTGGACCACAGGTATTCCTGTGAGTTGGGCCGCTGCGACGGCGGCCGCGGGTCGCACAGGACCGTGAGCCGCGCCGGGAGCTGCATCTTCGAGCACTCCGCGAAGCTGCTGACCCGGCTGTACAGGAACGTGCCGCTGGAGCCGTCCAGGGCGTACTGGCCGTAGAAACCGTGGTACCAGATCATGTAGCCGGCGATCGGCGCGATGCCCGCCACCAGCAGCGGCGCCACCCGTTTCCAGCTGACCCGGCGCAGCAGCAGGGCCACCACGACGACGATCAGCAGCGGCTGGCCCACGGTCCTGACGAGTGCCGCGTAGCCGATCATCAGCCCGGCGACGGCGCACACCGCGACGGGCGGGCGGTCCGACCAGCACAGCAGGGCCAGCGCGACGGTGATGAGGAAGATGAACAGCACATCGGACATCACCATGTGCTCAAGCTGCATCTCGTACACGTCGAACAGCACCGGCAGGGCGGGCAGGGTCGCCCCCCACCAGGGCAGCCCGCGGTGCCGGAGCACCGCGTAGATGACCGCTCCCATGCCCAGGCCCATGAGCGCCTGCAGCGCGGCGATCAGGGTCAGGCTGTGGAACGGCAGCAGGACGAGCAGGAAGAGCGGATAACCACTGGCCCGGACCACATCGGGGATCCGGCTGACCGCGTCGGCGATGTAGTTGTAGGAGTCGCTGTACCACAGGATGGGCGGGTAGCCGAGCATGACCACGCACCGCAGGGCGGCGGCGACGGTGAGGACGATGCCGAACTGCCAGTGTGCGGCCAGCAGCGCGCGCGCCCCGCTCCGGGCTCGCCGTGCCCGCCCCAGGTCCGCGCCCGTGGCTGTGGCTATGGCTGCGGAGACCGTGGTGGCGCCCTCCGGGGCGTCCTGCCCCACCGAGTCGGCTGCCGTGCCCGCGGGGCCTCCTCCAGCGGTTACATCAGGCAACAGGTCTCCCGAGTTCCTTCGCCATCGAGCTGCGTGACGTCGATGTAACGTACGCCTTCCGGCCCGGGCCCGCAGGCTCGGCTCGGCACGCCATACCCGCAGATGTCCCGGTCATGACGGGTTCCCGCAACGACGGTACTAGATTTCGGCGCAGCCGGTCGTCGGCAGGTTCGATTCTCAGCGACCTTCCAGCGGACTTTGAGCGGTTGTGCGTGCCCAAACTAACGGTAGTGAGGTTCGGCGGCGCAAGCGAACCAGGCACAGTTTCGTCAGCATCCGGCAATAATTCACCAATCAACGCTGGTAACGATCTCGATGCGTGCTTTACACCGCCGCGCGGAGTGCAGGCGTCACGCGGCGTCGTCGGCGCGCGGCGCCTGCGGAACCCGCGGGTCCGGTTCCCGGCGCGGGTGATGGCGCCGCCAGCCGGCCACCCGCACCGACAGGATGCACAGCAGCACGATGGGGATGATCATCGCGGGGGCGTGCGACGCAGCCGCCACCACGAGCCAGACCAGGGCGATGGGCAGCAGCGGGATGAAAGGCAGCCGCCGGGACTGGTACGGCGCAGGGGCATCAACGATCTTCGGCGTCGGCGCCGGGATCTGCAGGTCCGTGCCCAGCTTCGGCTCCGCGGGCAGGTCAGACGTCAGTTCGCGCAGATCACCCCAGGTTTTCGCGGCGTACGCGGTGGTCGTCCGCTCGTCGAACTCGTCCAGATTCAGCCGGCCCGCGGTGTAGGCGTCACGGAGAATCTCAACGGCGCTTTCCCGGTCGCGATCTGAAGCGCGAATCCCGTCGTCTGTCGTCATATATCCGGGCCTTCCCGTGGCCTAGCCCTGGTAACAGTTCAGCATACTCGCTGCGTTCGGCGGAGTCAGTCGCCGCCCAGCGAGGGGTCCGCTTCTTGCTGTTATCACCTCTCGGCGGAAGCTGCGAAAATGTAAGCATCGTAGTCAGGGCTATTCCCTGAGAACGCTGCCTACATCAGCTGGGGCGGCACGGGAGGCGGAGGCGGCACGGTGGCCCGTCCGGCTGTTTGGCTAGGATCACGCCATGCCACCCGTTGCGCGTTTTCGCGCGTCCGAGGGACACCTCGTCATCTGCGGTGATGACAAGCTCGCCTACCGTGTCGCCCAGGAGCTCACCACCCGTTACCGGGAGCGGGTGACCGTCATCCTGGCGTCGAAGCGGCGGAACCACGGGCCGGAGATCGACCGGCTGGCCGGGGTCCGGGTGATCGAGCGGGACGAGCTGACCAGCCAGGCGTTCGCCGACGCCCAGATCACCTCGGCCCGGGCGCTGGCCCTGCTGCGCCAGGACGACGTGGGCAACTTTCACGCGGCGCTGCGCGCCCGGGAGCTGAGCCCGGACATCCGGCTCGTGCTCGCGGTCTTCAGCCCCGGCCTCGGGGACCAGGTGCGCGCGTACTTCCCGGACTGCGCCGTGCTGGTCGGCACGGCGATGTCCGCGCCGTCGTTCGCCGCCGCCGCTTTAGGGGAGCCGGCCCCCAGCCACGTCCGGGTGTCCGGGCGGACCCTGTACGTGGCGCGGCGGGAGGACGCGGACCCGAACCAGGTGCTCTGCGGGCTGGCCGCCTCCAGCACCTCCAGCGCGCCCCGGCTGCTGCCCCGGGACGAGCAGAACGCCGATCTGGTGCTGGCCGTCGCCGACGGGACACCGCGTGACCCGCTGGCCCGCCGGCGTAACGCGCTGCAGGCCGCGGCCGGGACGTTGCGCGGGCTGGTGTGGCACCGGCTCGGCCTGGGCTTCGCGTGCCTGTTCGCCGTGCTCGTCGCCGGTTTCGCGCTGCTGGTGGCCGGCGCCGGGTACCGGTGGGACAACGCGCTGTACCTGGCCATGCTGGACACGGCCGGGGCGGCGCTGACCAACCCGGCGCTCGGCGGCCCGGAGAAGGTCGCGCAGTTCATGCTCACCTTCGACGGCATGGTGTTCGTGCCGTTCGCGACGGCCGTGATCGTGGGGGCCCGGCTGACCGGCTCGATCCGGCAGAACCGCCCGTCGGCCACCGGCCACGTGATCGTGGTCGGGCTCGGCCGGGTCGGCATGCGGGTGGTGGGCCAGCTGCACGACCTGGGCGTCGGGGTGGTCGGCATCGACCGGGACCCGGAGGCCGCCGGGGTGGCGTTCGCGCGTCGTCTCGGGGTGCAGGTCGTCATCGGGGAGATCCATCGCGAGGAGACGCTGCGCGCGGCGAGCCTGAAGACGAGCATTGCCCTGGTCTCGGTGACCAGCAGCGACGAGGTCAACCTGGAGGCCGCGCTGCACGCCCGGGCGCTCCGCGCCGACCTGCGCATCGTGCTGCGGCTGTACGACGACGACCTGGCCGAGCGGGTGCAGAAGATGATCGGCAACACGGTGTCGCGCAGCGTCTCCTACCTGGCCGCCCCGGCGTTCGCCGCCGCGATGCTGGAGCACCAGGTGCTGCGGACGATCCCGGTCGGCCGGCACGTGCTGCTCATCGCGGACGTCCAGGTCCAGGCGGGGACCGAGCTGGACGGGCGGCGGGTCGGGGAGGCCGAGCGGCCCGGCGAGACGCACGTCCTCGCGGTGCGGCGGCGGGGCACCGATCTGTTCGACTGGTCACTGAACCGCGGCCACCCGCTCGAGCCGCAGGACCGGCTGCTCGTCCTGGCCACCCGGGCCGGGCTGGGGCAGACACTGGCCAGGAACAAGAAAGCCGCCCCGTTAACGGTTTAACGATCGAGCAGAATGGCGCCCGCGGAGAGGGGTGGAAGGAGAGGGGCGGAAACGGGACGGTACCAGGTGGAGAACATGTTGTACCGGGTATCGCGAATCAGCGGCTGGCGGCGTTACCCTCAGTGCAGATCATTTCCGGTTCTCCTGACCCGGAAATGATCTAGAAATGGAACTGCCAGCAGCCCGCGGCATCAAGCCGCGAGCAGACGTGCTTCCTTCATTAAGGAGGATCACCCGTGAGCGTCAACGACGATCGCATCACCTCTGCACGCGAACGCCCGGCCGAGGCCGCGGCCTGGGTTTCGCCCGTCGCGGACCCCGCCCCGCTCGGCCTGGCCGCATTCGCCCTCACCACGTTTCTGCTGTCCGCCGCCAACGCGGGCTGGATGACCAAAGCGACGGGAGATGCCTGGGTGGGGTACGCCCTTGCCTACGGCGGCGTCGTCCAGTTGCTGGCCGCCATGTGGGAATTCCGCAACAAGAATGTCTTCGGCACCACCGTATTCGGGACCTACGGCGGCTTCTGGATCGGCCTCGGGCTGTGGGTGCTTCTGGTCGTGCGTAACGCGCCTGCGGCTCCTGCACTCAGGGTTGTTTACCTGGCGCAACTCCCCAAGGACCTCGGCTGGATTCTGCTGGGGTTCGCCATCTTCAACACGTACATGCTGCTGATCAGCACCCAGACCAACGTGGTCATCTTCTCGGCGCTGCTCTTCCTGGAGGCCACCCTCATCATCCTGTTCATCGGCAACTTCATAGGGAGCACGGCAACGATCAAGGCCGGCGGTTACGTCGGCGTCGCCACCGCGCTCATCGCCTGGTACGGCTCGGCGGCCGGCGTGACCAATGGCCTTGGCGGCCGGCTCAAGATGCCGGTCGGCAAGCCGCTCATCAGCTAGCCCTCTCCGCTGTTCAGCTCGTAGCCCGTTCAGCTTGGCGACCGGTCCCGGAGGCACAGACCTCCGGGGCCGGTTCGCGTTTCCGGGGCCTGGCTCGCGCCGTGCCGCCCCTCCCGCGGTGCCCGTACCGTCCCTCCCGCGGTGCCCGTGCCACCCCTCCCGCGGTGCCCGTGCCACCCCTCCCGCGGTGCCCGTGCCGCCCCTCCCGCGGTGCCCGTGCCACCCCTCCGCGGTGCCCGTGCCACCCCTCCGCGGTGCCCGTGCCACCCCTCCGCGGTGGCCGTACCGTCCCTCCGCGGTGGCCGTACCGTCCCTCCCCCACCGGGCCGATACCGTAGGCGGGACAGTTCTCGCCCCGCGGGCACGAAGGAGGAAGCAGGGGGTGGATCAGGAGGAGCAGCGTACGTACGACCGGCGCGAGCTGACGGTTCAGGTGGCCCGGGTCAAAGAGAAGGCCCGGCCGTGGAAGGAGACGATCGCGCTCGTCCTCGCGATCGCCGCGGCCCAGGTGTCGCTCAACTCGGCGACGATCTTCCAGGGGTACGGCATACCCCCGGCGTCCATCAAGCTCATCAAGTACGCGCTGGCTGTCATCTTCTGCGCGCTGGCGGTCACCGCGGTGCTCGGCATCGCGGCCAAGACCCGGGCCTTCTTCCAGCCGCGGCTCGGGTCGGCGCACGCGGCGGTGATCCGGTACGCGCTGCTGCTCGTGGGCCTCATCGTCACCTTGTTCATCACCTTGCATCTGTTCGGGGTCGCCGTCCAACAGCTCCTGGTCGGTACCGCGCTGACCAGCGTGCTGCTCGGCATCGCGGCACAGCAGTCGCTGTCGAACATCTTCGCCGGGATGGTCCTGCTGCTGTCCCGGCCGTTCCGCGTCGGTGACGCCATCCAGCTGCGCGCGGGAGCGCTCGGCGGTCAGCTCCAGGGGGTGGTCACCGAGATCGGGATCACCTATATCCGGCTGGACACCGGGGACACCGTGATGTCCGTGCCGAACTCTCAGGTCCTGGCGGCCGCCGTCGGCCCCATCCCGCACCACCCGGAAGAGCCCGCCCCCCCGGCCGTCCCCGAAGCCGACAACCCCGTCACCCGCCCCCCCGGCACCGGCGCGCACGTCTAGCCCGCCCGCGGCTCCGCCCGCCCGCGGCTCCGCCCGCCCGCGGCTCCGCCCGCCCGCAGGCCCGCCCACCCGCAGGCCCGCCCACCCGCAGGCCCGCCAGCGACGCAAAGGCACCTCTACGTACAACGGAATCGCGGCAAAGGCACCTCTACGTACACCCGGGTCGCGGCAAAGGCACCTCTACGTACAACGGAATCGCGGCAAAGGCACCTCTACGTACAACGGCGGGTTAGGGCGAGCACCGCAGCGGGCTCCGGCGAGACGCTCGTTACCGGCCCAGCGAGCCGGGCCTTGCGCCTGGCGAGCGGCCGGTGTGTCGGCGAGGTACCCCCGCGCGGGCGCGGAGCGCATCCGGGGGGTACGGGGGGTCGTCCCCCCGGGGGACTACAGCCTCGGGCCAGCACAACCCAAAAGGCCCAGCGCGCTCAGCTTTCGCGAGCGCACTGGGCCTCAGGGCGTAACGGCCGGTGCGGAGGTCGCCTCCTCGGCGAGTGGCACAACGCGGCTCCAGCCGAACGGTATTCCGCGAAGGCTATTTTGGATGCGGCCCGGGGCACTCAGCCGCACCGACCGAATACTTGGAACGCAGCCCCTCCTCCCACTGTTCCCGTTGCGGCGATCTTTTCCCAGATTTCTCTGGCGCCGGGCCGGGCGGGCGGCTGGGACGTCCGTTATGGGCTAGGAACGGCCGCGGGGAGCCCGTTGTTCCGGGCGCTCCGGCGGCAGGTCGTATGGGTGCGAACCGCCGCGGGTGTCGTCCGGGTAGCCGGCGGGCCCGGGTGGGGCGTCTGGGTACACCGACTGGAACGGGTCATCGGCGTACCGCTGGCCGCGGCGGTCCTCCGGGTACGTCCCTGGCTCATCCGGCGCGGACGGCGGGTACGGGTCACGGTCACGGTGGGCCGGGTAGGACCCGGATCCGAGCGGGTCGCCGGCGTAGGCGCTGTCGCGGTAGCCGGGCCGCGATTCCTCGCGGTAGCCGCTCCCGGGGCCGAGCGGGCTGGGCACGTCCAGCGGATGCTGCGGCCCGGACGGGTGGTTCTGGTAACCGCCGGGGCCCAGCTGGCTGGGCGGCGGCGGGTTCTGCGGGCCGGACGGGTGGTCCTGGTAGCCGCCGCCCAGCGGGTCGTCGCGGTAGGACGGCGGGGGCGGGTAGGCGGGCGGCGGGGGCGGCCCGTCGTCGGCGAACCCCGGGAACGACGCGCCCGGGTCTTCCTGGTAGGCCGGGTAGGACCCGGATCCGAGCGGGTCGCCGGCGTAGGCGCTGTCGCGGTAGCCGGGCCGCGATTCCTCGCGGTAGCCGCTCCCGGGGCCGAGCGGGCTGGGCCCGTCCAGCGGATGCTGCGGCCCGGACGGGTGGTTCTGGTAACCGCCGGGGCCCAGCTGGCTGGGCGGCGGCGGGTTCTGCGGGCCGGACAAGTGGTCCTGGTAGCCGCCGCCCAGCGGGTCGTCGCGGTAGGACGGCGGGGGCGGGTAGGCGGGCGGCGGGGGCGGCCCGTCGTCGGCGAACCCCGGGAACGACGCGCCCGGGTCTTCCTGGTAGGCCGGGTAGGACCCGGATCCGAGCGGGTCATCCCGGTAGGACGGCTCGCCGTAGCGGGACGGGGCCCCGCCACGGGAATCGGCGCCCGGCAGGCTGAGACCCGTGTTCCGGCGGTCGGCGTCGCCGTAGCCCAGCGAGCGCGCGGCCGGGTCGCCGGGGCCGAACGACCGGAATTCGCCGGTCACGGGCGCGATGTGCTGGCCCGTCGCGTACTCGGGGAAACCGCCCGCCGAGGTCGCCGCGGGATCGGCCGGCACGCCGGCGATGCCGCGGCGCGGCCGGTCGCCGCTCAACGGCCCGTCGGCCGCGGGCAGGGCGGCACCGCGTGGTCCCCGCTGCAGGGCCTCCACCATCCGGGGCAGGTCGTCGATCGGCAGCCGGAACGTCCCGGTGCAGGTGCCGCCCTGCCAGATGCTGAAGACCGCCACGCCGGTATCGGAGTACCAGCTGAGACGCATGCTGCGGGAACTGCCGCGCACGTCGAAGAAGACTTCGCCGAGCCGGGGCAGAGGGGCTGCGTCGGACGCTGACATGGAGCCCATGGTGGCGCGCCCCCCTGCCTTTGTCCAGTTCGTTGCAACCTTTGGTGCAGCCTGCGGGAAACTGCTGGTTACGGAATGAGCTTAATTACCGACCCCGGCTGCGCGGGCGAGATCACCGGTGGCATGATTGTCGCCGGGCTCGTTCACGCCGGCGTCATGAGACAGGGAACAAGGGCCGTGACGCTCGTGCCAGCCGTTCAGCAGATGATTGTCGCTTGGTAACGCCGTGGTTCCGGTACGGGGCTGCTCCACGCCCACGGGAACATAACGGCGATAGTACGCGTTGCATGATTCGACGGGCGGACGGCCGCGCGCTGCACGGTCCGTCCCGCGTGTCGACGAGCCTTACCTAAAGATGTCCTGTAAGCAAGTCTAGGAAACAATTAGAGGTGATTGGTCCCATGTCTCAGGTGCGTCGGCAGTCGGCTGTGCTTCCCCGGCCCAACTGGGGCTGGCAGGATGCTGCCGCGTGCCGTGAGGAGGATCTTATCCTCTTCTTCGGTCCCGACGGTGAGCGCCAGCCGGAGCGTGAGATCCGGGAGCGCAAGGCCAAGGCGGTGTGCGCTGACTGCCCGGTCCGGGTCGACTGCCTCAACTACGCGCTGTCCCGGCCAGAGAAGTACGGCGTCTGGGGCGGGCTGAACGAGGAAGAGCGTGCGGCCGAGCGCCGGCGCCGGATGCGGCGGGCCAACGCGGCCTGACGCCTCCCGGCCAGGGCACGGCAGCAGCACACCCCATCCGCGCCGCGGCATTTCTGCCGCGGCGCGGATTTCTTTTTGCCCACGGCAGCCCAGGCGGGCCAGCGGGGCGGCGGGGACGGCGGCTGGGCTCTGCGTCAGGCGGGGGCGTCAGCGCGGGCGGGCGGCGGCCTGGGCCAGCAGCGACAGCACCTCCGCGTCGGAGAGCTGGCCGAAGGCCACGTACCACTCCCCCACCGAACGGAAATGGCGTGGGCTGGCCAGGACGACGACCTCGTCCGCCTCGGCGCGCATCGCGACCACCGACGCGGCCGGGGCCACCGGAACGGCCAGGGTGGTGCGTGCCGCCCGCCCGGCCCGGACGGCGCGCAGCGCGGCCCGGGCGGTGACCCCGGTGGCGAGGCCGTCGTCCACGACGATCACCGTGCGCCCGGCCACGTCCGGCGGCGGCTGCCCGGCGCGGTAGACCTCGACCCGCCGGGCCAGCTCCGCGTATTCCCGTTCGGCCACATCGGAAAGATCAGCCGGCGCCAGGCGGAGCGCGGCCAGCACGGCGCGGTCGTAGACGCGCGCGCCGCCCTCCGCGATCGCGCCCACCCCCAGTTCGGGCTGCGGCGGGTAGCCGATCTTGCGCGTGACCAGCACATCGACGGGCGCCCCCAGGATGCGAGCCACCTCGCAGCCGACGGGGACGCCCCCGCGCGGCAGCGCCAGGACCAGCATGGGGGCCTCCGGCGCGGCGGAGGTGGCGAGCCTGTCCCTGAGCCGCTCCCCCAGCAGCCGGCCGGCCGTGAGCCGGTCCGCGAACGGCAGGTCCGGGCCTGGATACGTTTTCCCGGTCATGGCATCAGCCTGATCCGCCGGAGACCGGTAGACAACACCGCGGGAAGCGAGAAGATATCGGCATGATCTGCGTTCCGTGCCGGGAGCGCCACCACGAGGACTGTCCCGGCGGCACCTGGTGTGACTGTCAGCACCTTCCGGCCCGGGAGAGCGAGCCGCCGCTGGGGTGGATCCGGCAGGGCTGACGATCTCGGGACGGTAACTTTCCGCACGGGACGACGGCGAACCGGAATAACTGCCGCGTACTGGTGTGTTGCGGCGGACGTGACGTCACACGAGCGGACGGCCCCCAGCGCGCCCCGGATCCCCGGTGCCGCATGGACAGGCGGTGCACGCCCGTGTGATGCTACTGGTGTGAGCGCCGTGGATCCCCTGCTTGTCGCACGCAGGCACGTCGATCTGCTGCGCGTCCGCAGCGCCATCTGTCTGCACGCCCGCTGACCCTGCCCGTTGACGTACTGACCGGGCGCGTGTCGCGGAACCGGGCGTGCATCCCGGGCTGACCTCAGCAGCAGGCCGTTTCTGGCCTGGCTGGTGCTGAGCCGGGCCCCCGCCGCCGGCTCCGGCGCGCGCGCCCCGAGAGCCGAAGGACACCAGCTGCATGCCACCGAGCACCGCTAAAAGAACACCCCGTCGCGCCCGCGGCGAAGGTCAGTGGGCGCTCGGCTACCGCGAGCCGCTCAACAAGAACGAGGAAAACAAGAAGAACGATGACGGGCTGAACGTTCGCCAGCGGATCATCGACATCTACTCCAAGGGTGGATTCGATTCCATCGACCCGGCCGATCTGCGTGGCCGGTTCCGCTGGTTCGGCCTGTATACCCAGCGCAAGCCGGGCATCGACGGCGGCAAGACCGCGATCCTGGAGCCCGAGGAGCTGGACGACCGTTACTTCATGCTCCGCGTCCGGATCGACGGCGGCCAGCTGACCAGCGAGCAGCTGCACGTCATCGGCGACATCTCCCGCCGGTTCGCCCGCGGTACGGCCGACGTCACCGACCGGCAGAACATCCAGCTGCACTGGATCGAGATCGAGAGCGTACCGGAGATCTGGGAGCTGCTCGAATCGGTCGGCCTGTCCACCATGGAGGCGTGCGGGGACACCCCCCGGGTCATCCTCGGCTGCCCGCTGGCCGGGCTCGACGCCGGCGAGATCCTCGACGCGACCCCGCAGATCGAAGAGGTGCAGCGCCGCTACATCGGCGATCCGGCCTTCTCCAACCTGCCGCGCAAGTTCAAGTCGGTGATGAGCGGCTGCCCGGCCCAGTGCACCGTGCACGAGATCAACGACGTGGCGTTCGTGGGCGTGCAGTCCCCGGCCGGCGAGACCGGCTACGACCTGTGGGTCGGCGGCGGCCTGTCCACCAACCCGATGATCGGCCGGCGGCTGGGCGCGTTCGTGCGGCCCGACCAGGTCGGCGAGGTGTGGGCGGGCGTCGTGTCGGTGTTCCGCGACTACGGCTACCGGCGGCTCCGGCACCGGGCCCGGATCAAGTTCCTGGTCGCCGACTGGGGCCCGGAACGGTTCCGTGAGGTCCTGGAGAAGGAGTACCTCGGGTACGCGCTGCCGGACGGCCCGGCGCCGGGCTCGCCGCGCGGCGGGGTCCGGGACCACGTCGGCGTCCACCCGCAGCGTGACGGGCTGTCCTACGTCGGGTTCGCGCCCCGGGTCGGGCGGCTCAACGCCGACGCCCTGGACGCCATCGCCGACCTGGCCGCGCGGTACGGCAGTGGCCGGGTGCGGACCACGACCGAGCAGAAGATGGTCATCCTCGACGTGCCCGCGGACCAGGTTGACGGCCTGGTCGCCGACCTGGAGGCCGCGGACCTGCAGGTCAACCCGAGCGCGTTCCGGCGGCACACGATGGCCTGCACGGGCATCGAGTTCTGCAAGCTGGCGATCGTGGAGACCAAGGCGCGGGCCATCGACCTGATCGCCGAGCTGGAGCGGCGGCTGCCGGACTTCGCCGACCCGGTCACGATCAACGTCAATGGCTGCCCGAACTCCTGCGCCCGGATCCAGACCGCCGACATCGGGCTGAAAGGATCGCTGGTCACTGGGCCGGACGGCCGGCAGGTGGAAGGCTTCCAGATCCACCTGGGTGGCAGCCTGGCGGGCGGCGACGGCTCGTCGTCCGGGTTCGGCCGGAAGGTACGGGGCCTGAAGACGACGGCTGAGGACCTTCCTGACTACGTGGAACGGGTTCTTAGCCGCTTTGCAGCCAGCAAGGAGCCGGGCGAGACGTTCGCCGAGTGGACTGGGCACGCGAGCGAGGAGGAACTGTCATGAGCAGCCCCACCGGGCGGGCCGTTCCCTTCTACTGCCCATATTGCGGCGAGGAAGACCTCGAACCGCGATCAGCAGCCGACGGGGACTGGCACTGCCGCAGCTGCACCCGCAGTTTCCAGCTACGTTTCGCCGGAATAGGAGCGACTCTGTGAGTTCCGTGGCCACAATTGCCGGTGAGCCCGGGGTAGACCCCCCCGCAGCGGGTGTCACTGTCCAGCAGGAGGAACCGCACCGTATGGAGCAGATCGTTGCGCGCGCCGCGGAGGAACTGGCCGACGCGTCCGCCGACGACATCCTCCGGTGGGCGACCCAGACGTTCGGGGCGCGGATCTGCGTTACCTCGTCGATGACCGACGCGGTGATCATCCACATGGCGTCGGCCATCGCCCCCGGTATCGACGTCATCTTCCTGGACACCGGCTACCACTTCGCCGAGACCATCGGCACCCGGGACGCGGTCTCGGCCGTGTACCCGGTCAACCTGGTCAACGTCACGCCGTCCCGTACCGTCGCGGAGCAGGACGCCGAGCTCGGCCCGCGGCTCTACGGGCGTAACCCGGACCTGTGCTGCTACCTGCGCAAGGTCGAGCCGCTGGAGCGGACGCTCAGCCGTTACGACGCCTGGATCACCGGCGTGCGCCGCGACGAGACCGTGGAGCGCCGCGACGCCAAGGTGGTCGAGTGGGACGGCCGGCGCGAGATGGTCAAGGTCAACCCGATCGCCGGCTGGAGCCAGAAGCAGGTCGACGACTACATCACGGACAACGGCATCCTCGTTAATCCGCTCGTTTACGATGGCTACCCGTCGATCGGCTGCGCGACCTGCACCCGCCAGGTGGCCCCCGGCGAGAACCCGCGCAGCGGGCGGTGGGCCGGCACCGGGAAGACCGAGTGCGGCATTCACCTCTGACCGTTGCGCCGCCGGCCGGAGTGATGGCCGGTCACGCTGCGCCCACGCTGGTGGCGGTGGCGCACGGGAGCACCGACCCGCGCGCCGCGGCCAGCGTGGACGCGCTGCTGGGCCGGGTACGCGTGCGGGCGGCCCGCGCGGGTTATCCCGGGCTCGACGTCCGCGCCGCCTACCTGGGCCACGCGGCCCCGAGCATCGGCCAGGCCCTCGGCGCCCTGGACGGCGAGGGCGTCGTGCTGCCGCTGCTGCTGACCGCGGCGTACCACAGCAAGACCGACATCCCGAAGGCACTGCGAGAGGCGCGCGCCGCCCAGCCCCGGCTGGACATCACGTACGGCTCCCCGCTGGGGCCGCACCCGCTGCTGCGGCGCGCCCTGGACCGGCGGCTGGCCGCGGCGGGCGCCGGCCAGGAGGTGCCGCCCGGCGAGACGGCGGTAATCCTGGCCGCGGCGGGCTCGAGTGATCCCGCCGCGAACGCCGTGATCAGCGACCTGGCCGCGGACTGGCGCGCGGCGCGGGGCTGGCACGCGGTGCTGCCCGCGTACGCGTCCGCGGCGTCCCCCACCCCGCCCGAGGCGGTGGCCGCGGCCCGGCGGGCCGGGGCACGGCGCGTCCTGGTCGCCAGCTACCTGCTGTCGCCGGGGGTGTTCGCCGATCAGGTGCGCCGCGACTGCCTGGCCGCGGGCGCCACGGCGGTGGCCCCGGTGCTCGGGGCCGCGCCCGAGGTCGCCGACGTGCTGCTCGGCCGCTACGCCGAGTCACTGGCCGGCGGCGCCGCTGCCGCAGTGTAGCCGCCCCCGTGTGATCCGTAGCTCCGCAGATCCCCGCAAACGCGAGTGCACCGGTAGCCTTACGCGGGTAGTGAGCGGGTAGTGAGAAGAAATATGGGGCCCGCGTCCGGATACGGCGGGGAGCGACGCGGAGGAGGCGGATGCATTTCTGGCCCGGAGCGCCTTACCCCCTGGGTGCCACCTGGGACGGATGGGGCACCAATTTTGCCTTGTTCTCCGAGGTTGCCGACGCGGTAGAGCTGTGCCTGTTCGCGGGGGACGGCACCGAACCTGATGCCCCCCACACCGAGACCAGAGTCCATCTGACCGAGGCCGACGGATTCGTCTGGCACGCCTACCTGCCGGGGGTCGGGCCCGGTCAGCGGTATGGCTACCGGGTGAACGGCCCCTACAATCCGGGCGCCGGCCTGCGTTGCGATCCCGCCAAGCTGCTCCTCGATCCCTACGCCAAGGCCGTGCACGGCCGCCTGAACTGGGACGAGTCGCTCTTCTCCTACCGGTGGGCCGACCATCACGCCCGCAACAACCTCGACAGCGCGCCCAGCATGCCGAAGAACGTGGTCATCAACCCGTTCTTCGACTGGGCCAACGACCGGCCACCGCGCACGCCGTACCACGAGACGCTGATCTACGAGGCGCACGTCCGCGGGCTCACGCTGCAGCATCCGGACATCCCGCCCGCGCAGCGGGGCACCTACGCCGGCCTGGCCCATCCGGCGATCACCGAGCACCTGCAGCGGCTCGGCGTCACCGCGGTCGAGCTGATGCCGGTGCACCAGTTCGTGGCGGAGCAGGCGCTGGAGACGCGCGGGCTGACGAACTACTGGGGCTACAACACGATCGGCTTCCTGGCGCCGCACAACCGGTACTCCTCGGCCGGCCAGCTCGGCGAGCAGGTGGGCGAGTTCAAGACGATGGTCAAGACCCTGCACGACGCCGGGATCGAGGTCATCCTGGACGTGGTGTACAACCACACCGCCGAGGGCAACCAGATGGGCCCGACGCTCTCCTTCCGCGGCATCGACAACGCCTCCTACTACCGGCTGAACGACGGGAACAAGTCCCAGTACGTGGACTACACGGGCTGCGGCAACAGCCTGAACGTGCGGCACCCGCACTCCCTGCAGCTGATCATGGACTCGCTGCGCTACTGGATCCTGGAGATGCACGTCGACGGGTTCCGGTTCGACCTCGCCTCGGCCCTAGCCCGGGAACTGCACGACGTCGACCGGCTGTCCACGTTCTTCGACCTCGTCCAGCAGGACCCGGTGGTCTCCCAGGTGAAGCTCATCGCCGAGCCGTGGGACGTCGGCGAGGGCGGCTACCAGGTCGGCAACTTCCCGCCGCTGTGGACCGAATGGAACGGCAAATACCGCGACACGGTGCGCGACCTGTGGCGCGGCCAGCCCGGCACGCTGCCGGAGTTCGCGTCCCGGCTCACCGGCTCCAGCGACCTGTACGAGACCAGCGGGCGGCGCCCCGTCGCCTCGATCAACTTCGTCACCTGTCACGACGGGTTCACGATGAACGACCTGGTCAGCTACAACCACAAGCACAACGACGCCAACGGCGAGGACAACAGGGACGGCACGGACGACAACCGGTCCTGGAACTGCGGCGCCGAGGGTGCGACCGACGACCCGGAGATCATCGAGCTGCGGGCCCGGCAGCAGCGGAACATCCTCACCACGCTGTTCTGCTCGCAGGGGGTGCCGATGCTGGCCGCCGGGGACGAGATAAGCCGCACCCAGCGCGGCAACAACAACGCCTACTGCCAGGACAACGAGGTCTCCTGGGTGGACTGGAGCCTGCTCGGCAGCCAGCGGAACCTGGCCGAGTTCACCCGCGCGCTGTCGGCCCTGCGCCGCGATCACCCGGTGTTCCGGCGGCGCCGTTTCTTCCGCGGCCGCCCGCAGGGCGCCACCGCCACCGACGGGCCCGGGGACATCGTCTGGCTGACCCCGAACGGGCGTGAGTTCCACGACCACGACTGGCGCTCGGGCCGCAAGTCCCTGGCCGTCTTCCTGAACGGCGACGCGATCACCGAGCCGGATCCGCGCGGTGAGCGCATCACCGACGACCGCTTCCTGCTGCTGTTCAACGCGGAGGCCGAGGCGGTCTCGTTCACGCTGCCCGGGGTGCGGTACGGGCGGGAGTGGCAGATCGCGATCGACACCTGCGGTCCCCGGTTCCCGACCCTGCACGACGACCTGCCGGTGCTGGCCGCGCGGTCGCACGTCAAGGTGGCCGGGCGCTCGGTGATCGTGCTGCGCTGCCCGGCCGGCGGCGGCAGGTCCTGACGTGCGGCAGCTGTTCCCGGCGGCCGGGCCCGGGGCCGAGCTGAGCACGGGCCGGCTGGCGGAGCTGTACGCTTACCCGCCGCATCCCCACGGCCAGCCGTGGGTGCGGGCCAACATGGTGGCCGCGGTGGACGGTGCGGCCTCCATCGGCGGCCGGTCCGGTGGGCTGTCGGGGGCCGCCGATCACCGGATTTTCGGCATCCTGCGCAGCCTCGCCGACGTGGTCCTCGTCGGTTCTGGCACCGCCCGGGCCGAGCACTACCGGCCGGCTCGGCCCGCGTCGATCGAGCCGGCCCTGCGCGCCGGGCGCCCCGGCACGCCGCCGATCGCGATCATCTCGGGGCGGCTCACCGTGGACCCGCAGACGGACCTGTTCACCGCCGCACCGCCGGACGCGCGCACGATCGTGATCACCAGCGAGCAGGCGCCCGCGGCGCAGCGGGCCGCGGTGGCGGCGCACGCGGACGTGATCGTGGCCGGAACGGACGGCGTGGACCTGAAGGCCGCACTCGCCGGTCTTGCCGCCCGTGGCTACCAGCGCGTGCTCACCGAGGGCGGCCCGCACCTGCTGGCCGAGCTGGCCGCCGGCGGCCTGCTCGATGAACTGTGCCTGACCATCAGCCCGCTGCTGGGCGGCCCCGGGCCGGGCCGGATCCTCGACGGCGCCGCGTCGCTGCCCGGTGGTCTCCCGGTCACGCTGGGGCACGTGCTGGAGGATGCCGGCTTCCTGCTGTGCCGGTACCGCTGCCGCCCCGGCGCTTAGCGTCTCGGCGCGAGGGACAGGCGGCTCAGCCGGTGGCCCTCGGCAGCAGGCCGCGTTCGAAACCGGCCGCCACGGCGGCCGCGCGGTCGTTGACGCCGAGCTTCGCGTAGATGTGCAGCAGATGGGTCTTGACCGTGGCCTGGCTGATGAACAGGCGGGCCGCCGTATCGCGGTTGGAGGTGCCGCGGGCGATCAGGGCGAGCACGTCCAGCTCGCGGGCGCTCAGCGGTTCCCGGGCCGGCGCGCGCACCTGGCCGAGCAGCCGGGTGGCGACCGACGGGGACAGCACGGCCTCCCCGCGCGCCGCGGCCCGGACCGCGCGCAGCAGCTCACTGCGTGGGGAGTCCTTCAGCAGGTAACCGGTGGCACCGGCCTCGATCGCCGGCACGACATCGCTGTCGGTGTCGAACGTGGTCAGCACGAGCACCCGGGCCTCGATCCCCAGCTCGGCCAGCCGCTTGATCGCGGTCACGCCGTCCACGTCGGGCATCCGCAGGTCCATCAGCACTACGTCCGGGCGCAGGGCGCGGGCCCGCGTCACGGCCTCGGCGCCGTTGCCGGCCTCGCCGACGACCTCGAACTCAGGGCTGCCCTCCAGGATGCCGCGCAGCCCGTCCCGGACCACCGGGTGATCGTCCACGATGAGCAGCCGCACCCGGCCCGGGCTCGGCTGAGGGCCGCGCTCAGGCACCGTACCATCCGCCCGCCGGCGCCGTCGGTGACGGCGCGGCTGATGATACCGAAGGCGGGGTCTCCCGCAGGATGGCCGGCACCCGCGCCGAGATCGCCGTCCCGCCGCCGGGTTCCGACTCGATCTCCAGGTGCCCGGCGAGCCGCTGGACCCGCTGCCGCATCGTGGTCAGCCCGAAGCCGCCGCCGGGCGCGCCCGGGCCGGGGATCCGGAACCCGGCCCCGTCGTCGCGGACGTCCAGCGTCACCACGTCGTCCATGTAGGACAGCGTGATCCAGGCGCGGGACGCTCCCGCATGCTTGGCCACGTTGGCCAGGGCCTCCTGCGCGACGCGCAGCAGGGTCACCTCGACCTCCGGATGCAGCGCCTGCGCGGTGCCGGTGGTGGTGACCGTGGCCGCCACCCCGTTGACCGTGGACCAGCGCGCCGCGATCTCGGCCAGCGCCTCCGGCAGCTTGGTGTTCTCCAGGGCCTCCGGCCGGACGGCCCGCACGGACCGGCGGGCCTCCGACAGGCTGTCGCGGGCCAGCTGGGCGGCGTTGCTGATCCGGCGTTCCCAGTCAGCCCGGCCGGCTTCCCGGCCGTTGGAGGCGCCGCCGGGGCTCGCTGCCGCCTGCAGGCCGGCCTGCTGGGCGGCTTCCAGCTGCGTGATGATGCCGGCCAGGCCCTGCGCCAGCGTGTCGTGGATCTCCCGCGCCATCCGCTGCCGCTCTTCCAGCACGCCCGCCTCCCGGGCCTGCGTGAGCAGCTGGGCGTGCAGCCCGGTGTTCTCGGTCATCATGGTTTCCAGCTGGCGGTTCGCCTCGGCCAGCTCGACGATGATCCGCTTGCGTTCCTGGTTCTGCTCCTCGGCCTTCGCGCCCAGGTAAATGAACGCGGCGACCAGCGTCGCGTTCAGGAGCGCCACCACCGCAAAAATGCCCCAGTCCGCCGGGGTCGGCCGATGGAACCCGCCGAGCTGCGCGATGGCAGACAGAGCCGCGGTGCAGACCAGGCCGACGTACCGGGCCGGGCCGGCCAGGAACCGGTATGCGTGCAGGTAGCCGATCCAGCAGAAGAACGCGAACCACGGGCTGCGCGCCACCAGCAGCGCACTGAAGGCGAGGAAGCCGAGGTAGTAGACGGACATCAGGACCCGGTTCGCGGCCCACTGCGGATGCAGCGGCACCCACCAGGCCACCCAGACGGCGGTGGCGGCGACCACGGCCAGCGTCCGGCCCACGTCACCCGGCGACGGGTGCTGCGTGATCACGTACGGGATCATCGACATGACGAGCAGGGCGAACGGGACCGCCCGCAGCCAGATTTCGAGCCGGCGCTCGGACGCGTCCAGGCTGCCGGGCGCCGCCAGGTCGCCGCTGGGCCTGGACAGGCTGCGGCCCATGAACACGCCGGGCCTCCCTTCTGCGCTGTCCCGCGTCAATTCTGTCACTCCCAGCGGAACAGCCGGACCGCGAGCAGCCCGCCCACGATGACCCAGGCCGCCAGCACGCCGAAGTACAGCCCCGAGGCCCAGTGCCCGGCGACCGCGTCCTGGACGGCCTGCACGCCGGCGCCGCCCGGGGTGGCGTCGCTGATGCCGCGCAGCCAGGCCGGCATCTCCGCGCGCGGCCACCACAGCCCGGCCAGGAACATCAGCACGAAGAACAGCACGCCGCCGACCGCGTTGGCGGCCTTGCTGGTGAAGCTGACCGCGGCGACCAGCAGCCCCAGTGTGCTGATCGCCGCGGCCAGCAGGAGGAACGCCACGATGAAGGCCAGCGGCTGGCCGATCGAGGCGCTGAACGCGCCGGTGCCGAGGATGACGAGCAGGGCCGTCGTGGCGACCTGGACGCCCAGGACCAGGATGAGCTGCGCGCTGAGCAGCGCCTGCGGGGTCACCGGGGTGGTGAACATCCGGCGCAGGATGCCCCGCTCGCGGTAGCTGACCAGGGTCACCGGCAGGAACTGCAGGCCCATAATGATGGTCGCGAAGGCGATGATGATGGGCAGGTAGGTCTGCTGCACGCTGGCGCCGCCGAAGGCCTTGACCGGGGTGGCGGTCCCCGGGATGAGGCCAATCACGATCCAGCCGACGACCGGGAACCCGGCGCCCCAGAAGATCGCGGCCGGGGTGCGCAGCAGCAGCTTCAGCTCGGTCAGCGTGAGCTTGCGCCAGGCGCGCCCGGAGACCGGGAGTGCGGCGGAGAAAGACATTCTGGCTATCCCTTCCGTGCGTCGTCCGGCTGGGCGGCGGGCCGGGGCTGGGCGTGGCCGGGCTGGCCGTGCTGGCCGTGCTGGGTGAGGGCGACGAACGCGTCGTCCAGGTTGGCCTGGTCCACCCGCAGGTGCTGGGCGATGACCCCGTGCTGGATCAGCACGGTGATGACCGCCTGCAGGGCCTCCTCGTTGCCGGTGATGGTGAACTGGGCACCGTCGCGGCGGACCGAGGACACCTCGGGCCGCTTGGCCAGCAGCGCCTCATCCAGCGGCGCCGAGGCACGGAACCGGATGTACTGCTCGCCGCCCGCCCGGCTGGCCAGCCCGGACGGCGTGTCCAGCGCGATCACCCGGCCGTTGTCGATGACCGCGACCCGGTCACAGAGCCGTTCGGCTTCCTCCATGAAGTGCGTGACCAGCAGGACCGTCACGCCGGCATTGCGTATCTCGGAGATCAGCCCCCACACCTCACGGCGCGCGGCCGGGTCCAGCCCGGTGGTGAGCTCGTCCAGCACGGCGACCTTCGGGCTGCCGATGAGCGCGAGCGCCACCGACAGGCGCTGCTTCTGGCCGCCGGACAGCTTGGCGAAGGCGGTGTCCCGCCGGTCGCCGAGCCCGAGCCGCTCGACCAGCTCGCCCGCGTCGGCCGGGGTCCGGTAGAACGAGGCGTACAGGTCCAGCGCCTCGCTGACCCGGAGCTTGTCCGGCAGCTGGCTGTCCTGCAACTGGACCCCGACCAGTTCGCGCAGCTCGCGGTGGTCGCGCTGCGGGTTCAGGCCCAGTACGCTGATCC
This sequence comes from uncultured Actinomycetes bacterium, assembly GCA_963824545.1. Classification (GTDB taxonomy): domain Bacteria; phylum Actinomycetota; class Actinomycetes; order Streptosporangiales; family Streptosporangiaceae; genus Bog-532. The sequence continues at coordinate 447,362 of CAWGPP010000002.1, read as the reverse complement.
GGCCGCGGTCCGGTGTGCGCAGGCCAACGACGCATTCCACGGTGGTGGTCTTCCCGGCCCCGTTCGGCCCGAGGATGCCGAAGATCTCCCCGCGCTCGACCGTGAACGACACGTCGTCGACCGCGACCTTCGGCCCGTACTCCTTGTGCAGACCGGTCACCTCGATTACTGCCATGCCCCCATAATTGCCCGCGGATGACGGCCCGCGCATCGGCCGCCAGGCCACATTTCCGGGGCGCCCGGCGGACCGGGGAGTCAGCCAAACGGTTGATGCGGCCGGGGGTAGCCTGGCCCCGTAATTCCGGAGACCTTCGATCAGGGAGCCCGCGGTGGCGCTGCACAAGCAAGTCGACGTGTCCCAGGCAGAGCGGGAAGTTGCTGTCAACCCGGTCTACGTGCAGGAAAAAGGCCTGCAGACGCCCCGCTACCGGTTGCCCGACAACGGCATGCTGCCGGGCACCGCGGCGCAGGTGGTGCGGGACGAGCTGATCCTGGACGGCAACGCGCGGCTCAACCTCGCGACGTTCGTCACCACCTGGATGGAGCCCGAGGCCGAGAAGCTGATGGCGTCCTGCTTCGACAAGAACATGATCGACAAGGACGAGTACCCGCAGACCGCCGAGATCGAGCGGCGCTGCGTGAACATCCTGGCCCACCTGTGGCACTCACCGGCCGGCGGGAACGCGGCCGGGTGCTCGACCACCGGATCCAGCGAGGCGTGCATGCTCGGCGGGATGGCGCTGCTGTGGCGGTGGCGCAAGGCCCGCCGGGACGCCGGGAAGGACGCGTCCCGGCCGAACCTGGTGATGGGCGCCAACGTCCAGGTGTGCTGGGAGAAGTTCTGCCGGTACTGGGAGGTCGAGCCGCGCATGGTCCCGATGGAGCAGGGCCGGCTCCACCTGACCGCGGACGGCGCGGTGGCGCAATGCGACGAGAACACGATCGGCGTCGTGGCCATCCTGGGCTCCACCATGGACGGCAGCTACGAGCCGGTCAAGGAGATCAGCGGCGCGCTGGACGAGCTGCAGCGGACCCGGGGGCACGACGTCCCGGTGCACGTCGACGGGGCCTCCGGCGGCTTCGTCGCGCCGTTCCTGCAGCCGTTCCTCGAGTGGGACTTCCGGGTGCCCCGGGTCGCGTCCATCAACGCCTCCGGGCACAAGTACGGCCTGGTGTACCCGGGGGTGGGCTGGGTGGTGTGGCGGGAGCCGTCCGCGCTGCCCGAGGATCTCATCTTCAGGGTGAACTACCTGGGCGGGCAGATGCCGACGTTCGCGCTGAACTTCTCCCGGCCCGGGTCCAACGTCGTCGCGCAGTACTACAACTTCCTGCGCCTCGGTTTCAAGGGCTACCACGACGTCCAGCAGGCCTGCCAGGAGGTGGCCGTCTACCTCGCCTCGCAGATCGCCGCGATCGGACCGTTCGAGCTGCTCACCGAGGGCAAGGAGCTGCCGGTGTTCGCGTTCAAGCTCAAGGACAGCGTCACCGGGTACTCGGTCTTCGACGTCTCCGAGCGGCTGCGCAGCCGGGGCTGGCTGGTGCCGGCGTACACGTTCCCCGCCAACCTGCAGCAGACCGCGGTGCTGCGGATCGTGATCAAGAACGGCTTCAGCATGGACCTGGCCGGCTGTTTGCTCGCCGACATCCGCGAGCAGGTCAAAACCCTGGAGTCGCTCCCCCGCCCGCCGGCCCCCCTGGTGGCCGGGAAACCCCGCGAGTCCTTCCGCCACTAGGCGCGGGCGGCGCCCATCACCGCAGTGAGCGTCAGGTTTCCGGCTTGCCCTGGGAGGCGCCCCAGGTGTCCGGGATGGTGGTGTAGCCGCCGCCGCTGTACTCGGACAGTTCGCCGCCCAGTGATGGGGACGAAAGGCCGGCCCCCGACTTCAGCGCGGCCAGGATCTGGGGATAGCCGGTCGGGGTCAGGTAGGCCACGAGCGCCTGGATGCCGGCCTGCGGGCTCGGGTAGGAATACAGGTTGTAGCCGCCGCCCTCGCTCTTGATCGGCCATCCGCCGAAGCCGGGCTGGCTCACGTTGATCGGGTTGTTGGCCCCGACGATCCCGTGCGGCGGGGTGCCGGCCTTGTTCTGCATCCAGTAGCCGATCGACACGATGTTCGCCGACGTCAGCGGGTCACCGAGAGCCGTGAGGATCGCCTCGGACCAGGCCAGCTGGTTGGCCCCGCGCGGCGTCTCGTATTCCGCGGTGGGGGCCGGGGCACCGACGACCGGTGCCGGGGGCGGGCTGGCGGGCGCCGGATGTGACGCGGCGGCCGACGGCGGCGCGGACGGGGAACGTACCGGGGTGGCGGGGGCCGGCGCGACGGCGTGCTCCCGGAACGTGCGGGGCGGGACGTCAGCCTGATCCAGGACCGGGACGGCCTGGAGCACCCGCCCGGGTGCCGCCTCGGCGGCGGGATGAACGGCGGGTTTGCGGCCCAGGCCGATCACGAGGCCCACGCCGGCCATGGTCGACACGGCCCCCAGCGTGATCAGCCACCCTGCGAGCCCGCCCCGGCGGCGTCTTCTGGCCCGGTGGGCCGAACGGACGGGCGCGCGCTGCCGCTCCGGCAGGCGTTGCATACGGTCCTCCCTCCCCGTCCGTTAACCCGGCCGGTAGCGGGGGGTAGGGCCGGAACACATGCCCCGCGGCATGATCTCAGGCGCCCTTGCGCAGGCGATCGAGGGCTTCCGCGAGGATCGCGGCGCCATCGGAGTCGCTCCGGCGCTCCTTCACGTACGCGAGGTGTGTCTTGTAGGGCTCGACACGCGGCGGCGCGGGCGGGTTCTTCTCCTCCTGCCCGGCGGGAAAACCGCACCGGGGACACTCCCAGATGTCCGGGACGGACGCGTCGGTCGCGAAGCTCGGGCGCGTCTCATGCCGGTTGGCGCACCAGAACGAGACCCAGACGCGGGGGGCGGACTCCCCGCGCTCGGCCTCCCCCATCGGACCAGCGCCTACCCTGCTACCGCGGATGGCGTTGCCACTGCTCACAAATCACCTCTTGAAATAGCGCGCATGCGTAACGTCCGGTGCGGGAGGACCCCGGAGAAAAAAAACTGCTCAGTGAATGATCAGCAGGTTCAGGCCGATGATGCAGACAAACCACAAAATCCCGAAGAAAATCGTGATGCGGTCCAGGTTGCGCTCGACCACCGAGGACGAACCGAGCGTGGACGAGACGCCGCCGCCGAACATGTCCGACAGGCCGCCGCCCTTACCTTTGTGCAGCAGCACCAGCAGCACCATCACCAGGCTCGTGATGATCAGGATGATGGAAACCCCGATGACCATCGCCGCTCGTTCCCTCTTCCCTCTCCAAAGCAAACCGGCTCGCAGTAACCTGCCCGAGCCTTTCCCGAGCCCGCCAAGCCCGGGCCGCCAAGCCCGGGCCCGTCACGTTCAGTGCACGGCATCCGCCGTCTGGTACCGAACTATCTTCGCGAACTCGGTGGCGTCCAGGCTGGCTCCTCCGACGAGGGCACCATTGACATCCGGCTGCGCCATGATCGGCGCGACGTTGTCAGCCTTGACCGACCCGCCATACAGAATACGCAAACTATCGGCGGTAGCGCGCCCGTGAACCGCAGAAACGCAGTCTCTAATTCCCGCGCAGGCCTCCTGGGCGTCCGCCGGCGTAGCGACCTCACCCGTGCCGATCGCCCAGATCGGCTCGTACGCGATCACCAGGCCGGCCACCTGCTCGGCCGTGATGCCGGCCAGCGATCCGGTGACCTGGCCGACGCAGTGTTCCACGTGCCGCCGCTGCTGGCGGATCTCCAGGGCCTCGCCGACGCACAGGATGGGCGTGATCCCGGCCTCTAGCGCGGCCTTGACCTTGGCGTTGACCAGGGCGTCGTCCTCGTGATGGTACTGGCGCCGCTCCGAGTGCCCGGCCAGCACGTAGTCACAGCCCAGCTTGGCCAGCATCGGCCCGGAGACCTCGCCGGTGTAGGCGCCGGCGGCGTGCGCGGACACGTCCTGCGCCCCGTAGGCGATGCGCAGCCGGTCCCCCTCCACCAGCGTCTGCACGCTGCGCAGCGACGTGAAGGACGGCAGCACGGCCACGTCCACCGCGTCGAAGTCCTTGTCGGTCAGCGTGAAGGCGAGCTTCTGGACCAGCGCGATGGCCTCGAGGTGGTTCTTGTGCATCTTCCAGTTGCCTGCCATCAGCGGCAGGCCTGGACTGTGATCGGCGCGGCTCATGCCGGCTCTCCCGTCGGATCATCGGCCTCGAGGGCGACCAGGCCGGGCAGCGTGCGTCCTTCCAGGTATTCCAGGCTGGCGCCACCGCCGGTGGAGATGTGCCCGAAGGCGTCCTCCGGCAGGCCAAACGACCGCACCGCCGCGGCCGAGTCGCCGCCGCCGACCACGGTGAACCCGTTGACCTGGGTGATCGTCTCGGCCAGGTCCCGGGTGCCGACCGCGAACGCGGGGAACTCGAAAACGCCCATCGGGCCGTTCCAGAACACGGTCTTGGCGTCGGCCACCTTCTCGGTGAAAAGCTCGCGGCTGGCCGGGCCGATGTCCAGGCCCTGCCGGTCGGCCGGGAAGTCCTTGACCGAGACCACCTCGTGCTCGGCGTCCGGCGCGAAGCGCGTGGCGGCCACGATGTCGACCGGCAGCACCAGTTCCACCCCGTGCCGCTCGGCGTTCGCCATGATCTCGGTGACCTGCGGGATCTGGTCCGCCTCGAGCAGCGAGTGACCGACCTCGTAGCCCTGCGCGGCCAGGAAGGTGTAGGCCATGCCGCCGCCGATGAGTATCCGGTCGGCCCGGTCGAGCAGGTTCGCGATCACCGCGAGCTTGTCCGACACCTTCGCGCCGCCGAGCACGACCACGTACGGCCGTTCCGGGTTGGAGGTCAGCCGGCTGAGCACCTCGACCTCGGCCCGCACCAGGTCACCGGCCGCGTGCGGCAGTTGCTGCGGCACGTCGTAGACGCTGGCGTGCTTGCGGTGCACGGCGCCGAATCCGTCGCCGACGTAGAGGTCGCCGAACAGCGCGAGCTGGCTGGCGAACTCCCCGCGTACCGCGTCGTCCTTGCTGGTCTCGGCCGGCTCATACCGGACGTTCTCCAGCAGCGCGATGTCGCCGTCGGTGAGCCCGGCCACGACCCGGGAGGCGTCCGCCCCCACCACGTCGGTGGCGAAGGCGACCGGCTTCCCGAGCAGCTCGCCGAGCCGGGCGGCCACCGGCCGCAGCGACGGGCCGCCCGCGGCCCGCTCCGCGTAGCCGTCGCCCTTGGGCCGGCCGAGGTGCGCCATCACGATCACGCGGGCACCCCGGCTGAGCAGCTTCTCGATGGTCGGCAAGCTGGCCCGGATCCGGCCGTCGTCGGTGATACGCGGGTTCGCCTTGTCGGCCAGATCCAGCGGCACGTTCAGGTCGGCGCGCAGCAGCACGCGGCGCCCGCCGACCGCGAGGTCTTCGATGCTCTTCATTTTTCTATTGTCTTTCCGCTCGGCGCCGCGCGCGGTGCGCGGCTAGGACAGCCGGGCGCCGACGAGCGCCGTCAGGTCGGCAAGCCGGGCGGAGTAGCCCCACTCGTTGTCGTACCAGCCGAGGATCTTGACCTGGTCGCCGAACACCATGGTCAGCGAGGCGTCGAAGGTGCAGGAGGCCGGCGAGCCGACGATGTCGGAGGAGACGATGGCGTCCTCGGTGTAGTACAGGATCCCCTTGAGCGGGCCCTCGGCGGCCGCGCGGAAGGCCGCGTTGACCTCGTCCTTGGTCGCCTCACGGTTGAGCTGGACGACCAGGTCGACGAGCGAGCCGTCCGGCACCGGCACGCGCAGCGCCATGCCGTCGAGCTTGCCCTTGAGCTCCGGCAGCACCAGGGAGGTGGCCTTGGCGGCGCCGGTGGTGGTCGGGATGATGTTCACCGCCGCGGCGCGGGCCCGGCGCAGGTCCTTGTGCGGGAAGTCCAGGATGACCTGGTCGTTGGTGTAGGCGTGCACCGTCGTCATCAGGCCCTTGACGATGCCGAAGTTCTCCAGCAGCACCTTCGCCATCGGCGCGACACAGTTGGTCGTGCAGGAGGCGTTGGAGATGATGTGGTGGTTCGCCGGGTCATAGTCGCTGTCGTTCACGCCCAAGACGACCGTCAGGTCCTCTTCCTTGGCGGGCGCCGAGATGATGACCTTCTTCGCGCCGGCGTCAAGGTGATTGCGGGCGTCGGCCGCCTTGGTGAAGCGCCCGGTGGACTCGAGCACGATGTCTACGCCCAGGTCCTTCCAGGGCAGCTTGGCCGGGTCGCGCTCGGCCAGCACCTTGACCGACTGGCCGCCGACGCGGATGGAGTCACCGGACACGGAGACGTCCAGCGGCAGCGTGCCGAGTACGGTGTCGTACTTCAGCAGATGCGCCAGCGTGGCGGTATCGGTCAGGTCGTTAGCGGCGACGATCTCGATCTCGCCCGTCGGAACCCGGCCAGCCATGCCGATCGCCTCGGCGTTGACGGCGCGCCAGTAGTTACGGCCAATCCGGCCAAATCCGTTGATGCCCACGCGGATGGTCACGGCACCGCTCTCCTCATTATCGCTTATGTCTATTAGGGCCGATTTAAGACTGCCGGCCATCGGCTCCCCAGAGACTTTCGTCCTGAAGACCCTATCGAACGCCGTCTCCGGTGGTCGCCCGGAGGCGGCGTTCGTCCCGGCGTGTCTCCGCCCGTTCCAGGCCAGCGCCCCGTCAGCACCCCCAACCCCACCCATGGTCTAGACCTCTGACCGGCCGCTCGTACCGGCCAAGCGGCCGGTCTGTCGGCGAAGTACCACAGCGGGCTACGGCGAGTCGCTTGTTACCGGCCCAGCGAGCCGGGCCTCGTGCCCGGCGAGTGGCCGGTGTGTCGGCGAGGTACCACCGCGGGGCGCGGAGCGCAGCGGGGGGTCCGGGGGGTCGCCCCCCCGGGTCAGCACTGCCGAAGTACCACCGCGCGGGTGCGGAGCACATCGGGGGGGTACGGGGGGTCCTCCCCCGGGGGGTAACAGCATCATGTCGGCCGTGAGGCTGGCCTCGGTGCTGGGGAGGCCAAGCTCGCTGGCCCGGCGGTCGGCCATGGCCAGCAGCCGGCGGATGCGCCCGGCGATCGCGTCCTTGGTCAGCGGCGGATCGGCCAGCTGGCCCAGTTCCTCCAGGCTGGCCTGGCGGTTGGCGATGCGCAGTTTCCCCGCCATGGTCAGGTGCTCCGGCGCCTGGTCACCGAGGATCTCCAGGGCCCGCTCGACCCGTGCGCCGGCCGCGACCGCGGCGCGCGCGCTGCGCCGGAGGTTGGCGTCGTCGAAGTTGGCGAGCCGGTTCGCGGTAGCCCGCACCTCCCGGCGCATCCGCCGCTCCTCCCAGGCCAGCACGCTGTCGTGCGCGCCGAGCCGGGTGAGCATGGCGCTGATCGCGTCGCCGTCCCTGATCACCACGCGGTCGACCCCGCGGACCTCGCGCGCCTTGGCCCCGATCTTCAGCCGCCGGGCCGCGCCCACCAGGGCGAGGGCCGCCTCCGAACCCGGGCAGGTGACCTCCAGCGCCATCGACCGGCCCGGCTCGGTCAGCGAGCCGTGGGCCAGGAAGGCGCCCCGCCACGCCGCCTCGCAGTCACAGGCCGTACCGGACACGATCTGCCGCGGCAGGCCGCGCACCGGGCGCCCGTAGTTGTCCAGCAGGCCGGTCTGGCGGGCGAGGTTGTCCCCGCCCTTGAGCACCCGCACGACGTACCGGTTGCCCTTGCGCAGCCCGCTCGGCGCCAGTACCAGCATGTCCGACGTGTGCCCGAACACCTCGCTGATGCCGGCCCGCAGCCGGCGGGCGGCCGCCCCGGTGTCGAGCTCCGCCTCGATCACGACCTGCCCCGCGGCCAGATGCAGCCCGCCGGCGAACCGCAGCATCGCGGATACCTCGGCCTTCCGGCAGCACGGTTTGACCACCGTCACCCGGCTGAGCTCGTCCTTCACCACACCGGTCATCGCCATCGTCAGTCCCCTCCCGCCCCGCTGTGCCTCCCAGCGAAGATGTCCGCATATGCCCCGGCCAGCAGCAATGGATCGTGCTTGGGTGTTCCGTCGGCCACGGCCACGTCCGCGAGGACGAGGCGGGCGCCGAGCAGGCCCGCCGCCTTCTCCAGGTCCGCCACCCCATCGCCGCCCGGGCCCCGGGCCGAGCTGTCCGCCAGCACCACGTCGAACGCCAGCCCGGGCGAGTGCCCCGCCAGGACCTCCAGGTGCTTGTGCGGCGAAAAGCCGCCCGTCTCACCCGGCTGCGGCGCGAGGTTCAGCGCCACCAGCCGGTGCGCCTGGGTCCCCCGCAGCGCCGTGGCCAGTTCCGGCACCAGCAGATGCGGCAGCACGCTGGTGAACCATGACCCCGGCCCGAACACTACCCAGTCTGCCTCCCTGATCGCGGTTACCGCGGCCGGAACCGCCGGCGGATCGTCCGGCAGCAGCGAAATGGACCGGACCCGGCCGGGAGTGGACGCGCACGCGTCCTGCCCGCGGACGCGGGAGATCCCGTCCGGCTGGGCCGGGTCGGCGCCCTCGACGTCGGCCACGATGTCCAGCGGGACGGACGACATCGGCAGCACCCGGCCGCGGGTGCCCAGCAGTCGGCCCACCCAGTCCAGGCCTTCGACCGCATCCCCGAGCAGTTCCCACAGCGCGACGATCAGCAGGTTGCCCAGCGCATGACCGGACAGTTCAGCGTCGCCGCCGAACCGGTGCTGGACGACCCGGCTCCAGGTCGTGCCCCACTCGTCGTCGCCGCACAAGCGCGGCCAGGGCCATCCGCAGGTCGCCGGGCGGCAGCACGCCGTACTGACGGCGCAGCCGGCCGCTCGACCCGCCGTCGTCGGCCACGGTCACGATGGCGGTGAGGTCCCCGCTGACCCGGCGCAGCGCGGACAGCGACGCGGCCAGCCCGTGCCCGCCGCCGAGCGCCACCACCCGGGGCCCGTCCGCGACCGTCACCTCAGCCGTCCCCGGGGCCGGCCCGTCATTCACGCCCGAGATCCCGGTGGGTGACCTGGACGTCGGAGGCGTACCCGCCCGCATCGGCCAGCCGCATGGCGAGGTACTCCGCGATCGTCACGCTGCGGTGCTTCCCGCCGGTGCAGCCGACCGCCAGCGTCACGAAGTGCTTGCCCTCCCGCTCGTCACCTTCGAGCATCAGCCGCAGCGCCTCGAGGTACGCCGTGAGGAACTCCTGCGCGCCGGGCCGGCTCAGCACGAAGTCGCGCACCGGCGCATCCAGCCCGGTCATCGGGGCCAGTTCGGGAATCCAGTACGGGTTGGGCAGGAACCGGCAGTCCACCACCAGGTCCGCGTCCAGCGGCATCCCGTACTTGTAACCGAACGACACGATGCTGACCTGCGGCCCCTTGGCCGAGCGACCGCCGAAGAAGTCCCGCATCCGCCCGCGCAGCTCGTGCACGTTGAGCCGCGAGGTGTCCAGGACCAGGTCGGCGTCGCCCCGCACGTCCCGCAGCAGCTCACGTTCGGCGGCGATCCCGTCCACGATCCGCCCGCTGGCCTGGAGCGGATGCGGGCGCCGCACGTTGTCGAACCGGCGGACCAGGGTGTCGTCGGCGGCCTCCAGGAAGACGATCCTCGGCGCCACGCCGCGCGCGCTGAGGTCGCCCATGGCGGACTTCAGGTCCGTGGTGAACGCGCGGCTGCGCACGTCGGTCACGGCGGCGATCTTCGGCACCGCGCCGTTCGACCGCTCGGCCAGGTCGACCATGGTCGGCAGCAGTCCCGGCGGCAGGTTGTCGACGACAAACCAGCCGAGGTCCTCCAGCGACTTGGCGGCCGTGCTGCGGCCCGCGCCGGACATGCCCGTGATGATCACGAGGTCCGGCGTAGCCTGATCGTCCGGCCTGGTCATCCCCGTGTGCTCGCGTACCGGATTCACCGCGCCTCCCGCGTGGTCTCCACTGCCCCGTGTTCCGTGCCTGGCGTACTGGGTTGCGTTTCCGTGCCTGGTGTACCGGGTTCCGTTTCCGTGCCTGGCGTACCGGGTTCCGTTTCCGTGCCTGGCGTACCGGCCCCGTCCGGCGGGCGGCCCGTCTCAGGGCGGCCCAGGCCTGGTCCTCCCGGTGCAGGGCGGCCACGATGGTCCCGGCCAGCCGCGGCCCGATGCCCGGCACCGTCGCGATCTCCTCCGGCGTCGCCGCGGCGAGCCTCTTGACCGAGCCGAACCGCTTGAGCAGGGCCGCCCGCCGGGCCGGGCCCAGGCCGGCCACGCTGTCCAGCGCGCTCGCGGTCAGGCCCCGGGACCTCTTCTGCCGGTGGTAGGTGATCGCGAACCGGTGTGCCTCGTCCCGTACCCGCTGCAGCAGGTACAGTCCTTCGCTGCTGCGCGGCAGGATGACCGGGAACTCCTCCCCCGGCAGCCACACCTCTTCCAGCCGCTTGGCCAGCCCGCACACCGCGACGTCGTCGATGCCCAGGTCGGTCAGCGCCCGGCAGGCCGCGTCCGCCTGGGCCGGGCCGCCGTCGACCACCACGAGGTTCGGCGGGTACGCGAACTTGCGCTGGCGCATCGCCGCGTCCCGTTCGGCGGCATTTTCCTCCGGATCCTGCTCGGGGTCGCCGAGCACGTCCAGCTCGCCGGTCTCCTCGCGCTCCTCCAGGTACCGCCGGAACCGCCGGGTGATCACCTCGTAGATCGAGGAGATGTCGTCGGTGCCGTCGTCGCCGCGGATGCTGAACCGGCGGTACTCGCTCTTGCGCGCCAGGCCGTCCTCGAACACGACCATGGACGCCACCACGTTCGTGCCCTGCAGGTTGGACACGTCGTAGCACTCGATCCGCAGCGGCGCGTCGTCCAGGCCGAGCGCCTCCTGGATCTCGTGCAGCGCCCGGCTCCGGGTGGTCAGGTCGCTGGCCCGCCGGGTCTTGTGCAGCGCCAGCGACTGCATGGCATTGCGCGCGACGGTTTCCAGCAGCGCCTTCTTGTCGCCGCGGCGCGGTACCCGCAGGTCGACCGGCCCGCCGCGGCGGGCCGCCAGCCACTCGGCGACCGTCGCGTGTTCCGGCGGCAGCTCCGGGACCAGCACCTCGCGGGGCACGCCGCTGCCCTGGGCTTCGGTGGCGCCCGGCTCGCCGTCCGCGGCGTTCACCGCGGTCTCGCCGTAGACCTGGCCAAGGAAGTTCTCGACCAGTTCCCCGGTCGTCACGTCCTCGACCTTTTCCAGCACCCAGCCGCGCTGCCCGCGCACGCGACCGTCGCGGACGTAGAAGATCTGCACGGCCGCTTCGAGCTGATCCTCGGCCAGCGCGATGACGTCACAGTCGGTGCCGTCGCCGAGCACCACGGCCTGCTTTTCCAGGGCCCGCTCCAGCGCGCGCATGTCGTCCCGCAGCCGGGCGGCCCGCTCGAACTCCTCCGACGCCGCGGCCTCGCGCATTTCCGCCTCGATCCGGCGGATGTAACGGGCGGTCTGGCCCGCCATGAAGTCGCAGAAGTCCTCGGCGAGCTTGCGGTGCTCGGCCGCGCTCACCCGGTCGACGCACGGGGCCGAGCACTTGCCGATGTAGCCGAGCAGGCAGGGCCGGCCGATCTGCCCGGCCCGCTTGAACACCCCGGCCGAGCAGGTCCGTACCGGGAACACCCGCAGCAGGGTGTCCACGGTGTCCCGGATGGCCCAGGCGTGCGAGTAGGGCCCGAAGTACCGCGTGCCCTTCCGCTTCGCGCCGCGCATGACCATGACCCGGGGGTACTCCTCGCTCATGGTGACCGCAAGATAGGGGTAGCTCTTGTCGTCCCGGTACTTGACGTTGTACCGGGGATCGAACTCCTTGATCCAGGAGTACTCGAGCTGGAGTGCCTCCACCTCGGTGCCGACGACGGTCCAGTCCACCCCGGCCGCCGAGGTCAGCATCGCCTGGGTCCGCGGGTGCAGGCTGGCGAAGTCCGCGAAGTAGGAGTTCAGCCGCTGCCGCAGGGACTTGGCCTTGCCCACGTAGATGACCCGGCCGCGCGCATCACGGAACCTGTACACACCGGGTGACTCCGGGATGGAACCCGGAGCCGGCCGGTAGGTTGCCGGATCTGCCACGCAGTAACTCTACGGCCGCCCGGCGACGGTCCATGCCCTCAACCGCCCCCGGCGCTCCGCGAGCCCCCATGATCGCGGTGGCTTTTCCGCATTGGCGCCGAAAGTCACGGCTTCCTGTGGTACCGCCTGCTCGTCGGGCACGCCCCGCTGAACGCGGCCGCCGCCCGCGACCCGGTTGTACGCAAAGGCACCTCTGCCGCGACCCCGCTGTACGCAAAGGCACCTCTGCCGCGACCCCGCTGTACGCAAAGGCACCTCTGCCGCGACCCCGCTGTACGCAAAGGCACCTCTGCCGCGACCCCGCTGTACGCAAAGGCACCTCTGCCGCGACCCCGCTGTACGCAAAGGCACCTCTGCGTATGAGGAGACGCGGGCGAGCGGGTCACGGGGCGAGGCGGAAGGCCTGATGGGCGACGGCGGCGCGCAGCGCCGCGGAACCGTCGGCGAGAACAGGGGTGCCGTGGCCGAAGCAGGCGGCGTCCACGTCGAGCTCGGCGAGCTTACGGAACGAGCCGATCGCCTCGTCCCGGTCGACGTTGAACGGCCCGAGGATGACCCGGCCATCGGGCGTACGGGCCACGCTGTCCCCGGTGAACAGCAGGCGGTGGGCCGGCAGATGGATGGCGATGCTGCCGTCGGTGTGGCCGGGGGCGCCGATCACGGCCGCGCCGCCGCCGAGATCGAGCAGGTCCCCCTCGGACAGTTCGCGGTCGACGCGGCAGGGCGGGACGGCCCGGAGACCGCCGGCCGCGGCGGCGATGCGCTCGTGCAGCGGGCGCTCCTCCGCGGTGAACTCGGGAGCGGGCGCGGGCATGTCACCGCGGATGACGGGCGCGTCGCAGCGGTGCGCCAGCACGGCCGCACCGCTGGCGGCGGCGATGCCGGCGGCCGACCCGGCGTGGTCCGCGTGGAAGTGGGTGAGGATGATCCGGTCCAGGTCCCCGGGCCGGAGGCCGAGGGTGCCGAGCGCGGCCGCGATGGCCGCGCCGTGCCCGGGCGGCCCGGCGTCGATCAGGGTCAGCGATTCCCGGTCCTGCCACAGGTAGGCCTGCCCCGGGCCGAACTGGAACATGTGCAGCAGGCCGGGCAGCAGTTCGATCGTTTCCATACGGCGACTCTAGGCAGCGGCCGTGGCGTGATCCGCGCTGATCGCCGTGCGCGAATCTGCTGATGGCAGAAACGGCGCCGGCGACCGCACCCGGCGGCCGGCCGCCTGCCTCAGCGGGCCGCCGTGTACGCGGCGAAGCCGCTGGTCCGCCAGGCCGCGCCGTCGGGGAGGATGCCGAGTGCCTCGTAACCGTCCAGGCTCTCCACCCAGTCCCGGGCCGCGGGGCCCATCGCGAACGCGGCGGTTGCGTAGGCGTCGGCGATGCCCGCCCGCGGGCCGACGACCGTGACGCTGGCCAGGTCCGCGGCGGGCTGGCCGGTGTGCGGGTTGATGATGTGCGCGCCGCGCTCGGCGGTGCCGGAGGTGGCGACGGCGATATCGCGCCCGGTGACGATCACCGCGAGCGCCGCGGGGCCCAGCGGATGCGCCACGCCGATGCGCCAGGGCTGGCCGGGCTCGGGTTCGCCGGTGCACTGCAGGTCGCCGGCGCCGTTCACGCTGTGGCTGGTCCACCCGGCGGCGCTCAGCATGGCCGCGGCGTGCTCGATGGCCCACCCCTTGACCAGGCCGGACGGGTCGAAGCGGCCGCCGGGCCGGTCGGTGAAGTAGCCGTTGCTCCGGTCGCGGATGACCGCGCACCCGGCGATGACCCCGGCGAGTTCCGGCGCGCATTGCGCCAGGGTGAGCTCGCCGCGGCCGAGCCGGCTGACGTCACTGTCGTCGCGGTAGGTGGAGAACGTGGCGTCCGCCCAGTGCAGCCAGCTCACTACCGCCGGGAGCACCGGGGCGGCGGCGGCCGGGATGTCGAAGGAGAACACCGTGCCCATCACGTGCTCCGCGTGGCGGAGCCGCGCCGCGGGCGGCCCGATGTGCACGGCGGCGGGGCCGGCCGCGCCCGGGCCGGGCACGGTGGCGACGGTGACCCCCCGGACGGCCACTAGGCGCGGGCCTTGTCGAGCGCGCTCTGCAGCGACTTGATGTAGCCGGCGCTGGTGTAGCTGGCGCCGGAGACCGCGTTGATCTTCGCGCTCTGCGCGGTCAGCGTCTCGTTGTTCAGCAGCGGCAGCGCGCGCCCGTCGATCATCTGGCTGTTCATGCCGTCGTCGGTGTGCTGCAGGACGGTGACCTTGACGATCTTCCCGGCGCCGAGGGTGATCTGCACCTGGGTCGGGCCGTATCCGGTCATGATCACGTCACCGGTGACCGCGGTCCCGGTGCCCGAGCCCGCGCTGACCGGGGCAGACGCGGCCGCCGCGGCGCCGCCCGCCGATCCCGCGGAGTTGCCGGAGCCGGCCGCGGACGTGCCCGGCGTGCCCGGCGTGCCCGCGGTGCCGGATGAGCCGCTGACTCCGGCCGCCGCCGTGGAGCCCATGTGGGTCCGGAACGACAGCAGCATGACCAGCCCGGCGATGGTACCTCCGAGGGCGAGCACGACCCGGCGCATCGGGTTCCTCCGTTCGGTGTGGCGATTCAGGGGGGTGCAGCGGGGCGGCGGCTCAGAACTCGAACGACTCGTGATGGATCTGGGCGCGCGGGACACCGGCCGACTCCAGTGCGGCGACCGCGGAGTCCGTCATGCCGGCCGGGCCGCATACGTAGACGTCACGGCCGCGCAGCCCGGGCACCAGGGACAGCAGCCGCTCGGCGGTCAGCGGGTCCCCGCCGAGCCGGGCCCGGGAGCCGATCAGGTAGTGCACCGCGGCCCCGCGGTCCCGCGCGATGGCGTCCAGTTCGGGGCCGAAGACGACGTCCCCGGGGCTGCTGGCCCGGTAGATGAGGGTGATCTCGCCGGGCAAGGCCGCGAACATGGCCCGCAGCGGCGTGATGCCCACGCCGCCGGCCAGCAGCAGGATCCGGCGGCGGTCCCGGCGCGGCGTGAACGCCCCGTAGGGGCCTTCCGCGATGATCCGGGTGCCCGGGCGCAGGCGACTGATCGCCCCGCTGTGGTCGCCGTGGTCTTTGACCGTGATCCGCATGACGTCGGGACGGGGGGCCGCGGACAGCGAGTACGGGTGCGAGGACCACCACATCCCGCGGCTCAGGAACCGCCAGCGGAAGAACTGGCCCGGGTCGGCCTGGAGCTCGTCCAGGTGCTGGCCGCCGATGTACACCGAGAGCACATCGGCTGACTCCCGGCGCAGCGCGACGACGTGGAACCGGTGCCGGGCCGCGCTGCGCAGCGGGCTGATAACGCGGTACCACAGCAGCAACGCGGCCACCGAGGCGTACAGCAGCGACCAGACGAACCGCGCCTTGAGGCTGCTGATGAAGGATGCGCCGTCCGCGAACTGGTGGCTGAACGCGAGCGCGATCGCCAGGTAGGTGTAGAGGTGCAGGTGATACCAGGTGTCGTAGGACACCCGGCGGCGCGCGGCGCGGGCGGATACCAGGCCGATGCCCAGGAACAGGAACCCGGCCACGGTCGCCATCAGCACGTCCGGGTACGACGTCAGCAGCGTGCTCGTCTCGCCGGTCAGGCTCTCGTGCGCGGTGACCGAGTAGCCCCAGATGATGAGCAGGGCGTGCGCGACGATGATGCTGACGACGTAACGGCCGCCCATCGCGTGCCAGCGCGCGAGCCGGTCGGTGCCGATCCCGCGCTCCAGCGGGGGCAGCCGGGACATCAGCGCGACCAGCACGACGACGCCGTAGCCGGCCAGCAGCCCGAGGATGCGGCCCGCGTTCGTGAGCCAGTCGCCCAGGCCGTGCACCGACGGCGTGTCCGACCACCACAGGGCGATGACGCCGAGCACCCCGGCGCCGATGATCGACAGCACCAGCCCCGGCCGGGCGCGCAGCCGCTCCCTGCGCTCGATGATCCGGCGCGCCTGGGCGCGCGGGCGGGCTGCCGCGCACGGTGCGGCCGGGACGCGCCGCGTACCGTGCGCGCCGGCCGCTGGCCGCCCCGAGCGTGGTTCGACGCTAAGCACTGCAGTCCCCTCCTGAGCCGTTGCCGTGTGCGGGCATCAGGTCATCGAGATCTGGCCGGACTGGACTTGAGGGCCTGCGCGGGCAGCGGGCTCGGCGCCGGGCCCGCGACGACGTGCCCATCGGTGACGCTGTAGCGGCTGCCGTGGCACGGGCAGTCGATGGTGCCGTCCGCGACCTGATCGACGATGCACTGCATGTGCGTGCAGACCGCGCTGAACCCCTTGAACTGGCCCGCCGCGGGCTGGGTCACCACGACACGTTCCGCGGTGAAGACCTTGCCCCCGCCCACCGGGATGTCGGACGTTGACGTGAGCGCGCCGCCGCTGCCGGCCGCCTGGCCGGTCCCGCCACCGGGAGACGCGCCGCCACCGCTGGCCGGGCGCCGCTCGCGGAGCCAGCGGACCCGCCGCCGCAGGCGGCCAGCGTGCCCGCCAGGCCAGCCAGGCCGGCTCCGGCAAGCAGGCCCCGGCGGGTCGTCTCAGCGTTGCGGTCCTGCGTCACAGGCGATCCTCCCGGCATCGATCGGGTCACGGTTTGGCTTACCACCCATTAGTACGGGCTCTGCCGGCCAGACGTTCAGCAACCGGGCCGTCCGTAATCGCCTGGTAAGAGCCAGCGCTGAATAGCACGAAAGGCGCAAGTCAGGCCACGAAAGGCGTCGCGGTTACGGCGAGCCGCGACTCCGCTGTACCGGCCAGCGAGCCGGGCCTTGTGCCCGGCGAGCGGCCGGTGCTGTCGGCGAGCACCCCCAGCAGGACCTACGGCGAGCCGCTCGCTCCCGGCCCAGCGAGCCGGGCCTTGCGCCCGGCGAGCGCCGGTTGGTATCGGCGAGATACCACCGCAGGACACGGCGAGCCGCTTGTAACCGGCCAGCGAGCCGGGCCTTGTGCCCGGCGAGCGCCGGTGTGTCGGCGAAGTACCCCCGCGGGGCGCGGAGCGCATTCGGGGGGTTCCGGGGGGTCGCCCCCCGGGTTAACACTGCCCCCCGGGCCAGCACAATTAATCGGGCCAGTCGGCTGGGAGGACGTCGGAGGCGGCGCCCATGGCGTCGCGCAGGCGGGCACGGAAGCTCTCGTGCAGCTCGGGTCCCCAGGCGTACTGGCTGGGCACACGGACGGAGCTGAGCAGGATCTCCCGCAGATCGCGGGCCCGGCCCCCGCCCTGGGCCAGCGGCAGGGCCGCCAGCGAGTACATCTGGTCGAGGGCGCCGAACAGCTCGTTGGCTAGCAACGGCAGCGTGCCGTAGCAGACGGCGGCCTCTACGAACCCTTCCCACCAGGCTGGCTCCTCGGCGGCGTCACCGTCGGCCGGTACCTCGTCCCCGCCGAAGGCGCGGCGCAGCCGCGTCCGGACGGCGGCCTCGACGGCCGGGTCGGGATCCTCCAGGCCCCGCTGCCAGACCAGGGCGGCGTCGGCGTCACGCCCGCGCAGCGGCAGGGTCCGCGCCAGCAGTTCGATGGCCAGCGGCACGATGTCACCGTCCGCTGATTCGCAGCCGCGGGAGAAGGCGTCGATCGCCTGATCCAGGTAGCCCATGCCGCGGGCGACGAAATCCGCCGGATCCGCGGCTCCGGCACCCCCGGCGGGGCCCGTGTCACCCGCGAGCCCGGCGGACGCGTCGGCGGGCTGCGCCAGCCGCTCGGCCGCCTCATCCGGCAGGTGCGTCTCGGTAGCTGTACCGGGCGGCTCCGGCCCTTCGGCAGTCATGGCGGCAGACTAAAGGGCAACAGCGCGTCCTCGCCAGCCGGCTCCGCGCCGGCGGCCCAGAACCAGCTCAGGGCCGGCTCAGGACAGCACCCGGCGGCGGAAGTTGTGCAGGCCGAGGGCGAGGAAGCCCGCGCCGAAGGCCAGCACCACCGGGTAGATGACGTAGAGGTGCATGTGCGGCGCCAGCGTGAAGGCGGCCCGCATGCCCTCGTTCACGTAGATGAGGGGGTTGATGAGCACGAGCGTCTGCAGCCAGTGCCAGCCGCCCACCGTGACCGGGGCCAGCTTGGTCCACGAGTAGTAGGTGCCGCCCAGGAAGGTGATCGGGAGGATGATGAAGCCGAACATCAGCCCGATGTTCCTGGGCTCGAAACTGGTGCCCAGGACCAGCCCGAGACCGGCCATCGCGACGGACGCCAGCGGAACGAACGTCACGATGATCCACCAGTGCAGCGACAGGTGCGCCTGCACCCCCGGCGCGTGCACGACCGACGCGATCGGCAGCACGATGGCGGCCGAGAGCACGCCCTGCGCCGCACCGGAGAGCACCTTGGCCACCGCCACCAGCCAGATGGGGCAGGGCGCCTGGACCCGGTCCTCGATCTCCCGGGTGAAACCGAACTCCTGCGCCATGGCCAGGGCGATCGACTGCACGCCCTGGAACATCACGGAGATCCCGACCACGCCGGGCACCAGGATCGTTGCGAACGCGGACTGCGCGGCGGTGCCGTGCCCGCCGATGCCCTGGCCGATCTTCGGGAAGACGAAGAGGAAGACGAAGCAGAGCAGGAACGGCTGGATGAGCGTGCGGAGCACGAACTCCCAGAGATGCTTGCGCAGCACCACGAGGTCACGCAGCATGAGCGCGCCCAGCGCGGTCCAGCTCGCAGCGGCTACCGATCGGGTGGGGCCGCCGCCGATCCGCCGGGCAGGCGCCTCAGGTGCCGCAGAGGTCGTCATTGGTCACGCAGCTCCCGGCCAGTCAGGTTGATGAACACGGTCTCCAGACTCGGTTCGGAGACCGACACGTCGTTGAGATCAAAGCCGCCCCGCTCGGCCGACAGCACGATCCGCGGGATCAGCCGGTCACCGCCCTGCACGTGCATCTGGACTCCCCCGTCCACGAGGCGCGTTCGGGTGACGCCCGCCACGTCGCGGCTGAACAGCTCGGCCAGCCGCGGGCTGTCACCGGCGGTCTTGACCGTGACCACCGTGTCGGCGCCCACGCTCTGCTTGAGCGCGGCCGGGCTGTCCAGGGCCAGGATCCGGCCATGGTCCATGATGGCGACCCGCTCGCAGAGCTGGTCCGCCTCCTCCATGTAGTGCGTCGTCAGCAGGATGGTCTGGCCCTGGCCGTGCAGCTCGCGCAGCAGGTCCCAGAGCGCCAGACGGCTCTGCGGGTCGAGCCCGGCCGTCGGCTCGTCGAGGAAGAGCACGGACGGGCGGTGGAAGATGGCCCGTGCCACCATGAGCCGCTGCGCCATCCCCCCGGACAGGGCGTATACCGACGCCTTGGCCCATTTCGACAGCTGGAACTGCGCGAGCAGCTCATCGGCGGTCCGGCGGGAGGCCTTCGCCCCCATGCCGAACAGCCGGCCGTGGAAATACAGGTTCTCCCAGACGGTGAGCTGCCGGTCCAGCGTGTTCTGCTGGGAAACGATCCCGCTGAGCTGCTTGGCCAGGGCCGGGTGCGCCGCGACGTCCACCCCGGCGATGAAGGCCCGCCCGGAGGTCGGCACCACGCGCGTGGTCAGCATGCCCGCGGTGGTGGTCTTGCCCGCGCCGTTCGGCCCCAGCAGGCCGAAGATCTCGCCGACCTGGACGTCCAGGTTCAGCTGGTCGACCGCGGTGAAGTCGGCACCCGCGTAAATCTTGGTCAGGTCCTCGGTGTGGATGACCGCGCCGGTGCCGGCCGACGGCTCAGAGGAGGCGCTCACCGGCGCCTTTGCCATGCTCATCGACCCTCATCGTAGCCCGCGCGGCGCGCGGCCTCGTTAAGGGTTCAGGTCAGGCAAAGGCCTCCGGGGGCGGACAGGCGCACACCAAGTTCCGGTCGCCGTAGGCCTGGTCGATGCGACGGACCGGGGGCCAGTACTTGCCCTGGCGGGTGCCGGGCAGCGGGTAGGCGGCCTCGGCGCGATCGTAGGCGTGCTTCCACTCCCCCGCGATCAGCATCTCGGCGGTGTGCGGCGCATTCTTGAGCGGGTTGTCGTCGCGGTCGTAGTCGCCCGCGCCGACCCGCTCGATTTCCCGCCGGATGGCGATCATCGCGTCGCAGAACCGATCCAGCTCGCCGATGTCCTCGCTCTCGGTCGGCTCGATCATCAGCGTGCCGGCCACCGGGAACGACATGGTCGGCGCGTGGAACCCGTAATCGACCAGCCGCTTGGCCACGTCCTCGTTGGTGATGCCGGTCCGGGCCGCGAGCGGCCGCAGGTCGATGACGCATTCGTGCGCCACGAGCCCGGCGCGGCCGGTGTAGAGCACCGCGTAGTGCGGCGCCAGCCGCCGGGCCACGTAGTTGGCAGACAGCACCGCGACCTGAGTCGCCTGGCGCAGCCCGTCCGCGCCCATCATCGCGATGTAGGCCCAGGAGATCGGCAGGATGCCGGCTGACCCGTAGGGCGCGGCCGCGACCGGCCCGACGTGCCCGTGGACGGCCGTCTCGTGGCCGGGCAGGAACTCGGCCAGGTGCGCCCGGACCGCCACCGGGCCCACGCCGGGACCGCCGCCGCCGTGCGGGATACAGAACGTCTTGTGCAGGTTCAGGTGGGAGACATCGGCACCGAACGAGACCGGGGTGGCCAGCCCGACCAGCGCGTTGAGGTTGGCGCCGTCGATGTAGACCTGGCCGCCCGCGGCGTGCACCGCGTCGCACACCTGGCCCACGGTCTCCTCGTATACGCCATTGGTGGACGGGTAGGTCAGCATGATCGCGGCGACCTGGCCGGCGTGCGTGTCCAGCTTGGCGCGCAGGTCACCCAGGTCGATCGCGCCGTCCGCGCCGCATTTGACGACGAACACCCGCAGCCCGGCGAGCACGGCGCTGGCCGCGTTGGTGCCATGCGCCGATTCCGGGATCAGGCATACGGTGCGGTCCGGCTCCTGCCGGGACCGGTGGTAGGCCCGGATGGCCAGCAGCCCGGCCAGCTCGCCCTGGGAGCCCGCGTTCGGCTGCAGCGAGACCGCGTCGTAGCCGGTGATCGCGGCGAGCGCCGTTTCCAGCCGGCTGATCAGCTCCCGGTACCCGGCCGCCTGCTCCGGCGGTGCGAACGGGTGCAGGCTGGCGAACTCCGGCCAGGTGATCGGCTCCATCTCGGCCGCCGCGTTGAGCTTCATCGTGCAGGAGCCGAGCGGGATCATGGACCGGTCGAGGGCGATATCGGCGTCGGCCAGGCGGCGCAGATAGCGCATCATGGACGTCTCGCTGCGATGCGCATGGAACACCGGGTGGGTGAGGAACGCACCGGACCGGCGCAGCTCGGCAGGCAGTGCCCCTGCGGTGCCCGGGGCGTCGGCCGGGTCCGCGGCCAGCTCGACCGCGGCGGGCGCCCGGTCCAGCAGCGCGGCGGCGACCTCCCGCAGGCGCGCGTCGGTGGTCGTCTCGTCGCAGCTGACCTGGATCGCGCCGTCGGCCGTCAGATACACGTTGTACCCGGCGTCGCGCGCCCGGGCCAGCGCCGCGGCGGCCGCTTTCCGGCCTCCTGGCGGCACCGCCCGCACGGTGTCGAACACCGCCTGATCGGCCGTCCGGAATCCGCCGGCCCGCAACGTGGCGGCGAGGATCCCGGCGCTACGGTGCGCACCGGCGGCGATGGCAGCCAGGCCGTCGGGGCCGTGGTACACCGCGTACATCGCGGCCAGCACCGCGGGCAGCACCTGCGCGGTGCAGATGTTGCTGGTCGCCTTCTCGCGGCGGATGTGCTGTTCCCGGGCCTGCAGCGCGAGCCGGTAGGCGGGCTTGCCGTCGGCGTCCACCGAGACGCCGACCAGGCGCCCCGGCAGCTGACGGCGGAGTGTGCCGCGGACGGCGACGTAACCGGCGTGCGGGCCGCCGAAGCTCATCGGCAGCCCGAACCGCTGGGTGCTGCCGACCGCGATGTCCGCGCCCAGTTCCCCCGGCGGGGTGAGCAGGGTGAGCGCGAGCAGGTCGGCGGCGACCGCGGCGACCGCGCCCCGGTCCTGTGCGGCCCGGATCACCGGGGCAAGGTCGCGGACCGCGCCGGACGCGCCCGGATACTGCAGCAGCACGCCGAACAGCGCGCCGTCCGGCTGGGCGGCGATCACCTCGGCGGTCACGTCCGCGACGACGAGGTCGATGCCGAGCGGTTCGGCGCGCGTGCGCAGGACCGCGAGGGTCTGCGGCAGGCAGTCGGTGTCGGCGAGGAACACGTGGCCCTTGCCCGCGGCGCGCCGCGCCAGCGTCATGGCCTCCGCGGCGGCGGTCGCCTCGTCCAGCAGCGACGCCCCGGCCACCGGCAGCGCGGTCAGGTCCGAGATCATCGTCTGGAAGTTCAGCAGCGCCTCCAGCCGGCCCTGGGAGATCTCCGGCTGATAGGGCGTGTAGGCGGTGTACCAGCCCGGGTTCTCCAGCACGTTGCGGCGGATCACGGCCGGGGTGATCGTGCCGTAGTAGCCGAGCCCGATCATCGAGGTGAGCACCCGGTTGCGCCCGGCCAGCCGGCGCAGTTCGGCGAGGGCCGCCTCCTCGGTCAGGGCCGGGGGCAGGTCGAGCGGCGCGGCGTCCGCCGAGACCGGGAGGGCGGCCTCGGTGAGCTCGTCCAGCGAGGCGTACCCGACGGCCGAGAGCATCCGCCGCTGCTCGTCCGGTGAGGGCCCAATATGACGACGGGCGAATTCCATCCAGGAGCCTCCTGAGCTGAGTGTTCAGTTGGCGGCCTGTTCCCGGCGGCGGAGCCGCCCTCGCGGGGGCCGGGGGTCGTCCCCCCGGGCTGGCACTGCGAGGCCCCGGCGAAGGTGGCACGTCCGCCGGGCAGCATCAGCCGCCTCGGCTCCCCCTCTGTCGTTACGCGCCGATGAAGCCGGCGCTCACTTCAGAGATGCCTGTCCCGTCCGGTCCTGGTGCCTGAGAGGTTCCGGGGAACGTTGCCCCTTCGGCGCCCCGCGCTGGCCGCGTGAGGACTCTCCCGGACGGTGTCGCTGGCGGTATGAGTCTACCGGCAAAGATCCCCCAGCGCGGCGCGCTTCTTGCTGTTATCACCCTTCGGGCGGAGGCTATGGGCAAGTGGGCAGCATTCTCAGGGCTATTCCCTGGGCGGCTGCCCACATCGGCGGGGGGCGGGGCCGACGCGGGGGCGGGGCCGACGCGGGGGCGGGGCCGACGCGGGGGCGGGGCCGACGCGAGAAGCGGGGGCGCCGGCCAAACGGCCGTGACCAGGCCAACGGCACCCAGCCGGAACGGGCAGAGAGCCACATCGGGGGGTTCCGGGGGGGTCGTCCCCCCGGGCTAGCACGGCGAACGGTTACCGGCGAGCAGCCCCAGCGGGCTGCGAGCACAGTGATCCCTGACCGGTTCGCCGTCCCCTAACCCGTTCGCTGGGCTCGCCGTTTGGACAGCTCGTCCTGGCCGACGGTGAGAAGGCCGTCCTCGGCGCGGACGGCGGGCAGCTCGGCGAGGTTGCCCTCCACCTCCTGCCAGACACGGCCCAGCGCGATGCCGAACACCCCCTGGCCGCCTTGCAGCAGGTCCACCACCTCATCGGGTGAGGTGCACTCGTAGACGCTTACGCCGTCGCTCATCAGGGTGACCTCGGCCAGGTCGCCGGTGCCGCGATCGCGCAGGTGGTGCACGGCCGCGCGGATCTGCTGCAGTGAGATGCCGGTGTCGAGCAGCCGCTTGACCACCTTCAGCACGAGGATGTCCCGGAATCCGTAGAGGCGCTGCGACCCGGAACCATGCGCGCCCTGGACGCTTGGCTCGACGAGTCCCGTGCGCGCCCAGTAGTCGAGCTGCCGGTAGGTGATGCCCGCCGCGGCGCACGCGGTCGGCCCCCGGTACCCCATCGTCGCCAGCTCCTCGCCCAGTGCGGCAGACCCGGTGGCGTACCCATGCTGCCCGCCGGCCTGCTCGGCAACGCCCTGGCCTGCGTCCTCGGCAGTGTCGAACAGCGTGCCCTGCTCCTCGGCGTCGGGGACTCTCGCTCGGCGATTACCGGACGGCTGACCGCCGTCCGTGGATCCCGCGCCCCTGGTTCCCGCCACGCCCACCTCCATCGCGAGCTGACCACCCTGGGTACTCGTCTCGAACCGTAAGCCGGCCAGCTCACGGCGTCAACGATCCCACACGGCGCGTCGCGACATTCCGTCTAAGTCAGGCATACCGGCCCGGGATGCGCAATCACCGGCGCCCTGACATGGCCTTGCCACCTGGGTTAACAGTGTCCCGCAGCGACGTTGCGTAAACGTAGGGCGACCGTTCAGTGCTTTCCGGAGCGCGCGCGCCGGGCAAGCCGCCGCGCGGCCGCTCAGTGCTTTCCGGAGCGCGCGCGCCGGGCAAGCCGCCGCGCGGCCGCTCAGTGCTTTCCGGAGCGCGCGCGTCGGCAAGCCGCCGCGCGGCCGCTCAGGTGGCGCGGCCGAAGTCTTCCGGCGAGATGGTGTCCAGAAACTCCCGGAACTTCTCGACCTCGTCCTCCTGCTCGTCCGGGATGGCCACCCCGGCCTCGTCGAGGATCTCCTCCGCGGCGAAGATCGACGCCCCGGTGCGCAGCGCGAGCGCGATCGAGTCCGACGGGCGCGCGCTGACCTCGGCGCCGTTGGAGAACACCAGGTCGGCATAGAAGATGCCGTCCCGCAGGGCGGTGATGTTGACCGTACGCAGCTGAACGTTCAGCACGTCAAGCACGTCACGGAACAGATCGTGCGTCAGCGGACGCGGAGAGACCATGCCCTGCTGTGCGAAAGCGATAGCCGTTGCTTCGACCGCACCGATCCAGATGGGCAAATACCGGTCGCCCTGCGTCTCCTTGAGCAGGACGATAGGGCTGTTCGATGGCATCTCGACCCGGACGCCGACGACCTCCATCTGCCGCACTACAGCTCCATCCTCACGTGCGATTGGCATGCCATCGCTGGCTGGCCACTCCCTTTGTCAAGGTACACCCGCTATCGGCCCGACGCGGAGCGCAACCCACCCCCTACGTCGTCTACACGCGGTGCCGGAGCAGTCACGGAGGGGGCGGCCACGGCACCGGCCAGGCCCGCCTCGTCGAGCGCCGATTCGACCAGCGCGGCGTGCAGCCAGAGGGTCAGCGTCGCGATCTGCCAGGCGTCCCGGGCGGCTGAGGCGCGGGCCCCGGGACCGCGCTGCCGCAACTGCGGGGTGACGAGCTGCTCGACCAGCGAGATGTCCCGGTCGGCGGAGGCCTTGATGCCCCGCAGGTTCCGGGCGCCGACCCCGAACCGGGCCAGCGCCGCCGCGGCCCGGGCCACCTCCAGCGCGTCCCGCCCGTAGTGCCGGCCGGATCTGCGGATCAGGCCGTAGTCCTCCAGTTCGGCCAGGCTGTCGCCGTCGATGCCCGCCGCTTCCAGCAGTTCGGCCCGCGTCAGCGGAGAACGGTAGCCCGCCGCGCCACCCCCGTCGCGCCGGGACGCCTCGTCGGCCGCCACGGCCCCGGACAGCGCGGACGCCAGCGTCGGCCGGGAGTTCGGCTGCGCGGACGCGTCGATCGCATCCAGGCGCTCCTTGATCACCCGCAGCGGCAGGTACTCGTCCCGCTGGGCGGTCAGGATGTACCGGAGCCGCTCGACGTCGGCCACCGCGAACTGCCGGTACCCCGATCGGGACCGGGCCGGCTCGATCAGGCCCTCGGCTTCGAGGAACCGGATCTTGGAGGTACTGACATCGGGGAACTCAGCCCGCAGCCGACCGAGAACCTCACCGATCCCGAAGGAGGCGGGCTCACGCGAAGAGCTCATGCGTAGTCCTGCGCGCCTCCGCCGCGCCGCTGTCCCTGAAGGCGCGGGTGCGTCATGAAGATGAGCCGGAACTTCCCGATCTGAACCTCATCCCCGCTGAACAGCTCGGTTTCCTCGATCCGGTCGCGGTTGACGTAGGTGCCGTTGAGGCTTCCGACGTCCCGGACGCTGAACCGGGTCCCCATCCGGTAGAACTCCGCGTGCCGGCGGGACACGGTGACGTCGTCGAGGAAGATGTCGCTGTCGGGGTGCCGCCCGGCGGTGGTCAGCTCGCTGTCGAGCAAGAACCGGCTGCCCGCGTTCGGCCCGCGGTGCACCACCAGCAGGGCCGTGTCGGCCGGCAGCGCCTCGAGCATGGCCGGGTCGGCGAGCGGCTCATCGTTCAGCTCGGCGTCGAGGGCCTGCGCGCGGTCCAGCGAGATCGTTGATGTCGTTTCCCCCGGTCGCTCGGCTGCGCCCCGCATCAGGGCGGTCCCGCAGTTCGAGCAGAAGCGCGCGTCATCCGGATTCGGGCGACCGCACCGTGTGCAGTAGACGCTGGCCATGGCTCCGCCAGGCCTCCCCTCCATGGGCCATTCCCACGACGGCAGGTCCGCGTCCTGGCCCGGTCCCTGGGCACGCGGCGCGGGTTCATGGGATGAGGCTGACAAGATTACCGGTGCGGGGGCGTGCCGGTCCATGCGCCACGCGAGCAGACGCCGCCAGCCTTTGCGCGGCCGCTGGCCGCTGCTGCCGGAGGGTGCCCCGTCCGGAGACCACGCCGGGCCTCCGTCGCGACGTCTACGCCCCACCGCCGCTCCACCTCCGCACACCGACGCCCGGCCGGAACCCGCCCGGGACCCATCACGGGAACACGAGAAGCCGTGCGGCGGCCCGCGTTCCATAGTTGCGTGATTGTCTCACGGCTCGGGGATATCGCGACATGGCGTACCTCGTCAGTCCCCAACGATAGCGCGGCTTGTGCCGGGACATAACCAATAGCGAACCTCGGCCCGGGGCATGCCGGGGCATCCGATTGGCGCCGCCGGTACGGCCCGGCCCGGGCGGCGCCGCCTCAGCCGGCCAGCGTCACTGGCCTGCCTGTTCGACCACGCCGGCCCATTCGTCCAGCAGCAGCTGCGCGGTGTCGGCGTCGGTCCCCTCGGCCCACAGGTGCGTCACCGCGTCGGCCGGATCGGGCAGCACGAGCACCCAGCCGCGGTCCGGCTCGACCACGCGCACGCCGTCGGTGGTGTCCACCTCACGCGAGCCCGCGGCTTCCACCACGGTCCGCATCACGCTGCCCTTGGCCGCCCACGGCGTCGGCATGGACCGCCTGAGCAGGTGCGCGTCCGGGATCCGCGCGTCGATCTGGCTGAGCGTCAGCCTGGTCCTGGCCACCAGCCCGATCAGCCGGGCGAAGGTGGCGATGCCGTCCACCGTCCGGGTGAACTCGGGCACCACGAAACCACCGCGGCCGTCCGCGGCGAAGATCACGTCGTCCGCCGCGGCCGCCTGGGTGAGCGCGTCCATTGACGTGGGGGTCCAGTTCACCTCCACGCCGTGGAACCGGCAGACCTGCTCGGCGACCCGCGTGGTGGTCACCGGCAGGGCGACCCGGCCCGTCTTCCGCTCCGCGGCGACGAGATCCAGCACGACCAGCAGCGCCCGTTCGTCGCTGACCATCTCGCCCTTCTCGTCGACGATCCGGATCCGCTCGCCCACCGGGTCGAACCGCACCCCGAACGAGGCCCGGGAGGACGACACCACCTCCGACAGGCGCTGCAGGCCCGCCCGCAGCTGGGCGACCGTCTCGGTCGGGGACAGCTCATTCAGCCCGTTGTTGAGGGTGAGCACGTCGACGCCGATCCGGCCGAGCAGGCTCGGCATGACCAGGGCCGTGGTGCCGCCCGCGCAGTCGGCGACCACCTTCATGCCGCTCTCGCGGACCGCGCTCATGTTCACGCAGCGCAGCAGTTCGCGGGTGTACCACTCCACGACACGCGGCGGGTAGGTGAGCTCCGCGATCTCCCCGGGGAAGGCGCGCCGGTACTCCTGCCGGGAGAAGACGCGCTCCAGCTTGCGCTGGGACGCCAGGGACAGCTCGGCGCCCCGCTCGTCCAGGAAGATGATGTCGATGGACTGGACGTCCCCGGGCGTGGTCCGCAGCGCGATCCCGCCGCTGTAGTCGGCGCGCTCGGTCTCGAACCTCGCAACGGGCAGCGGTTGCGCCTCCAGGTCGACGACGTTGATCGCGCTGGCGTTCAGCGCGCCCTGGATCGCGCGCTTCAGCGTCCGCGCGGCGCGGGACACGTCACGGGACGTGGTAACGGTCGAGCCCTTCTTCAGCGTGGTGGCGTACGCGCTGGCCAGGCGGACGCACAGTTCGGGGGTCACCTCGACGTTGATGAGGCCGGACACGCCGCGCTGGCCGAACAGGGTCCGGTTGCCCCGCGATTCCCAGATCACGCTGTTGTTGACGACCGCGCCGGCCTCGATCGTCTTGAACGGGTACACCTTGACCCCGGCCGACAGGTAGGCCTCCGGCTCGATGACGCACTCGTCGCCGACGACCGCGTTCTCCTCGATCCGGGCCAGCCGCATGACGTCGGTGTTCTTGCCGACCACGCACCCGCGCAGGGTGACGCCCTGGCCGACGTACACGTTGTTGTGCACCACCGCGCGGTGCAGGAAAGCACCCTCCTTGACCACCACGTTGCTGCCGATCACGGTGTACTCGCGCAGGTGCGCGCCCGCCTCGACCTTGGCGTAGTCGCCGATGCACAACGGCCCGGTGAGCACCGCCTCCGGGTCCACCTCGGCGCCTTCCGCGACCCACACGCCGGGCGAGACCTCGAACCCGGCGATGTCCGCGTGCACCCGGCGGGCGAGCACGTCAACCTGGGCCTTCATGTAGCTCTCGTGATTGCCGACGTCCTCCCAGTAACTGTCGGAGATGTAACCGAACAGCGGCGCCCCGCGCTTGAGCAGGGCCGGGAAGACGTCGGCGGCCCAGTCGACCGACTCCTCCGGCGGTATCTCGGCCAGCACCTCCGGCTCCATGACGTAGATGCCCGTGTTGACCGTGTCCGAGAACACCTGGCCCCAGGTCGGCTTCTCAAGGAACCGCTGGATCCGCCCGTCCTCGTCGGCGATGACGATGCCGAACTCCAGCGGGTTCGGTACGCGGGTCAGCGCCACGGTGACCAGGGCGCCCTTGTCCTTGTGGAACCGCATCATGGCGGTCAGGTCGATGTCGGTGAGGGCGTCACCGGAGATGACGACGAACGGCCCATCGCGCAGGGCGTCTTCGGCGTTCTTCACGCTGCCCGCGGTGCCGAGCGGCATCTCCTCGGTCGCGTACTGCAGGTTCATCCCGAAGTCTTCGCCGTCGCCGAAGTAGTTGCGGACGAGCGCGGCCAGGAACTGGACGGTGACGACGGTGTCGGTGCACCCGTGCCGCCGCAGCAGCCGCAGGACGTGTTCCATGATCGGCCGGTTGGCTACGGGTAGCAGGGGCTTGGGCTGGTTGGCGGTCATCGGACGCAGCCGCGTCCCTTCCCCGCCTGCCATCACGACGGCCTTCAACGCTTACGCCGCTCCCTCCGGATCCGGGTCAGGGGCCATGCGCCCGGTGAGCAGCGCATGCGCCTGTATCAGGTAGAGGGCCGCCGCCCACCAATACAAAGCCGCGCCCCAGATCGCGAACGCCCAGCCAACAATGCGGGCGACCTCGGCCCAGGTCCCGGCGTAGGTACCGAGGAGCAGCAGCGGGAATGCATATAGAAGGCAAAGCGTAGCTGTCTTTCCGGCAAAGCTGACCTGCAGGGTGCCGAAGCCCACCTTCCGCTTGAGCAGGGCGAGCGCCCCGGCCACGATCAGCTCACGCACCGCCAGCAGCGCGACGAGCCACCACGGGATGATCCCGCGCACGGCCAGCGCGATCAGGGTGGCGGCGATGTAGAGCCGGTCCGCCGCCGGGTCGAGGGCCTCCCCGAGCCGGCTCTGCTGGTTGAACGCCCGGGCGATCTTGCCGTCGAGCCAGTCCGAGGCGGCCGAGGCGATCAGCAGCACCACCGCCCAGGCGTCGGCCTTGGGTCCCAGAACCAGCCAGAGGAAGACGGGGACCCCGAGCAGCCGCGCCACGCTGAGCGCGTTCGGAACGGTGAGCACGCGATCCGCGGAGCGATCCTCGCCCGCTGCGGGGGCGGGGCTCGCTGCGGGGCTCGCTGCGGGGCTCGCGCCGGTAACGTCAGCGCGGGCGGGACCTTCCCCGCTGTCTGTACCGCCCCCGGCGATCTGGCCCACTCCCGTGACCCTACCCGCCGATACGCCCACTCCCGCTCAACTGGGCACGAAGTTTCCGCCGGTTCGCCGGAACTGATCAAAAAGTTCAGCTCATCGTGGAGTTCCGTTCCGCGACAGGCCACCGCGTCCGCGCTGGTCATGCTAGGCGGGCCGGTAGCGGGACAGCCGGAAGGCCGCGGTCACCCCGATCGGCTCGGGCGCCGCGGCCAGCCGCTCACGGACCACGCCGGGGTCGGTATGCCGGGCGGCCGGCCCCATCGCAACCAGGGCGGCGGCCTCCGGCCGGGTCAGCCGCAACGGCACGGTCAGGTCGCGCGTGCCCGCCAGCGCGAAAGACGCGCCGAGGGTGGCCTCGACCCGCTCGTCCTTGCGCGGGTCAACGGCCAGCAGCCCGGCCTGGCCGGTCAGCTCGGCCAGGTGGCGCGGGCCGGGCGTGACCACGATCAGGGCGCCGTCGGCGCGCAGCACGCGGCGGAATTCCGGCCCGTTGCGCGGCGCGAAGACGTTGAGGATCAGCGATACCGCGCCGTCGCGGACCGGGAACGGCCGCCAGATGTCCCACACGACCGCGCCGATGCCCGCCCGGGCCCGCGCGGCCCGGCGGAGCGCCCGGGCGGAGATGTCCATGGCCAGCCCGGCCGCCTCGGCGCCGCCCGGACCACCCGGGCCGTCCTCGCCACCCGGGCGGTCCTCGCCACCCGGGCGGTCCGCGCCGCCTGGGGGGTCCCCGAGCCGGTCGAGGACCGCCGCCAGGTAGTAGCCGGGGCCGGCGCCCGCGTCGAGCACGCAGGGCCGTGTGGGCCCCGTGGGACGGGGCCAGGCCGAGGCCGCAAGGGCGGCCACCCCGGCCGCGAGCGGCGCGTAATGCCCGGCGGACAGGAATGCCTCCCGGGCCGCCACCATCTCCGCCGTGTCGGCCGTGCCCGGCCGGGCGCCGCCCGGAAGCAGGTTGACGTAACCCTGCCGCGCGACGTCGAAGCTGTGCCCGTTCGCGCAGCGCAGCGCCTGCGGCGGCGGGCCGGCCGGCGTTACCGGGAACCCGCTGCCGCACACCGGGCAGGTCAGCAGGGCGCGGACGTCACCGATCACTGGCCCGGCGGTCAGCCGCCCCAGACGTCGCGGGCCACGGCCACGATCAGGCGGAGCTTCGCGACCTCCTCGTCGTAGCTCAGCGTGTTGCCTTCGACGGTGGAGGAGAAGCCGCACTGCGGGGACAGGCAGAGCTGGTCGAGCGGAACGTACCGGGACGCCTCGTCGATGCGGCGCTTCAGCTGATCGGGGTCCTCCAGCTCGCCGCGCTTGGTGGTGACCAGGCCGAGGACCACCATCGTGCCTTTCGGGATGAACCGGAGCGGCTCGAACCCCCCGGACCGGGCGTCGTCGTACTCGAGGAAGAAGCCGTCCACGTTAAGCTCGCTGAACAGCGCCTCGGCGACGAAGTCGTAACCGCCCTCGGCCGCCCACGAGGACCGGAAGTTACCGCGGCAGATGTGCGTGGTCACGGCCATGCCGTCCGGCTTGGCGGCGAGCGCGTCGTTGATCTGCCTGATGTAGCGCAGGTGCAGGTGCTCGGCGTCCTCGCCGCGCCCGGTGATCTCCGCCCGCTGCGCCGGGTCGTTCAGGTAGGCCAGGCTGGTGTCGTCGAACTGCAGGTACCGGCAGCCGAGCGCGCCCAGCCGGCGGACCTCCTCGGCGTACGCGCCGGACAGGTCGCTCCAGAACTCCTCGATGTCCGGGTAGACGCCGGCGTCGATGGACGCCGGGCCGCCGCGGTAATGCACCATGTTCGGCGACGGGATCGTGAGCTTCGGTATCGCCGTCTTCACCTGGGACTGCAGGTAGCTGAACGAGTCCTCGAAGATCGTCTGATCCAGGTGCACCCGGCTGGCGATCTTCAACGCCGCGGGCGTGTATTCGATCACGCCCGATTCGTTCCGGAAGCGCACGGCCAGGTTGCCGGGCGCCTGGGAGATCCCGGCGATGGAGTAGATGAAGTCCATGTGCCAAGACGCCCGGCGGAACTCACCGTCGGTCGCGGCCTGCAGGCCCACGTCTTCCTGCATCCGGACGGCCTCGGCGATCGCGTCGTCCTCGACGGCCCGCAGGTCCTGGGCGGCCAGCTGCCCGGCCGCGAACTGCTCGCGCGCGCGGAGCAGGCGCTCGGGGCGCAGCAGGCTCCCGACGTGATCGGCACGGAACGGCGGCGTAGCTCGGCGCATGAGACCTTCCTCGCTCTCGGCGGACCCAGTATCCCCGCCGGGAGCATAACGCCCGGGAGAGCGGCCCGGTGTCAGCGGGCCCGCGCCCGCGCGGCGACCCGCACCGTGGCCGCGATGAGCACCACGAACAGGGCCAGGCCGCCGAGGATGAAGGCGTTGCCGGTGATGAGCTGCAGGCCGTGCCAGTGGTACTCCACGAACCAGGACTGGTCCCCGTCCTTGTAGTACACGGACGGGTCGGTGTTGGGCGGCTGCCAGAGGACGCCGAGGGAGAAAGTGCCCAGATCCTTGGGCTCGCCCCAGAGGCTGCCCGGCCAGGCGCCGTAGACGGCGAGGATGGCCGCGGCCAGCCCCCACCAGGCCAGCGCGCGGACCCTGGCCGTGCGCCAGGCCTTGACGGCGTAGTGCCCGGCCATGGCCACCGCGGGGGCGGTCCACACCCAGTGGTGGTCCCAGCTGATCGGCGAGAGCAGCAGGCCGGTGAGCGCCGCGGCGAGCAGGCCGGCCACCTGGTGCCCGGCCCGGTCCAGGATCGCCGCGCAGGCGACGCCGGCGATCCCGGCCAGCACCGCCGCGAGGATCCACGCGGTCTGGCCGCCGGCGATGCTGCCCGACAGCCGGGTGATCAGGCCGCGCAGGGACTGGTTGCCCTCCCAGCCGGTGAACCCGGTCCGGCCGCCCTGGAAGAACAGGCCGTGGAACCACCACTTGGACGAATCAGGCCCCTGGATGACGAAGCCGATCAGCACGGTGAACGCGAAGCCAATCGCGGCCATCAGCGCCTGCCGGAACTTCCGCGCGAGCAGCAGGTAGGGGATGAAGACCAGCGGGACCAGCTTGATGCCGGCGGCGATGCCGACCCCGGCCCCCTTCCACCACCGGCTGGCCTTGGTGTCCGGCTGGCACAGGTCCCACATGATGAGGGCCATCAGCGCCAGGTTGACCTGGCCCAGGTACAGGGTGCGGATGACCGGTTCGGTCCAGAACACCGCGGCCGTGGCCAGCAGGGTGGCGCCGAGGCGCACCCACGGGCGGCTGCGGTAGCCGAGGCCGCCGAAGGTGCACCACAGCGCGGCGAGCAGGAAGACGATGTTGGCGCCGATGGACAGGTTCGGCAGTACCGACCACGGGATCAACGACACGACGGCGAAGACGATCGCCGCGAACGGGGTGTAGGTGAACTTCAGCCCCAGGCTGCCGTAGCCGCCCCAGTCGTACAGCGGGTCGTGCAGGTGCGGGTCGAACGTCGGCTGGATGTGGCGGACGATCAGGCCACCCGACTGGTACACCCCCAGGTCCACCGGATCGAGCGTCCAGTGGAGCGGATGAATCGCGGCGTACAGCGCGTACAGGGCGATCGCCACGGCGAACGCGACCGTCCCGGCGGCGACGAGCCGCACGCCGGGCCGCCGGCGGCTGGGCTCGGCGGGGCGCGTGGGCCGGGCTGCTCCCCCGTGGGCGAGGACCGATTTCACCCGGCTAACCATATCTGCACAGGACATCACGCACGGTCGTCCGCGCGGTGCCGGGCACCCGGCCGTGCCGCTCGGCCGGCCCGCGGCCCGGGGAGCCTTCGAGGCCCCGCGCCGGACACGACATGCCATAGTAAGTGGGGAACGGCGGCGCGAAGGAGGCAGGCACGGCATGAGCGGGATCCAGCAGGTGGTCCTGTCCGGGCCACTGATCCTGGCCGTGCCGATCGCCGCCGCGGCCGGCGCGATCACGTTCCTTTCGCCGTGCTGCCTGCCGCTGGTGCCCGGCTATCTCGCGTACGCGACCGGCATGTCGGGGACCGACGCGCAGACCGCGCCGCGCCCGGCCAGGAAGCAGCGGCGCCCGGCAGCCGCCGCCCCCGCCACGACGGCCGGGGCAGCCGGGGCGGACACCACGGCGGCCGTGGCCGGCGCCAGGGCCGCCGGGACCAGTACCGGGGCCGCCGGGGGCGGCCAGGCCCAGGTCGCGGTGGACGCCCCGCCTGATGCGACCGCGCCGGGCTCCCCCGGCGCGCCGGATTCCCCAGGTGCGCCTGGCGCCGCGGCCCGGCCGGGGCGGGGCCGGACGATCGCCGGGACCATGCTCTTCGTGCTGGGCTTTTCCGCGCTGTTTGCCACGTACGGCGCGGCCTCGGGCAGTCTGGGCGGCCTGCTCGTGAACGACCAGGGGGTCGTCACCCGGGTGCTCGGCGCCCTCACCATCATGCTCGGCCTGCTGTTCGCCGGGCTCCTGGACCGTTTCCCGCTCGCCGGCCGGGTGATCCGCCCATCGGTGCGGCCGCGGGCCGGCCTGGCCGGGGCGCCGTTGCTGGGAGTGATGTTCGGGCTGGGCTGGACGCCGTGCATCGGCCCGACGCTGGCCGCCGTGCTGACCCTGTCCACGGCCTCGGGGACCGCGGGCCGCGGGGCCTTCCTGGCCTTCATCTATGGCCTCGGCCTGGGCGTGCCGTTCCTCATCGTGTCCATGGCCTTCCAGCGCAGCATGCGCGTCTTCGGCTACGCCCGGCGGCACGCCCAGCTGATCACGCGGATCGGCGGGGGGCTGCTGGTGGCGGTGGGCGTGCTCGAGGTCACCGGCGCCTGGGCCGCCGCCCTGCTCTGGCTGAAGCTGCACTGGATCGGCAACTACCAGGCGCCGCTGTAGCCGCCGC
Source organism: uncultured Actinomycetes bacterium (assembly GCA_963824545.1). Taxonomy (GTDB): domain Bacteria; phylum Actinomycetota; class Actinomycetes; order Streptosporangiales; family Streptosporangiaceae; genus Bog-532. The sequence continues at coordinate 412,487 of CAWGPP010000002.1, read as the reverse complement.
GCCCCGGCGTGAGGCTCAGATCCGGGCGCGCGGCTCTCAGGTGCGGCGCCTCAGATACGGGCGCGCGCTTTGGCCGCCGCCCGGCCCGACCGGCCGCTCCGGCCGGCGGGCTGCTTGGCCGTCTTCTCCTCCGCCGCCCGGGCCGACGCCCGCGCCGTGGCGGCCGTCTGGGCCGCCGACACGAGCGCCTCGAACAGCCGCAGGTCGTCACCTTCCTCGGGGTGCCACTGCACGCCGACCGCGAACGGATACCCCTGGAGCTCGACCGCCTCGATGACCTGATCGTCCGCCCAGGCGACCGTGACCAGGCCTTCACCGGTCTGCTTGACGGCCTGATGATGCAGCGCCGGCACCTGGCTACGGGAACCGAGCAACGCGCCGACCGTGCTGCTGGTGTTCAGGTGAACCGCGTGCGGGCTCATCCGGATCGGATCCGGGGCGTGCCCGCTATGGCCCACCGCGTCCGGTAGATGCTGGATCAGCGTGCCGCCGCGCGCCACGTTGAGGATGTGCATGCCGCGGCAGATCCCGAGGACCGGCAGCCCCGCCTCCAGGGCCGCGCGGACCAGCGCCATCTCGAACCGGTCCCGGCGGCGGTCGGGCGCGCTGGTCCGCTCGTGCGGCGCGGCGTCGTACAAGGCGGGGTTGACGTCGGCCCCGCAGGTGAAAACGAACCCGTCGAGGCCCTGCACCAGCCGGGCCACGCTGTCGGCCGGGACCGGCGGCAGCACGACCGGGGTTCCGCCGGCGCGTTCCACGGCACGCGTGTAGGTCAGCGGCGACAAGACAGCCTCGCGAACCCAATCGCCCCAGTGCGCGGCCTCGAACTGACCGGTGATCCCAATGAGCGAGCGGGCCATGCACCCCTCCGGCGGCGTTGGTCGCGAATGTCCAACAGGTCCGCGATAAGCGTCCCGAGCCCATGATGGTGCATCGGCACGCACCCAGGTCAGCGGCTTGCCAAAGTTTGGGCAAAAGCTGGCGCGACCCACCCGGGGCCGGCTCCCGGCACGGGACTCATCCGTGTCGTTACTGGCATGAACGGACACGGACCGGACATCTTCGAATAAGAAGGCCTGGGCCACACGAGGAAATGCCCTAAATGCGCCCGGGCATAAACTCCGATATGTCGGCTAAACTACGTTCAATCGTTGTCATTTCGCCACCGTCATATCATCGGCTGAGAGTTTTCGATAAGCTGCGCATATTAAATCCCCGCTTCCCGTTATCTGCTGCCGCGGGCGACGGCGAGCGGAAGACTGAACCGGTCGCAGCCACCGAAGGCCGCGCCGTCGCACGATGATCAATTCAGGTCGGCAGAGGGGACTATGACGATCGTCACTGGGGACCCGGACCGCTTTCCAGCGCGCGAGGAAGGCACCCGGCGCAGGTCACAGGATTGCACATCGCCGGGCTCGGGCGTTGATAGTGGTGCTGGCGCCGATCCGCTGGCTGATCTGTGTGCCGCGATCGATCCCGTATCGGACGCGGCCATGACCTATTTCTACGCCCATATGTTCGCTATCGAACCACCGATCCGGGCGATGTTCCCGCCCGCCATGGACGTCCAGCGCGCGTCTTTCTGGCAGGCCGTGACCCGGCTCGTGGCGCACCGGCACAATGCCGGGCAGCTTGCCGCCTACCTGGACGGGACCGGCCGGGCGCATCGTAAATTCGGCGTGCAGAAGGAGCATTTCGACGCCGTTCGCCAGGCGCTCACCGCCACCTGGCAGCGGTACGCCCCGCAGGTCTGGACCGACGCCGTGGCCGTGGCCTGGGAGGATCTGTTCAGCCAGGCGGCCGGCCTCATGATCGCCGCCGCCGAACGGGATGCGGAGCTGGCGCCGCCCTGGTGGCTCGCGGAGATCGTCGGCCATGAGGTCCGCGGTACCGACCTGGGCGTGCTGACCCTCCAGCCCAGCCAGCCGGTGCCCTACCGGCCCGGGCAGCACATCAGCGTCCAGACGCCGCACTGGCCACGGTTGTGGCGCAACTACTCCATCGCGAACGCGCCTCGTGCGGACGGCACCCTGACCCTGCACGTCCGCGCCGTGGGCGGCGGCCTGGTCAGCGCGGCGCTCGTGCACCACGTGGCGGCCGGCGACACGCTGCTGCTGGGCGCGCCCACCGGTTCGATGATCGCGGACACCACGTCCCAGCGCGACATCCTGTGCCTGGCCGGCGGAACCGGGCTCGCGCCGGTCAAGGCCATCATCGAGGCGGTCATCACCAGCCCCGGGGCGGGACGCCGCCGCGGGATCGTGCTGTACTACGGCGCACGGCGCGCGTCCGGCCTGTACGACCTGCCCGCCCTGCAGCGCATGGAGGCCGCCTATCCCTGGCTGCAGGTCATACCCGTCGTGTCGCAAGAGGCCGCGCCGGACGCGATCTACGGCACGATCCCCCGGGTGGTCGCCGCGGCCACCTGGAGAAACCGCGACATCTACGTCAGCGGGCCGGACGAGATGATCGCCCGCACGGTCAGCGAGCTTACGGCCCGTGGCGCACCGGAGGACCTCATCCACTACGACTGCCCCCTGTACTGACCCCTATCCGGCGTCCAGGGGCCTGCGGATCAGACCTTGCGCCAGCCCGGGACCCAGGCGCCGTCGCGGATCTCGTAGTCGCCGAACAGGGCCGGCGCCTCGGCGCGCATCAGCTCGCCGATCTTGCCGAACACCAGCCGGATCTCCTCTTCGGCGCCGGGATCGGTCCGCGACTCGATGGTGTGCCGCAGGGTGCGGACGTTCGCCGACCACACCAGCCCGGTGGCCACCCCATCAGGCGCGAACCGGCGCATAAAGGAGGTCTTGTGCTTCTTCTCGTGGAAGGGGACGCCCTCGGCGTCGAGACCGAAATGCTCCGCCATCCACCGCTGGAAGTTCTCCATCTCGGCCAGCAGGGTGCCGGCCCGCTTCATCAGTTCCTCGTCCTCGCGGGCCCATTCCGGGAACCAGATCGGGATGTCCGCGAGCCGCACGAACCGCAGCGACTCCTGCGACACGGCAGTGCCGGGCCGGTGCCGGACGAGCTCGTGGGTGTTCCCTGAGACACTTGGTTTCCCGTTACGGCGGACGAACAGCAATCCGTTGGGCACGGAAACGCAGTGGACCATCCCGTCGTATGGCTCCATGCCATCGTTGTAGCCGTCCTCATTGAGGTAACGGCTGGGCGCCTTGTGACGCTGATGGTTAACCAGAGGGGTCAGCCGTCTAGTGAGAATGGAGACGATGTAGCTGGGCCGCAGGTTCCGGAAACGCTGCCCGTTGGGCATGATGCGTTCGAGCCCCACGCGATCGTCGACCCGCACATTCGCTGACCAGCCTGCCTTGATGGCCAGCACCTGCAGGTCGTCGGCCATCTCCGCCGATGAGGTGTAGATAACGCGGTGGTTGAACGTCCGGTGGGTCGTCCCGTCCCCTTCGATGATGGCTTCCAGGAAGATCCGGATGAGCTCCGGCGACCACGCCTGGACCATCGCCGGTACGCGCTTCTCGTACGCGTGACCAAGCTTGGCGAGCATGTCGCGCAGCGGGGTGCATTGGGTGCGGACACAGCCATTGCCTGATGTCGGTACATAGGCGGGAAGCCCCATGGCCCGGATCGTGTCCACCATCTTGTCCAGGATCGGACCGCGATTCTGCGCCAAGATGATCTGGTGACCGTTGACGCACCCCTCGGCGAGGTAGTAGCCGAGGAAGCGGGCAAAGGGCTCCGCTGGGAACGACTTCCGTGCATAAGTGCGAACACATGTCGCGCCGTTATCTGACCGCCGCCACGTGCGCTCCGCGGCAGGGATTGTCACTGACGCCGGTGTGGTCCCCGCCCACCGCGCGGACTTCTGATACTTGACCCGCTTGTGCAGGATGTCAGCAGCCTGAAGGACGCCGAATCGTTCTTCCCCCCGCTTGGCCGCCTGCGTGTCGAAGCGCTGCACCCACATGCGGTGGTTAGCCGTCACCAGCAGGTCCACTTGCTCCGACCGCACGCGGTACATCGGACCTTGGTACTCACCGTGGAAGACCTCAGTGGCCTTCTGGTACTCCAGTTCGCCGGTCTCCGGGTTAAGCGTCCCGAAAATCTCCGACCCGTCCACCTTCGGCCAGAGTTTCCAACCTTCGGTAGTGAGCACCTCGGTGTCGTCGTCGTAACAGCACACCCGGCTCACGTTGTGCAGGATGAAGGTGAAGCTGACGTGCTCCAGCACCGAGCCGTGCGCGCTGGCCAGGATGTTCTCCAGATACTTGGCCTGGTCGGTGCGGATCCGGGTGACATTGGGGTTAAGCCCGGGCTCCCAGGACTTATAACAAAGACGACCAGCGAACTCGGCGAGGTTCTGCGCGTCGTTGTCCAGGTCGCCGCGGTCTAGCCGTTCCAGCCACGCCTCGCCGCCGACCTCGCGCAGGTAGGCGGCGATCTCCCCGTAATCGAGCTTCGGCCGCGCCACCAGCAGAACTTCAGGCTCAACGCTCCTCATGTCACAGCACTCTAACGACCGGGACCGTCCCCGTACGCCAAGACACCCGGACCCCACTCCCTGGGCAGCCTCAGGCACCACCCCCCAGCGCCTATCGGCAAAGGTGCCTCTGCGTACACCCCGCTCGCGGCAAAGGCACCTCTACGTACACCCCGCTCGCGGGGCTGGCTGGGCGGGCGGGGCGGGGCGGGGCTAGGGGGTGGGGCGGCGGGCGCGGGTGAGGCGGAGGACGTTGGCGATGACCTGGTGGCCGGCCCGGCCGGAGGCGGTCAGGATCGACTCCGGGTGGAACTGGACGGCCCAGCGCCCGGCCACGGGGTCCTCGATGGCCATCACCACGCCGTCCGGGGTCGTCGCCGTTACCTGGAATCCTCCCTTGACCTGCCCGGGGCGGGCATAGATGGAGTGGTAGCGCGCGCCGGTGAACGCATCAGGCAGACCGCCCAGCAGATCGCCGCCGGTGACCTGGACGACGCCCGGCTTGCCGTGCACGGGCTCGGCCAGCAGGGACAGCTCCCCGCCGGCGTGCTCGACCATGGCCTGCAGGCCCAGGCACACGCCGAACACCGGCAGCCCACGGGCGTCGAGCTCGGTGAGCAAGTCGCCGCAGGCGAAGTCGGCCGGCCGCCCCGGCCCCGGCGACAGGACGACCAGGTCGGGGGCGTAGGAATCCAGCAGCGCCGGGCTGAAGCCAGCCCGCAGGGTGGTCACCTCCGCGCCCTGCTGACGGAAGTAATCCGCGAGCGTGTGCACGAACGAGTCCTGGTGGTCCACCAGGAGGACACGCATCCCGGTTCCGGGTAGCTCCGGCGCGGGCCCGCCGGTCGTGCCGCGTAGGCCCGGACCGGCAGTCAGCGGCAACGCGGCCCGTTCCGCGTCTTTGAGCGTTTCTATCAGCGCCCGCGCCTTGATCTGCGTCTCGCGTTCCTCGGCGTCTGGGTCGGAGTCGAACAACAGGGTGGCGCCGGCCCGGACGGACGCGATCCCGTCCCGGATGTGCGCGGTACGCAGGGTCAGGCCGGTGTTCATGCCGCCGTCGAAGCCGATCGCCCCGACGGCGCCGCCGTACCAGCGCCGCGGCGTGGCCTCGTGGTCCTCGATGAACTGCATCGCCCACGTCTTTGGCGCGCCCGTGACGGTGACCGCCCACATGTGGGTCAGGAAGGCGTCGAGCGCGTCGAACCCGGGCCGCAGCCGACCCTCCACGTGGTCGACGGTGTGGATCACCCGGCTGTACAGCTCGATCTGGCGGCGCCCGATGACCTGGACGCTGCCCGGCACGCAGACGCGTGACTTGTCGTTGCGGTCCACGTCGGTGCACATGGTCAGCTCGGACTCCTCCTTGGCCGACCCGAGCAGCGTGCGGATGTTCTCCGCGTCCTCCAGCGGGCCCTCGCCCCGGGGCACCGTGCCGGAGATCGGGCAGGTCTCCACCCGGTCGCCGGTGACCCGGACGTACATCTCCGGTGACGCGCCGACCAGGTACTCCCCCTCCCCGAGGTTGAACATGAACTCGTACGGCGCCGGGTTGCGCTGCCGTAGCTGCTCGTAGAACGCCGACGGGAGCGGGCACCGGCCGTAGAACACGTGGCCGGGCACGACCTCGAACAGGTCGCCGCGCGCGAACCGCTCCCTGGCCTCGGCCACCACCTGGGCGTAGGAGCCGGGCTTGGGCTGTTCGGGCAGGTCCTGCATCTGGTAAGGCGGCCCGGCGGCTGCGCCGGTGGGCTCGGTGCGGCGGGGCAGCCCGGCCGTGGACACGCCGCCGGCCTCGAACTCGTAGGCGTAACGGGTGGCCTGCTCCCGCTTACGGTCCAGCACGTAGATCTCGTCGGGCAGGTGCAGCACAAGGTCACGCTGGTCGGCGGGGCGCTCCAGGTTCAGCCGGACCGGCTCGAACTGGAACGCCAGGTCGTACCCGAACGCCCCATACAGACCCAGGTGCGTGTCCTCGCCGCGGAACGCCGCGATGACCTCCCGCAGGGCGGTGAACACGGTGGGCCGGCGGCTGCGTTCCTCCTCGGTGTAGGCGCGGTCCGGCTCCGGGATGACGACCTGCACGCCGGCGGCGGCCCCGGCGGGCCCGTCCGGCTCCAGGGTGCCGGCCCGCTGCAGGGCCGCGCCGATCACCGGGAGCACGACCCGGCCCCGGTCGTTCAGCGCGCGGGCCCCGATCCGACGGCCGCGCGCCACGATCTCCACGCACGGGTCGGCGTAGGCGATGTGCCACCGGCTGTAGCGCCCGGGGTACTCCATGCCGGAGCTGAGCACGCCGCCGCGGCGCTCGTCGACCGCCCGCGAGACGTCGGCCAGCAGGTCGGGATGGAACGGGCCGGCGGTGCGGGTCACCCGCACGCCGCCGGCGGTTTCGAAGGTGGTCAGCTCGTCTCGCGGTTCGGAGTCCACGTGGGCACCTTTTTCTGGGCCCGGCCACGGCGGGAAAGAAAAACGACCGCCGTTACCCGGGCGGTCGTCTCATGATCTGCGCAGTATGCGAGCCATCACGCCGCCTAGAGGCGGCGCCACCACAGCAGGCCCGGCGCGGTTCGCATGGCGGTCAGCTTAGCGGTTCGCGGCGGGCTCCGCCAACGCGGCGGGCTCCGCCAACGCGGCGGGCTCCGCCAACGCGGCGGGCTCCGCCAACGCGGCCGGCCGCTGGCGTGACCGCTGACGTCCGGCCGGGGATCCCGCGCGTTACTGTCGTCCCGATGCCCGCATGCGAGCGCGCGACCAGGGGAGCTGCCTGTCCGTGACTGCGAAGGCGCTGACACCGATCGCGGCCTGGTTCCGGTCCAGCCGCAGGATGCTCGCGGCCGAGCTGAGCCAGGGCGGCTGGCTGAATTTCGGCACGTTCCGCTGGTCGGATGCCGACGTGCCGCGCGCGCTGCGGGCCGGCGCCGGGATGATCACCCCGCTCGTGCTGGGCCTGGCCACCGGTCACCTGGAGTACGGCGTCTACGCGGCCCTGGGCGCGCTGCCCGCCGGACCGCCAGCCCAGACGCCACGGCGAGCCCCGGCCCGGCACCGGCCGACACGGACGCGGTGTTCCTCGGCGCCACCGACGAGTTCACCGACGCCCTCGACACCGCCGCCGACCTGCTTCGCCGTCGCCTGAATGGCTGATAGGCTTGCTGGCTCATAATCAATACCTCATTGCAATCTTTATGGCCTTTCGGAAGATTTAATTTTGTGCTATAATTTACTTACCTATTTATAGCGTCTGGCTTTATGGAGAACTCCGGGGAACCGAGCCTGACCGCACCGAGCTTCACCGCACTGGCCTCGGCGGCGGCCCGCGCCGCCCACCTGATCGTCGATCACGAACCGCTGATCTTCTCCGACACGCTGGCCGCCACGTTCCTGGCCGACCGCGCGGAAGAATTGCTCAGCTATCACCGCAGCCACGGCTCGCACCCCGTCCTCGCCGGAGCCCGCGCGACCGCAACCACCCGCAGCCGGTACACCGAGGATCGCCTCGCCGGCGCCCTCCGACGTGGCGTCACGCAGTACGTGATCCTCGGCGCGGGACTGGACTCCTTCGCCTACCGGTCACTGCTGGCCCGCCACGTCCGGGTCATCGAAGCCGATCACCCGGGGACGCAACGGTGGAAACGCCGGATGCTCGACGCCACCGGGACCGCCGCCCTCGGGGACCTGCGGTACGCAGAAACCGACCTGGAGGGGACGGCCCTGGCCGGGCAGCTGGCCCGCGCCGGACTCGATTTCTCCCGGCCCGCACTGGTCAGCCTGCTCGGCGTCACCATGTACCTGACCCGCACGGCCATCGCCGGAACGCTGGCGGTCGTCGGCCGCTGCGCTCCCGGCACGGAACTGATCGCCGAATACGCGATGCCCGCGGACCTGCAGGACCCGCGGGGGCGTGAATACGCCCGGCTGGTCGCGCCGGCCGTGGCCGAGCGCGGCGAACCGTGGCGGACGTTCCTTGACCCCGCCGAGATGTCCGCGCTGCTGGATCAGCACGGCTTCGGCGAGGTGACGCACGTCGGGCCGCACGACATGGTGGACGGCCCGCTCTGGAGCCGCACCGACGCCCTGCGGGCCACGCGCCTGTTCCAGCTGGCCGATGGCTTGGTACAGGCCGCGCCGTGAGCGCAGGCGCGCTCGCGCCGCCCGGCCGCTTTCGCGGCGACCCTCGTGCCGCGCGGGGACCGGGCGGGTGGTAGGAAGTCCCCGGACCTGGCGGGCGCGGTGAGCGCCGGGCCCGACGGCCGGGGAGGCGCAGCAGATGAAGACGGTATCCGCGACGACGTGGATCGACGCAACACCGATGAGGGTGTGGGCGATCCTGACCGACCTGAGCCGCTACCAGGACTGGAACCCGCTATTCCCGGAGGCGGCCGGCGAGATCGCCGTCGGGCGCAGGATCGTGCTGCGCAGCGTCCCGGCCGGCGGTCGGCCCATGACGATCAAACCCACGATCACCGCGGCGACGGCGGGGACCGAGCTGTGCTGGGCGGCCCGGCTGCCCGGCATCCTCAGCGGGGAGCACCGCTTCGCGCTCAGCGCCGCGAACGGCGGCACGCTGGTGGTGCAGAGCGAGACCTTCCGCGGAGTTCTCGTCCCGTTCTCCGGCAGGGCCCTGGCCCGCGCCGAGACGAGTTTCCAGGCGCTGAACCGCGCTCTCAAAGAACGAGCCGAATCCCCGTGATCGCCTTGGTAACGAGCCTTGGTAACGAGCCTTGGTAACGAACCCTGGTAACGAACCCCGGTAACTACAGAAAGCTATTCCGCAATTTCTCTTGGTGACAATGCCGAATAGTTAGCCGGTGATAACAATGGGTAAATGGGATATTTTGCCCACAACGCGACTAAACCCGTTGACCAGCTCAGAAGGCCCCAGTTAATGTGGACAACGCTTTACGCCAATTTGACACGCACCGTATCGCGGTGCCCTAGACGGCGCATGAGCACCAAGATCTCCACTTGTGGCGCACAGGGGCCGTCACAGGTGGCGGATCGGCCAAAGCAGTCGTTCGCGGTTCGGCGCCCATTTCCCCTGCTCCCCGGGGCCCGGCCCGGGTTCCTGGACCCTGCCGGCGGGACGCGGCCCGGGAGCGGACGCGGGCGGCCCAGCCGCCGCGATCCCGGGGCGGGAGCCCGCAGCGCGCGCCCTCAGAAGGTGAAACCGCCCGGCCGGCCGTTGCGGTCGGCGATCAGGCCCGCCAGCGTGGCGACGGCGATCTCGGCCGGGAGCCGCGATCCGATGTTCAGGCCCACCGGACGGTGCACCCGGCCGATGTCTTCCGCGGACACCCCGAGCTCCTGCAGCGCCGGGATGTACGGCGCTGGATGCCGGGGATTGCCCATCACGCCGATCCACCGGGCCTTGCCGGCCAGCAGATCGCGCAGCAGCATCCCCAGTTCGGGCCGGTGATGGTCGGTGACCACGACATCGGCGAAGGGGTCCAGATCGTCGGGCGACGTGGCCACCTCCGCCACCGGGATCTGGGCCGTGGCCGCGCGCCCGGCGTCGGGCTCCAGCAGCACAACCCGGAAGCCGCAATCCGCGGCGTAGGGCAGCAGGAATCCGGCGACCGGCGAAGCGAAAACGGCAACCAGGGTACGGGTCGCGGCCGCGGGGGCCGGCGCACCATGCGCGAGCGCGCACGCCGGGTCGTCCGTCAATCCGTCCGGGAGGGTTTTGTGCTCATGCGTCATCCGCCCAGTCTCGCATCAGCGGGCAGCCCATGCCCAGATCCGGCCCATGGCAGGAACTGTGGCGCATATCCGCGTTTATCCCGTCCGATATTTAGTGATCCATTTATGCAAACGATTTCTAGGCACGGATTTCGTATATGCCTTGACAGTAATATTCCGCTCTGGTTATATAAATCCATGGCACCGGAGACGTTCGCGGTACTGGCCGAGCCGGTGCGCCGGCGTGTGCTGGACCTGCTGCTGGACGGGCCGCGGCCGGTCGGCGAGCTGGCGGGGCTGCTAGGCCTCAGCCAGCCGGGGACATCCAAGCACCTGCGCGTGCTGCGCGAAGCGGGCCTGGTGCGGGTCCGGCAGGATGCCCAGCGGCGCTGGTACGAACTGCGGCCCGCGCCGCTGGCGGAGATCGACGCCTGGCTGCGGCCATACCGGGAGTTCTGGGCCCGTCACCTCGACGCGCTCGAGCACTACCTGGACGCCGGGCCGCCCGGCCGGCCCGGGGAGCGTCCCGCCGGGCCCACGCCCGGGAAGCCGCCGGCCGGGACCACGCCCGGGGAACCACCGGAGGAGATCAGTTCATGAACGGCACACTGCACGCCAGGGAAGGGCGCTTCGTCCTGCGTTTCGAGCGGCGGCTCGCCCATCCACCGGAGAAGGTCTGGGCGGCGCTGACGGATCCGGCCGAGCTCCGTCACTGGTTCCCGCAGGACGTCGAGGCCGATCTGCGGCCGGGAGGGACCATACGGTTCACGTTCCGGGGGGCCGAGGCGCCGCCGTTCGACGGCGAGGTTCTCGTCTACGACCCGCCGCGGGTGTTCGCCTACCGCTGGGGCCCGGACGTGCTGCGCTGGGAGCTCCGGGCGGACGGCAGCGGCTGCACGCTGACGTTCACCGACACGATCGATACGCAGGGCAAGGCCGCCCGCGACGCGGCGGGCTGGCACGTCTGCCTGGAGGCGCTCGCCGCCCGGCTGGCCGGGACCGAGCCCCCGCCCGCCGGCCGCTGGACGCAGATCCATCCCGGTTACGTCACGCGGTTCGGCCCCGAAGCCGCGACAATCGGGCCGCCGGCCGGGGCCGCGGCCAGCACCGGGGCCGGGACCGGGGCCGGGACCGGGGCCGGGGCCGGGGCCGGGGCCGGGGCCTGAACCGCGGACACCCGCGCACAAAACAAGCGCCCCGCCACCCGGAGGTGGCCAACCCGCTGAGATTGTCGGCGGTTGACGGCAAACTGCCTCTAGGACAGTTGAAGGGGACGCAACTATGACAGATAGCAGCAGATGCTGCGCGCTGCGTGAGCGGGGTACGCCAGCGGCCGACCGGGACGAACGGGACGACGAGGGCGAGGGCTGACGATGAAACTGCTCAAGCACGAAGTCAGCGCCTGGACCGTCGGGCAGCTCCGCAAGGCTCTCACCGACTTTCCCGATGACATGCCCGTCCGGGTGGCACCGCTCGAGGAACCAGGCGGCGAACTGGAGGCACCGCTCCAGGTTGTCACCAGCACAGAGGTACGGCGGTTCGCCGACGGGGCCGGGCCCGGTGGCCCGCTCAACGGGGATCTGGGCGAGGGCGCGGAGGATTACGTAACGCTCGAGTGCGACTTCCCGTCCGGGGAGTACGCCCCGTAAGGCTCACGCCGGCGTGATGCGTGGCGCCGGAACGCTCGGGACGCGCGCGAGGACCAGCGTGGTGTCGTCCTCGCCGCGCTCCCAGAGCTTGCCGACGACCTCGTCGCAGATGCCGGGAAGGGGCCCCTGGCAGCCAGCCAGGGCCTCACACAGCGCCTGGACGCCTTCGTCGAACGGCCTGACCCGGCTCTCGACCAGGCCGTCCGTGTAGAGGGCGAGAACGGCGCCCGGCGCCAGCGGCACCTCCACGACGCCGAACGTACCGGCCCCCAGCCCGAGCGGCAGGCCGGCCGGGATGTCGATCACTTCTGTCTTGCCGTCCGGCGTGGCCAGCACGGGCGGCAGGTGGCCCGCGACGGTGATCACGCATGCCCCGGCCACGGGGTCGAGCACGGCGTAGACACAGGTGGCAAACGTCACCGTGCTCAGGCGCGCAGCCATCTCATCAAGCCGCTGCAGCACGGCCGAGGGCTCCAGATCCAGGCTGGCCAGGGCATTGGCCGCGGCCCGCAGTTGCGCCATCACCGTAGCGGCCTCTGCCCCGTGCCCCATGGCGTCACCGACGATCAGCGCGCTCCGGCCGTTGGGCAACGGGATGATGTCGCACCAGTCGCCCCCGACGATCTGCCCGCCCGGCGGCTGGTACCGGTGCGTTACCTCGATACCGTCCGGCGTGGCGAGATCACCAGGCAGCAGGCCGCGCTGCAGGGCCTCGGCGATCTGCTGTTCCCTGCTGTAGAGCAAGGCGTTGTCGATGCTCACCGCGGCGACGGCGGACAGTTCCCTGGCCATGTCCACGTCGCGGTCGGTGAATCGCCCGGCGGCCGTCGTCCGCCCGAAAACCAGGAAGCCATGCACGAGGCCACGCGTCGCCAGCGGCGCGCACAGGAACCACGAGTAGCCGGCGGAGCTCAGCACCTTCGTGGCACCGGCCCGCACGACGGGCCTTGGCACGGCGCCGTCCAGGTCGGTAAAGCGCACCGGGCGCCCCGTGACCACGCTCCGCGCGCACGGCGTCCCGTCACGGAACGCCATGATCTCCCCGGATGGGTACGCGGGATCCTCCGCGGCGCCCGCGCCGCGGGAAAACCCGGTCATGAGCCGGCGCGCCACGATCTGCCCCGGGCAGGCCCGGCCGACCCGCTCCCCCGCCGCGTATTTCTCCAGCACGAAGACGGCGGCGGCGCCCGCGAAGCGCGGAATCGATATGTCGATGATCCGCCGGGAGATGTCGGTCAGGTCGAGGGTCGCGCCAAGCCGGAGACCGGCGTCGCTCATCAGGGTCCGTGCCCCGGCGCGGCGCCGGACGCCGGAAGCGCGCCACAGGCGCGAACCGTTCCGGCCCATTCCTTGAACCTCGGCCTCCGTCCCGCCTGGCACGGCCGCCCGCGCCGCGCCCGCCTACGTGCCTGCGGAGCGGGCGGTCAGGGCGTGCCGACCGGGCTCCGTGCGAATGAGGCATGCCAACCCTAACGGGAAAGAGCGCGCCACATGTGATAAAAGCCTGCTTTGTCGGGACTCCGGTCCATTCATGGGGATTCAGGTGCCGATCGGGAAGCTGGTACGCCCAGCGGATCAGGGGGGCCGGCGTCAGGGCGGCCGGGTCAGGGGCCGGCCGGGTCAGGGGCCGGCCGGGATCAGAGCCGGTACGTGGCGACGAGCTTGTCCATCACGGCGTCCAGCCGCGCGTCGGTCCGCTGCCGGGCCGGATCCTCATCGAACCAGGTGATGATCTCACGCGCGCCCTGCTCGAACGGGATCGTCGCCCGGTAGCCCGGCACGACGCTGCGCAGCTTCGAATTGTCGAACACCATCGAGTGCGCCTTGTCGCCGAGCAGCCCGGCGCCCCACGCGGCGTCGGCGGCCGCGATCGCGTCGGAAGGTACGTGCACGATGCGCGCGGTGACCCCCGCCGCGGCCGCCAGCGTCTGGGCGATCTGGTTCCAGGTCAGGACGTCGTCCGAGGTGATTTGGAAGGCCTCGCCGACGGTCCGCGGATGGCCGAGCAACGGGACGAAGCCCCGCGCGAAGTCGGCCGAGTGCGTCAGCGTCCAGAGCGACGTCCCGTCGCCGTGGACCACGATTTCCCGGCCGGCCCGCATCCGGGCCAGGGCCGTCCACTTGCCGTCGAAGGGGATGTTCGTCTTGTCGTAGGTATGCGACGGCCGCACGATCGTCGCGGGAAAGCCGTTCTCCCGGTAGGCCTCGGCTAGCAGGTCCTCACAGGCGATCTTGTCGCGGGAGTACTGCCAGAACGGGTTGCGCAGCGGCGTGGACTCGGTGACCGGCTGCCGCGACGGCGGCGTCTGGTACGCCGACGCGGAGCTGATGAACACGTACTGGCCGGTCCGGCCGCGGAAAAGATCGATGTCGGCCTGGACGTGTTCCGGCGTGAAGGCCACCCAGTCCACCACCGCGTCGAACTCGCGGCCCGCCAGCGCCTCGCGTACCGACGCCGTGTCGCGGATGTCCCCGTACAGCACGTGGGCTTCGGGTGGAAGCGGGCGCAGGTGCGTGGCGCCGCGGTTCAGCACCGACAGTTCGATGCCGCTCCGCACGGCCAGCCGTGACGCCTCCGAGCTGATCACGCCGCTGCCGCCGATGAACAGGACCCGCAGGTCAGCCATGAGCAACCTCCAAACATCCCATCGGCCGCCTCGCGCGCCTCAGTCAATCACGCCGCCCGGAGTGGCCAGGAGCCGGCGTCGGGCTCACGCCGTGGCCGCGACCGTGATGGGCGGGTCTCCGCGGCAGATCCCGGCCATCCCACCGGATTCAGCTGCTTCGGCCGATTGTGACTCTCGATCCTGCTACGATCACCTTCGGTGAATAACCGCTGGGTTAGGGGTTTTGTTCGCTTGATCGCCGTCAACTCCTCACCCGGCCCGGCCGGCTTCGTGACGGCACGGAACGCCCGCCGGTTAGCGCAGCCGATCGCCGGGTCAGGCGCCTTATCTCCCCCGGGGCAGGCGCCGCTTCTGACGCCCTGGCGTGCTGTCCCCCGGGTCACCCCTGAAGGAGATTCCATCGTGACGTACCCGCCGCCCACTGCGGCCACCGGCGACTACTCTTCGCATACGGACAAAAACGCGACGTATCTCCCGCCCGCCGCGGCGGGCCCGGACGCCGCGGACGAGATCCAAACCGGGGGCCGGGAGAACCACCGGAGGCCGATCAGCCGGCTGCTGCGCCGGAGGCCGTCACCGGACGGCCCGGAGGCGATCCCGGGACGGCCGGCGGCCGCGCGCTTCACGGGGGCGTCCCGGCGTCCGCAGCACTCAGAAGGGCTGCCCAGGTACCCCGGGGCACCGGGTTCCCGGGCACCCGGGGACCCGGGGGCACCGGGAGCCGGGCACCGCCCCCTGCATCGCGCGGATCGCGCGGGCGCGGAACACCCCGGGATCTCCTGGTCCGCCGCCCGGCCCGGTTTGGCTCCGGTGGCGTCGGAGGATGCCAACGAGCGGCTCGATCCCCACCGCGCCGCCCAGGAACACCCGTCCGCCTTCCGGCCCGACCACGGCCGCGCGACGATCCCGGCCCGTCCCCCCGCCAAGGACCCGGCCCTTGAACCGGCCTGGGACCGGATGCTGGCCGGCCTGGCGACGCACGACCTCACGCTGGTGAAGTCGCTGCTCCTGGCCGTGGAAAAGCTGGAGGGCCACGAGGAGAACCCCGCGCAGCTGGAACTGCTGTTCCGGATCGATCACCTCGCCACCCGGATGCGCCGTAACAGCGAGAACCTGCTCGTGCTGGCCGGGCAGGGCGGCGAGGACCGCGGCGCCGAGCCGGTGCCGCTGCTGGACGTGGTGCGCACGGCCATCTCGGGGATCACCGAGTACAGCCGGGCCCAGATCTCGGCGCTGCCCGACGTGAAGCTGATCGGCCCATCGGCGGACGATGTGAGCCATATCCTCGCGGAACTGCTCGACAACGCCACGTCCAAGTCACCGGACAGTCCTTCGTGATCTTCAGACCATACCGGCGACGCGGCCATGGCCTAACCGGGCCTCCGGGAGATACCACCACTTACCGGCAGAGTTTTCGGCAGTATGTGCCAAAAAGTCTGCCCGTAAGCGCCGCGGCCCGGGGCTGGCTTCGGGGCTGGCCCTGGTGTCACGGAACACCAGCCAGCGCATGGCGGCGTACATGTAGACCGCCTCGCACAGGCCGGCCATGATCCGGGCGAGCTGATAGCTGACCCGAGGGCGGCCAGCCCGGCGCCGACGCCGAGAATCCAGGCCAGGTAGTTGACCGCGATCACCGCGACGTACGTGGCGAACTGCCGGCCGATCGCGGCGCGGGAGTGGAAGTTGAAGGTCCGGTTCAGCAGATAGCTGAGCCCAGACGCGACCGCGTAGGAGAGCGTGATGCTCACCGCCACCGGCCAGCGCAGGCCGCCGTGCAGCGCGGTGAGCAGCGCCAGGTCACACGCGAAGGTGAAGCCGTTGATGACCGCGAAGCCGAGGAGGTTCGGCGGCACGATCCGGGCCAGGCCGAACGGCAGGTGCCGCACCGCGGCCGCCATCACGGCGGTGAACCGTTCTCCCCGCGCGGCTCGCTGCTGCGCGCGCGTGCTTCCCGTTCCGTTTCTGCCCGCTCGCACGTCCCCCGGCAGCGACACGCGCTTCAGCCTGCCACGCCTCCGGTACGCGGAACCGGCGCCGAGGCATCCAGCGGGCGAACGGGCCAGGAACCTAACGAGCCGGGACGTTAACGCGCCTGGAACAGGGTCATCCTGACGGCCGGGCCGAGAACCGGGTTGGCGAGCGGCAGCAGATAGCGGTAGGCCGGTGCGAGCTGGGCCCGCAGGGCCTTCGGCGGCCGGGTGATGGTGGCGGAGTCAAGGACGGTCAGCCCGAGCCGCTCGAACGAACGCGGATCGTCGCACGCCCACTGCCACCTCGCGATGCCCCGCCGGGCCGCCAGCTGCTGCTGCCGCCGGAAGGTCTGCTGCGAATACGTGTCCAGCGCGATCAGGGCTCCGGGGAACCGCTGCGCGAGGCGGGCGAGCGTGCGGGTGACGTCTTCTTCCGGGAGGTAGACCAGGACACCCTCGGCGACGAAAAAGTACGGCGCGGGCATGGCCTGCACCGAAGCCAGCCACGTCTCGTCCAGCACCGAAGCGCTCACCATCTGGCGCCGTTCGGTGTCGGCGAAGTACCGGCGGCGAAGCCCGATCGTGTCGGGCAGATCGAGGTCGATCCAGTGCACGGTGCCGTTGTCGACGCGTTCGAAACGGGTGTTGAGCCCCGTGCCGAGCTCCACGACCGTGCCCGCCGGATTCCGGGCCAGGAAGTTCCGCACCCACACGTCGAACGTCGCGGTACGCAGGATCGTCACCAGGCCGCCGACGCCCCGGCCGTACGTGGCGGTGTCGAAGTCGATCGAATCGACCATGTGCACGGCCTTCGGATCACGCAGGACCGGCCGCCTCTTCCGCGTCTCCCGCGCCCGCGCCGCGAGCGGGATGAACAGCGTCTCCTGGACAGCCCCCAGCTCGGCCCGCTCCCCCTCGGCCATGATCAAACCCTTCTCCGCCCGGCCCGTTTCACCCGCCCATAACGAGTATGCCCACGTTTCGGCGCCCCCTCGCCGGGGTGCAGCCCGCGCCCCCGTGCCCCGCCGATGTGGGCAGCGTACTCAGGGCTATCTGCGGGAAACCCTGCCCAACCCGGCGTTGGGGCTAGTCGGCGGGGGTGTGCGGGACGGGGCAGCCGCGCGGGAAGGTGCCCAGTCCGGCGACGTCATAGCCTCGCGGGTAGCTGCGGATGTTCGGCAGCTGCCGGGCGTAGAGCGGCTCCGGGCGGGGCGGCAGCAACCGCACCACGCGGGCGCGCAGGCGCAGCGCTGCCGCGGCCAGGCCCCGTTCCCAGCGAGCCGGGCGGCGGTAGCGGAAAGCGTCCAGCAGCGGGTCGTCCATCAGCGCCTTGGCGAACCAGTTCACCGCGGCCCGCGGGGCGAACCGGTTCGGCGAGAAGCTGGCCATCAGCCGGAGCGTCGCCTCGGAGACCGCCAGGGCGCCTTCGTCGAAGCCGAAGTGCCCGCGCTCGTACTGGTCGAGGAAGGCCGCGAACTGCGCGTGCGTTTCCGGTATCCCCGTGATGCCCATGTGCCGGCCTAGCGCGCGGTAGTAGTTGGCGCTGGCCACCCGCTCGGCCTCGGTGAGGCGCCGCCACCCGTACGTATCGAGCCAGCGGATCGGCATGACCACGAACGTGCACAGCACATAGAGCTTGTCGTCGTTGGAGATGTCGTAGGAGCCGTGCATCTGGTTCATCCGCCGCACCGCGGCGTGGCCTTCGGCGCTGGCCATCCCGTGCTCCAGGATCGTGTCGAGGATCAGCGCGGTGTCGTCGTAGCGTTTCTGCGTCCGCCGGGTGAACTCGCCGGTCTCGCTCAGCAGATGCCCGATGCTCGGAACGGCGTAGGTGCGGTACAGCGCGAAGGACAGCGACTGGTTCATGTCCCACGGGAACTCGTGGCTGACCAGGATCCGGTAGATCTGCTCGTAGTCGCGGCCCGGATCGAGCCGGCTGATATGCGCGGACCAGTGATGGCGATCCATGTCGGCTCCGTCCCCCGTCGTTCAATCGCCCCCGTCGTTCAATCGACTGTAACGCGCGTCAGGGGTCACGCGTCAGGGGTCAGGGCGCCGATGCGGCCATCCGCGCGGTGGCCTGATCGAGGATGTCGGCGCTGGTGGCGAAGTTGAGCCGGGCGTAACCGCTGCCCACGGCGCCGAACCGCAGCCCCGGCTCCAGCGCGACCCGGCCGCGGGCCAGGAAACGCTCCTGGGCCTGGTCGTCGGGGCCCAGAGCCGAGCAGTCCAGCCAGGCCAGGAACGTCGCCTCGGGCGGCTGCCAGCTGATCAGCGGCAGCCGGTCCCACAGCAGGGTCGACAGCAGCGCCCGCCGGTGGTCCAGGGTGGCCAGCAGCCGGTCCAGCCAGGGCTCCCCGTCGGTGTACGCGGCGACCGTGGCCAGCACGCCGAAATGCCCGAAACGCCAGATGGTGTCGGGCGGGAACCGGTCGGTGAGGGCGGCCATCCGGGGCGCGGCGGTGACCACGGCGGCGCACTTGAGGCCGGCCAGGTTCCACGCCTTGCTCGCCGACATCACGGTGACCGCGACCTCGGCCGCCCCGGGCACGGTCAGCAACGGGGTGAAGGTGGCCCCGGGCAGCACCAGCGGCCCGTGGATCTCGTCGCTGATCAGCGTGACCCGGTAGAGCCGGGCCAGCCGGACCAGCGCGGCCAGCTCATCGGTGCTGTGCACCCGGCCGACCGGGTTCTGCGGGTTGCACAGCACGTAGGCGGCCGGGTGGGTGGCGAACACCGTCTCCAGCGCGGCCAGGTCGAGCCGCCACCCCTCCGGGCCGTGCGCGAGCGGCACCTCCAGCAGCCGCGCCCCGGCCTCGGGCACCCAGTCGAAGAACGGCGGGTACACCGGCGGGCTGATCACCACCGCGTCGCCGGGCCGGGTCAGGGCGCGCAACGTCTCGACCACGCCCACCCCGACGTCGGTCACCGCGGTCACGTCCGCCGGGTCGAGGTCCCAGTTCCAGCGGCGGGCGGCGAACGCCGCGATGGCCCGGCCGAGGTCCGGGACGGCGTGCGCGTACCCGGTATCGGACGCGGCCACGGCCCGCCGCAGCACCTCCGCGACCGGTTCGGCCAGGGCGAAGTCCATCTCGGCCACGGTCAGCGGCAGCACGTCGGCGTCGTAGGCCCGCCACTTCGCGCTGCGCCGCCGCCGCAGCACCTCCAGCGGGTCGACCGGCAGCCCGGCCGCATTATCGTCCATGCGCCCCAGCCTGCCCCAGCGCCCCTCCCGGATCAAAGCGCGCGCCCGAGCCGCCGGATCCGTGGAGGTCGACGCTTATGGGCAGAGTTTTGGGCACATAGGGATGTGAAGGGATCCCTGCAATGGTGCGGGGCTGGTGTCTGTGCTGGTGGCGGGGGTGGCTGCTGCCTGGGTGGCGGGGTCGTCGCCAGCGCGGGCCAGCAGGGCGGTGATGATGGCGGGGCTGGTGTCGGTGATGGTGGCGCGGAAGGTGGCTTGCCGCATGGGGGCGTTCCAGATGATCTGGATGTCAAAGGCGTCGAACAGTTCGGCTTGCAGGCCGGGCGGCAGGGCGGCCAGGCCGGCGGTCACCTCGGGCAGCAGGCTGACCAGGTCCGGCGCGGGCGCCGGGGTGGTGTCGGCGGCCAGGTCGTCGAGCTGCGTCTCGATGTCCTTGCGTTCGCCGTGCAGGGTGGCGTAGTCGGCGCGGATGCGGCGCCGGTAGGCCTCGCCGGCCTCGTCGGCCATGTCGAAGGACTCGTCCAGTTCGCGCATCAGGTTGTCTTGCCGGGCGGTGAGCCGCTTGAGCCGCTTGGTGAGGGCGGCGGCCTGCCGGTCGTGCTGGGCTTGCCGGGCGGTGGCGGTGTGCGGGATCAGCTGCGCGAGGCGCTGTTCCCGGCCGGGCGCTAGGACGCCACTGAACAACCCGGATCGGGCGGACGGCCTGGTGGCCGGCTGGCCAGGCTCAGGTGCCCGGAACTCTCCACTGGCCCGCCGCGCGGCGGCCCGGGCGGCTGCGGCGCAGCAGCAGCGACTGCGGAGGGGGCGCAGGGACTGCAGCGAGGGCGGGTCGGCGTGTGCTGGCTGGTCAGGCCAGCACCCACGCCCCGCCGCTGCGGGTCAGGCCGTGCCGCAGCAGGGTGCGCAGGTTGAGCGCGGCGCACCGGTTGTGCAGCCAGGCGTCGTTCTTGGCGGTGCCGATGTAGCGGAGCTTGACCCGGCGGCCGTTCTGGGTGGCGGTCCAGGCGATGACCCGCTCGATCATTGACCGGATGGGGTAGGCCTGCCTGAACTCCGCCGTCCGGGACTGGGCGCGGGCGGCGCGCAGCAGGCCCTCGTGCGGGTGGATGGTCATCGACCGGCCATCCCTGGCGGTGGTGCACCGCTGTCGCAGCGGGCAGCCGGCACACGCGGCGCCGAAGGTGACGGTGCCGGCGGGGCTCATCGGCCGGGTGATCCCGGCCGGGCAGGTAACCGTTCCGTCGTCCTCGCTGATGGTGAAGTCGTCCAGGGTGAACCCCGGTCCGGGGCGACCTTCCGGGCGATCCGCCACCGCCCGTCCGTCCCGTCGCTTCCCTCCGCCGGCTCCACGTCCTGCCCCGCCACCAGCGCCAGCAGGCCCAGCGCGTCCGCCGCGGCGGCGTCCCGCTCCGGCGCGCCCTCCCCGGTGAGCTCCGCCAGCACCGCCAGCGCGTCATTCACCAGATCCGATACCAGCTGCTCCTTGGCAGCCGGGTCGTCCCAGTCGATGTCAGGCTTGCCCGGCCTGGAGTAGTCCAGCCGGCACACGCCGGCGATCACCCCGGCGGCACCGGGCACCACCCGCGCCACCTTCCGCATCGCGGCCATCAGCTGAGACACAGTGTCCATCGTGGCCACCGCGTCGTCGAAAACCGTCGAGTCCACGCACCGCTTCCGACGGCCCCGCAAGATCCCCGTCCCGGCGATCACCTCCGCGACCGCGTCGAACACCCGGTCCGGGCGCTCAGACTTCGCGATGCGCTTGCGCCAGTACACCAGCGCCGACGGGTCGAAGCTCATCTGCAGCAGCGACCGGCCGCAGGCCACCTTCCACCGGATGTCGAACTTCAGCGCGTCCGCGAACTGGGTGTCCGACAGGTCATACAACTCCTTGAGCACCAGCACCGACCCGACCAGGTCCGCCGGCAGCGACGGGCGCCCGGTCCGGGACGGGAACAAGTCCGCGGTGAACTCATCGGGGAACAGCTCGGTGCGGTGCTCGGCCAGGAACGCGAACACGCTGCCCGGCGGCACCAGGTGCCCGGTGACCTCGCCCGCGTCCCACAAGTCCCGGTCCGGCCGCGTCATCCCCTGCATGACACGATTCTTCCAGGGAATCGAACACGATGCCGGCAAAATACGCCCATCAGGGTTCGCGAGTTATTCAGTGCCGTCCTAGTAGTACTTTGTTAGGTCGGGTATGGTTGCGGGGTTCCGCGGTGTTATACCGGGGTGACCCTTGATGAGATTGCGGGAGTCCGGCCTGAGCTGCTGGATTTCACCGCGGAGATGCTGGGCGGGCTGGCGCGGAAGGACCAGCGGGCCGCCGGGGAGCTGTACGTGCGCGGGCTGCTGGCGGACGGGCGGCGTAAGTCGATGGTGCCGATGGCGGAGCGGCTGGGGGTGGACTCCCAGCGGCTGCAGCAGTTCATCACGTCCTCGACCTGGGACTACGCCGGGGTGCGGCGGAACGTTGCGCGGTGGTTCGCCGGGCATCAGCCGGTGGAGGCGCTGGTCGTGGATGACACCGGGTTCCCCAAGGACGGGGACGCCTCACCGTGCGTGGCCCGGCAGTATTCCGGGACGCTGGGCAAGACGGCGAACTGCCAGGTCGCGGTGAGCGTGCACCTGGTGAACGAGGCCGCGTCGTGCGCGGCGGACTGGCGGCTGTTCTGCCCGGAAAGCTGGGATGACCGGGCGCTGGATGACCCGGTGGCCGCGGCCCGCGCGCGGCGGCGCCGCGCGCGGGCCGGGATCCCCGATGAGGTGCGCCACCGGGAGAAGTGGCGGCTGGCGCTGGACATGATCGCCGAGATGACCGGGCCGGGCGGGTGGGGCGTGCTGGACCTGGCCGGCGCGGCCGCCAGCGCCCGGCCGGTCGTGGCCGCTGACATCGCCTACGGTGATAACGCCCTGTTCCGCCAGCAGCTGACCGACGCCGGCTGGCAGTACGCGGTCGCGGTCAAGGGCTCGGTCAGCGCGTACGACGGCGATGCCGTCCCGCAGGAGCGGCCCTACGGCGGGCTCGGCCAGCCGCCCAGGCCCGCCTATCCCGGGCCGCCGGTGACCGTGCGCCAGCTCGCGATCGCCGCCGCTGCCCAGGTCCGGCCGGTGACCTGGCGGCACGGCACCAAGATCAGCACCGGCAACCCGGACGCCGCCATGACCGGCTGCTTCCTGGCCATCCGCGTCCGCCCGGCAGGCAAGCCCATCCCCCGCGCCGCCGACCGCAGCCTGCCGGCCTGCTGGCTGCTGGCCGAATGGCCCCCCGAAGCGGACGAGCCGGCCGGCTACTGGCTATCCACCCTCCCGGAGGACACCGCCATCGAAGAACTGGCCCGCCTGGCCAAGATCAGATGGCGGATCGAGCACGACTACCGCGAACTCAAGACCGGCCTCGGCCTTGACCACTTCGAAGGCCGCTCCTACCTGGGCTGGAACCGCCACGTCACCCTCGCCGTCCTCGCCCAGGCCTTCATCACCATGATCCGCACCGACCCAAAAGCCCCTGCGCCGGGATGACCCTCTACCAGGTGATGCGAGAACTCCAGATCGTCCTCGCCCTCATCCTCGGCGCCTGTCCCCTTTGCACCCAGCCCCTGACACTCGACCGGCTCGCCGCTCTGACACCAACCTAACAAAGTACTACTAGGGCGTAGGCCGACAGCCCGCCGAACACCTCGGCTTTGATGACGTCTTCCCGGACCTGGACGGTGCGGGGATGATCGGGGGCGGCCGCCACGTGGCTGGGGGTGTTCGGGTTGTACTGGCAGACGTAATACGCGTACTCGGTCGGGGTCTTGCTGGCGGCGTGCACCTTGGTCAGCCCGCACATCCGCCGTTTGCAGATTTTGCAGCGGATGCGGGACCGGAACGGGTAGGCCCGCCAGGTGGCCGGGTTGTGGATCGCGCCGTCGCGGGAGCTGCGATGCTCGGCCCCGACCTGCTGGGCGGCTTCCCAGACCTCGCGGTCCACGATCGCGGGGTGGGTGCGCTGGTCCGGCCAGTACCACTGGCCTTCTGGGACGGGCTTGCCCCGGCGGGTGCGGCCGAACACCTGGTACCCGGTGTATTTCGGGTTGGCCAGGATCGAATACAGGCCGCCGAGCGTCCACCCGGTGCCGGGGTCGGCGGGCGGGTAGGTGCCCGGGTCGGCGGCCAGCCGCGCGTGGATGGCCGGCACGCCGAGTTTCTCCTCCGCGCGCATGGCATAAATGGCGGCGATGATGGGGGCGCGCTGCTCGTCCAGCACGAGGAGGGTTTTGGTGCGGCCCTGGGAGGCTTTGGACGGGGCCGGGTGCGGGATCTTCTCTGGCAGGTAGCCGTCGAGGACTTTGCCGAGGTTGTAGCCCTGGGCGGCGTGGGTGCGCAGGCCGCGCCACATTTTCTGTTTCAGCGACAGCCGGAAATACTCCGCAATGTTCTGCTTGGTGCGCCGCAGCAAGATGGTGGCCGGGTCGGTGCCGTCCAGGTCGACCGGCTCGTCGGCGGCGAACAGCAAAATCCCGTTATCGCCGAGCTCGCGTTCCAGTTTCAGCGCGTTGAAGGTGTCCCGGCCGGACCGCTCAATGTCCTCACACACCACCGCGGCGAACCGGGGGGCCGGGGAGCGGGCTTCGGCCAGCAGGTCAGCCAGCCCCCCGTCCCGCGGCAGGCCCTTGTCCACGAACGCCTGATGGTTGCCCGCGCGGCCGCGCTGCTCGAGGTCCAGGCCGCCGGATTCAATGTCCCAGTAGTACCCGGCCAGGTAGAACCCGTCCGGCAGCCATTCCCGCGCGGAGGTGATCTGCCGGGTGATGGACCCGTAGGGGTCCTGGAGTTCGAGGGTGGAGGTGCGGCCCAGCATCGCCACCGGCACCGGCTCGGCCGGGGCGGCTAGGCCGGTTCGTGTTTTCGGTCGTACTGCCATTGCAGGATCCTCCTGATCACCTCGGCCTGCCGGGCGTCCAGCACCGGCGGCTTTCCGCCCGGTCTCGACCCGCCATTTCCACCGGGCCATTATCCCGGCGGGCCTTTCCTCTTTCCTTAGATTATAGCTGATAATGCACGGCCCGGGAATGGCCGGCAACGAATTACCGGCCTGTTCCCTGGCCTTTTCCGGCTCGCGTCCTTCCTGGTCAGATGCCATGTGCTGCCTTTCTTTCCCTCATGTGAAATGGCAATCTTCTGCGCGCGTTAGCGCATTTCCCGGCCTCTGTCTGGCTGGCTGTTTTTGCGGGGCGGGAGCGGGGGGTGATTGTTTGGCCGGTGTCCTGCCGGTGGAGGGCTTCGTGTGGGGGGGCGGCAGGCCCTACGCTGGCCCGGGCGGGCCGGGCAGCTTGCTGCTGCCCGCGATGTTGCCCGGCGGGCCTGCCGCAGGGGTCCCCGCGCGATGCCCGGAGCCGGGAGGTGGCTAAAAAATCACCCGCCGCGCACCAGGGCGCACCCCCCTTTTACCGGCCGGGTGGCGGGGCCAGGTCCCCGCGGCCGGTGAAGAAGAACCAGGTGACCAGGCCCGTCACCACGGCCGGGCCGGACGGCTGTGCCGGCAGGAGCTCCACCACCAGCAGGGACAACAGCGCGGCGGTCAGGGCGCGGGCCAGCAGATGCCAGGGCCGGCCGTGCCGGATCCGGGCCGGGACCAGCCGGGCCGCGCGCACCATCGCCGCCGCCGGGGAGACCCGCCGCGTGGCCGGGGCGGGGACAGGCGGCTGTTCGGCCAGGTCGGCGTACGCCTCGCTGCGGCCCCAGGGGGTGCGGAGCTGGGCGTAGGCGCTGGCGGCGGCGGTGTAGGCGGTGATGTTCCCGCCGTCGGCCCGGTCGGGGTGGGTGGCGGCGGGAATGTTTTTCCACGCCGTGCGGACCTGGGCGTCGCTCAGGCCGGCCCGGACCGGGAGGCCCAGTGCGGCGAAGGGGTTCACCGGGCGGCTCCGGGCCC
The DNA here is from genome assembly GCA_963824545.1 of uncultured Actinomycetes bacterium. Lineage (GTDB taxonomy): Bacteria > Actinomycetota > Actinomycetes > Streptosporangiales > Streptosporangiaceae > Bog-532. Next base: position 386,984 of record CAWGPP010000002.1, on the reverse strand, counting down.
GAGTACGTCGTCCAGGCTGTCCCGGGGCGGCGGTACCTGGCCCTCGGCCGGCGGCGGCGGCGGGATGATCACCGCCGGGGCCGCGGTGCGGGCCGCGGGCAGGCTGAGGGGGGAGGGTTGCGGGGCGGGTGATGTGGACGAAGGTGGCGCCGCCGTGGTGGATGTAGCAGGCCTGCCCGGCACCGAGGGCGCGGATGAGGTTGGGGTCGGCGGTCCAGGCGTGCTGCACCCTGGTGGTGCCCTCGTCGCCCCAGGTGGCGCCGATGAGCTTGCGCGCCGATTCGAGCACCTTGCGGGTGCCGGCCAGGGCGATGACGGGTTCGGGGTGGGGGGTGTGCAGCAGCCAGATGCCGCCGTCGGCGGTGGCCGCGATCCGGTACCGCTCGTCGTCGTCGGCGCCGAGGCCTTGCCAGGACTGGGCGGACACCTGGACGCCGAGGCCGAGCGACCGGCCCCGCTCATACAGGTTGCTGACGTGGACGCGGCGGGAGACGGCGGAGTAGTCGTCGGCGGCCAGCAGGATCGCCCGCCGCTCACTGTCTGGGTCGGTGGCGGTGCGGGCGGCCAGTTCGGTCAGGGCCATCGCCTGGGCTTCGGCGACCGATTGCTCGCGGGTGCCTTCCAGGATGCAGTACCAGACATCCGCCCCGGCGAGGGTGCCGGGGCCGTCCAGGGCGGGGCCGAGGCGGCCGAGCAGGGTGGCGTAGCGGAGCTGGATGTCGCCCAGGTGCGGGCGGGCGGCCCGGATACGGATCAGGGCGGCTTCGTGCGCCCCGTCCCCGTAGGCGCTCTCCAGCCAGGCGGTATCCAGCCGGTCCAGGAAGCTGGCCGCGTCGGGCGGCGGCCCGCCGGGGGCGGCCAGGGCCAGGTTGACGACGGTTTGCATGATGTCGGTGTAGTAGGCGGCACTGCCGGCGCCGGTCTCGACCATCTGCAGCAGCAGCACCCCCAGATCCCGCGGCGGCAGGTCCCACAGGCAGAGCCGGGCCTCGTCCGGCCAGATCGCCACCCGCCGGGCCCCGGTCCCGTGCAGCAGGCGGCGGGTCCGCCCGGCTTTGGCGCGGGCGTCGGGGCCGCCTTTGCAGTCCAGCACGATCAGCAGCGGCCGGTCCCCTGCCCGCGGATGGACGCGGCGTGGGTGGCGGCGTACCAGCCGGCCCACAGCCGCATCATCAGGTTCGTCTTCCCGCTGCCGGAAGAGCCGATGATCACCGAATGCCGGGTCAGGGAACCGGCGGGGACGGCCAGGACGGGCCGCCACCGGTGGCCGACGGCGCGGATCGTCGCCCCTACCGCCACCATCCCGCGCCCGGTAAGGAGGGGGACGGCACCGGGGGCGGCGGCCCGGCCGCGGGCGGACCGCACCTGGTGGCGCCATTGCCGCTCATCGAACCAGACCTGCGCGGACGCGGTGTGGCCGGCCAGGCCGGTGGTGACCGCGTAGATCCGCCACGCCCACCACAGGCCGCCGATCGCGAGCCCGGCCGGGACCGCGACCGGGGCCAGGAGCAGGCCGGCGCGCAGGACCGCGTGGGCGGCCAGCAGCCGCCAGGCATTAGCCCAGTCGTTGACCGGGGCCAGGCCGGCCGCGGGCCAGGAGCGGAGCCGCAGGCCCTGGCCGATGGCGTAGACGGCGGTCATCGGCAGCGACCAGCAGGCGGCGTGCCACAGCCGGGCCGGGGGCCAGCCCCGCAGCCACGCGGCCCCATACCCGGCAACGGCCACGGCAGTGACCGGCCAGGCGGCGACGGCGGCCGCTGCCACGATCAGCCACCCGGCCAGCTTGAGAAGCTTGCGGAACAGCCAGACGGCGATGGTGAGTTTCAGCCAGCCCCAGATGCTCACCGAACCGCACCCGGCGGCAGGTCGCGGGCCACCATCCGGTGCTGCAACGGGGGCGGCAGCGCCCCGATGGCGCGGGTCACGATCGAGATGGCGGCGGGGGCGGCCAGGTAGACGATCTGGGCGTACCGGGCGTCCAGCCCGGCCGGGTCGGTGGGGCCGTAGTCGCTGGTGCGGGTCGCCATGGCCCGCATGATCCCGACCGTGCGGGCCAGCGGTTTGGGGGTCAGCTCGGCTTCGATCGCCCAGATCTGCCCGGCATATGGGGAGCCGTCCAGGGACGGCCAGTGGATTTCAGCGTCGGGGACGTGCGCGATGCCGACCCGGGGGCCGGCGGCGGCGCGGATGCGGCGTTCGCTGCGCCACCACGCCCGCCCCTCCCGGTAGGCCTCACCGCTCTGCAGCCAGAGCCGGGCCGCGAGGACGGCGCGGATGTGGGCGAGGCGGGCCACGGCGGGTTCCCGGGCGCTGTAATTCAACCCGAGGAGCCGCATCCCGGCGGGGGGCAGCCAGCACCAGGGCGGGCCTTTGCCCAGGACGCCGCTGTGCGCCCAGCCGGCGTGCCGCCAGCGGGCCAGGATGCCCGGCAGCCGCTCCTCCTGTACGTCCAGGGCGGCAGCGAGGAGATCGAGCGGGGCGCCGTACTGGTCGGCGCACAATGTGAGGCCGGTGATGTCCCGGTCGGTGATCTTCACGGTCCCGGCGTCGGTCCGGCGCGCCGGGCGAGTGGCTCGTGCGGCAGGCATGCCAGCCGTTGTAGCGGCACGCGTAGGTTGCCGGTCACCGGAACGGCCTTTCTTCGGCAATGCCGGTGTTTCCGGCAGGGCGGGGGCGGGCAGCGGTGCGGGGGTGCGGTGTGAGCGGGCCGGTACCGGAGCGGGAACCGGAGTACGGCAGATGCTGGCCGGTCACGGGAAATGCAGGTCCCAAGCGAACGGCGGCCGGTCAGCGATGCGGCGGGGCTGACGGCAAGGGCCAGCCCAGAAGGCCGCGACCGGGGCAGGCGCGGCGGACCTCGTTGCTGTTCAGCGGTGCCGCAGGACCGGGGTGATGGTGTCGATGAGGGCGGCGGGGTTCCCCCCGAACGCGGCCCGCAGATCGCAGCGCCAGTCCAGGGCGGCGTCGTCGGACAGGGTGACGGTGCCGAGCCAGGGCCGGGCGGGGCTGGTCACCTCGATGTCCGTGGTGGCCTCGAACGATTCCAGATCCTCACTGACCCGCAGCACGACGGTCAGGCCCCGGTCCTGCAAGGACCGGCCGACCTGCCCTTTGAAAGGCAGGGCACGGCAGGCCGCCGGGCTGGCCGGGCCGTCAGGGGCTCCCAGCAGGCGGGCGATGATCGCGGTGACAGCGGCCGGGCCCGCTGAGGGCCCGGCGGCCGGTTCGTAGTACCAGCGGGCCTGCCCGCCGACACCCAGCGCCACGAACGACTTCCCGCCCGCCATCCCGAGGATGGTGAGCTCGCAGGTGTTCCGGTGGCGGGTTACCTGCACGCCCATCCCGGCTGCTGGCCCGGCGGCCAGCCGCCGGGCCAGCAGCCGGGCCGGGCAGCCATCAGGTACGGCAGCGGCAATCGCCCGGTCGTCTCGGACCTGCGTCATCAGCATGACCTCCCGCGGCCGCATCCCAGTTCGTCACGGCCGCGGTATGCAGAGTAACACAGATCAGAGCAGATCAGATATACCTTCTGGTCAGCCTGGGTCTGGACTGACCTACGTTGATCTTGTGCGAGTGGATCATGGACTGCCCGAGCCCGCCTACCGGCAGCTCGCCGCGATCCTGCGCACCCAGATCGCTGAAGGCCACTGGCGCACCGGCCCGCTGCCCTCCGTCAAGCAGCTCCAGCAGGAACACGACGTCGGCCGCGACACCGTGCTCCGCGCCATCGAACTACTGCGCGACGAGGGCCTGGTGTTCACCGTCCCCCGCCGGGGCACCTACGTCAGCCCCCGCAAATGAACGCCCCATATCACTCCTGCGCCGGTCAGTTCTGCGCAGGGAACCGGCACCGCCTTTGACCTTCGGGCAGGAGCCAGGTGTTACCGACCTCGCTATTTGAACGTCCAGCGGCTGAATTATATGTGGACGATTCGGCACAGCTCGGCGACGATCGCAGGAAACCTGATCACATAGCGTGACTGCCGGCGTGGCTTAGGGCGCGCGCGTACCCGCCGATATGGCGCCAGTCTCGGCAGGCCGGGATGGTCGGCAGCGCCACACAAGAATGGGTGATCTGAGCGTGCTGGCCGGGCCGACGATCCCGCGCGGCGGTGTGGGCGAGTGCCAGCCGCGCCGACGTAACTGGTCACTTCGCGGGCCGTGGCACTTCGTGCAACTCGCTGCGGGCGAACGCGACCCGGAGCGCGCCCTGTTGGGTTATGAGCAATATGGCGAGCGGGATCGCCGCGGCTTTGACGTGGGCGCCGTGTCCGGGGGATCGGTCGCGGCGCGGCATTACTTGAGTTCAACGCGGATCGCGTGGCAGCGGTACTCGTCGATGTTCTCGACGGAATGCGGGCCCTTGGGCTCCATCCAGATCCAGCTCACCCGCGCGCCGGGCGGGGACTCGAAGCGCTCCTGGGACTCAAACCTCAGTGCGTCGCCCGCGTAATACCCGATCCGGGCCGGCTCGTCGATGATCGTTACGCTCGGCGCCTGGTGCGTGTGCCCGGGTTCGCGGGTTCGCGGGTTCGTGGCTCGATCACCACGTCCAGCACCCGTACCCGGTCGTTCTCCAGCAGGAGGCGATGTGAGGCTGACGCAGCGAGCAGCGCATCCATCGTCTCCGGCCATGGCCATGGCTGTTCCGTCGTCGTGCTGCGGCTCATTGCCCGGCCAGGGCGGCCTTGACGTCGGCCCGGCGATGGGTCTCGGCGCCGAGCAGCCCGACGACGAGCGCGGAGCTCACGTCATCTCGTCCCCGCACCTTGTCCAGGAAAGCCTGGTACGCCGCGATGATGATGTCGAGGTGCCGCAGCGTATGTTCCTCACGGCGTCGACCGTCAAGGGCGGGACGATCTCCTACATCGTGCCCATGGTCAGCCATGTCGACCACACGGAGCACGACGTCCACGTCATCATCACCGAGCAGGGCGTAGCCGGCCTGCACGGCTTGCCGCCGCGGCGCCGCGCCCAGCAGGTCATCAACCGGTGCGCGCATCCCGGCTACCGGCCCGCACTGCAGGACTATGTGGACCGCACGATTGCCACCGGGCCCGGGAAGCACACCCTGCACCTGCCCGGCGAGGCATTGTCGTGGCACGTGCGCTACCTGCACGAGGGCACGATGCGGTCGGCTGAGGCAGCCCACCCGGACCGGTGGCCGGCCTGTCGTTTGCGGCGGCCGGCCCGGACCAGCGGCGGGGCCTGTCATGCGGGGTGGCCGGCCGGGGGGGATGGCCGGGCGGTCAGTGCAGCCGGCGGAGGTGGGCGTCGGCGGGGTCGGCGGCCTGCAGGCGGATCCGGGCATCGACGGCCTGTACGCCGTGCGGGCGGGCGAAAACCGGGCTGAGCTCGAGTTCGGCGATCTGCGGCAGGTCATCGGCCATCCGGGAGACGCGCAGCAGCAGGTCCCGCAGCGCGGTCAGATCGGCGCCCGGGGCGCCGGGCCGCCCGAGCAGCAGCGGGGCGGCGCGGATCGAGCGGATCAGCTCATCGGCATCGGCGTCGGTGAGCGGGGCGAGCCGCGCCGCGCGGTCGGCCAGCGCATCGGCGGCCGCGCCGCCGGCCCCGAATAGCACCAGCGGGCCGGCGACCTCTTCCTGCAGCACGCTGATCATCACCTCGACGCCGCCGGTGACCATCGGCTTGACGATGACACCGGCCAGCCGGTGACCGAAGGTTTCCTGCAGCGAGCGGAACCCGCGCCGGACCTCCTGTTCGCCGTGCAGGTCGATGAGCAGGGCGCCGGCGCCCCGCGCGCGGACCAGGCCGGGCACGTCCGCGCGGAGCGCGACCGGGCCGCCGAACCGGGCTGCCGCCGCGACGGCGGCGTCCTCGGTGACGACCCCGATGCTGTCGGCCAGCGGTATCCCATAGCAGGCGAGCAGTTCGGCGGTCGGGTCCAGCGGCAGCCAGCCGCCGGCCGGCCTACCGGCAAGAAATTCCGCGACCAGTTCCCTGGCCCGGTCCGGGCGCAGGCCGTCGAGGTCGGGCACGGTCCCCGGCGGGATCGCCCGCCACATGCCGTAGCGGGCGGCGTGGCCGAGGGCGCGGGCGGCGGACTCGGCGTAGGCGTAGGCCGGGACGGCGGGGGAGTCCGCGCCCGGGGCCCGGAGCAGCCGGACCACCTCCACCTGGTCCAGCACCGCGGCGGCGATCGGCACCGGCAGCCGCGCGGCGCTTACCTCTGGCAACGGGTCGCTGCCCGCGCTCGTGGTCGTCAGCGCCAGTACCGCGTCGACGCCCGGATCGGCGCCGGCCAGCTCCAGGCACCGGCGGAAAGCTCCGGGGCCGATCAGCAGGGTGGTATCGACCGGCCCGGTCACCGTGGCGGCGCGGGGAAGCAGGTCCCGGAGCGCCCGCTGGGTGTCCCCGGCCAGGCGGGCGACCTGCAGGCCCGCGTCGCCGCACGCGTCGGCGGCGAGCACCGCGGCGCCGCGGGTGTTGGACACCACGGCGACCCTGGGCCCGCCGGGTGCCGGCTGCGCGGCCAGCAGGACCGCGGTATCCAGCAGCTCGCCGAGGTTCGCGACAGCGATCACCCCGGCCTGCTCGAACAGGGCCTGCCGGGTGAGCAGGGGGGTGGCCGCCGTGGCGCGGGCCCCGGCCAGGCGTCGGCCCGTCACGGACCGGCCCACGATCACGGTCAGGACCGGCATGCTGTGGCCGACGCGGCGGGCCGTGCGGGTGAACTTGGGCGGGTTCGCGATCGACTCCAGATACAGCAGGGCCAGCTTGGTCGCCGGGTCGGACTCCCACCACAGCAGCATGTCGTCGCCAGCCACGTCGTCTTTGTCGCCGAGCGAGACCAGGGAGGAGATCCCGACGCCGATCCGCGACAGGTGCTCGGCCAAGGCGAAGCCGGCGCCGCCGGTCGACTGCAGCGCCAGGCCCGCGCTTCCCGGCTTGGGGTGGCGGGCCGCGAACGTCGCGTCGAGGCCGGCACTGGTGCCGGCCACGCCGAAGCTGGCCGGCCCGACCATCCGCATGCCGTGGCACCGGCAGATGCCCAGCAGCTCCGCGCGGGCCGCGCCGTCGAGTCCCGCCGCGAGCACCACCAGCCCCTTGATCCCGCGCTGCCCGCATTCCCCGGCAATGCCGGGTACGGCCGCGGCCGGCGCGGCGATGACCGCCAGGTCGACGCCCTCGGGCAGCGCGGCCGCCGACGGCAGGCAGGGAACGCCGTCCAGTTCGGCGGCGGCCGGGTTGACCGCGTAGACGGGGCCGGGGAAGCCGCCGGTCACGATGCTGCGCAGGATGGCCCGCCCGACCGAGCCGTCCCGCCGGCCGGCGCCGATGACCGCGACCGAGGCCGGCGCCAGTACGTGCCGCAGGCTGGCCACGCCAGCAGACCGCTCCCGCTCGGCGACCGCGTCACGGTAGGTGCCGAGGGTGACGTCCTCCTCGCCGGCGGGCAGCGGGAAGGTCAGGTCGTACACACCGTCGGCCAGGGCGCGGTGCGCCTGCAGCCCGGCGTCGGCGAACACTCTCAGCATGGCCGCGTTCTCGCTCAGCGTCTCCGCGGTGAAGGCGTGCAGCCCGCGGCTGCGGGCCAGCGAGATCAGGTGCTCCATCAGGAGCATGCCGACGCCGCGGTTGTGCATGTCATCGGGGACCGTGAAGGCGATCTCGGCCGAGAGGGACCGGGGAGCGTCGTCGCACTCGTAACTGCCGCAGCCGATCAGCTCGCCGTCCATCACGGCGAGCAGCGCCACGTGATCCGGCGCGGGCTCACGGCAGAGCCGGCGCGCCTCCCGTCCGGCCGCGCTCGGGCTCATGCTGAAGAAACGCAGGTAGAGACTGTCCGGGGTCAGCTTCTCGTGCATCTTCCGCACCAGGTCGAAGTCGTCAGGCCGCGCGGCCCGGATCTCGATCGTGCTGCCGTCGGTCAGCAGAGCGTAAACGTTAGGCTCGGCGTCTGCGCTCACGTCGCCCTCCCCGGTTTTGTGACGGCTGACAGCGCCGCGCTTACCAGCATTATGGGCTATCGGGACGCGGCCTACCGGGGACTCCGTCCGCGGATCCCGGCCCCCGGGCGGCCAGCAGCCCGCGCGCGGTCACGAAGGCGTACCCGACGTCGGTCATCGACCCGGCCAGGCGATCGAGTTGCTGCATGAGGGTGGCGTTCGGCTGCGGGCCGCCGTCGTGGGCGAGCACGATGCTGGCGGGGGGAGGCCCGCCGCGGTGCCTCGCCGACGTCGGCGCGGGCGTTGCTGCCGGTGGCCCCCTCCGACCACGGCATGACCTCGTAATGCAGGCTCGCGCACACGGCCAGCCCGACGCTGTCGATGCGGCCGTCCGGTGGCCGGCGCAATGTGGGCGCCTGGCCGGCCAGCTTGGTCAGGAGCTCGGGGGTGCGTTCCAGGCTGGCCCGGTCGAACGCCTCACCGTGCCGGATCAGATCGCTGTGCGCCCAGGTATGGTTCGCCACTTCGTGTACGTGCCGTTCCCGGCGGCCTTCAAGGACACGCTCGCCGCATATCGCAGCCCTCCGGGAGAAGGGCGCGGTGTTCGTGCTGGAGTCGTCGCGGAAGAAGCCGTACTCCACCCGCGGCGTCCGCGCGATGCTCGCCCGCTGCGCCGGGAAAGCCGGCCTGGACCACAACATGCCGCCCCACCGCTTGCGCCACTTCCTGTTCACCTGGCTCAAGACCCAGGGCATCGACGATGCTCTCATCCAGCCCTGCAGCGGCCACGCGAGCAGAACCTCGCTGGAGATCTACTCCAAGATCACCCCCGGCTCCGCTCAGGACGCCTGCAAGAGCGTCATCGACCAGTTCCCCGTATAGCCGGGGGGCACCTAAGTCATTCCTTGGTCGCTTCGCCCCTGACGAGTTCGTCCTAACGGCGCCCCTCCTGCGTCGACGTGCGGGTGCGGATCGGCCCAGCCGAGCCCCAGGCACCCCTTCCTGCGCCGGCTGTGCTGAGCACGCCGCAGCGCACCGACAGCCAGCGGTGGGTGCGCCGGCCATACCGGGATCACAGCCCGGTGCAGGCCCAGTCGCGTCCTGACGGCGGCGCTCGCCGGGCCCGGGCCTGGTCAGGCCCCACGCGATAACCGGCGCGACATGCCACCAGGCGGGCCGCCGGCCTCGGCAAGGATCGCCGGCCCGCTGCGGCTGTACAGCGCGCCGGGGGTGTCAAACCCGGTGACCTGGGAGCAGCACCGCACAGGCGGGCCGCTGCACGGCGGTTCAGCATGAAGAACGCGGCCGCCGAGACGATGGCCAGGGACGGGACGCCGGCGTAGGCTCGCTGTCGTAAGTGTCCGCAAAACAGCCTGCATCAGGCCAACGCGAGGGTGCAGGCACCGCGTCGTTCTAGACCCTGGCGGCACGGCCAGTTACGGCCGGATAGGACCCAAGGTGCCTCAGCGATGCGTACCTCATCCAGCGTGCCCACGACGATCGCGGCGATGCTGCCACCGCATGGGCCGGAGGCCGGGCTGACTCGCGGTCCTCCCCCCGCCAGAGGAGCCGGCCCGCCGGAGGTGAGGCCGCTTCCGGCCGAAGGTCACGACCGGATCGCCGCGGGCCTGGCTGACATCGTGGTGCGCCGGCTGTTCTCGGCGGGACTGGCCCTCGAAGCTGTAGTGGGGCTGATCGGCGATCACCGCGCGGCCGGGACAGTCCAGGAGGCCATCGGCGAGCTGGACCTGGCGGTCAGGGACCTCAGGGACATGGTGTTCGATCACCATCGGCCTGACCTGCCCGCAGTCGGCCGGTGGGGCTAGGGCGTTTCGGGCCCCGGAACGCGCAGCCGGCCGCATCCCCCCTCTTACGGCATGCCTGCCCGCGTTCCGGGGAATGCGCCGCGGCGCAGGCCGTCGCTGACGCGGTCGCCAAGGCCGCTGGTCCTGCGGCTCTCGCGGTCGCCGGCGGGCTCCTCAATCCGGTACCGGTTGCTCTGGCCGCCGCCGGCTCTCAAAACAGATCACGCCGGCCCTGTCCCGCTGGAAGGACCGGCGTATGGCCTCAGCGTTGTCTCAGCACGGGGGGAGGCAACCGTACCGAGCCGCGGGCCTGGTCAGCGATGGCCCCCGAGGCCATCGTGCCCGCCGCGGTGACCGGCAAGGTCGCCGCCCGCAATCCCGCCAACCTGACTCAGGGTGGCCGCGACGCCGTGTGGCGGCCGGCCTGCCCGGGCGCGATCTGAGCCCGGGGCGCCAGCGAAAAGGAGAAACTTCGGATGCTCAGGGAAGCAGCGATGCCGCGCACGCGGCTGGTGGATCTGCCGGGCCGCGGGACGACGCGGGTGTGGGAGTGCGCCGGGCCGCCCGGCGCGGAGACGGTCATGCTGATCCACGGGGTGGCAGGCACGGCCGCGCTGAATTGGGGACAGGTCCTCGTGCCGCTCGGACGTGATTTCCGGGTCGTCGCCGCCGACCTGCGCGGCCATGGCGACGGGATCCGCCTGTGTTCGCGATTCCGGCTGGAGGATTGCGCCGACGATATCGCCGCGCTGGCAGCTGTCCTTGATATCGGCAGCTTTGCCGCGGTGGGTTATTCCATGGGCGGCCTGGTGGCCCAGCTGCTGTACCGGCGGCACGCCGCGCTGGTGTCGGGCCTGGTGCTGTGCTCCACCGCGGGCAATGCCCGCGGGTCACCGGCGGAGCAGCTGGCCGCCCTGGCGATGCCGACGGTGGCCGCGGTCCTGCGCTGGAACCCGCTGCTGCATCTGATGGGCGCCGAGTTCGTCGGCATGGCGCTGCTGGGCCGCATTGACGACCCGGCGACGAGCAGGTGGGCCCGCGCCCAGCTGAGCCGGACCACTCTGGCCACCGTCGTGTCGGCCATGCCCGCCGTCAGCTCGTTCACCTCGGACAGCTGGCTCGGCCAGGTCGATGTGCCCACCGCGGTGGTCATCACGGCCCGGGACCGCATCGTGCCGCCAGGCCGCCAGCTTGAGCTGGCCCGGGCGGTCCCGGGCGCATCAGTCCACTACGTGGACGCCGGACACGGGGCATGCATCAACGCGCCGCGCTTGTTCGCCCGCGCGCTGCTGGAGGCCTGCTGGTCGGCAGCGCCTGGCCGCGGCAGCACACTGCGCATACCAGCCTGACACGGCCGGCCCGCGTACGCACGGCACCCTGACCCGCCCGGGAGCCGGCCGCCCGGGACCGGATCCTTGGCTAGGACGGGGCCTGGGGCGCCTGGCCGGTCACGATATACCCGCTGCCGAGCGCTAGCTCACGAACGTGGACGTCCTCGAGCAGCGGCTCGAGATGACTCCACGGCCGGCCGAACCCCTCGAAGCTCCGCACAAAGGGAGCGTGCAGCATCCTGGCGTGCAGGTTCACGCCCACCAGCCACGGCGCGGCCCACTTGCCGCCGCCCGCGGCCACCCATGCCCCCGGACGGAGCTTGCTCATGACGTTCCGCAGCGCGTCCGGGGACTGGAGGATGTCGTGGACGGCGCAGAACACAGCGGCGTCCGCGGTCACCGGGATCTGCGCATCCTGGGCCGGTGACTGCACGACCGTGACGTTGCGCCAGCCCTGGCCGGCGATCCGTTCGCGCGCCACCGCCGTCATCTCCGGTGATTCCTCGATGCCGACGACACCGCCCTGTGGGCCGACCTTGTCCTGGAGCAAGCCGGAGCACAGCCCCGTCCCGGACCCCACGTCCAGGACGACCTGCCCCGGGCGGACCGGGAGCGCCTCGACGAGCGCCCGGCGGTAGGACTGGAACGCGCCCGTCTTCTGGTCGTAGGAGCGGGCCTGCGCGCTGTAGGCCGGCTGCCGCGCGGCCCGCCGGTCCGGCCGATGCGCCGCCGGCGCGGAAATACCCGATTGGTTCATGACCCTTCGCCCCTTATCGATGGAGAAGCACCTCCTGACGTGTTCCCGGCGTCATTTGCAACCGGATCCACAACATCCATGACTCGCGGTTTATCCGTGTCAACAGCATGTGAACGTTGACCCAATGCCGGCCCATGCTCTCCCTCCGGCGGGAAGCTGACCGTGATGCTCAGGTGGCAGAACAGGGTTTGCACGCCCATGCGGAAGGGGTCTCGTGGTCGCGGGCATTCCGCTGCAGCCAAGCGGGCCTGCGGCTATGACGACATGGCGGCCTGCCCGCAGATCCGGGCCTGGCATCACGACCATCACCTCTGCCGCAGCCGTGCCGGCGGCCGGAAGCGGACGCGGGGCATCAAGGTCAACCCCGATGCGCGGAAGCGCCGGGCAGGCCCGCACGTCCCCAGCCTTTGCGTCAAGGGGATGATCTGCGTCAGCACGCGGTATGCCGGCGTGCCTAGCGTGACGAGTTCACGGCAGCCAGCTGGGCACGGGCCTGACCGGAGCGCGCGGCCGTGCGAGCGGGGCGGTGCCTGGCGCGGCCGTCCCCGGCGTGCCCCTGCTGCCGCGCTGGCGTGTTTGCGGCGGCGCCGTTGGCGGCGGCCAGCTCGCGGTATCCGGCCTTAAGCCGCCTGGCCTCGGCGGACAGCGGTGAGCTGGCGAGCTGCCGCAGTTCCCAGCCGGACAGCTTCGCGGTCGCGGCAGCAGCGGCCGCGCCGGCCAGCACGGGGGCTGCGGCTGTTACCGCGGCGATCCGGACGGTATAAGCGGCGGCACGCGTGAGGGTGCTCATGATTGTCTCTCCCGCAAGGTCTGGGCGGTAACAGTTCGCCTGCCACAGTGCCCGGCAGGTGACCGTCCGTCAAGGTGAGCATGGTCACCCCAGGGTGAGCGACCCGGCGGGCCGGGCGCCTGCACGGGCACGCTGCAGGGGCTGGCGGAGGGCTGAGAGATGGGACAGACGTCTGTGACCGCGGTCCCGGCGCTGCCGGCGGATCCGGGGCGATGACGGGGGCAACAGCCCGCGCCAGGACCCTTGCACCCGATTCGCGGAATGCCATTAACTTAAGGACTAAAGGGCGCGGGGCTGGCGGGTCCGGACCCTGCCTGCTCGCCGCTCGCCATCACAGTGACCTCGAGGGAGCGTATGAGCGAGCGAATTGACGTCCGGGCGGACCTCGCCATCGCTGGCGCAGCCGGTGGTGCGGTCCGCGGCGAGCTGGCTGCGCTGACCCGGTGGGTGACTGCCGGGCAGGCGGGTCCTGTTCCGGCGGGCGCCGGCGTGCATGGCGCTGCGGGGGGCGCGGAGGAGTGTGCGGCCAGCAGCGGGGATCCGCGAGAGCCGCACCACCTTCTTGGCCCGGACCCGCCGGGCTCCGCCGCCATGACCGCGGCCGACCGTATGCGAGGTAATTACGCCCGGTGCGTGCCGCTGCTGGCACGATTGCGGCTGCTCGCGCGCCAGGACGCCGGCGCGCCGCTGCCGCCTGGTGCGGCCGGCGAAGTGGGCCACGCGGCCACGGCGATCGTCGCCGAAGCGGACGCCGCCGGGCACGCCGCCGTGGCCGCCGTCGCGGAAAGCGACCGGAACTCGGCGGCCGTGTTCCTGGCCGCGCGGCAGGCCCGGCTGACGGCCGCCACCGCCGACGTCGTCGCGGCGGCTGCGGACGGAAGCGCCGCGGCGCTGTCGCGGCACCTGCGCAGGTTCGAGGCGCTCACCTCGGCGCCGTGGACGGTGCAGCACGCGATCTGCGCCCCGGCCGATCGCCGCCCCAGCCGGCGCACCGGGCAGCACCGGCTCCCTGATAGCACGCCGGACTGCGCACCCGCAGCTGGATCTTGAACCATGCCTGGGAGGCGTCACATGGCCGGGCATCATCGGCATCAGCACGTCGAGGTCCGCGACAGCGGCCGCACGGTCGCCCCGGCCGAGGTGATCATCTCCGAAGAATCTGGCCGGAACCGCCCAGGCGTCGTTGCGCGCCGAGTCCGGGCACATTACTCCGGGCCGCCGCGCGAGCCTGGTCGATGCGGTGCTGGACCTGCCCGAGGTGCGGGAAAGCGCGCGCTTGGAGGCGGCATTCCCGCTCGGCGATACCGACTCACTGCACCGGCTTCAGCAGCGCTGCGAGCACGTCCGTACCCGCCCAGCCGGATCGAGCGCGATCGTGGAAGCGGACCTTCCGCCCGGCGGCCGGGGCAGCGCGGCGCAGGAACCGGCCGGCAATTCACTCTTCTGAGTGATGATCACTGCCGCACCCAGGCCGAGCTGGCGGGGACCGATGAGCTTGACCGGCCTCACCAGGGACCGGACGGCCCTTGGTCACATGGCGCCGGAACGACTTGCAGGAGCCGCGGCTGACCCCGGCGCCAGGGCGATCAGCCCAGCGACGCCCACGCCGCTTCGGGCCCGTGGCCGCAGAAGCCGGACACCCCCGCCGGGTGACGGGTTCGCCGTCACCGGCGAGCGCCGCCCCGCGCCCGTCTCCGGCACGATCACGCCGGGCACGCAGCCAGGCCACAAACCGGGTCGTGGCCGAAATGGCGAGATTCACCAACGTACGGCACGGGCCCACGCCAGCGAATCGAGATCGAGGGTGCCGGCTACGGCCGCCTCGGCGACATCGGTAAGCCGTAGGTTGCTATCGCGGGCGTAGGCCCGCAGCCGGGAGAAAGCCTCGGCCAGGTCGACGCCGGCGCGCGCTGCGACCACGCCCTTGGCTTGCTCGATGACCACGCGGCTGGTCAGGGCGGCAGAGAGCTGCTCGTTCACGCGCTGGGCCCCGGCGCTGGCGCGATGCTGCACGATGCTGAGGGTGGCGAGGTCCGCGAAGGCGCGGGCGACGATGACGTCCGCCTCGTCCATCGGGGCCTGCGTGATGCTGAACAGGTTCAGGGCGCCGATGGTGACGTCACGAAACCGCAGCGGCAGGGCGGACACCGACTGGAAACTCTCCCTGAGAGCAGCGGCGGAGAATGACGGCCAGCGGTCGGACTCGGCCTCCAGATCCGCGTGCTCGACGCGCTCCCCGGTGCGGAAGGCATCCAGGCAGGGGCCTTCCTGGGCCTGCAGCTCGAACAACTCCAGCAGGCGCATCACCTCGCTAGAGGACGCGATCAGCCCCAGCCTGCCCGCGGGAGAGGCCAGCATCACCCCGGCCGCGGATACGCCGAGCACGCTGACGCACCGGTCGGCGAGCCCGGTCAGCAGGTCAACCACGTCGTAGTCATCGACGAGGGTGTCGGCCATCTCAGCCACTGATCGCATCGCGTCGACTGCTTCGAACATCTCAGCTCACCTCTTGAACGCCCGGCGGCCGGTCAGGGCCGCTGGGCACCAGACCGGGCCCCAGGCCGCGGCATCCATCCTTGTGGCGGTCTGTCCCCGCCCGACTGCGCCGGGTGAGCGGGGTCATGCCAGCCTCAGCGTGCGGGCGACAACGTCATCGGCCACATCGGCGAGCAGGCGATCGTTGCCGAACGCGAACGCCCGCAGGCGGATCAGCGCCTCGGCGACGCTGATCTCTTCCTGGACCGAGACCATGCCCGCCGCGTTGTGCACCGCGAAATGGAAGTCGGCGCCGGCCTCCAGCTCTTTCGCCACCGTGCCGGAGGGTGCCCCGGCCTGGGCGTCCAGGACCCAGCGGGCGGCGACGTCGGCCACGACCAGCGCGTCAGCATGCTGCTCGTCGTTCAGCGGGCCCGGCTGGTCGCGGTAGAGGTTGAGCGCCCCCAGGCGCACCGTGCCGACCCGCAGCGGGAACCCGAACACAGCCCGCACGCCCGCCTGCAGCGCCAGCGGGGTGAACGCGGGCCACCGGCGGGCCACCGGCCCGGCCAGGTCAGGCTCGGCCACCACCCAGTTCTGCTGGTAGGCGTCCACGCACGGGCCTTCGCCCAGCGTGTACTGCAGCTCCTCGATCAGCTGGCTAACATCATCGGTGCTGTTCAACGACCCGCGCGGTACGTCACCCGACATGAGCATGACCCCGGCACCGTTCACCCCCACGATCGCGGGGCACACTGCGCACAGCCGGGCAGAGGACCACCCATCTCCCCCGGCAGACAGCGCAGCCAGGATCCGGGCAAGCCTGTCGCCTGCCATCTCAGCGACGCAACCGCGGGCACGAATACGTCCATCTGCCCGCATGATCAAGGCGATCATTCACCCGCCGGCTCCTTCGGCTGAGAAAGGAAAGCGTTCGCAGAGTCTGGACTCAACGCCCTTCCGTGCCCGGCCCGCCGGGCACGGCATCACTAACACTATGCCAAAGAAGGGCCAAAGGCAGCCCGGACCCGGCCGGTGGACAATCCCCAGCCCCGGCGACGGGCCCGCCACCGACGGAAGCAACCGCCGTCGCCCGAACGTCTCACACCCCACCGTACGCCGGTCGCCGGGGCAGCCCGCCGGCTTCGCGCCCCAAGTCCTTGACGCCGGGCTGCCCCAGCCCACCCGAAGGTCCCCGGCGGACTTCGTGCCGGTTCCAGCCGACCTCCAGGCGTCGAGCAAGACCAGCGCGCACGACCGGCCCTGGCTCCCCTTCCTGCGCACCGAACGGGACGATCTGGACACGGCCAGTCCCACGATCCAGCAGCATCGAGCCCGCAAATATTCGGCGATCCGTTCACGGAGTTGGCATATTCTTGCTGCGCTGCGTAATCGGCTTTATGTCCAGATGGCGCTGGCCAGCCCGTCGCTGAATAGTTCGGGTGGATCGGGGTGGGGCCGGGCCTGGTCGCAGACGACCCGCAAAGCGGTCCCGGCCGCCGCGGCAGCGTCCAGGACGTCATCGACGCCGGCCTTCTCGCCGGCCAGACCGAGATCCTCAGGAAGGACGATACCGGCTCCGGCGAGGAGCTGACGTCGCCCGGCGATGCCGGCCCAGGTTGACTTGGGGGACTGCAGGGGCGCTCCGGCGAGCTGCGCGAAGCTGGCTTCGGGATGGACTTCCACAACGCGGTGCGGGGTCTGCCGTACCCAGCGGTCGACCTGGAGGATCTTGGCCTGCAAACCGAAGGCCTGACGGGAGATGCCCTCGCCTGCCAGGCGGAGACTGAGGGCGGCAGCGGAGGCGTAATCGCTTGCTTCCAGGGCCGGACGGACCGGTGTCACGAACACCGACGCCCACCGCGGCCCGACGGCCTTGCGGACGAGCAGGTCGGCCTGACGGCGCCCCGTGTCGGGCAAGCCGATCGGGATGTCGATCGCGATCACCGCCAGCGGGCCGCCGCTGCTGGCATCCTCGACCAGATCACCGATCCCTGCCGCGGCGTGGGCGCTGAGCGTCCCTTGCGACAGGGCTATGCCTATCCACCCGGTCTTACAGGCATCTACTCCCAGCACCCGCCAGCCGCTCACCGTTTAACGCGGATTTCCGTGCAGGACGTCCGGGCACAACTGAGGTTATCTAGGACATGCCTCTGACCAGCATGAACGTCTGGCAGCGCATGGCCGTACTGAGTACTTCCGGGGAGCTATCCGGCTGCCGTATCGCATGTATGCGATTCGTTATCTATTTTGGATGACGCGGGAAATGATGCCTGATGTCCGGTTCGCGGCCGGACCGGGTGCGGCATACGGGCATGTACAGGCACGAAGCGGGCACCACCGGTGATCGCCGCGATCAGGTGTAGATCTGGTAAACATGCGGCATGGCAGCCAGATCGGCGCAACGGGAGGCGGGGTGGTTCACGTCCCCGGGGCAGGTGAACCACAGGCGGTACGAGGCGCTGCGCGCCTTCTTCACCGAGGGCCTGACCTATGAGCAGGCCGGGGCGCGGTTCGGCTACACCCGGTGGGCGATGATCGACCTGGTCCGCCAGCACCGGGCGGGGAAGCTGGAGCTGTTCGCCCCGCCGGGGAAGCCCGGCCCGCCGCCCGGCGTGGCGCCGGCCAAGGACCGCGCGCGCGGCCGGGTGATCGAGCTGCGGCGGCAGGGCCTGTCGGCCTATGAGATCTCCCGGCGGCTATCTGCCGAGGGCGCCCCGCTCAACCGGACGTCCGTGGGGGAGGTCCTGGCCGAGGAGGGGTTCGGGCGGCTGCTGCGCCACCCCGGGCCGGAGGCCAGCAGCAGCCCTGCGACGGCGGGCCGGGACACGAACCTGCCCGCGGCGAAAGTCCTGGACTTCGCTGCGTGGCCGGAGCGGCTGGAGACCACGAAGGCGGGGCTGCTGCTGGCCGTCCCCGACCTGGTGTCCCTGGACCTGCCCGCCCTGGTCAGCGCGGCGGGCTACCCCGGCGCCCGGGTCATCCCCGGCATCAGCTGGCTGCTGTCCCTGCTGGCGCTCAAGCTCACCCGTACCCGGCGGGTCTCCCACGCCGGTGACCTGCTGGCCGACCCCGCCGCAGGGCTGCTCGCCGGGATGGCGGCGCTGCCGAAGAAGACCGTGCTCACCGATTACTCTTACCGGCTCTCGCATGATCACCAGCAGCGGTTCCTGGCCGCCCTGGACAAGCAGATGATCGCCGGCGGGCTGGCCAGCGCGGACGAGGCAGTCTTCGACCTGGATTTCCACGCGGTCATGCACTGGGGCCGCGACCCGGTGCTGGAAAAGCACTACGTCCCCACGCGCTCCCAGCGCGCCCGGTCCGTGCTGACCTTCTTCGCCCAGGACACCGGCACGCACAACCTCGTCTACGGCAACGCCGACCTGTCCAAGGCCACCCAGGCGCGGGAGGTCATCGCGTTCTGCGACCACTGGAAACAGGCCAGCGGCGCCGACCCGAAGATGCTGATCATGGACCAGAAGGTCACCACCCAGGACGTCCTCGGCGAGCTTGACCAGCGCCGCGTCAAGTTCGCCACCTTGCGCATGCGGTCCCGCTCGCTCATGAAGCACATCACCAGCCTGGCCCCGGCAGACTTCACGACGATCACCCTGGACCGGCCCGGCCCGCACAACAAGCCCAGGGTCCACGAGGACCCCGCCGTCAGGCTGACCAGCTACCCCGGCACCGTCCGGCAGCTGATCGTCACCGGGCTGGGCCGCGAGCAGCCCACCGTGATCATCACCAACGACACCGGCATCACGACCAGGTCGCTCGTCGCCCAGTACGCCCGGCGGATGACCATCGAGCAGCGGCTCGCCGAGATCATCCGCGCGTTCTGCGCCGACGCCCTGTCTTCCACCGTCAACCTCAACGCCGACCTCGACGTCATGCTCGCCGTCCTCGCCCAGGCCCTCACCGCCGCGCTCCGCGCCCGGCTGCCCGGCTACGCCACCGCCACCCCCGACACCATCCAGCGCCGCTTCCTGGAAACCCCCGGCCAGATCATCACCACCCCCGACGCGGTCACCGTCCGGCTCGAACGCCGCGCCTTCTCACCCGTCCTCCGCAAAGCAGACCTGCCACCCACCACACCCGTCCCGTGGTGGGGCGGACGCCCCATCCGCTACGAGATCACCTGACCTTGCGCCGAACCTCCTGCACGGAAATGCGCGCTAATAATGGCTCACTGCCAATGCTGCGTGCCGCAGATCCGGCCGTTGCCTACGTCATGGTCTACCCGTGCACTCCGGGAGGTGGCTGGCCGGTTGATACCGCAGATGCCCCGCGTTCGGGTGCTCTCGCCAGTCGACCCCAACGGGTGCCCGGCTTATCGGGGTATGCCGGCCGGACCTGCACAACACGATCATCGCGGGCGATGGGGACTGTAATTTCAAAGGTGTAACTCCTGAGATCGAAGGAGACACCAGTGACTGACGTGACGGAGGACCGGGGCCAGGCGGCACCGGAGCTGCCGGCGGCTGATGAGCAGCTGCTGCGCGAGCTGACCGAGCGGGCCCGCACCGGCGGGCTGAAGCTGACCGGCGAAGGCGGCCTGCTGGGCAAGCTGACCAAGATGGTGATCGAGGGCGCGCTCGAGGGCGAGCTCGATGACCATCTCGGCTATTCCAGGCATGACCCGGCTGGCCGTGACGGCGGCAATTCCCGCAACGGCCACCGGGCCAAGACGGTAATCACCGATACCGGGCCGGTGGAGATTTCCATGCCACGCGACCGGGATTCTAGCTTCGACCCGAAAATTGTTGCCAAGCGGCAGCGGCGGCTGACCGGGGTCGATGAGATGGTCATTTCCCTGTCGGCGAAAGGGCTGACCCACGGGGAAATCGCCGCGCACCTGGCCGAGGTCTACGGCGCCGAGGTGTCGAAGCAGACGATCAGCACGATTACCGACCGGGTGATGGAAGGAATGGCGGACTGGCAGAGCCGGCCATTGGATTCTGTGTACGCGGTGGTCTTCATCGACGCCATTAACGTGAAGATCCGCGAGGGCCAGGTCGCGAACCGGCCCATCTACCTCGCGCTGGGCGTCACCGTGGACGGCGAGCGTGACGTGCTGGGCCTGTGGGCCGGGGAGCACGGCGACGGCGAGGGAGCCAAGTACTGGATGCGGGTCTGCTCGGAAATCAAGAACCGCGGCACCCGGGACGTGCTGATGGTGGTCTGCGACGGGCTCAAGGGCCTCCCGGACGCGGTGAATGCCGTGTGGGAGAAGACCATCGTGCAAACATGTATCGTGCATTTGCTGCGGAACTCATTCAAGTATGCCTCGAAAAGGGACTGGGCGCAGATCGCCAAAGACCTCAAGCCCGTCTACACTGCCGCGTCCGAGACGGAAGCACTCGACCGGTTCGCCGAATTTTCCGGCAAGTGGGAGAAACGCTACCCCGCTATTATACGGCTATGGGAGAACGCGTGGGCAGAATTCGTGCCATTCCTGCAGTTCGACCGGGAAATAAGGACCGTCATCTGCACGACGAACGCGATCGAATCCATTAATGCCCGGCTGCGGCGGGCGGTGAACGCCCGCGGCCACTTCCCGACCGAGCAGGCCGCCCTGAAGTGCCTGTACCTGGCGATCAGGAGCCTGGATCCGACCGGGAAGGGCCGCAAGAGGTGGACCAACCGGTGGAAGGCAGCGCTGAACGCCTTCGACATCACCTTCGACGGCCGCCTGAGCGCGGGACGGAAGTAACAACAGAGGAAGAAGTTACACCTTTAGATTGGCTCTGTCTCACTTTCGGTGGTAACGGTGAGTGGTGTCAGCTGAGCAAGATGCGGTGGCGCAGGAGGGTGAAGCCCGCGCGGCCGTACATCTGCCGCTTGATCATCTTCGTTTTCGTGTTCACGCCTTCGGTCCGGCCGTTGTGGAACGGCAGGGTGACGGCGGCGGTGACGGCCGCCATGCCGGGGTCCAGGCCCCGGGTGAAGGCGTGGACGCTTGGCAGGTCCGCGGCGCGCGCGGCACGGATCCATTCCTGGAGCTTGTCGTCGTTGCCGGGATCTGGCTTGAGCAGGGCGGCGAAGGACCGGATCAGGCCGGCGAGGCTGGTCATCTCGGGGCAGGCGGCGGTCAGCGTGCCGAGCAGCGCCTGCTGGGCGTCGCTGAGCGCGGCTGGCCGGGTGAGCAGGAGCCGGGCGACGCGCCTGGATGACAGGTGCGGCCGGTCAGATTCGACGCGGCCCTGGGTGATGTAGCGGACGAGCAGGTTGGAGCTGCCCTGATAGCCGAGTTCCCTGATCTCCCGCAGCAGCTGCTGGACCGGGACCGCGGGGTCTTCGGTGCGGCGCTTGCGCAGGTGATCGCGGTAGGGATCGACCAGCGTGGGCCGGTACTGCGGCGCGCGGATGAGCCGCTCAGGCTCGGTGGCGCGGGCATACCGCTTGACGGTGTTCAGTGACAGGCCGAGCCGCCGCGAGCATTCCAGCAGGCCGGTGCCCTTGCCCAGCAGATCGTGGACTTCCCGCCACCGCTCTGCGGTCGTCCCGGCCCGCTTGCCTTCCTTGACCGGCGGGCCGGCCGCGGCCCAGCACGAGGCGTGCGCCGCAACCTCCCTCTGGGCGGCCTCGGCCAGGCCGTGCCACAGGTGCCACCGGTCCCCGGCCTGGACAGCGCCGGGTACCGCGCGGCGCGCCGCCTCGGCGTATGCGCCGGATCCGTCGCGGCAGATGATCTGGACACCTGGGTGATCGCGCAGCCACGCCTCCACGACATCGGCGGTCCGGCCCGGCAGGACATCGACCCGGTCCCCGGTCTCGGCGTCGATCAGGATGCTCGCGTAGACCTGGCCACGGCGCAGCGCGAAGTCATCCACTCCCAGCACCCGGGGAACGCTCATCCCGGGCAGCGGAATCGCCAGCAGAGTACGCAGCGAAGTGTGCCGCGACAGCGGCACACCCAGCGCCGTCAGCAGCGCCGCCCCGCCGCGGCCCGCTAACTGCAAGGCGACGGCACTGACCTGGAGAGTCAGCCGCGTGGTCCGCCGCTGGTAGCGGTCCAGCAGGCCCGGGACCTGCTCCCGGAACGTCTGCACCGGGCAATCCAGGGCCGGGCACCGCATCCGCCGCACCCGGACATGCAGCACGACCGGCCGCCCGTCCGCTGGCACGTCCGCCACCGTCCGCTCGCAGTATCCGTGCACATGGCCGGCCAGGCCACCGCACCGCGGGCACGGCACCGGCCCGCCCGCCGTCCGCGCCCGGACCACGATCACCTCATCCCGGTCCGTCACATCCTGGATGACCAGGGAGGACAACCCCGAGAACACAATTCTCACAAGAGCACTTATGTCACACACAACCGACTATGCCACGAAAACCTACCGTGACATCGCCTGACACGCCGTTACCACCGAAAGTGAGACAGAGCCTTTAGATTGACAGACCCGGGCGATGTGGCGAACACGCCGGATCCGCCTATGGTCGACTTTCGAACGTGAGCTCTTTGCGGATGGAGCCGCACATAACGGGATGTTGTGCGCGCCTGCGGGCCAGTGGTGGAGATGGAGCGCCGATCTGCCTCTTGGCTGGGGTTTGCCAGAACTGGTGCGGGCGGCCCGTTCGGGGTCATGCCGACGCGCTGCGCCAAGATCGCCAGCGGAGGTACTGAAGGCATGTGCTAGCGGGCCGCTGGGAGACGACGTCAGGAGCGAGTCTGCTGCGGCAATTCTCACGGCGCAGCCAGACGGTACGCGGGACCGTAGCTCCGCGTTGGGCAGGCGGTGGCTGAACGTCGGCGGTAGATGAGCGGTAGCCGGATCATGGCCGCCTCGCAGCCGGGTGGGCGGCGTGCTGGGGGCCGGCCCACCGGGCCGGCTGGCTGCGGGCAGCAAAGCCGTTGCCCCGGCCGGGGCGTCCCGCGCGGCGGGTTAACCAGACGGCCAGGGCTATCGCCGCGTTGACCACCACGACCCGCGCCACCTGCCACGCCGGTGAGCTATCCAGCCCGGCCAGCACGGCGAAGGCCAGCCCTCCGGAGGCCACCACAGCCGGCAACACGGCCGGCACCGTAGGCTTACGTGCGTAACAGCCGTCAGGCCGGAACCGAGCGGAGAGCCCCGCCGGCGGGGCTCTCCCTTTTTGGGGACCGCCCCTGCCCCCTGCGGGCTCGCGTATGGTCCCGGCCGCCCGCCACGCGGCGGCAGGTGCCCGTGCGCACGCGCTGGCGGGAAGGGAGGCGCCTCCGCGCCCGTGGCCCGCCCAGCTAGCACGCTCAACGGCGCGCCCGCTGAGGGCGCGGGCGCCGGGCACGGTAGAGCCGAGCCCGGGCTCGGCCCGGGTTCGGATACCGAGCGTGGCCCGGGTTCATATATCCGTCAGCTGACGGATGTCTTGCTGTGCAACTTGCATGAGACTTGCCCCTGCAAACGGCATGATCTGGCGTGCGACCGGTGAGGCGGGATCCTCAGGCCGCGCGCTGGCGTGCCCGGATCCGCGGGCTGGCGGTGACGGCGCAGAAAGGCAGGACCGTTGGACGTTGCCGGGCCCGGAGGCAGTGCGATGGCGGCGCGCGAGAGCCCGGCCGGCAAGCCGGTGGCGGGTGCCGCGGCGCAGCGGCCGGGACCCGGCCCGCGAGCCGGGCCGGGCCGGACGGCGATCCGGGCCACGCCGGTGCGGGTGACCGCCGGCCTGGACCCGGCCACCGCTGCGGAGCTGAACGCCGGGTGGGCCGGTGCCGCGGTCGCGGCCGGCGCGGGCTTCTCGCGGCTGCCGGCGGCGAAGGCGATCCGCGCGATGATCCGCGCCGCGACGGCCAGCACGGCAGTGACCAGCGCAGTCATCGCGCAGCTGCGCCAGGGCCAGGGCTTAGCACGCCATGACGCATACCGGCGGCGACAGCGCCACATCAGGGTTCCGCGCGCAGATGAGCGGGCAGCTGCGGGCCGCCCGCGTGCTCACCGGCCTGCTCCAGCGCGGGGACCGCGAGGGCCTGCCGGTGCTGGAGTGGACGATCAGCCACAACGGCGCCCAGGTCACCGGACGGTCCTACGCCCAGCCGGGCAGTGCCCGCCGGGCCGCGCTCACCGCGTGGGCCGCGGCGCTCGAAATCACGCTGGGCGAGGAATATCACCCGTCCAGCAGGATGACCACGATCACCGGCACGGCTCAGCGGGAACGCACCCGGCACGGGTCCGCGGCAATCACGCTCACCAGCGACATCTGGGAGGACTGACCCGCACATCGGCCCCAGCCCAGGCCCTCCAGCACGCGCTGCAGCAGCTCATCTTGCGCAGCACCACTCGTCAGCTACTTGGCACTTCCTGGCACGAGCCTTACCGGCACCGCCGATAACCCCGCACGGCCGTCTCGCACTCGTGGTTGTCCGAGCATCGGGCAGGGTGGTCTTGCTGTTCGACCAGGCCCTGTCCGGGCGGGCGCTGCGCGACGAGCTCGCCGGGATGCTGCCCGTGGTTCCGCTCGCCTCATTGCTGGTGGAGGTCGATGCCCGCACCGGATTCACCGATCACCTGGTGCATGCCGGCGGGCAGGTCACCCGCACGGCCGAGCTGAAACGCCACCTGCTGTATGTGATCATCGCCGAGGCCACCAACATGGGTCTTGGTGAGATGGCCGCCTCAGCCGAGATCTTTGATGAGGCCCTCGCGTGGACCGCTGAGTGGTACTTCCGGCCGGAGACGCTGGAAGCAGCCACCGGCAAGAAGCAGCAGAACACCCTGACCAGCGCGATGAAAGAGTACGGCCCGCTGCGCGCACGATCTACGCCGCCCTTATGTGGAATCAACCATTGTCAAGTCCCGCAGGTCAGCGGCTCGCGTCTGAGAGCTCGTCCTCGGCAATCTCGTCGGCGTCGACGGCTGTGCGCCATGTAATCAGCGCGGTGGTGCCAACGTGCGGCCGGGGCTTGAGCAACAACGGAACGGCCAGTGGCGTTAGCCTCGATTCCCGGGAAGTTGGCTGAGCTTGCACCTTGCACCTTGCACCTTGCACCTTGCGCATCGCTGACCTGGACAAACGCCCTGACTTCAATGAGTCTGCCTGAATGGATGCCAGCCAAGATCTTGAAGCGAATCCGGACAACGCTGGCGGTGCGGCGATCATGACCTGAGGATTCCTTGCGGTGCTTCTGCGGTTCATCACGCTGAGCCGCTGGGATCAGCCTGCGGCGTGCGGAGACCTGCCGACGTTGCCCAGGTCACATCGGCCAGCGCTGAGTCTCAGGACCCCACCTCAACTGGATTACCGCCTGTAACCCAGCGGTCTTCAGCTCGCTATCGCCACTGGCCGGCCTCGCAGCCCAGCGCCCGGGCGGCCTCGGCCGCCAGGGCGCTTATCTCGGCGGCCTTCTCCGCCGCGAGCGCCTCCCAGAGCCCCCCTTTTCCCCTCCCGTCCCGGAGGGGAAGTCGCCGGCAGCGCTGCCCGCCGCCGGGCGGGCCTCGCAGATCGCCTCGTTCACCTCGATGATCTGCTCCACCGCCGCCGACCGTGCACCGCGCGTTCGCCGGGACGGGCGCGTCCCGGATGCGGGTCAGCTCGCCGGGCACCTCGCCGCCGGCCTGCCAGCGGTCATCAGGGGCTCGAGGAGCCGGCCCGTGCTCGCCCCTTTGTTCCCGGCGACCGGGGCTCCGCCTGGCGGCCACAGCGGTCGGCGGACAGGCCTGCGGTCGCCCGCTGACGACGGCCGCGAGGCCACGGACTGCTACCTCGACGTGAACGTGAACCGATCTGCATGGCTCTCGGCTCAGGGCTAACGGGGCTTCGCCCCAGCCCGACGAGCCATGTCTGGCGGCTGGGGTTGGCGGATAAGGGCTCCGGCCGGCGACGGACGGTGGCACGATGTGCCCCGTTATGGACCGCCTGTGGCGGTGGATGGCCGCTTGGGGCCGAGTCGTCCGACCGGAGCTTGTCATGACGCTACCGCGCACTGTCGCTGACGTCCGATCCGAGCATGTGGCGTTCGAGGTGGAGTGCATCGACCGGATGCAACCTCAACGCGCGCGCTCGTGTGGTACTTGCTCGCGGCCAGTTTGCGGTGCCAGGCCAGCAGCGTCGCTGGCGTCACGGGGAAGATGCCGATCCAGCGCTTGCGGGGGATGAGCCCAGCCAGCGCGGCGAGCCAGGCCCGGTTGCCCGGCTCGTACCGCACCCGGCCGACGTGACGGCGCAGCACCGCGTTCTCATGCCGGAGCACCAGCAGCTCAGTGTCCCTTGCCCGGTCCCCGCGGAACACCAGGACAGCCAGGCTGAGTACCTGACGAACTAGCAAGTAGACGATCTTGAGCAGCACCTGGCCAGCCAACCATCACCGCGCCAAGCCTGCTGGCAACAGTGGCAGGTCAGCCCCCAAATCGAATATTTAGGCGGCACACGGTCAGCGCACCGGCAAGACCGGCCACCGTAACCCCCGAACTCTCGCCACATGCCTGGCGGGTAACTGAGTCCATGGCCAATGGCTGGGTCCCGGCTCCCGGATGAACCCACCGGCCTGAGCGCGAGCCGCGGCGAGCGGGTCCATGTCGCCACTCCCACAGACCTGCGGATACGTCCATGTCATGGCGGCGTGAGTTTGATGATCAGGGGGGTATCCGGGGTGAGCAGTTGCGGCTCGTCCCTGATGAGCACGTTGAGCGGAGCGCCGTCTTCGACGAGATAGCGTTCCTCGTCGTGGGTGAGCTTGACCCGGATCTGCTGCCCGCCGAATCGAATCGAGAAAGCAAGCTCGTGCCAGGCGTACGGCAGCCTGGGCGCGAAGGACAGCTGGCCGTCAAAGTCGCGGACGCCGCCGAACCCGAAGACGAGCGATGACCATACGCCGGCGGCAGAGGCGACGTGGACTCCGTCTGAGACGTTGCCGGCCACGTTGCCCAGGTCCATCAGCAGCGCGTACTGGAAGTACTCCAGGGCCTGCCGCTCCTTGCCGATCTCGGCGGCGATGATGCTCTGCACGCACGCCGACAGGGACGAATCGCCGGTGGTGAGCGGGTCGTAGTAGTCGAAGTTGCGGCGCTTCTGCTCCTCGGAGAACTCGTTGCCGAGCAGGAACATCGCGAGCACGATGTCGGCCTGCTTCAGCACCTGGTGCCGGTAGATCACCAGCGGATGATAGTGCAGCAGCAGCGGGAACTTCTCTCGCGGCGTGGCGTCGAGGTCCCACGCCTCCCGGTCAAGGAACGTCTCATCCTGGGGATGTATGCGGCGCTTCTCATCGAACGGCACGTGCATCGCGGCCGCGGCGCGCTCCCAGGAGTCGACCTCTCTGGCCTGAAGCCTGACTGCGTGCGCAAGCGCGGTGTAGTCCTCCGGCCGCTCCGCGCGCAGGCGGCGGACGGTCGCGGCGGCGTAAATGAGATTCTGCCGCGCCATGAGGTTGGTGTAGGCGTTGTCGTTGACCACCGTGGTGTACTCGTCGGGCCCGGTCACGCCATGGATGTGAAACTTTTCGTCGGCGCCATAGAAACCGAGATCCGCCCACAACCGGGCGGTCTCGACGAGGATCTCGCCGCCGACCTCGCAGAGCAGGCGCAGGTTGCCCTGGACGTTGGAGTGACGCATGATCGCGTGCGCGATATCGGCGTTGATGTGATATTGGGCGGTGCCCTGCTGGAAGTTGGACGAGGCCTCCTCGCCGTTGACCGTCCGCCACGGGAAGAGCGCCCCTCGCTGGCTCATCTCGGCGGCCCGCTCGCGCGCGCGGCCCAGCATGCTGTGCCGGAACCGCAGCAGGTTCCGGGCGATCCTCGGCTGGGTGTAGGAGAGAAACGGCAGGACGTAGATCTCGGTGTCCCAGAAGTAGTGGCCCTCGTAGGCCTGCCCGGTCAGCCCCTTCGCCGGGACTCCGGCCCCTTCGGCGCGCCACGTCGCCTGCGCGACCTGGTAGAGATTCCACCGGACCGCCTGCTGCTGCCGCACCGGATTGAGCCGGGCCTGCACCTGGACGTCGGCGCGATCCCAGAACCGGGCGAGGTTCGCGCGCTGGCTGGTGAGCAGTATGTCGAACCCGTCCCGGACCGCGCGGTCCAGCGTCCGGTGGCACCGGCTGACCAGCTCGGGGACGGGGATGCTGCGCGAGGTCTGGTAGGTCGCGTACTTGGTGATCCGGACCGGGACGCCGGGCTGCGCATCGGCCGTCAGGAGCAGCTCGCCCGTCTCGTCATCGAGGGACCCCACCGCCTGATAGGAACATGCCGCATCGATCACATGGTCGACGCCGACGCCCAGCGTCATCCCGCTGTTGCTCGTCCGGTAGCCAAAAACGATGCGCCGGCCAGCCTGCTCGGCAGCCCGCACATTGAGTACCCGGTGCGGCAGGGCGGTCGCCAGGCGGGGATCACCCGGCCGGTGCTCGGGCAGGTCGCCGGACAGGTGCGCGTCCTGCCGGTTGAGCACGAGCGAGGAGATCACCACGGGCGCAGAGCGGTCGAGCAGCGTTACCTCGTAGGTCATCGCGATCAGGTGGCGGTGCTCGAGCGAGACGATCCGGCGCGAGCGGATCCGGACATGCTTCCCGCCATTAGTGGCCCACACCAGCTCACGCGTCAGCGTCCCGGCCCGCATATCCAGGATCCGCCCGTACTCATCGATGCGCGCGGTCGGCAGGTAGAACGGCTCGTCGTCCACGTAGAGCTTGAGGATCGTCGTGTCGGGCACGTTCACGATCGTCTGGCCGGTGCGCGCCAGCGCCGGCGCCCCTTCGGCGTGCACGATCGGCCACGTCTCGTGGAAACCGTTGACAAACGTCCCCGGGATCAGGGCGGGGCGCCCCTCCTCGACGCTGCCGCGGACGCCGACGAAACCGTTGCCGAGCGAAAAAACGGTCTCGGTCAGGCCGACAAACTCGTCGTCGTACCGGGCCTCCACGATGCGCCACTCGTCCGCAGGGTAGAGGTGCACGGGCGGCAGCTCAATTTTCCGCTTGAGCATGATCCGACGATAACCCCGCATCCGCGAAACGGACACAGAGCACTGATCAGGATTGAGCACCGCCATCCGGTCGTCCGGGCATCCCGTTCGCTGCGCGAACACACCACGATGGGCGTTGCGCGCTTGGATGCCGCGCTTTGAGATTGAGGTGGTTCGCCGCACGGTCGTGACTGTGCAACTTCGATGGAGCCAGACCGGGGATGAAGCCAGACCGGGCGGGCAGCCTGCAGTGCCTGGCGGTAGACGAATCCCGGCTCAGCCACAACCGGCACTGCCCTCGCGGGGATCTTCGCCTCCGCCACGCGAGAGTGGCGGCGAGCGTTGGTCACCGGATGCAACACCGCGGCCATCAGCACGCTGTCGTGGATCTCCAAGTCCGTGACGCCCGCCGTGCGGGCCACGATGCAGGTCTCCCACCTGCGGCTGGCGAAATCGGAGTGGCGCAGACCGGGCGCCCGGCACGGAGGGGGCCGACGCACATGCCGGTCTCGGCCAGGGGCGCGAACAGGAACCGATCATTGGTGCTCGCAGCCGGCCAGGATCGCGATCACCGACGGCATCCAGGGTGCGCAGCGCCCGGCGGGTCACGATGAGCTTGACCGGCCTCACCGGGGACCGGACGGCCCTTGGTCACATGGTGCCGGAACGACGTGCAGGAGCTGCGGCTGACCCCGGCGCCAGGGCGATCAGGCCAGCGACGCCCACGCCGCCTCGGGCCTGGTGGTCGCAGAAGCCGGACACCCCCGCCAGGTGACGGTTCGCCGTCACCGGCGAGCGCCGCCCGGACCCGTCTCCTGCACGATCATGTCCCCCGCCCGCGCCACGCAACCAGGCCACGAACCGGGTGATGGCCGAAAGGGCGAGATTCACCAGCGTACGACACGGGCCCACGCCAGCGGATCCGGCGTCCCCCTCGATGAGGCCCTGACGGCGGCGCTGGACACTATGGTGGCCAGCGCCCGGGCTCACGTGGTCGCGTCTCCGATCCCCGGGGGGTGAAGGCGTGTGCCGGGCGGGCAATGCAGCGGGGGGCGAGTTCCCGCGTCGTGCGCCCGGGGCCATCATCGCTTGCTATAGTACGCACTTGCTTGATATAGTGAGCATAGTCTCATCCGATCACCATGAAGGAATGCCTATGACGAGTATGACCAAGCACTACAGCGATGCGGCGAGCCAGGCCCGCAACGCGGCGGACAAGACCGCTGACATCTGGACGCGGGGCGCACAGGGCATGACCGGCCTTATTCCCCGGCTACCGCAGATCGACCTGATCCCGGCCATCGAACGCTACTTCGACTTCGTGCAGCGGACGGTGGACCTCAACCGCCACCTCATCGTCAAGTGGGCCGAGGTAGCAGGCACGCTGACCGGCGTGGTCCGTGACCAGGCCGAGTCGGCCGCTGACGTCGTGCGCGAGATGCCCGCGTCGGTCAGCCACATCGTGCACGAGCGGGCCGCCAAGGCCGAGCAGGCCGTCCGCGAGCAGGCCAGGCAGGCCCATGACCAGGCCCGCGACCGCTACGAGGGCCTGACCAAGGCCGAGCTGAGCGACCAGCTCGCCGAGCGCAACCTGCCCAAGACGGGCAACGTTGACGAGCTCACCGAGCGCCTGATCGACGCAGACAGCAAGTAAGTCGCCTGCCGCCCTCCAACAATGACGACGCCGGTCTCGTCGCAGCAGTCGCTGCCTCGATGCCGGCGTCGTACTGTTTCACCGCCCGTGCGGGCCGCCACAGCGCACCACTCTCAGTTCCCGGTCCCAAGGCTCGCCCACCTGCTGCAATGACCCTGCCAGGAAGGACCCATGCGCCCAATGCCCGGATCCTGCCAGTGACAGAGCCGGGCAGTGTGAACCCGATCCTGTGGGGCTCGATTACTCGATCTGGCCTGGTCAGACCAGCGGGCTGGGATCATCGCTGAGTGATCTTGTCAGTCGTCTACCTCGTCGTGCGCTGCCTGCTCGGCTGCCAGATGGTGCTGGCCCGGCGTGCGGCGTCCAAGGACGCCGAGCTCCTGGTGCTCCGGCACGAGAACGCGATCCTGCGCCGCCAGATCAGCCGGGTCCGCTACCAGTCGGCCGACCGGCTGTGGCTCGCAGCACTGTCCCGCCTGATCCCCCGGCGCCGGTGGGGCGAGGTCTTCGCGGTCACCCCGGCGACGCTGCTTGCCTGGCACCGGCGCCTGGTCACCCGCAAATGGGACTACACCAGCCGGCGCCGTCCCGGCCGACCGTCCACGGCAGCCGCGATCCGCAAGCTCGTGATCCGCATCGCCACGGACAATCCGACGTGGGGGCACCGGCGCGTGCAAGGCGAACTCGTCAAACTCGGCCACCCGATCGCCGCCTCCACGGTGTGGCAGATCCTGCATACCCCGGGGATCGGCCCCGCACCCCGCCGTACGGGCCGGACTTCGAAGCAGTTCCTGACCGCGCAGGCCCGTGGCATTCTCGCGGCCGATTTCGTCCACGTGGACACTGTGCTCCTTCGGCGCATCTACGCCTTGATCGTCATCGAGCACGGCACCCGCCGCGTTCACCTGGCCGGCATCACCACGAATCCTGACGGCGCGTGGACGGCACAGGCAGCGCGCAACTTCCTAATCCCCAGGCGGCGGCGTTTGGCCGTGCCCGGCTTCGGGATCAGCCGTTCCCGCGCCGGTAGCGGCTGGAAGCTGCGGTCCTTCAGCGAGGCCCGCAGTGCGCCGAGGAACGTCTCGGCACCCGGCCGCAGCGTGATGGACGAGGTCGTATGGCCGTCCACCCCGGCAGTCTTGGCGCCCTTGTTGCCCCGAACCCGGTCCCATGCGATGAGCAGGAAAGCGGGGTCGGCCACGAGGTTCATCAGGTCGTCGAACCGCCGATGAGGATCGGCTACGGCCCAACGGTGCAGCTTGGTCTGGATCTCCAGTACCCGGCGCCGGGCCTTGACCAAGGCCCACTCCAGCTCGTCGGTGTTCACCAACGTCCTCCCGGCATTCCAGTTTCCTCCCTGCTGACTTGCTGGCCCCCTTCGTCATGTGCGCGTCTCTCGCGCGCCCGGACTGTCGGGTCGGGGGAGGCCGCAGGCTGAAAGCCCGCTGCCTCCGCCCGCCCTACCGAACCGCTCATGCAGTTTTCCCGCAAGCGGCTCTCAATGGGTATAGCCCTTCCGGCGGTAGTAGTCGCGCATGCTGGGAATCAGTTGCAGAAGGTTGACCAGGCCGTATTCACCGTAGAGGCGGGTCTCCGGAAGCGTGCGCCATCCGGCGTTACGCCATCGCTTGAACCGCCACCCCCAGATTCGCCGCACGATCCACATATTGAGCCGATTAAACAACCGGCGCACATTCGCCCGCCGGTAGTACATGCCCCAGCCCCGGATCACCGGGTTCAAAGCACGTATCAGCTCTTCCAGGGGCACAGCGATACGACGGCGCGTGAGCGCCCGTACCTTATCCTTGAACCGGTCAACCGACCGCTGCCGGGGAATCGCATACAAGCCGCTACCACCTTGCCTGAAGCGCAGCCCCTTGCCCAGGCCGATCTTATAGCCCAAGAACTCAAACCCCTGGCTGACGTGGACTATCCTGGTTTTCTCCGGATGAATCCGCAGGCCCAGTTCTCCTTCTAGCACCGCACGAGCGCTCGCCAGCGCTCGTTCCGCTTCCTCACGAGTCCGGCATACCGCCAGCCAATCGTCGGCGTACCTCGTAAGCTGGAATCCAGCCCGCTGCATCTGCTCGTCAAAGACGTGCAGATAAATGTTGCTGAGCAATGGGCTGATAACCCCGCCCTATGCGCAGTGCCGGGTTATGCGGGGACTGTAAATACAACGGCTCTGTCTCACTTTCGGTGGTAACGGTGAGTGGTGTCAGCTGAGCAAGATGCGGTGGCGCAGGAGGGTGAAGCCCGCGCGGCCGTACATCTGCCGCTTGATCATCTTCGTTTTCGTGTTCACGCCTTCGGTCCGGCCGTTGTGGAACGGCAGGGTGACGGCGGCGGTGACGGCCGCCATGCCGGGGTCCAGGCCCCGGGTGAAGGCGTGGACGCTTGGCAGGTCCGCGGCGCGCGCGGCACGGATCCATTCCTGGAGCTTGTCGTCGTTGCCGGGATCTGGCTTGAGCAGGGCGGCGAAGGACCGGATCAGGCCGGCGAGGCTGGTCATCTCGGGGCAGGCGGCGGTCAGCGTGCCGAGCAGCGCCTGCTGGGCGTCGCTGAGCGCGGCTGGCCGGGTGAGCAGGAGCCGGGCGACGCGCCTGGATGACAGGTGCGGCCGGTCAGATTCGACGCGGCCCTGGGTGATGTAGCGGACGAGCAGGTTGGAGCTGCCCTGATAGCCGAGTTCCCTGATCTCCCGCAGCAGCTGCTGGACCGGGACCGCGGGGTCTTCGGTGCGGCGCTTGCGCAGGTGATCGCGGTAGGGATCGACCAGCGTGGGCCGGTACTGCGGCGCGCGGATGAGCCGCTCAGGCTCGGTGGCGCGGGCATACCGCTTGACGGTGTTCAGTGACAGGCCGAGCCGCCGCGAGCATTCCAGCAGGCCGGTGCCCTTGCCCAGCAGATCGTGGACTTCCCGCCACCGCTCTGCGGTCGTCCCGGCCCGCTTGCCTTCCTTGACCGGCGGGCCGGCCGCGGCCCAGCACGAGGCGTGCGCCGCAACCTCCCTCTGGGCGGCCTCGGCCAGGCCGTGCCACAGGTGCCACCGGTCCCCGGCCTGGACAGCGCCGGGTACCGCGCGGCGCGCCGCCTCGGCGTATGCGCCGGATCCGTCGCGGCAGATGATCTGGACACCTGGGTGATCGCGCAGCCACGCCTCCACGACATCGGCGGTCCGGCCCGGCAGGACATCGACCCGGTCCCCGGTCTCGGCGTCGATCAGGATGCTCGCGTAGACCTGGCCACGGCGCAGCGCGAAGTCATCCACCTATCCGGGGTTCCGATCTGCCCGTCCGTAACGTCGGCCAGCGTGGCCTGAACTGGTGTTTCCGCACGTCAGCGTGTCGTTATCCAACGTCCCACACTGACGTCGGCGACGTCGGCATGATGACCGGCCATGGGGGTTCAGCGCATACTGCTCGACGGGCAGCGGACCTGGACGGTGACGGGGAATGATCACCTTCCAGCCGTCCCGGTCGAGGAATACCTTGAGTTCCTGCGGGTGGCCCAGCAGGCTTCGCCGAACACGGTCCGTTCCTATGTCACGTCCCTGGCCCGCTGGTGGGAGTACCTGGCCACGGCGGGAACAGCGTGGGACGAGGTCGGGCTGCCGTTCTTCGTCTCGTTCGTGTCCTCGTTGCGGACCGGGCTGCCCGCCAGGGTGGCCCCGCTCCCGGCCGCTGCCGGCGCTGAGGGCCCGTCGGAGTCGACAATCGCTGCCCGGGTCACCGCCGTGCTGTCGTTCTACCGCTACCACGCCGATGCTCATCAGGTCCCGGTTGCCGACCGTCTTTACCGTGTCGGCGGGCGGGCAGGCCGGTATGTTCCCGTGCTGGCGCACCTTCAGCGCGGCCGGCAGCGGCCCGGTCCCGCCGTCCGCGTTCGCCGGGCTGTGGCCCGGCCGGTCCCGCTGCTGACCCCGGCGCAGGTGGACGCGATCCTCGACGGGTGCGCCCGGCAGGATCCCGGATCCGGGCAGTGGTCCGGGTCCGTCCGGGACCGGCTCCTGTTCGCCGCCCTGGCGGAAACGGGCATGAGGCTGGGCGAGCTGTTGTCGACGCGTCACTGCGACTGGCATGCCGGGCGGGGCGGCACCCCGTTCATCGAGGTGGTCCCGCGGCAGGACCACCCGGCCGGGGTGCGGTGCAAGACCAGCCGCTACCGGCGGATCCACATCAGCGACGAGCTGGAGCGCCTGCACAGCGAGTACGTGTGGCAGCTGTGCGACGCCGGCGCCCACCTGGAGACCGACCTGGCGGGCCATTTCGTGCTGGTCAACCTCCGCCGCGGCCGGTGGCTGGCCCCGATGCGGCCGGAAACCGTCTATGACAAGGTCGCGTCGCTCAAGCGCCGCCTCGGTGCCGCAGTGCCGGCGGGCTGGACGCCTCACTGGTTTCGTCACACGCATGCCTCGGCTCTGCTGCTTTCCGGCGCCCGCGAGCATGTCGTGATGCGAAGGCTCGGACACGCCGACATCCAGACCACTTTGAATCTCTATGGCTGGGTGAGTGAGGACGCGGAGCTGCGGGCGCTGGCCGACTGGCGCAGCTTCTGCGCGGGCTGGCGCGGCTGGGACGGTGCCAGTGAGTAACCCGCCCCGCCGCCTGCGCCTGGCCCCGGGCACCGCCGGCCGTCTTGACCGCAGCGCGGCACTAGCCGAGGGCATCCCGGACGCGTTCGCGGGCACCGTGTTCGACCCTGCCGACGCGGGCCTGGCCGGGGCGTTCAGCGCGCGGTCGGAGTCGGTGCTGCGGACCGGCTCGCTGCCCGTGCCGATGCAGCGTGAGATCTCCTGGTGGCTTGCGACGTGCCAGGACACCGGGGAGCGGGTGGTCAACACCAACGACTGGAGACGGTGGGCGGCCACTGCGGCCGAGGTCGCCGCCTCCGGGCCGGAGGTGCGCTCGTTCGCGGACCTGACCCTGGCGGAGTGGATGGCCGCGTGGAGCCGCAAGTTCCACGCGGACCGCGGACGGCTCCCCGCTCCCGGCACCCGGGCGAAGGCCGGGACCGCGCTGCGCGGGCTGCTGCCCCGGCTGACGATCCACTACAGCGACGTGCCGTGGTGGAAGCACGATCTGTGGTGCCTGCGGTTCGACCCGCGGATCCCGCGGCGCGCGCACGAGCCCCACGGGGACGCCATGATCCGCTGGGACGACATCGAGCCGGCCTGGCTGCGGGAAGGAGCCAAGTTCTAGACGGGGCTGCAGATGGAGTCCGGTCAGATCACCTGGTCGACGGTGTTCCAGGTGCATGTCTTCACCGCCCGTCTTGCCGGGTTCGCCCTCTCCCGGGGACTCAGCCGCCCCGCCCTGACCGACGATCCCTCTCAGCTGCGCGCCGTGACGCTGGACTTCCAGTCGTTCCTGCGGCAGTGGCGGCGGGAGAGGCCCGCCCGCGGCCAGGCCCGCGGCGGGCCGCTGGACGCGCGGTCGGTCGCCCGCACTCTGCGTTTCCTCGGCAACTTCTATGCGACGATGACGGACTGCCGGCACGAGGCGGCCGCCGCAACCGGGGATGACGGGTGGCTCGCGCTCGGCGACGGCCACGGCCGGCTCGTCCGCCGCGACGAGCTCGCCGCGGAGCGGGCCATCCGCCAGGCCGACGAGCGCAACTACATCGGCGACGCCGACCTGGCGCGCATGCTCCAGTACGTCGAGCTGCTCGGACTGCCCTGCGACCAGGTCATGACCATCGCCTGCGGCGGGGAGACCGAGATGGCAGGACTGGGCTACCCCGCGACGATGCGGGCATGGCTCATCCAGGCCCTCACCGGCCGCCGGGCCGCCGAGGTCCTGATGATGGACTTCGACCCGCTCATCCCCATTCCCGGGGTGGACCCCGCCGCCGTTCCCGAGGGCGGGATGGTCGCCCGCCTGCGCTACCAGCAGACCAAGATCGACGGCGCCCCGGAGACCATCCTCGTCGGAGCCGACGTCGTCCAGATCATCCGCGAGCAGCAGGAATGGGTACGCGAACGCTGGAGGCTGGGCCCGGGCGAGACGGTCCGCTACCTGTTCCCCAAGCTGGCCGGGAACCGCAAGGGCACCCGGGCTTGGACGACCAGCTACTACGACCAGACCCTGCGCAGGTTCAGCGTCATGCTGGACTTGCGTGACTCCGACGGGCAGCCGCTGTCCTACTCCCGGAGCCACCGGCTCCGTCATACCAAGGCCACGACCCTTCTCAACGTCGGCGCCCCCATCCACGTTGTCCAGCGCTATCTCGGGCACCGGTCACCGGAAATGACCATGAGGTATGCCGCGACCCTGGCCACGACCGCCGAGCGCGAGTTCCTCGCCATGGTCAAGATCGGCCGGGACGGCCGCCAGGTCGGCATGGACCGTCGTGACATGCTCGACCTGCTCCAGCTCGACCGCCGCACCGACCGCATCCTGCCCAACGGCTACTGCCTGCTGCCCCCGGTCCGGTCTTGTGACAAGGGAAACGCCTGTCACGGATGCGACCATTTCGCGACCGACCGCAGCCATCTCCCTGAGATCCGCCGGCAGCTCGCTGCCACCGAGCAGCTCATCGGGCACCGTCAGGAACAGCACGCCGCCCGCTACGGCGAGCCGATGAGCGACTCCAACATCTGGCTCGAACAGCGCCATGCCGAAATCCGCAGCATGCGCCTGGAGATCACCGCGCTGGAAGCCCTCGGTGATGACACCGCCGTCGTCCGCGGCCCCGGCGTCTGCGGCAGGGCCGGCTACCAGGACGCCGGTCCCGCGAACATCACCATCACTCCCAAGCCGGAGACGCCGTGACCGGAACCGCCGACGATCGCCGCGCCAGCGCGCTGCGGCAGGCCGCGCAGGCCAAACGACAGGCCGCCGTTACCCGCGCCGAAACCGCGATCCGCACGCTCATCAAAGGTAAGCAGAGATCAACTTCCGGTCCGTCGCCCGTGCTGCCAGGGTCAGTCTCGACTTTCTCTATGGCAACGACGATCTCCGCACGCGCATCGAGAAGCTCCGGGACCAGCAGAAAGCCCGCCCTGTCCCGGATCCCGGGCCGGAGCACACGGACAGCAGCAACATCGTGCACATCCTCACCGAGAAACTCCGCCGCGAACGCGACACCCGGCGAACCACGGTCAGCCAGCTCGAGGAACAACTCGCCGCCGCCCACGGCGAGCTCCTCCGGCTCCGCCGCCTGCTCCAGCAGCACGGCATCAGCAGCGCCTGACCACGTTGCGGACGCCGTCTTGAACGTCACAACCTGCGAAAACTCGGCAAAAACTTGTTCGAACGCCAGATAAGTGGATTCCCAGCACCCGGGGAACGCTCATCCCGGGCAGCGGAATCGCCAGCAGAGTACGCAGCGAAGTGTGCCGCGACAGCGGCACACCCAGCGCCGTCAGCAGCGCCGCCCCGCCGCGGCCCGCTAACTGCAAGGCGACGGCACTGACCTGGAGAGTCAGCCGCGTGGTCCGCCGCTGGTAGCGGTCCAGCAGGCCCGGGACCTGCTCCCGGAACGTCTGCACCGGGCAATCCAGGGCCGGGCACCGCATCCGCCGCACCCGGACATGCAGCACGACCGGCCGCCCGTCCGCTGGCACGTCCGCCACCGTCCGCTCGCAGTATCCGTGCACATGGCCGGCCAGGCCACCGCACCGCGGGCACGGCACCGGCCCGCCCGCCGTCCGCGCCCGGACCACGATCACCTCATCCCGGTCCGTCACATCCTGGATGACCAGGGAGGACAACCCCGAGAACACAATTCTCACAAGAGCACTTATGTCACACACAACCGACTATGCCACGAAAACCTACCGTGACATCGCCTGACACGCCGTTACCACCGAAAGTGAGACAGAGCCATCTCTCTGACACTCCCCCGGTCTCCTGCGCGAGCCCCGCCATCCCGGCCTTCCAGGCCCGGTTACGCCACCCGTTGGCCCCGCCGGCGTCACAGGTGACCAGCAGCCGCCCCGCACCCGGGTAGGCGTCCCTGCCGATCATGTTCCACCAGCGGCGGACCGACGCCACCGCGAGCGCGGCGGTGTTATGGCCGGTGCCCACGTTCACGAACCCGGCGTTCGCGCCCACGTCGTAGATCCCGTACGGGATCGCGTGCCCGCCGTCCCTGTCCGGGAAGTCATGGCTGCGGACCTGCACCGGATCCCGTTCCGGCCGCCATTCCCGCCCGGCCTGCGCGTACTCGCCGACCTGTTCCTTCTTCTTGGCGTCCACGCTGATCACCGGCTGCCCGGCAGCCAGGTGCTGTCTGGCCTGCGCGGCGATGTACCGGAACTGCGCATCCCGGTCCGGGTGCCGCGTCCCCTCCGTCACCCGGGCCGCAGCCTGCGTGGAAAACCCCTGCCCGTGCAGCAGCCGCCAGCACGTCTGCGGGCTGCACCGGTGCCCCTGCGCGGTCAGCGCTCCCGCCAGGTGCTGCACGCTCTTCGTCGTCCAGGTCAGCGGCGACCCCGGATCGCCCCGGGTGGAGTCCTCCACCAGCGCCAGCAGCGCCGGCACTAGCCCCGGGTCAGTCTCGGCCAGCTTCTTGCGGCCCCCGCCCGGCCGCCGCACCCGCCCCTCCGGCGCCACCTGCCCGGACCCCAGCTCCGCCGCCCCGTCCGCGACCGTCTGCCAGGACGCCCCGGTCAGCTTCGCCACCGCCGTGACCCCGCCCTCGCCCGCCGCCCGCGCCACCGCCCCCAGCGCCAGCCGCCGGGCCTTCTCATCGAGCACCGGCAGCAGCAGCTCCAGTTGCGGCCCCATCAGCCCCACAAGCTCCGTATCCGCGCCCATACCAGAATCCTGTCACGAGACACACCGGAAACTCAGGTTACTTTGGAACGATTACCCGCCCGCAGAGATCGCACAAGTCGTGCCGCCCGCAGAGATCGCACAAGTTCGGAGTGGGGCGCGCGAGGGCGTGCGGCGGGGAGGACGCGTGGGGCTGCTGATGGGGAATCGAGGTTAGTCGTTGGCCGGGGTAGCGAACGCGCCGGTGTGCGCGGCCGACGTCGCCTGCGCGGCGGCTGACTCCAGGAAGCCGGTAACGCGCCCGAACACCTGCCCCACCGTGCGCCCGGCCAGCCACCGCTCGTACGCCCGGTGCCGTGTCATTTCCCACGCCCGCACGCGCGGCGGCACGGCCACCCGGGACGGCTCCGGCATCCGCTGCCACGTCCAGGCCGCCAGGCCGCCGTCCGGGGCGTCCGGGCCGAGGCCGCCGAGCGCGCTGGCGGGCGGCGCGATGAGGTCCGCCTCGCCCGCGGAGCCGGCCATCAGGTTGCGGGCGAACCGCAGCCCGGCCAGGGTGCCCTCGATCGTCCGGCGTTCGGCCAGCGGGCGGGCCGCGAGTACCCGGTCGTAGCCGCCCAGGTAATGGCGGACCAGCCGGGCGTCGACGATCGTCACCCACCAGACGGCGTCGCCGACCATGCCGACCGCGGCGGCCTGGTCGTCGGGCCTGGTCCGGGCAAGCCGCCCGGTGACGTCGCGCATCCCGGCGGCGGACCACTCCAGCGCCCGCACCTCCGCGAGCAGGTCGCCCGAATGCGCACGGTTCCACGCCGCACGGCACCCCGGGGAGCAGAACCGCCCGTGCTCACGGCGCGGCGCGAACTCCGTGCCGCACTGCTCACACGTCCGGATGTCCGCCATCGGGCCCATCCTACGCAGGGAAAGGGCGATGCGTTGCTGGTCAGCGCCCGCGACGAGGGCTGCCCCCGAGCCCGGCGCGGCTAAACCGGCGGAGCCAGGGCCTCAATAGCCAGGCACTATGGTTCCTGCCGTCTGAACAGGACCGGACGGACGAGCTGGCCCCATCGGTGCATGAACCGGGGCCCGATCGGCACGTCGGCCGTCGGCGGGGCGTAGTGCAGGAACGTATAGCCCAGGCGATACGCGAGGACCCCGTCGGTCGGGA
Source organism: uncultured Actinomycetes bacterium (assembly GCA_963824545.1). Classification (GTDB taxonomy): domain Bacteria; phylum Actinomycetota; class Actinomycetes; order Streptosporangiales; family Streptosporangiaceae; genus Bog-532. Next base: position 346,499 of record CAWGPP010000002.1, on the reverse strand, counting down.
GCTGGTCGCCGATCACGGCGCCTGGCCGGGGAAGGTCGCGGTACGGCGCGGTCCGTAGCGGCTTGCCGGCCGAGGCCAGGTACCTGATCTGAAGGCCGGGGCCGGCCGGGACGGCGGAGGGGCGGCGGGCGGAGTTGGTCGAGAAGACCACCGCGCGCACCGACGGGACCCTCCTGACCTGGCTGAGGACCTCCTCTATGCCGGAGTCGAGAGCCTGCTGGCCGCTGTTCCAGGGCGCGACCAGCGGTTCGATGTCGAAGATCATGGTGCTGACCGCCAGCTGGCCGGCCCGGGCGAACACGTCAGCCAGCCCGGTGACCTGTTCGTAGCCGCCTGTCCCCAGCACGCGCTGCTCAGACGCCCAGGTTGCGGCCGATGATCTCCTTCATGACCTCGGTCGTGCCGCCGTAGATGGTCTGCACGCGCGCGTCCAGGTAGGCCCGGGCCACCGGGTACTCCAGCATGTAGCCGTAGCCACCGTGCAGCTGGACGCAGGCGTCGATCACCCGCTTCTGCAGTTCGGTCGTCCACCACTTGGCCTTCGCCGCCTCCACCGCGGACAGCTCGCCCGCGACGATGGCTTCCAGGCACCGGTCCACGAAGACCTGCGCGATGTCCAGTTCGGTGTCCAGTTCGGCGAGGACGAACCGGTTGTGCTGGAAGGAGCCGATCGGCTGGCCGAACGCGGTGCGGTTCTTCGCGTAGGCCAGCGTCTCGTCGAAGACCGCGCGGGCCCCGGCGACCGCGTTGATCGCGATCGTCATCCGCTCCGCGGGCATGTTGTGCATCAGGTGGTAGAAGCCGCGCCCCACCGTGCCGAGCAGGTTGGCCGCGGGCACCGGCACCTCGTCGAAGAACAGCTCCGCGGTGTCCTGCGATTTCAGCCCGATCTTGTCCAGGTTGCGGCCGCGGCTGAAGCCGGGCATGCCCCGCTCCACGACCAGCAGGCTGAAGGCCCGATGCCGGGCGGCCGGGTCGGGGTCGGTCCGGGTCACCACGATCACCAGGTCGGCGTTGATCCCGGACGAGACGAACGTCTTGGCGCCGGACAGGATCCAGGTGCCGCCGTCCAGCACCGCGTGCGTGCGGACGCCGGCCAGGTCACTGCCCGCGCCCGGCTCGGTCATGGCGATCGCGCCGATCAGGTCGCCGGCGGCGAAGCCGGGCAGCCACCGCCGCTGCTGCTCCGGCGTCGCCAGCGAGGTGAGGTACGGGGCCACGACGTCGTTGTGCAGGGTGAAAGCCGGGGTGCCCGGGCCGGCCTTGGCCAGTTCCTCGCTCACCACGGCGTTGAACCGGAAATCGGCGACTCCCCCGCCGCCGAACTCCTCCGGGACGTTGAAGCCGATCAGGCCGTGCTTGCCGGCCGCCCGGTACACCTCCCGGTCCACGATCCCGGCCTGCTCCCAGGCCTGCCCGTGCGGCGCGACCTCGCGCGCGATGAACTCGCGTATCACCTCGCGGAACTGCTCGTGCTCCGGCTCGTAAACGGTGCGCCGCATGCGCCGCACGCCTACAGCAGCTCGAGGATGGTGGCGTTGGCCTGGCCGCCGCCCTCGCACATGGCCTGCAAGCCGTAGCGGATCCCGTGATCCCGCATCCGGTACACCAGCGTGGTCATGGCGCGCGCGCCGCTGGCGCCCAGCGGGTGACCCAGCGCGATCGCGCCGCCGTTCGGGTTCAGCACCTTCGGGTCCGCGCCCAGCTCGGCCAGCCAGGCCAGCGGCACCGGCGCGAACGCCTCGTTGATCTCGGCCGCGCCGATCTGGTCGATGGTCAGGCCGCCGCGCCGCAGGGCCTTCTGCGTGGCCGGGATCGGCGCGGTCAGCATGATCACCGGGTCGGCGCCGGCCAGCACCGCGGTGTGAATCCGGGCCAGCGGAGTCAGGCCCAGCTCGGCGGCCTTCTCGCTGGTGGTGATCAGCAGCGCGGCCGAGCCGTCGCTGATCTGGGAGCTGTTGCCGGCGGTGATGACGCCGCCCGGCGCGAACGCCGGCTTGAGCGCGGCCATGGCCTCAGGGGTGCCGCCGCGGCGGATGCCCTCGTCCCTGGTCACGACCGTGCCGCCGGGCGTGGGCACCGGGACGATCTGCGTGTCGTACCCGCCCTCGTCCTGCGCGGCGGCGGCCCGCTCGTGCGAGGCGAGGCTGTACTCGTCCAGCTGGGCCCGGGACAGGTGCCAGCGTTCGGCGACCATCTCCGCGCCGATGCCCTGGTTCGGCAGCACGCCGTCGTAGCGGGCCCGGAAGTTCTCGCCGAACGGCCACGCCTGGGCGAGGGAGGAACCCATCGGCACCCGGCTCATCGACTCCACGCCGCCGGCCACGGCCACGTCGTAGTGCCCGGAGATGACCCCCGCCGCGGCGAAGTGCACGGCCTGCTGGGACGAGCCGCACTGGCGGTCGACGGTCACGCCCGGCACGGATTCTGGCCAGCCCGCGCCGAGGACCGCGTTACGTGCGATGTCGAAGGTCTGCTCCCCAACCTGGCTCACGCAGCCCCAGATCACGTCGTCCACGACCGCGGGATCGATCCCGCTGCGCTCCGCGAGCGCCGCGAGCACGAGGGCGGACAAGTCGACGGGATGCACCCCGGACAGCCCGCCGTTGCGCTTGCCCACCGGTGTCCGCACCGCCGCCACGATTACCGCGTCACGCACTGAGCCGTCCCTCCAGGTCACCGGGACCGGCGCGCGGCCCGGGTTTTCGTGATGCCCCCACCAGGCTAACATTCCGTTTCGAAGAATCTAAAGAAACTATCTGATTGCGGGGAGCCCCCCGACGATTGCGGGCCCCCGGGACGGAGGTGGCACCGTGACGAGACCGGCGGGCGCGCGCCCGTTCAGCACCAACGGGTACCGGGTCCGGCCGCTGAAGATGGCCGACATGGTGGCGGGCCGGATCCGCCAGATGATCGCGCGCGGTGAGCTTGCCGACGGCGAGTGGCTGCCGACCGAGCCGGAGCTGATGGCGCAGTTCGGAGTGTCCCGCCCGACGTTGCGCGAGGCGTTCCGGCTGCTGGAAGCCGACTCGCTGGTCGCCATCCGGCGCGGGCCGCCCGGCGGCGCCCGCGTCACCGTGCCCGGGCCGGAGGCGTCGGCGGCCCAGTTCGGCATGCTGCTCACGCTCACCGGCACCACGCTGAAGGACGTGTACGAGGCACGGGCCGTGATCGAGCCCGCCGCCGCGCGCCGGCTGGCCGAACACGGCACCGCCGCCGACCGCACCCGGCTGGCCGCCGTCCTGGAGACGCTGCGCGAGAACCTCGACGACCCGCTCGCGTTCGGCCGGACGACCACGGTGTTCCATCAGAGCGTGGTCGAACTGTCCGGCAACAAGACGCTGACGACGGTGGTGGGGATGCTGACCGAGATCATCAACCGGCACCTCGAGCGGAGCTACCACGAGACCACCCGGCCGCGCGAGGAGCTCGGCGCGGACAGCCGGCGCGCGCTGCGGTCCTGCGAGAAGCTGATGGATTACGTCAACGCGCGGGACGGCGACGGCGCGGAGAGGTTCTGGGCCACGCACGTGCGCGCCATCCGCCAGTACCTGATCCGCGGCACCGACACCAAGGTCGTTGATCTCCTCTACTGATACTGGTTGCCCTGACCTGGTTGCCCTGATTTCCTTACTGGCTAGTAATTAACGAACCTGGAGGACCACCCGATGGCCGACGCCGTGCTGGTCGAGCAGCGTGATCGCATCCTCATCGTCACCATCAACCGCCCGGCGGCCCGCAACGCCATCAACGCCGCCGTCACCGCCGGGATCGCGGCCGCGATGGATGAGCTCGACGGGCGCAAGGACCTGTCCATCGGCATCCTGACCGGCGAGGGCGGCACGTTCTGCGCCGGCATGGACCTCAAGGCGTTCCTGCGCGGCGAGAGCGTGATCCTGCCCGGCCGGGGGCTTGCCGGGCTGATCGAGGCGCCGCCGAAGAAGCCGCTGATCGCCGCGGTCGAGGGCTACGCGCTGGCCGGCGGGTGTGAACTGGTGCTCAGCTGCGACCTGGTGGTGGCGGCGGATGATGCGAAGTTCGGCATCCCCGAGGTCAGGCGCGGCCTGATCGCGGCCGCGGGCGGCCTGATCCGGCTGCCGCGGCGCATCCCGCCGCAGGTGGCGATGGAGTACGCGCTGACCGGCGACTTCTTTTCCGCCACCGACGCGCACCGCTACGGCCTGGTCAACCGGGTCACCCTGCCGGGCGGGGCGCTGAGCGGCGCGGTCGAGCTGGCCGAGCGGATCACCGCCAACGCGCCGCTGGCCATCGCCGCCACCAAGGAGGTCATCGTCAGGTCGGCCGACTGGTCCCGCGAGGAGATGTTCCGCCGGCAGGACGAGCTGATCCGGCCGGTCTTCGAGTCGGCGGACGCCCGGGAAGGCGCGTCGGCGTTCGCCGAGAAGCGGCCGCCGGCCTGGCGCGGCGAGTGATGGTCCCGGACGCCGGGATCGTGTCGGTCATCCTGCGGCCGCGCGGCCGGCCCGACGTGAGCCAGCTGACCTCGCTGGACCACGTGATGTGGATCCACAACGAGGTCCGGCTGGACGACTGGCTGCTGTTCGCCAAGTCCACGCCGGCCGCCGGCGCCATGCGCGGCCTGGCCCAGGGCAGCATCTTCCACCGGGACGGCACGCTTTTCGCGACCGTGGTGCAGGAGGGCCTCGCGCACAGCAGCCGGGACGGGGAATCGGTACGGCCAGTCTGAGCCAGCCTGAGCCAGCCTGAGCCAATCTGAGAGGGGAAGGCAATGCCCGGTCCGCTGGACGGCCTGCGGGTGATCGAACTGGCCGGGCTCGGCCCGGGGCCGCACGCGGCGATGATCCTCGGGGATCTCGGCGCCGACGTGGTGCGGGTGGACCGGCCGGTGGCGGGTTTCGACCTGGCCGGCGGCCACCCGGACCACCTGCTCCGCAACCGCCGCTCGGTGACGGCCGATCTCCAGGCGGACAGCGGCCGGGACCTGGTGCTGCGCCTGGCGGCCAGGGCCGACGTGCTACTGGAGGGGTTCCGGCCCGGGGTCGCGGAACGGCTCGGCGTCGGCCCGCAGCAGTGTCACGCGGTCAACCCCGCGCTCATCTACGGCCGGATGACCGGATGGGGGCAGGACGGCCCGATGGCGGCGCGGGCCGGGCACGACCTCAACTACATCTCGCTGACCGGGGCGCTGCACGCGATCGGCCCCGCCGACCGGCCACCCGTGATCCCGCTCAACCTGGTCGGCGACTTCGGGGGCGGATCGATGTTCCTGCTCACCGGCGTGCTCGCGGCCCTGTGGGAACGCCAGCGTTCCGGCCAGGGCCAGGTGGTGGACGCGGCCATGGTCGACGGGGTTGGCGTGCTGACGCAGATGATGTGGGCCTTCCGCGGCGCGGGCACCTGGACCGACGAGCGGGAGGCGAACCTGCTGGACGGTGGCGCCCCGTTCTACCGCACCTACGCCTGCGCGGACGGCCGGTGGATCGCGGTCGCCCCGCTGGAGCCCCGGTTCTACGCGCACTTCCTGGCCGGCCTGGGGATCGACGGGGAGGCCCTGCCGGGCCAGCTTGACCGGTCCGGGTGGCCCCGGCTGCGGGCCCGGTTCGCCGAGGTGATCGCCACCCGGCCACGGGACGAATGGGCGGAGATCTTCGCAGGCACCGACGCCTGCGTGACCCCGGTCCTGGCGTACGGCGAGGTGAGCGCGCATCCTCATCTGGCCGCCCGGGAATCGGTGATCTCGATCGACGGGATCGAGCAGGCGGCGCCGGCCCCGCGGTTCTCCCGGACCCCGGCCGGCCGCCCCGCCGCTCCCCCGGTCCCGGGCGCCGACACCGAGGCGGTGCTGGCCGACTGGCAGGCCTGAGGGCGGGCGCCGACACCGAGGCGGTGCCGGCCGACTGGCAGGCCCGAGGGCGGCCCGCGCGCCCACTAGCCCTCGCGCGCGCCTTCCGGGATGATGTGCTTGCCCAGGGAAGGGGGAGGCGCGCAGATGGCGAACCTCGGCAACGTGTGGCACATCCCGGCTAACCCGGAACCGGAACCGCCCAGCGTGTCCGGCATGCGCGACCCCGTCTTCCCGGCGACACCGGTGTCCTCGGTCACCATCTACACCGGCAACCAGTTCGCCGGCGGCGGCAACCCCGGTAATCAGCTGCAGGTCGGCAGCAGCCTGTTCTATTCACCGCAGGGCGGCGCGGCCTGGACCGAGGTACCGCTGACCTTCTCGGCGGAAATCGGGAACAACAAGTACTACGCCGGATCCATCCCGTTAAACAATTTCCCGGCTGGCACCGTCGTCCGTTACTACCTGCGTATCGCGTACGACGACCACGACACGACGTTCCTGCAGCTCAACACCGACGGCATCACCTCGGCGACGACGGCGGACGAGACCGCCGCCCAGGCGGACCCGTTCGTTTTCACGGTCGATACCCCGGCGCTGCGCGGGGCCTGGGGGCCGGTGTTCCCGCTGCCCAACGTGTGCATCCACGCGCACGTGCTGCCGAACGGCCTCGTGCTGATGTGGGGGCGGCGCGACGACCCGAGCCAGTCCCTCAACGTCGATCCGCCGACCCCGCAGCAGGTGGGCGGCCCGCCCGCGCCGCCGGCCACGTGCACGCCGTTCCTGTGGAATCCGGCCACCGGTGAGACCAGCAAGACCGGCCAGCCCACCATGCCGGACGGCTCACTCGCCAACCTGTTCTGTTCCGGGCACACGTTCCTGCCCGACGGGCGCCTGTTCGTCGCGGGCGGCCACCTGGCCGACGGCGCGGGCGTGAACCAGACCACCATCTACGATCCGGTGGCCGGCACGTGGACGCCGGGGCCGGCGATGAACGCCGGCCGGTGGTACCCGACCGTAACGCGGCTGCCCGACGGCGGCGTTCTGGTGCTGTCCGGCACGTACACCGGCCCGGGCGGCGGCTCGGTCCCCAACACCATTCCGCAGGTATGGCGGGCCGGGACCCTCAGCAGCCTGCCGGGCAACCCGCAGGGCGCACTGGACCTCTACCCGCGCGTGCACGTCCGCTCGACCGGGCAGGTCCTGGTGGCCGGCACGCTGGCGGAGACCTGGTCCCTGGACGCCTCCGCCGGCACCTGGACCGACCTGGGCATCCAGCGGGTTAACGGGCAACGGGACTACGCGCCGTCCGTGCTGTACGGCGCCGACCAGGTGCTCTACATCGGCGGCGGCAGCCCGCCCACCGCCGCCGCCGAACTGCTCGATGTGAGCCAGCAGACTCCGGCGTGGCGCGACCCGGACGACCAGGCCGCGCAGATGGCCTTCGCGCGGCGCCAGCACAACGCGACCATCCTGCCCGATGGTTCGGTGCTGGTCACCGGCGGGACGCGCAGCGGCGGCGCGGGCCCGCCGGAGAACTTCAACAATCTCGATCTCGGGCAGCCCGTGCACGTCGCCGAGCTGTGGGATCCGGGCACCGGACACTGGACGCAGCTGGCCGCCGAGGAGGTGGACCGCTGTTACCACTCGACGGCCGTGCTGCTGCCGGACGGCCGGGTGCTGAGCGCGGGGGGCGGCGACTTCTTCCCGGTCGAGGGCGTGACGCAGGAGAACGCCCCGCAAGACAGCCACCTGAACGGGCAGATCTTCTCCCCGCCCTACCTGTTCAAGGGCGCCCGGCCGGTGATCACGGCCGCGCCGGCCGCGGTCAGCTACGGCGAGACGTTCCAGGTCGGGACCGCCCAGCCGGCCGGCATCCAGAAGGTGACCTGGATCGGCCTGTCGTCGGTGACGCACTCGTTCAACACGGGCCAGCGGTTCCTCACGCTGCCGGCCGTGCCGTCGGCCACCGGCCTGGCCGTGACCGCTCCGCCGTCGCCGGACGCCTGCCCGCCGGGCCATTACCTGATGTTTCTCGTGACGACCGAGGGCGTTCCGTCGGTCGCGGCGATCGTTCAGGTGGCAGCGGCTACGGGTCAGCCTCAGCCGGCGGCGGCCGGGGCTGGGGTCGCCCACGCCGAGGCGGCCGCGGCCGGGGTCGCACGCGCCGAGGCTTTCCCGGCGAGCGCGCCCGCGGCCGAAACTCCCGCGCCGCCGGACGTGTTCGCGTTGCGCGCCTCGGTCCTGGCCGCGGGCACCGGCACCAAAGTGGTCATCGGGATCACCGGGACGTGCCCGTACGGCATCGCGGCGTGCTGGGGCGGCGCCAACGAGGCCCTGCACCGCCTGGACGGCGTCGCGTTCGTTGACCCCATCGCCAACGCGGAGGATTCAACGGCCACGGTCTTCCTGGCCGGCGACGGTCTGCCGCCTCTGGACCGCTGGCGGGAAGAGTTCCGGCGGACCGCCAACGACAGCTACACGCTGCGCGGATTCGAGGTGACCGTCTCCGGCCAGCTGACCACGCGGGACGGCATCGTGATCCTCGTCAGTCCCGGCGGCCTGCCACCGCTCGCGCTGATGCCACTGGACCGGGCCGACGTAGTGCAATGGGACCGTTCCGCCCGGGCTCCCCGCGCGGCTGATCCCGCTGAGCTGGACGCCTACACGGCACTCGCCCGGCAGACCGCCGGCCGCACCGGCCCGCCTGCTCCGGGAGCCCCGCTGGTAGCGGTGACGGGGCCGCTCATACCGGGGACGTCCGGATACCGGCTGCAGGTCCGGACCGTCGCAGAGCCGGCCCCGTAGCGTACCGCCGCGCCGCGGCGCCTTCTTGACAGCGCGATCATGGCTTCCACACTGGAAACGACGGGGGCGTTCTTCGGATTTACCTGGGGCAGCGCTGTCATGGCCATCCGGCGATAGCTCCGCGTCCGGCGCCGGTTTGCCGTCCGGCGCGGGGGTCCCGTCCGGCGCCGGTGCCGCAGCCAGCGCCGGAGCGATGGCCGCCGATCAGGGCGGCCGGGGCGTCATCCCGCGGATGTGCAGTGTCGACCTTCCCGACGGATCACCCTGCCCCGATCTCGCGATCACCGGCTCCTACTGTGAGCGCCATGCCGACGTGGCCGACCGCGACTTCCAGGTGTTTCAGGCGAGCGCAGCAGCGTCCCGGGGTCTCCCCAGCTGTCCCGGATGGCCGCCTCTGCGACCAGGCGCATCGTCAGCGCGGAGAAAACGGGGTAGCGGTCTCCCGCGTTCAGCGCGCCGTCCAGCGCAGCTGCGGCCCCGGCGGCATCCCCATCGGCTCCCCGGGCTACTGCCCGGGCGGCACCGAACCACAGCCCGGGCCAGCGCGCTCCTTTCACCATTGCGGCCGAGGCGGTCTCGATCTCAGCCTGGCCGGCCTCGGCAGCCAGCGCCCGCAGCAAGAGTTCCGGCCCCTCGTAAGGGTTAAGGATCCGCGCATGCTGGTCGGGGGCCGCCGCGCGGGCGCGGGCAAAGGCCTGGCGCGCGGCGCTGCGGTCCTCGGCGAGGAGGGCCCCGATCCCACGGCCGATGGCCCATGCGCCGGCGCGTAGATCAGGGTCATCAGGCGCGGCTGCCTCAGCAGCGGCCAGGTAGTGTTCCATCTCCCTGGCCCGGCCCTGGTGGGCCAGGGCGAAGCCCTGCATGAGCAGCGCTGCCGCCTGCAGCGGGATGAGGCCGAGCCGCCGGGATGTCTGCTCGACGTCCCGGGCGACCTCCATCGCGTCCTCGAACCGCGCAGTCATCGCCATGAGCGCCGCCAGGTTGGCGCCGATTCCGACCGCCAGGCCCAGGGCACCAGCACGGGATGCTTCAAAGCGAGCCTGTTCCAGGCGTTCGCCGCGCGCGTCGCGCAGCATTTCCACTGTGCCGAGCTCATTGAGGATCCTGAGGCGGTGGACCCGCAGGTCCGCTGCGGCTGCCACGTCCAGGGCCCGGGCGAAGGCGGCTGCCGCCGCGCCGAGGTCATGCAGTCGCGCGCACGCCCCAAGGGCTTCCAGCGCCTCGCAGGCCAGGCCGGGCCGGCCTGCGTCCCGCGCGATGCCTGCTGCCTGAGCCGCGAGATGCTCGGCCCGCGCCCGGGATCCGGGCCGGCCGTCACCCAACGCTACCTGGGCCTCGATGACCGCGACTTCCGCGTCCACCGCCCAGTCGGCGGGCCGGCTGCGGCGGACGTCGGCAAGCTGGGTCCGGGCATTCTCCCAGGCCGCCGTCATCACCGCCGCCCGGGCCAGGACCAGGCGCATGGCGGTGGCGGCGGCAGGGTCGCGGCCATCGGTCACGGCCACCATCCGGGAGGCGACCGCGGCAGCCTCGGACGGCTGCCCGGCGTGCAGCAGCACCTGCGCGAGCTGGCAGTCGACCTCGGCCTGGATGTCCTCGCTGCCCCCGGCCGCCTGTGCCGCTTCCCGCAGGAACCTTTCGGCAGATGACAACGACCCGGCGGCGAACGCGCGGCGGCCAGCCCTCAGCAGGACCTGCGCCGCACGTACCGGCTGGCCGCCGTCGGCCAGGAGCCGTCCCGTCAGCAGCACCTCGTCGTCGTCATGATCGCCGGCCGCGGACGCCAGCGCACCGGCGGCCGCCAGCGAAAGGCGGCATCGCTCTGGCATGCCGAGCCAGGCGAGGATGACGTCCCGGGTCAGCGCATGGCGGAACGCGAAACCGGGACCATCGGTCACGACGAGTTGCAGCGCCGTGCACCGGTGCAGGGCCTCAGCCACGTCTGTGCGCTGGACTCCGGCAGCCTGGTCCAGCAGCCGCCAGTCGAACCGGTGGCCGAGCACCGCTGCGGCGCCCAGCACCGTCCGCTGACGGGCATCCAGGCGGGCCAGCCGTGCGCGCACGGTGTCCCCAAACCGTGGCGCGATCCCCTCCAGGTCACCGGTGGCCAGTAGATCCTCGACCAGCAACGGCAGGCCTTCTGCCTCCCGCACCACCGATGTGATCGGCTTCCCGGCCGGCGACCCGGCCGCTGCGCATGCGGTAGCCATCTCGCGTGCCTCGTCGTCGGTGAGGCGGCCGATCGGGCATATCTGCGCGCCGCCTGCCTCCAGCAGCGCCCGGGCATCCGCACGGCCTTCGCCGGTCCGGATCGTGCCGAACACCAGCACCGGTACCTCACTCGCATGGTCAATGAGGTACCGGGTCACCGCAAGCGTCGCGTCATCAGCCCAATGGAGATCCTCCAGGATCACGACTATGCCCGCGCCCCCGGTGGCCCACTGCAGCACCCGAAGGACGGCCTCAGCCATGACAACGACCGGCTCAGCCGGAGCCGACCAGCCAGGATCCCGCCAGTGCGGCACGAGCGACGCCAGCACGGTCACGTACGGCGCCACGTCAGCATCCCCGGGGACGGTGCGGTCCCGGGTCAGCTCCAGCAGCATCTCGGCAACAGGGCGCAGGGATCCGCCCAATCCCTCGGGCAGTGCCCGGCCATGGACAACGCCAAGGCCCGCCGCGACGGCGGCATCGCCCAGGTACTCGGCCAGCCGGGTCTTCCCGACCCCGGCCTCGCCCACGACGACCAGCGCCGCGCCGTTGCCGCTGCGCAGTCGGCGGATAGCGTCGGCGATGAGGGACACCGGTCCCTCCCGGCCGACCCGGACGGTCAAAGACCTCACACAGCCGGTCAAACGAATCCCGGAAGGTGGCCAATGGGTCACCACCGAGCACGTCATCACCACTACCGTGCTGAGGCTCGCCAGCGACCAGGGCCGCGAACCTGAGATTCCCGCTGACCACATGGTTGATCAACGCGCGCACATCCCATTCCGTGCACGGCGTCGCATACTCAAACTGATCAGGCCGGACACGGGTGATGACATCGGCAGCCATGCCCCCGCCCGGCGGTGAACATCCCGCGGATCCGCCACAACACCCCCAGGGAACCTTACCAGCAGGCCAATCACTGCCAACATCATTCCACCGGCAGCGGCCGGGGGTCTGCGAGAGCCGAGTGGCCCAATCACCCGACATGGACGAGGACAACGATGGCAGGTTCGCCGACGACAGCGCGGTGGAGGTCCGCTACCCGCGAAACAAGCAGGAAGAGCAGGGTGACCGGTCGGCGTGGCCGTGGCTACCGGGCTCGATTCTAGGTCAGTGCGGGCCCGATGAGTGGCACGTGTGCGTGGAGGCCCGCGAGCTGGCCACGCTGGACGACGGCAGCCCGGCGCCGGATGGGACGGCGGATGAAGACCTGTTCCACCCGTGCTGCTTCCGGGACGCCAGCGAACTCCGGCGCGCCACCGACGGGGAGGACCGGTGATCCCCGCGGCGGTGGCGAGCTAGCTACATCGCGGTCATGCGATGGCCGCCGGGTTCGCGCCAGCGGCGGGTGCGGTCTTGAGCGACAGGAAGTCGGCCACACCGATCAGCCGGAGCACCTGCCGCTCGAGAGGACGGATGCCACGCCGGTTCTCGTCGTGAACCAATTGTGGCGAGACGAGGCGGACGGTGCGCCCTCTCGTCACCAGCTCGCAGCCGCCCGCGGCCAGGACGTTCTTAACCCAGTCACTGTCCGGGCCATAGGTCAGGGCAAGAAGATAGCCGTCTGCGGCCGGGAACACATTGACCGGCGTCTGGTAGCGACGGCCAGAACGCCGGCCAGCATGGGCCACCACGCCGAAGCCGGGCATCCACGGAGCAACGTGCTTGGTTACCCGGTTCAGGCCAACCTTGTTCCACCGGGCCAGAGTCCTGGGTAGCGGCATCCTGGCCTCCCCTCAGCGCTACGGCAGCTTGCACCTCCAGAATCGCAAGGCTACGACGCATCGGCCCTCAGCACATCGCTTCATCCACGGGCAGACGCGCTATCGCACACCCGGAAGAACCACAGTGCGGCATGTGAGTGCTGCGAGGTGAGGCCTATGGTGCGGGATAATGGCCGCATGGTAGACGACATCGCACGGGACCGGGCCATTTATCATGCGCTGAAGGCGGCCGACGAAGTTGCCGCAGCGCTGCAAACCCACCTCATCGAGGAACACGGGGCTGATCCGGACCGCGCCGCCCCGAAGAGCGCCTCCACTAACTCGCTCAAGCTCCTGCGGCAGGCTCGTGAGCGGCTGGGCCAAGGATTGCGGGCCGTCGATGCCGACAGCGTCGCTGAGTCCGACGGGATCTCCCTGCGTAACCAGTAATCACAGCCGCATCATTAAGCATCTCGGTATCAGGTACTCGCGGCATTGCCCGCGTTACTGCCGACGGCCCGACGCTAGTCGAATGACGCCATCATCATGCATGTGCGGTCGTTCATGCCACGTCGCCAGGAATCAGGAATATGGCGCATCAGATCAGTGATGCGGCGAGGCCCAACTGCCGGTCGCTGGGCGATCGGGACCACTGAGCAACTGGACGGCCGACCTCTGTTCAGGTGCTGTGGACAGGCCGGCGCGATCTGCGAATCGGGTGCTTCAGGGCCTCAGGAGTCGTCAAGCGTTGTAGTCGGATCCTGCGTAGCTCTGCGGCCAACTCCCGCCTCTGAGCACTAGCCCGAGTTTTCCAATGATCATGGTCTTCTGACTCTTGGGTGAGGTCCCGGCTGGCCCTCAGGTGGCTTGTTTTCCCTTGTGACACGCGGTTGCGGTGCTTGACTGCGCCTCGGATGTGGCCTATGACCTAAATTCATGGCGAGCCTGTACAAGAAGGTGATCAGCGGGAAGCCGTACTGGTACCTGCGCGAGATGGGCTGGGTGGACGGCAAGCCGAAGATGATCTCCGAGCGGTATGTGGGCGCCGCGGCCGATATTGAGGCGCTGCTGGACGCCCGCGAGGAGCGGATGGCGCCGGAGCGGACCCGGCACCTGGATTTCGGGGCGGTGGCCGCGGCGTGGGGGCTGCTGGCCGAGCTGGGCGTGGCCGCCATCATCGACGGGGAGACCGGGGCCGGGCCGCCGCTGTCGCCGGGGGCGTATCTGGCGCTGGCTGCGCTGAACCGGGTGGTGGATCCGTGCTCCAAACGCGGGTTCGCGGACTGGTGGCGGACCACGGCGGCGGACCGGTTCGCCAAGATCCCGGCGTCGGCGCTGGATCACCGCCGGTTCTGGGACGCCATGCACGCGGTGCCCGGACCCGGCGGAATCTATGACCGCATGGAAGAAGCTGGTCTCGGGCCGATCCGATGGACCGAGGCCATCACCACCCGGCCACCGTCGCCCGCCGAGGCCGCCAGGCTCACCTTGGCCCCTGGGGTGTCACTCTTGCGGATCGTGCGCCTGGCGAGCGGTCCGGCCGGCCGGCCGCTCGAAGTCAACGACAGCCGGATGAGCGGCGACGAATTCGAAATCAGCTACCCCCTCAGCCGAGACGCCTCCGCACTGGCCGGACGTGAGTAGGACCGGCGCTCGCGGTCCGCCCGGCGGCCTCGAAACGGGCCACCAGGTAGGCGACGCCGAACGGAGCATCGGCGTACAGGACCTCGGCGGCAGGTTTTCCCGGCCCCCAGGCACCGGCCAGGGCTTGCCATGCGGGGCGCCCGGTCACCATCAGGTCGTGAGCGAGACCGGGGTCCAGCGCGGCGAGAGCGGCAAGGTCGCCATCCCGGACGGCGCGTTCCACCGCGTCATCAAATGGAACCGCCCGCTCGTCCAAGTGACCCGGGGCGGACACGCTGCGCCGGGCGCTGCCGTCCCCCATCACCAGCATGACCGCCCCGGTCCCGGCGCCGACCCGGCCCCCGGAGACTGCCCGGCCCCCGGTGCCGACCCGGCCCTCGGAGACTGCCTGGCCCCTGGAGGCGGACCGGTCAGCGGCGGCCGCCAGCGATGCGCCGAGCCGAATGCACCGGGCCGCGGGCTCGCCCTCCCCGACCGCCTGCACGACCCGGGGGCCCGAGTATCCGGCCTGGTCAAGGAGCAGGGCGGCGAGCCCGACCGACAGCGGGAGATCCGGTTTGCCGCCGTCCTTCAGGGCGGGGGCGAAGGCGGACAGGCCCAGCCGGGCTCCGGGGTCCCAGTCGGCGGTCGAGGGGGCGGGGCCGACGACGATGACCTGGCCGGGCGCGTCCCGGACGAGCCAGCCGACGGCTTCCGCGCAGGCCGCGCGCAACTCGGGTACGACGGCATCCCGGCCGGTCAGCTCGCGGGCGAGCAGGGGCGGGTACGGGCACAGCACGGCACGGGCGATCACCGCGGAAACTCACGTGCTGGCATCGGCTACGTCAGCCCCCTGATCGTCCGGGCCGGCTGAAGATCGCCCTTGATCGCGGCGACCATGTTCAGCGCCTGCCGGGTCTCCGCGATGTTGTGCGCGCGGAATATACGAGCGCCCAGCCACGCGCCGACGGCGGTCACGGCCAGCGTTCCGGCTAGCCGGTCCTCAAGACCCGCCCCCAGCGTCTCGCCGACGAAATCCTTGTTCGACACCGAGATCAGCACCGGCCAGCCGCTCGCGGTCATCTCGTTCAGGCGCCGGCTGACCTCGAGCGAATGCCAGGTGTTCTTGCCGAAGTCGTGGGCCGGATCGATGATGATCCGCGTCCGGTCCACCCCGGCTCGCAGCGCCCGGTCGGCCAGCGCGAGCGTGCGGTCCAGCACGTCCGCCATCACGTCGGCGTAGGCCACCCGGAACGGGCGGGTCCGTGGCGTCTGGCTGCCCGCATGCGAGCACACCAGGGCGGTGCCGCATTCGGCGGCGACCTCCGCCAGCCGGGGATCGAAGCCGCTCCAGCTGTCGTTCAGCAGGTCCGCGCCTGCCTCGCAGACCGCCCGGCCCACCTCACTCCGCCAGGTGTCCACGCTGATCACCACGTCCGGGTAGGTCTCCCGCACGGTCCGGATGAACGGAACGGTCCGGCGGATCTCCTCCTCCACCGGAACGTCGGTCCCCGGCTTGGCCGGAACGCCCCCGATGTCCACGATGTCGGCACCCTCGGCCACCACGGTGTGCACGCGTTCCAGCGCGGCACCTTCGTCCCAGGTGATGCCGGGGCGGTAAAACGAGTCGGGGGTCCGGTTGACGATCGCCATGATGAGCAGCCGGCCCGGCGCGAACTCGGCGCGGCCCAGGTGCAACGGCCCCTGCGGCACGCCCGGCGCCGCTGGCGTCCGCGGCGCCCCCGGCGCCACGGCCTGTGCGCGGTCATCCATGCCCAGCGTTGACCCCCTCCCGTTCGACTCTATCCACCCCGCTCCCCATGGCCGCCCACAGGAGCCGCGGATCAGGATGTGCCGTAGACCGGGATATGGGCACCGGTAACGGCGTCGGAGGAGTCCTCACACAGGAAGAGGATCACCCGGGCGATGCGCGCGGGCGCGACCCACGTGGAGTAATCCGCCCCGGGCTGGGCCGCCCGGTTGGCGGGGGTGTCGATCACGCTGGGCACGATCGTGTTGACCCGGATGCTGTCCTTCGCGTACTCCACCGCCAGCGTGTCGGCCAGGGCGAGCACGGCCGCCTTACCGGTCACGTAGCCGGCCGCGCCGGAGAACGGGCGCAGGGCCGCCCGGCTGGACACGCACACCACCGCTCCCCCGCCGCTGGCGATCAGCTCGGGCAGCGCCGCCTGCGTGGCGACGTAGAGCGGCCTGATGTTCAGCCGCACCTGCTGCTCGAAGTCCTCCACGGGTGTCTCGTGGACCCTGCCTCCCCCCGCGTACCCGCCGACCAGATTGACCAGGGCACGCAGCGGCGCCCGGGGCGACCCCGCGGCCAGGGCGACGGCCTCCTGCGCCGCCGCCGGATCGGACAGGTCGGCCTGCACGGTGACCAGGTGCGGGGCCTCAGGTAGCCGCTTCAGCTCGCGTTCCTCGATCCATGGCACCACGACGCGCCACCCGGCGGCCAGGAACTCCTCCACCACCGCGATGCCCAGGCCACCCGACCCGCCGGTGATGATCGCCGTCGCTTCCATGGCTCACCCTCGCTTCCGTTGACAAAGCCGCAGTCGAGGATGCTACCTGAGCCCTCAGCCCAGCTCCCGGTGCAGCGCCCGGGCGATGACCATGCGCTGTACCTGGTTCGAGCCCTCAAAGATCTGCGGCACCTTCGCCTCCCGCATGTACCGCTCGACCGGGAAGTCACGGGTGTAACCGGCGCCGCCGAGCACCTGTACCGCGTCCGTGGTCACGCGCATCGCCATGTCGGTGGCCACGAGCTTCGCGATCGACGCCTGGCGGTGGAACGGCAGGCCGCGGTCCCGGCGCCGCGCTGCCTCCAGGTAGGTGGCGCGCGCCGACTCCACGCCCGCCGCCATGTCGGCCAGCAGGAACCCCAGGCCCTGGAACTCGATGATGGGCCGGCCGAACTGGGGACGCTGGGCCGCGTAGGACACGGCCTCCTCCAGCGCCGCCTGGGCCAGCCCGACCGCGCACGCGGCGATGCCGAGCCGCCCGGAGTCCAGCGCCTCCAGCGCGATCTTCAGCCCCTGGCCCTCGGCGCCGAGGCGGCGCGCCACCGGGACGCGTGCCCGGTTAAGGATCAGCTGCGCGGTCGGTGAGCCCGTCAGGCCCATCTTGTGCTCCAGCGGGGCCACCAAAAGCCCCGGCGTGCCCGCGTCGATCAGCAGGCAGCTGACCCCGCGGCCGCCCTCGTCACTGGTGCGGACCATGGTCGTGTAGAAGTCCGCCTGCCCGGCGTGCGTGATCCACGCCTTGGTCCCGCTGACCAGGTAATCGCCCCCATCCCGGACGGCCCGGGCGGACAGCGCCGCCGCGTCCGAGCCCGCCTGCGGCTCCGACAGCGCATACGCCCCCAGCAGGTCACCGCCCAGCATCGCGGGAAGCCACTCGTCCCGCTGGGCGTCGCTGCCGAACCGGGCCAGCGGGTAGCACGACATCGTGTGCACCGACAGGCCCACGCCCACGGTCATCCAGGCCGCGGCCAGTTCCTCCAGGACCTGGAGGTAGACCTCGTAGCTGACGTCGCCGCCGCCCCAGCGCTCCGGATACGGCAGGCCCAGCAGCCCGCTCTTGCCGAGCAGCCGGAACTTCTCCCGCGGGAAGCGGCTCCCGGCCTCGTACTCGCTGGCGATCGGCTTCAGTTCCGAGGTGGCGATGTCGTGGGCCAGAGCCACGAGGTGCTCGGCCTCGGCGCTGGGCAGCATCCGCTCGACGGGCATAAAGCCAGCTTAACTAGCGCGGGCCCAGCACGGCCCTGGTCCGGCGCAGCACCTCATCGGGCCCGAGCACCGCGGCCACGGCGGCCAGGTCCGGGCTGCGGGGCGTGCCGGTCAGCAGCACCCGGATGATCTGCGACGCCTCCCGGATCGAGCCGGGGTAGGCGTCCGGGTCCTTCTTGTACGCCTTCTGATTGGGCGCGAACCCGAGGTCGGCGGCCAGCTCGCGGATCTGCCCGAACCATTCGGTGTCCGGGGCCGGCGGCTGATACCGGCGCGCGAACGCCTCGGCCACCGAACGGACCACGGCCGGCTCCAGCCCGCCGAACCGCTCGTCCGCGGCGTTGGTCACCGGGGCGAACAGCTGCGGGAAGAAGTACCCGTACACGGTGCGGAAGTCCGCCCAGCGGCGCAGATCCTTGCGCGGGTTCGGGACACCCTCCCGCTCGATGGCCAGCGCCCCCAGCGTCACCTCCGGCGAGGCGGTGAGCACCTTGGCCAGCGGCGGATCGTACGCCTGCGCCCAGGTGGTCACCTGGCCCAGGATGTCGGCGGCGGGCAGCGTGGCGATGAAGTCGGCGCTGATGTCGTCGAGCTTGACCAGGTCGACCAGCGGCCCGGCCACACCGAACTCGGACAGCTCGATCGGGGTGGCCAGCGCCTCGCGCAGCGGCATCTCGGCCAGCCGCCCGTTGGCCAGGCCGCGCAGGTAGTACTGCACCGCCTCGGCCGGGTAACCCTGCTCGATGTAGAAGCCGACGGTAGCCTCCGGGTCCCTGCGCTTGGACAGCTTGCGCCGGCTGCCGCCGTCCTGCTTCATCAGCGGGGCGATGTGCGCGTACCGGACCGGGGGGAAGCCGAGCGCGTTGAACAGCTGAAGGTGCAGCGGGACCGAGGAGATCCATTCCTCCCCCCGCACGACCAGGCTGACCCGCATCAGGTGATCGTCGACCGCGTGCGCGAAATGGTAGGTCGGCAGGCGCAGCGGCTGGTCGCTGCTCTTCAGGATGACGGCGTCGTTGCGGTTGTCGTCCGCGCTCAGCTCGCCGCGGATGGCGTCCGTGAACGTCACCCGGCCCCCGGCCAGCCCGGGCGAGCGGAACCGCACCACGTACGGGTCACCTCCCCGGAGCCGTTCTTCGACCTGCTCCGCGGAGGCGTCCCGCCAGATCGCCCACTTCCCGTAGTAGCCGGGCAGCGCGCCGACCGCCCGCTGCCGGTTGCTGATCTCCTCCAGGTCGGCCTTGGTCGCGAAGCACAGGTACGCCTTGTCCTGGCGCAGCAGTTCCCGCACGTAGGTCAGGTAGATCTCCGCGCGGCTGGATTGCACGTACGGGCCGTACCGCCCGTTCAGGTCGTCCTCCTGCGGGCTGATCGAGAAGTACGTCAGCGCGGTCGAGAACTGGTCCACGGCGCCCTCGGTGACGCGCGCCTGGTCGGTGTCCTCGATCCGCAGCAGGTAGACGCCGCCGGAGTGCAGCGCGACGTCCGCGTCGATGATGGCCACGTAGACCCCGCCGATGTGCAGGTAACCGGTGGGGCTGGGCGAGAACCGGGTGACGTCGGCCCCGGCCGGCAGGTCGCGCGGCGGGTACCGCTCCTCCCACGCCTCCGGGCCGGGCAGGTTCGCCGGGAACAGGGAATCGATCAGGGCATCGCTGAGCATGAGCAGGCGGCTCCATCAGAAGCGGACGACAGGTCAGCCTACCGCGCGCCGCACGCGCTCTGATGAGGCCGGAAACCCGGGGAAAGGGGCGCGCTCGTTAACCAGTTGCCGAATGCGCGATTCGCCCCGTTTACCGGTGTTGAGTCGATTACCCTGCGGTGACAGCCCTCGGTATCGGGTCATTCGATGAGGCCTGCGCCGGGGGGACGGGGTGGCGGTACAGGAGGCGCGGTGGGGCGGGTCTACGACGTATTCATCTCCTACGCACATGACGATGTTGCCTGGGTAGCCGACTTCGCCGCCTGGCTTGAGAACGACGGATTCCAGGTTGCCAGGGACGCGGTGATCCTGAAGCCCGGAGACGTTCTGGTGCACGCGATCGAGCAGGCCATCCGCGATTCCGCTCACGGCATCCTGGTCTTCAGTCCCGCGTCGATGGCCAGCGGCTGGGTTTCGCAGGAGTATTCGGCGCTGATACAGCGGTCGATCGAGGGCAACCGGCGGTTCATCCCGGTGATCATCGGCGACGTTGAGCTGCCTCCGTTCGCGGCCACCCGTTATTACGTCGATTTCCGCGGTGTAGCGGGTGCCGAGTACGACCGGCTGATGGCCACGATCGCCATGGCGCTCCGGAGCTGACCCGTGACCGGCAAACAAGAGCCTGACGCGGCGGGGAAGCTGGACTTCTACATCAGCCACGCCGGCCCGGACCGCCAGTGGGCCGAATGGGTCGGCTGGCAGCTGGAATCCGCCGGGTACACGGTCGTCCTGGACTGGCTACCCGGCGAGAACGTCGTGCTGGCCAGGGAAGACGCCTTGCGGCGGGCCGGTCACGTGCTGGCCTTGTGCTCCCGCGCCTATTTCCGCAGAGGCTTTACTGAGCAGGAGTGGACCGCGGTCCTGGCGGCTCAGCAGGAGGACGCACCCCCGCTGATTCCCGTCTGGATCGAGGATCTGACGGAAGACCAGCTCCCCCGCTTGCTGCGGTCCGCGCAGCCCATCAAATTGTTCGGGCTCTCCGACGCTGAAGCGGCCCGGCGGCTGGTCGGCAGCCTTTCGGGTGAGCCCGGCGCCACCGGCCCGGCGGCCTTCCCCGGTTCCGGGTCCTCCGCTGAGCCGCAACCGGACGACGGCGCAAAGCCACGGCTGCCCAGCCAGGATCATCCGGCCGTGTGGCACGTCCCACCGCGTAACGCCGACTTCGTCGGCCGGGAGAGCGTGCTGGTCAGGGTGCGCGAGGAACTCCTGGGCGGCTCCCCGGGCATCGTCGTTCTGCAAGGCCCCGGCGGCATGGGCAAGACACAGCTTTCGATTGAATACGCGCACCGTTTCGGCTCCGACTACGACGCGGTCTGGGTGATCGATGCCGAACAACCCGAACTGGTCACGTCCCAGCTGGCGAATCTGGCCGTCGCCCTGAGCGCGGTTCCGGCCGGCACCGACGCCCAGCTCGCCGCGACCGCGGCCCTCGTCGCGCTGAGAAACCGGAAACGCTGGCTGCTGGTGTTCGACAACCTCGAAGGGCCGGACGACCTCGCCGCTTTCCTGCCGGATGGCCCGGGGCACGTGGTGGTGACGACCCGGGCCGGGATGTGGCACGAAATCGGCCACGTCATCGAGGTCGACGAGTTCACCCGGGCGGAATCGACCACACTGCTGACCACCCGGGCGCGCTCCCTGACGCTGACCGACGCGGATCTCGTGGCCGGTGCGGTCGGTGATCTCCCGCTGGCGCTGGCTCAGGCGGCCGGCCTCCTGCAGTCCGGCTTCCCCGCCGCGGAATTTCCGCAAGCTCTCGATACCGAGGCGACGCAGGTCCTGTCGCGTGGAAAGCCGGGCTCCTATCCGGCCACCCTGGCCGCGGCCACCCTCCTCGCCTTGGACAAACTGACCGCCGCCGCCCCCGAGGCCGCGAACCTGCTGTGCCTGTGCGCCTATCTGGCCCCGGAATCCATCCCCGCCACCTGGTTCTCCCGCGATACCCAGGAACCCTCTCCCGCTGATTCGCCGATTGGCGCGCTGCCCATGGGGACATGGCACGTGACCCAGGTGTACGAGCGCATCCGGGATATCGGGCTGGGCCGCGTTGATCAGAAAGGGCTCCGGCTGCATCGCCTCACCCAGGCCATTCTGCGCGACCGGACCGCGGAACGCCGGAGCGCCTACCGGGACAGGATCGTCTCCGTTCTTACTGGTGCCGCACCGCCGAACAGCACGGATCCGGTCATGTGGCCGCGCTGGTCCGAGCTTGTCCCGCACCTGCTCGTGGTGACGGCCGAGATCGATTCCGCCGCGCTGCGGCCACTCGCCAACGCCGCCGCCCGTTACCTGCTCTTCAGCGGCCAGACGCAGGCTGCCTTGAGCATGGCCACCCGTCTGCACCGGGACTGGGTGGCGCGACTCGGACCGGACGACCCCGATGTCCTCACCGCCGCGCAGCATCTCGCGCACGCCATCTTCAACGGCGGGGACTACGCCAAGGCTGCCGAGATACAGGCAGAAACGCTCGACCGCCGCCGCCGGGTCCTCGGCGAGGACCACCCTGACACCCTGCACTCCGCGAATGACCTGGCGGTCGTCCTCAGAGCGCTCGGCCGGCTCAAGGAGGCGCTGGCGCTGACCCAGGACACCTACGACCGCCGCCGCCGGACCCTCGGTGAGGACCACCCCGACACCCTGATCTCGGCCGGCAACATAGCCGGCAGCCTCAACGCGCTCGGCCGGCTCAAAGAGGCGCTGGCACTCAACCAGGACACCTACGACCGCTGCCGCCGGGTGCTAGGCGACCGCCACCCCGACACCCTGACCTCGGCGGCTAACCTCGCCCTCAACCTCGAAAGGCAAGGACGGCGGTGGGAAGCTTTGCGGGTCAGGGCGCAAACACCACAGCCAGGGAAGCCGAAGCCAAAGAAAGGCAAGGGCAAAAAGAAGCGCTAGCCGTCTCCCGCGGCCCGCTCCCCGGTTCTTGATCATCGGGTGACCTGCTCAGCTCGCGGGCGCTCCCGGCTGGGTCAGCGCCGCCCGAGCGGGTCCAGGTGCTCGGGCGTCGCGTCATCGGCCGTCGTCGACTCACTTAGGCCGCGCCAGCGCTCGTCCTCGGCCAGCAGCGCCCGGCCGGCCTGGGTGGCGTAGGCGTACGCGTCGGCGCCGACGAGCAGGCGCAGCGGCGGTTCCGCCATCGTGGCGACCTCCAGTACGAGGCGGGCCACCTTGGCCGGATCGCTGGCCGAGGTCGCGTTCCCGTTGTGCAGGGCGGCCATCCGGCCGACGGTCTCCGCGTACTCGGGCCGGATCGGGTCGATGCGCATCGATGACCCGGCCCAGTCGGTGCGCATCCCGCCGGGCTCCAGCACCGTCACGGCGATGCCCAGCGGCGCCACCTCGGCGGCGAGCACGGACGAGAAGCCGCCCACGGCCCACTTGGCGGACTGGTAGGCGGCCAGCCCCGGCGTGGCCATCCGGCCCCCGACCGAGGAGATCTGGATGATGTGCCCGGCCCGCTGCTCGCGCATGACCGGGAGCGCGGCCTGGGTCAGCCGCACCACGCCGAACAGGTTGGTGTCGACCTGCGCGCGGAAGTCGTCGAAGCCGACGTCCTCGATCGCGCCGATGTTGGCGTATCCGGCGTTGTTGACCAGGACGTCCAGCCTGCCGAACCGGGACACCGCGGTGCCGACCGCGGCCCGCGCGGCCTGGGTGTCGGTCACGTCGAGCGGCGCCACAGCGAGCCGCCCGCCGCAGGTGGCGGCGAGATCGCTGAGCGCGGACTCGTGGCGGGCGCCGGCGACGACCCGGTGACCGGCGCGGAGCGCGGCCGCCGTGATCTCTCTACCCAGCCCGCGCGAGGCGCCGCTGACCAGGAAGACCGAGGAAGGGGCGGAGGGAGGCGCAGCAGACATGAGGTTTCCCTTCCGGGGGAAGACTTCTAACTAACCAGTTGATTAGTAACGGGATTAGCTAACCGCCTCCGCCTCCGCCTGTCAAATGAACGGTTAGTTATAGAGTGTCCGGCATGCAGGGCGCAGCATGAGCAGGGACGCCGACGCGACGCGGCGGCGGCTGCTGGGGGCGGCACGGCAGGAATTCGCCGCCTACGGCATCGCCGGTAGCCGGGTAGACCGGATCGCGGCCGCCGCGCGCAGCAACAAGGCGCAGATCTACCACTACTTCGGCAGCAAGGACGGCCTGTTCGACGCCGTCTTCGACGACATGTGCCGGGAGACGGTCGACGCCGTGCCGATCGATCCGACCAACCTGCCGGAATACGCGGGCCGGCTGTTCGACTCCTACGAGCAGCGCCCGTGGGTGCAGCCGATCGCGACCTGGTACCGGCTCGAGCGGGCGGGCACGCGCGACCTGCTGCCGGTCGTGCTGGCCAGCAACACCGCCAAGGTGAGGGCGGTGGCCGAGGCGCAGGCGAGCGGAATCCTGCCGGCCCGGTTCCCGGCGAGCGTGCTGCTCGGGCTGGTCATCCACCTGTCCGGCTTCTGGAGCGCGAACGTGCCCGAGTTCGACGCCCTGGTCGAGGACGCCTCGCCGGCGGACCGGCGGAAGGTCGTCGTCGAGGCGGTCGCCGCGCTTCTGTCCTGATGAGACCCCGTCCCGCACCCAGCCCGGCGGCGGTGGCCGCCGCCGCGGCCGTGCACGCAATGCCGGCCAGCCGTTTCTTCATGGTCATCACTTTCCATTCGGGGGACGTCAAGGACGCGATTATCGCCAATCCTGATGACTGGCGATCCCATCATGGGATTCCGCGCAGGTTAAGGCCGCAAAGGACACACCGAGGGCATTGGCGATCCCGCGTTTCCTGCGGCCCGCTGGCATCGGAATTACTGGCAGTGCGTACGTTACTGATGCGTAACAAGGACCGCAAGAGGATACGGCCGAGAACTATAGGGCCATTACCTGGCGCGCTGGATTGTTAGCCGGGCGAGAGTGAAGCACGGCAGAGGAATTATCAGCAGATGAGCGTCAGGACAGGCCGAGAATTGTCAGCAGCTCACGCAGGTCGGTGATCGTGTAGTCGGGTACACAGCCCCGGTAGTCCTTCGTCCCCTGATCGGAATCGAACATCACCGTGGTCAGGCCGGCCTCGCGCGCCCCGAAGATGTCCCGGTGCATGTCGTTGCCGACGTAGAGCGCGTTTCCGGCGGCCACGTGCATCCCGTCAAGGGCGAACTGGAAGAGCCGCCGATCAGGCTTGCGGTACCCGTAATCCCCCGACACCACGATCGGGTCGAAGTAGCCGAGCAGGCCGGTCCGGTGCAGTTCGCCGCGCGCGTGGGCGCTCTGCGCGTCGGTGACGATGGCGAGCGGATAGTGCTCGCGCAGCACGCCCAATACCTCGCGGGTGTACGGGTAGAGACCCAGCCGGTGCCGCGAGATGCCGCGCGACATCTCGGCCAGGAACAACGGCATCTGCTCACGTTTCGCGGCCGGCAGGGCGCGGGTGAATTCCGTCGCGTGCCCTTCGACGATGCTGCGCCAGATCGCCGCCGCGTCGAATTCGGGATGCTCCTCCGGGCTCGCGTGCTGCTGTTCCTTCATAACCTGGACGTACAGTTCCCGCACCTGATCCCGGCACAGATCGATGCCCTGGTAGGTGAGGAAGTGCGCGGCGGCCCGGAAGATCTCGTCCATGCCCTCGTCGGTCAGGATCCTGACCAGCGTGCCGTTCACGTCGAAGGCGATCGCTCGAATGTCCATGCACCGCTGTTCATGCCCAGCCGCGGCGGCGGCAATCGTGCCTGCCGCCATCCGCGGGGGTCAGCCGGTTCATGCGGCCCGGAGCAGCCTCTTCGCCTGCCCGATCAGCCGCCCGCCGTACTCCGGGCTGATGTAGCCGTTCCGCGCGATCCGCAGCAGGTTGAGGGCCTCGTAGTACGGCGCGCGGGCGCGCAGCGACTCCTGCGTCCGCTGAGCGTCGGGGAAGTGGCTACTGTAGGCGCGGAGGAAGTGCGCGATGAACGGCTTCGCGCGATGCCGGTCACCGGCGTTCATGAACGCGTGCAGGAGTTCCCCGGTCACCCGCCCGACGTCGAACATCCGGTCGCCGCGCTTCATCCGCTCGAGATCGATGGCGGCGACGTCCATACCCGGGCCGAACAGGAAGTTGGCGGGGGTAGCGTCCCCGTGCAGCCAGACCTGCCGGTCCTGCCACATCCGGGGCCTGTCATGCCAGCAGTCGCGCAGCCAGCAGAGCTCGTCGATGTCCCACTGCCCGATCCGGTGGGCCTTCGCGAGCTGGCCGACAAGCGTGCCGAAGTACTGGCATTCTGGCTCGAAATCGACCGTGGCCCCGTTGGCGGTCCGGTTGTGCTGGGTGGCGAGGAAGGAGGCGAGCGCCGTCAGCCGCCGGTCCAGGTGCGCGTCGTCCCCCCGCTGGGTCGCGCGAGCGATCGCGTCGCTGAACTGCTCGCCGCGGTAATACTCGACCGCCAGCACACCATTGATGTCGCGGTTGACGCCCAGCGGGCGGATCACGTGGTGCGGCGACCCGATCAGGTCATAGCCACGCAGCGTTTCGAGGCCCCGGTACTCCTGGTGCGCCATCAAGGCCGCGCGGTCGCGGTCCGACCCGAATCTCGGGCCGTAGAACTTGCAGATGATCTTGGAGCCGCTGAACTTCTCCTCGTACGCGTACACCACGTTGCTGCCGGTCAGGCGGTAGGCGCGGAACGCGGGATGCGGTTCGTGTATCCCCATGCGGTCGCGGATGATCGTACTGAGAAATCCGTGGAGCGGGTCACTGCCCGTCACGTACCCCGTATAGCTTCCTTTCATCACGGTTTAACTCACCCCCAGGTCACTGTCTGTTAAGCCGTGCTTCACTTGACAGAGCCGTCAGGGACACTTCTGATACGGGCCGCGGGGGACCGTTGCGGACATGACGGAAAAATCCGGCCTGTCGGTCGTTGTGTGACCGCCCCGGACCGGGCAAAGTGACCTCCGTGCCCGTCGCGGCAGCACGGGATACCGCGCCAGCCAGCCAGGACGTACCGCCCAGCCCAGCCCAGCCCACGACCACCACAGGAAGCAGAGCTCGATGGATGCCGTCATCATCTCGCGCAGGATTGCCAAGCTGCCTTATGCCGCCGTCCGGCGGCCGTTCGCCTTCCTGTACGACCGCGTGCTGCGGCGGACCAGGGACGCGGCCCTGGCCGAGCATGTGGCCCCGGCCGAGGACGCGGCCACGGCGGCGGATGAGGCACGGGCCGAGCCGGGCACCGCAGCGGGCCAGGCGGCCACGACGGGGCGCGCCGAGCCGGTGATGGCGCGCACCGTTGACGTCACGTTCAGCCTCCCCGGTGAGGTGGGCGCCGGAAACGTGGCGCTGTGCGGGGACTTCAACGACTGGTCGGCGGACAACATCGCGCTCCAGCGCGGCCACGACGGCGCCTGGCAGGTCACCGTCCCGCTGGAGCCGGGCAGCTACCGCTACCGGTACCTGCTCGACGGCGAACGCTGGGAAAACTCCTGGCACGCGGAGCGCTACGAGCCCAACCCGTTCGGCAGCACCGACTCCGTCGTCACCATCGCGTCGCCCGAGCGCGTCCCCGAGCTGGTCTGACCCGGGTCCGGCCCTGGTCAGGCCCGCAACGGGCTTACAGCGTGCCGCTGCGCTGCAGGCCGAGGTAGGCGAGCCAGCCGGCCGGGATGGGCAGCCAGAAGGTGGCCACCCGGAACACCAGGACCGCGGGGATGGCCTCGTGCGCGGGAATGCCGATGCCGGTGAGGCCGGCCGCCAGGACGGCTTCCACTCCCCCGAGGCCGCCGGGGGTCGGCGCGGCCGAGCCGACGGCGCTACCGGCCAGGTAGACCACGGCGGCAGCCAGGATCGGCGGGTGCGCGCCGATGGCGTACAGCGAGGCGAAGAAGGCCAGCAGGTAGGCGGCGGTCAGCACCAGGTTCGCGGCCGCGCTGATGGCCAGCCGGACCGGGTGGGACAGGGCGTCCAGGACCCGGGGCCAGACGCCGCGCAGGTGCGGCCACACCATCCGGCTCAGCGAGGCGCGGGTGTGCGGAATCAGCAGCAGGATCGCGGCCGCGGCGGCAATCACGGCCAGGGCGATGAGCACGTCCGTCCCGGGCACGAGGTGGAACCGGCTGAGGCCGGACCCGGTGAGCAGGCCAAGGGCCACCAGCAGGAGGACGGTCATGACGACGTTCACCAGCTGCGACAGGGTGACGGCCGCGGCGATCGAGCTTTCGTCCACGTTCTGCCGGTGCAGGTAGCGGGAGTTGACGGCGACGTGCCCGACGGACGGCGGCAGCGCGACGCCCACGAACGCCGTCGAGAGCTGGACGAGGAACCCGCGGACCGGGGACAGCCGTTTCGGCACGAACGCGGCCAGGTTCGCGGCGGCCGCGAAGTAGGTGATGGCGGAGGCCACGACGGCGACCGCGAACCAGCCGAGGTTGGTCTCCTTCAGCGTGCCGAGCAGGTTCACCTTCGAGATCTGCCCGATGAGCAGGTACGCGGCGATCGTGAGGGCGACCGCGCTGAACACGGTCCGCGGCCGGAACCGTTCGAGCCGGACTTCCGGCACCGCCGTGTCCGGGCCGAGCAGCTGGTGGCGCACCTGAGTCAGGCATCCCTCGGCGCTGCGCATCGCCGACCAGCCCCACGGGGCCAGGGCGAGCGGCTGCATGACGGCGGCGACGGCGGCCTCGTCCACCGGGCCGTACCCGGAGCGCAGCGCCTCGACCGCGCTGGCCGGCCCGGCGGCCCGGCCGAGGGTGGCCAGCAGCTGCGCCAGGTCCAGCCGGCGGACCAGCACGCTGGCCCCCGGCACGGCCGCATCCAGCGAGGTGAAGCCGGCCGACGAGCCGTTCAGCAGCAGGTTCCCGGGCCGCAGGTCGCGATGCGCGATGCCGGTATCGTGCAGGGCACGCAGCGACGCGAACAGCGCCGTCGCGCTCTCGCTGCTGACCGTGCCGTCCAGCGGGTGACCGCTCGGCCTGGCCACCACGAGCACCAGCGTCTCGTTCGGCATCTCCTCGAGGAGCAGCACGGACGGGCTGGGCACCTGGGCCTTCTGCGCCAGCGAGATCGACAGCGCCAGCTGCTGGAGCTGGGCGCGCGAGGTGAGCGGGACGTGCCCGGCGACAACCGGCCGCAGCCGGATGAGGGACCACAGTTGCCGCGCGATACCCGATCCGCGGGTGTCGCGGTCGGCGAGGTGCACGTCGATCGGCGTGCCGTCGGTCAGCGTGCCCTCCAGCCGGCCCTGGTTGCGCGGGTCGGCCGGCGCGAGGTCACCGACGCCGACGCCGTGACGGCGCAGCCAGGCCATCAGCTCGGCGGAGCCCGGCCGGACCGACGCCGCGCGCAGCAGCCAGCGGACCAGCCACCCGATCATCAGCCCGCCGAACAGCACCAGGACGACCGCGTACGGCGTGAGCGTGTCGATGGTGAGCCCGGTGAGCATGAGTGCGGCCGCCGAGCGCGTGCACCATCGCGCCCAGCGGGATCGCCGCCTCAGGTCGCTGCCGACCAGGAACGCGACGAACGCGGTGTCGACCACGAACATGGCGGGGTTCTTGTCGTGGATCACCGCGTTCGCGACGGCGCCGCCCTCGGCCCGCCAGACGGTCCACGCCACGGTCGCGGCCGCCGCGGCGGTCAGCGAGGCGACGCCGGCGTTGAGCGCGTCCCGCCACTGGTTACGCACCAGGACGACCAGGACCAGGATCGCGAACAGGAAACAGCTGACGCCGGCGGCCACCGCGGCCAGTGACGACAGCCAGCGCGGGACGTGCTGCAGCCAGTGCGAGACGTCGTTCGACAGTTCGGTGCTGCCGAGCGGAAGGGCCCGGATCGAGCCGATCACGACGACCACGACCGCCAGCGAGAGGACCGCGAGCAGCAGGTCCGCCGGACGGCGGACGCGTACCGGCTCCGGTGAGTCTCGCGGAGGAGACGTCACGTCGGTGGCTTGCTGCCTAACGGCATCACGACTCGGCAGATCCTCCCCTCCCTCCGGCCGCCTGTACCTGGCGACCTACCCGGCATTACCGTGTGCATGCCCGCCACGGCCCGGGCATGGATCTCCCGCCATCATCTCCCCTCCCCTTCCCGGCTTCACTCCCGGCTTCACTCCCCGGGCGGTTCCCCGGGGACGACCAGGCCGGTCTCGTAGGCGAGGATGACCGCCTGGACCCGGTCGCGCAGGCCAAGCTTGGCCAGCACGTTACCGACGTGCGTTTTGACGGTGGCCTCGCTGACGAACAGGGCCGTGGCGATCTCCGCGTTGCTGCGGCCCCGGGCGAGCAGCAGCAGCACGTCCCGTTCCCGCGCGGTCAGCGAGGCGAGGCGGGACGGGGACGGGGTGGTCTCCGGGGGGCGGCGCGCGAACGCCTCGATCAGCCGGCGCGTGACGGAGGGGGCCAGCAGGGCGTCGCCGGCCGCGGCCGCCCGGATGGCGGCGATGAGGTCGTGCCGGGGTGAGTCCTTGAGCAGGAAGCCGCTCGCCCCCGCGCGGAGCGCCTCGTACACGTAGTCGTCGAGATCGAACGTGGTGAGCATGACCACCTTGGGCGCCGGGGCGGTCCCCGTGATCAGGCGGGCCGCTTCCAGGCCATTCATTCCCGGCATGCGGATATCCATCAGGACCACGTCGGGCTGGCACGCGGCGGCCCCGGACACGGCCGCTTGCCCGTTGGCGGCCTCCCCGACCACGGTGATCCCGTCGGCGGCGTCCAGGATGACGCAGAACCCTGACCGGACCAGTTCCTGATCGTCGACCACGAGCACCCGGATCGGGGCCTTACCAGCCGGCCCGGCGGGCCCGCTCATCGGGCGGGCAGCCGGGCGGTGACGGCGAAACCGCCGGACGGCGTCGGGCCCACGGATAGGTTCCCGCCGCACGAGGCGACCCGCTCGGCGATGCCGGCCAGCCCGAGCCCGCCCCCCGCCAGGCCGGCCTCCTCCAGGCCGGTACCGTCCAGGCCGGCCCGCGCCAGCCGCGTTTCCGCCGCGGGCGCGGGCCGCCCGTTCGGGTCCGGTGCCAGCCGTGGCCCGGAGTCGGCGACGCGCACGGTGATGTACCCCGGCTCGTAGGTGACGGTGACGGCCGCGCGGTCGGCGTGCGCGTGCCGGATGGTGTTGGTCAGGGCTTCCTGCACGATCCGGTAGGCGGTCAGGTCCACGCCGGGGGCCAGCTGACCGGGGGTCCCGACGACCTCGAAATCGACGGGCAGCCCGGCGCCGCGCACCTGCTCGAGCACGCCGTCCAGCTCACCGAGCGAGGCCGATGGCGCCGTCTCCAGCCGGTCGCCGGGCCCCCGCAGCACGCCAAGGAGCCGGCGCAGTTCGGTCAGCGCCAGCCGGGCCGTGTCGCCGATGATGGCCACCGACCGCGCCGCCTGGGCGGGCTGCCCGGGCAGCAGCGACGCGGCCGCTTCGGCCTGGACCGCCATCAGGCTGACGTGATGCGCGACGACGTCGTGCAGCTCGCGGGCGATGGTGACCCGTTCGCGCGCCGCGGCGCGTGCGGACTGCCGGTCCATTTCGGCCTCGGCCCGGTCGGCCCGGCTCTCCGCCGCCCGCAGGTTCGCCTGCCGGGCGCGGCTGAGTACCCCCGCCGCCGCCGCGGTGAGGAAGATGAACGCCTGCGTGATGGCTTCATACGGCTCATTGTGGCCCGGCGCGGACAGCGAGACCGAGACGCCGGCCACCACGAACGCGCCGACGATCCAGCGCCACCACGCGCTGGCCAGCATCATCACCGTATACAGCGCGATCGCCGGCCCGAGCGGGAACGGCGCGGACCCGAACCCGATCTGGTCGTAGGCGACCCGCGCCGCGCCGATGACCAGCGATCCCAGCACCGCTCCGCCGCCCGGTCCCGGGCCGGAGCGGCGCCAGATGAGCGGGATCGCCTGCAGCGCGACAAGGATCTCGGCCAGCCATAGCGGATGCAGGTGGGCACGGAACGGAAGCAGCGACAGCGCGTTGACGACGGCGAGCACGAGCGCCAGCGCCAGGTCCTGGACCCGCTCCTGGCGGCGGCGCGGCAACGCTGCTACCCACGCGGCCAGCACCTGGGGAAGCCGGGTGATCCGCATGGCGGGGCTGTTCACGACCTGATCGTATGGCGCGCGGGGCGGCCGCGGATCGGCCGCGGGGAGGAGCGGGCCGCTCATCCCCGCGGCCGAGCGCGGGGGGCTGCGCGGCCCGGTCGTCCGGCGCGCGGCGGGGCACGAGAATCGCCCGGCTGCCCGATGTGCCGGGCTCGCCCGTCCCGCGACGATGAGGGCATGAGTACCGCTACCGCAGAAGGCCGGCCGCCCAGGGTTGGACCCGGCACCCTGGCCGCCCCATCGCCCCGGTCCGCCCGGTTCTGGGTGGCCGCCATCGCCGCCGCCTCGTTCGGTGCCGAAATGGCGGTCAGCGCACGATACGGCTACGACCGTGACGAACTGTACTTCCTGTCCGCCGGCCACCACCTGGCCTTCGGGTCCGTCGACCAGCCGCCGCTGACGCCGCTGATCGCGCGGTTCACCGCGGCGGTCACCGGCAACACGCTGGCCGGATTCCGGGTGCTGCCCGCGCTCGCCCTCGCGGCCCTGGTCGTGCTCACGGCGGCGATGAGCCGCCAGCTCGGCGCGAACCGGTCCGGCCAGATCCTCGCCGCGCTCGCCACCGCGACGTGCGGCGAGTACCTGGGCGCGATGCACGAGCTGACCACCACCACACCCGACTTCGTCTTCTGGGCAGTTACGCTGCTGCTCGTCATGCGCCTGCTGGCCAGCCAGAATCCGCGCTGGTGGCTGGCCATTGGCGGTTGCGTCGGCGTCGGCAGCGAGGCCAAGTGGAACATCGGCTTCCTGGCCGCGGCGCTGGCGGTGGGCTTCCTGGTGACCGGCCAGCGGACGCTGCTGCGCAGCCGGTACCTGCTGCTCGGGTGCGTGCTGGCGGCGGCGCTCGCGGCCCCGGACGTGATCTGGCAGGCGGCGCACGGCTGGCCGCAGCTGGACGTGTTCCGCGCGCTGCAGGGCCAGGCCGGGCACAACCGCGCCACCTACTGGATCGCGCAGATCCTGTACACCGGGCCGGCCCTCACCCCGATCTGGGTGACCGGCGTGATCTGGTCGCTGCGCAGCCCGGCGGCCCGCCCGTTCCGCCCGGTCGCGCTGGCCACGGTGATCGTGATCGTGGCGCAGTTCGTGCTGGGCGGCAAGCCGTACTACCCCGGGGCGGCCTACACGTTCCTGTTCGCCGCTGGCTCGGTGCCGGCCGGGCGCTGGCTGGCGGCGCACCGGTCGCGGGCCGGCCGGATCTGGCCGTTCGCCGTCATCCTGGCCGCGGCGGCGGTCGGGCTGCCGATCTCGCTGCCGGTCCTGCCGGCCCGGGCGCTGCACACGGTGCCGCTGCAGAAGATCAACTACGACCTCGGCGAGACGATCGGCTGGCCGGCTCAGGTGACGCTGGTCGGCCGGCTCTACGGCTCGCTGCCGGCCTCGGAGCGGGCGCACACGACGATTGTCACCGGGAACTACGGCGAAGCCGGGGCCATCGACCGGTACGGGCGGCAGTCCGGGCTGCCCGGGGTGTACAGCGGCGCGAACACCTTCTGGCTGTGGGGGCCACCGCCCGCCGCGGACACGTCGGCCCTGGCCGTCAACGTCGATCCGGCTCTGCTGCACCGCGAGTTCGCGCACGTCCGGCAGGTCGCCACGTTCCGCAACGGGCTCGGCGTCGACGATGACGAGCAGGGGGTCCCGGTCTACCTGGCCACCGGGCTGACGTCATCCTGGGTCCGCGCCTGGCCCGCGTTCCGCGAGTTCTCCTAGGACTTCGGCTGGTTGAAGCGGATGCTGTTGCCGAAGGGGTCGCGGAGACCGCAGTCGGTTCCGGCCGGGCGATCGGTGAGCGGCAGCGAGAAGCCGGGGACGAGACGCGCGTCTGGTGCCGGCTTTTCAGCGTTCGACGACGTAAACGCCGCGGCCCTGGACGACTCCGGCCAGGCCCGCGCCGGCGAGCACGCGCACGGCTTCCTGAATCGTTGGTAACTTTAAGTCATCAAGCTGGCTACGCTTCCTCGTAGCCCGCAGCCAGCGCCCCGCCAGGGATCTGCCGGCTGATGACCCCGGCAGCGACGTCGGTGAGCTTGCGGTTGTGGCCGCGGGCGTAGGTCCTCAGCAGCTGGAATGCGTCATCGACGGACGTCGCCAGGTACTCCGCGAGCATGCCCTTCGCCTGCTCGATGACGACGCGGCTGCGCAGGGCTGCCTCAAGCTGCTCTGTCACCAGGGTCTGCTGCCTGAGCGCACGCTCCTGGATCAGCGCGATCGCCGCCATCTCCGCCATGGCCTGCGCGATCTCCAGGTCGGTGTCGCTGAACAGCTCGTCGGTGCCGCGGAAGAGGTTCAGCGCGCCAATTACGTTCTTGCGCACCTGCAGCGGCACGGCGCACATGACGCAGAACCCTGCCTGGGATGCCCGCGGAGCGAACAGCGGCCACCGGCTGCTGCCTTCGGCCGCGGTCGCCTGCACCGTCCGGCCGG
Source organism: uncultured Actinomycetes bacterium (assembly GCA_963824545.1). GTDB lineage: Bacteria > Actinomycetota > Actinomycetes > Streptosporangiales > Streptosporangiaceae > Bog-532. Next base: position 312,413 of record CAWGPP010000002.1, on the reverse strand, counting down.
AGCCGAATGCGTCGAGGCAGGGACCCTGCGCGCCCTGAATCTCAAAGAGCTCCAGGATCCGCATCCGCTCCTCCGAGGATGCGATGAGCCGCAGCCCGCCGCGCGGGTCGGCTAGCATGACGCCGGCCGCCTCGGCCCCCAGGATCTCGACCGAGTCGGCGGACAGGCTGTGCAGGAACTCGACAACGTCAAACTCCTCGACCAGCGTGTCCGCAAGGCGCACGAAAGTACGGGCCAGCAAGCTCTCGCGCCGCGCCGCGCCGCCGCTGCGGCCCGCCTCCGCAGGCGCCTTCACGCGGGCACGCCCGTCACTGATCTCATTCATAGAATCTCACCCGCCGTGCGACGATGTCCTGCGCAATGTCATAGATCGAGCGTCCGCTCTCGAACCCGGCCGCCCGCAGCCGGGCGAGCGCGTTGATGATGGTGTCATTCAGCTGCGCGGCGATCATGCCGGTCGCCTGGTGGACCACGAGCCGGTCCGCACCGACGGTGTCGAGCAGCCTGGCCAGGTCCGCGTTGCCGAATGGTTCCCGCGCCGACAGCACCGCGTCGCAGGCGATGTCTGCGGCGACGAGCGCGTCCGCCAGCTGCTGGTCGCTGAGCATGCCCGGCTCGTCACGGCACAGGTCGAACGTGCCGATGCCGCGCGGCCCAGCGCGCAGAGGCAGGGAGAACTCGGCCCGCACCCCTGCCGCGACGGCGGCCGGGGCGAACACCGGCCACCGGGCCGCGGCCTCAGCTGTCAGGTCTGGCAGTAAGACCGGAACGCCTGATGCGCAGGCCTGCAGACACGGCCCCTCGCCAAGCTCGAACTGCAGCTCGGTGATCGTGGCCGCGTGCCGCCCGGCACCGCCGAACGTGCCCACCTGCACAGTCCCGGACATCAGAACCACCGCGCAGCCGGACAGTGCCATTTCATCCACCGCGAGCCGGCACAGCCGGTCCATCAGCGTGCCGAAACCCGCCGTGGCGCACGGTCCGGTGACCGCTGCCACGATGCGGGCTCTCCGCCCGGCGTCCCGCATCTCCCTCTACCACCTCCGCCGCCTGCCACGCCGCGGCCCGGGCAGGCATCCCTGCCTCAGGTTACCCCCGGCTGGCCCCGGCCGGGAGGGATGATCGGGACCTTCGGCCCTCAGAGCCGTAGCCGGAACACGCCACCATAGATGGCAGCCCACGAGGGGGCAGCAACAGTCATGCCGGCCCGCGCCGGGGTCAGCTCACGGTTAGCGAACCTCAAGGGGTCCGCCCGTTGATGCCCTCCAACCAGGGAAACGAACCCGGTGATGCGGGTTAAGTCCGACATCGCGAGCCACTGCAGCACCCGGGGGAGACCGACGTGAGCACACCGGGCGAGCCCAGCGCCTACGCTCTGCTGACCGACGGCACGACGATCGAGATCCGGCCCGCCCGGCCCGAGGACTTCGACGCGGTGCGGGACCTGCACGCCAAGATGTCCCCGGACAACCTCTACCTGCGCTTCTTCAGCATGAGCCCGATGGCGGCCGAACGGGAGGCACGCCGGATCTGCCGCGCGCCCGGGCCGGACCACGTCGCGCTGCTCGCCGTGCTGGGCGGCGAGCTGATCGGCTGCGGCACCTTCGAGTGCGACGATCCCCCGCCCCGGTCGGCCGAGGTCGCCTTCACGGTCGCCGACGACATGCATACCCGCGGCGTCGGCACGCTGCTGCTGGAGCACCTGGTCTCGATGGCCCGCGGCCGCGGGTGCCGCGCCATTACCGCGGACACGCTGAGCGAGAACGCGGCCATGCTGCGGGTGTTCGCCGACGCCGGGCTGCAGGTGCACCGCGCTCTCGCGGACGGTGTGTACGACCTCACGTTCCCGCTGCCCGCCGGCGAGGCCGACACCGCCCTCGGCGCCTACCGGGACACGGTGGCCGAGCGGGAACGGTCGGCCAACGTGGCCAGCCTGCGGCACGTCCTGGCGCCGGCCTCGGTCGCCGTCATCGGCGCGAGCAGGCGCTCTGGCTCGGTCGGGCGGGTCATCTTGCGCAGCATCGTGACCGGCGGCTTCCCCGGCCCGGTCTACGCGGTCAATCCGGCCGCGGCCGAACTGGACGGCGTTCCCTGCCTGCCGTCGGCGGCCGCGCTGCCCGGGGACGTCGACCTGGCGGTCATCGCCACGCCGGCCGCCGCGGTGACCGGTATCGCCGCAGAATGCGGGCAGCGCGGGGTCAAGGCGCTGGTGGTGCTCGCGGCGGGACTGGACGGCGCGGGCCGCGCGGAGCTGCTGGGCATCTGCCGCCGCTACGGCATGCGGATGGTCGGGCCGGCCTCCTTCGGCGTGGCCAGCACCAGCGCCGGCCTGGACGCGACGTTCGCGGGCCGCCACCCCACGCCGGGAAGCGCCGGCCTGGCGTTCCAGTCCACCGGGGGCACCGGCTTCGCGCTGGTGGAGCACTTGTCCCGGCTGGGCATCGGGATCTCTTCCCTCGTCTCGCTGGGCGACATAGACGACGTGTCCGGCGCAGACATGCTGCTGTGGTGGGAGTCCGACGCGGCGACAAAGCTGGCCCTGCTGTATCTGGAGTCGATGGGGAACCCGCGCAAGTTCGCGCGCACCGCCCGCCGGGTCAGCCGCGCCAAGCCGGTCCTGATCGTGAACGTGGGCCGGTCCACCACGGGCCTGCGCCTGACCGGTGCGCGCGCCGCGGCGGCGACCCCGCTGCTGACCCGGCAGGCTATGTTCGAGCAGGCCGGGGTGATCGCTGTCGCCAACCTCGGCGAGCTGCTCGACACCGCGGCGCTGCTGGCCGCCCAGCCGGCACCCGCCGGGCCCAGGGTCGCCGTGGTGTCCAACACCCGCGGCGCCGCGATCCTCGCCGCCGACGCGTGCGGCGACGCGGGCCTGCAGGTCGCCCGCCTGGCCGGGGACACCCGGCGGGCGCTGCGGGACCTGCTTTCCCGCGACGCCATGGTGACCGGGCCGGTCGATACCACCCTGCTGATCGGCCCCGGCGTCTTCCGGCGATGTCTGGAGCTGGCCGGCGCCGATCCGGGCGTCGACGCGGTGCTGGCGCTGACGACCCCGGGCGCGGGCAGCGACCCGGTTCCCGAGGTGCCCGCCGCGCGGCTGCGCGTGCCGATCGCCGCCGCGGTGCTGGACCAGGTGGAAGTGGTCCGGCTGCTCCGGGCCCCGGGCGCGGACTCCCCCGCCGTCCCGGCCTACGCCTACGCCGAGTCCGCCGCCCGCGCCCTCGGCCACGCCGCCCGCTACGGCACGTGGCGGGCGACCCCGCCGGGGACCGTGCCCGACCTCGACGGCCTGCGCCCGGACCGGGCCAGGGAACTGGTCGCGGAATTTCTGGCCGCAAGGCCGGTCGGCGGCTGGCTACCGCTGGATCCCACCGTAGAACTGCTCGGCTGCTACGGGATGTCGCTGGCCGACAGCACCGGGGTCGTCACCGAGGACGGCGCCGTCGCGGCGGCGGCACGGTTCGGCGGGCCGGTCGCGCTCCGGGCCGATGTGCCCGGCCTGGTGCGGGCGCGTGGCGCCGGCGCCCTGCTGATCGACCTGCACGGCGCGGCCGAGGTCCGGCGCGGGTTCCGCTCGCTGACCGAGACGTTCGGCCGACGGCTGGCCGGTGTCATCGTCAAGCCGATGGTCACCGGCGGTATCGAGGTGGCGATCAGCGTGCTGCAGGAAGAGGTCGCCGGCCCGCTGGTGCTGTTCGGGGCCGGCGGCGCGGCCGCCGATGCGCTAGCCGACCGCGCGGCGCGGCTGGCCCCGCTCACCGACGCCGACGCCGACGCGCTGATCCGCTCGATCCGCGCCGCCCCGCTCCTGCTCGGCCGCCCCGGCACCCCGGGCGCCGATCTGGCCGCGCTGCGGGACCTGCTGCTGCGCGTCTCCCGGATGGCCGATGACCTGCCGCAGATCGCCGAACTCGAGCTGAGCCCGGTTTTCGCCCGCCCGCACGGCGCGCAAGCCGTCGATGCCCGGATCCGCCTTCAGGCCGCCGAGCCCGCCGACGCCCACCTGCGCCGACTGCAGTGACAGGCCGGTCGCCGCCCATGACACCCGATACCGATCTCCCGGAGTCAGGCGATCTCTGCGGCATCGGTGGATGTGTGCGGCGGCAGGAAGATCTCCTCGACATGGCGCGAGCCGCTGTCGCAGCTGATCAGGCTCACCGCAGCTGGGATCTGCTCGACCGGATCACCGCCAGCCTGTACCAGCTCGGGCTCAGCCTGCAAACCGCCACCGGCCTTCCCGCCGACGCGGCCAGACGGGCCACCGCCGACGCCCTCCAGCACCTGGACGATACGCTCCGCGAGATCCGCGAAGAGACATTCCCCGACTGCGACTAGGGACTTCATCCGGCCCAGACCGTCCACACCCCGGCCCCCGGACCCCGGATCAATCAGTTGGCGGGCCGCGCGCTAACCTTCGCCGATCAGCGTGCCGAGCAGCCTGGCGTAGCGCAGCAGGTGCCCATCCCCGAGGAAGTTCTCGCGGACGTAGGCGTGGGCGGCCTGGCCCATCCGGGTTGCCTGGTCCTGGTCGCCGAGCAGCAGGCGGGCTGCCGATCCGAACGCCGTCAGGTCGGCGGCATCGGGCAGCAGGATGCCCGTGCCCGGGGCGATCTGGTCAATGATCCCGCCGACCGCCGAGCCGATGACCGGCCGTCCCTTCCACATTCCCTCGGACACGGTCAGCCCGAACCCTTCAGCCAGGCTCTTCTGCACGATGATGGTGGCGTGCCGCTGCAACGCGTTGACCATGGCCGCGTTCTCGTCGATGTCATCGAGCGGCAGCGTAACCAGCAGGGCACGCGCCCGGGCAGCGGGACTTAGACCGTGCCACTGCAACAGGCATTCACCGTAGACGGCTGCGCCCTCCGGATCGTCGCTGACATTCTTGACTGCCGGGCCGACAAGCATCAGGTACCCGTCGCCGCCGGGCACGACATGGTCGGCGAAGCCCCGCATGACCCCGGCCATATCCTTGAGCCGGTCCCAGCGGGAGACCTGGACCAGCACCGGATCATCGGGTCCAGGGCGGCCCTCGCCAATGACGACCGCTGGCCTGGTGACGACGTCCGCATCGCCGTTGCGGCGCACGAACCTCCCGGGCACAAGCGGCGCCGCACCGTCCAGCACGCCCAGCCTCGCCAGGATGGCCCGCACGGTCTGGGCGTCGAGGGGCTGGTTCTTGGGGGAGAACGGGTCGATCGACGGCGGGATGACCCAGACCTTCTCCGCGGGTATCCACGACGGCACATATTCCCGGCGCGAGAACACGCAGGCCTCCGCGGCGGTCAGGTGCGGCCGCAGGAAGCCCCACGCCGCCCGGGTCACGTCGTTTTCCCAGCCGACGCCGATGTGGCAGCGCCACACCACGCGGGCGCCCGCCTGCGCCAGCGGCGCGGCCAGGCCGGCGGTCTGCGGGTCGTGCAGCAGTACCACATCGCCGGGCCGGACCCGGGAAAGCAGCTCCACCGCGTTCGCGGCCAGTATCCGCGCGTAATGACCGGCCTCCGCCGCGCTGAGCGGGGCGCCGGCGGGGTCGCCGTGGATCTGGTTGTGCAGCCGCTTGGTGGTCGCGAAGAACCCGGCGTCGCCGGTGATCGTCAGCCAGCCGGTCAGGATGTCCAGATCCTGTATGTACCCGACCAGTACCTGCAGCATCTCGGCGACCCCGCCGCCGGCCGCGGTCGAGTTGACGTTCCAGATGGTGCGCCCGGCCAGCGCGGGCCGCAGCTGGTCGGCGGCCCGGACCAGCTGCTCGTACCGCGCGGCGCCGATGATGGGCTCCATCAGCGACACAGGCCGCCGCGGCACCTCCACAGTGTGCACCAGGCTCACGGCATCCGCCTTCCCAAAGCGCGCGGCCGAGCCGTTGGTCAAGGCGTTGCGTGCCCGCTACGTGCGTCGGCACGCGCGGTACTGTCAACCACGGCCACTTACCGAAGACCAAGCACATCGGCGCAGGTCACGGCATCTGCAAGCCGTGAGTGGCCAATGCCCTTGGGTCCCCAGGCTAACGGTTGCGGATTGGTCAGTAGGTTACCGACAGCCGGCATGCGGAGGGAAGTGTGGGTGTCCTCCCCCAAACCCGCCGTAGCGGGTGACCTCGTCCTCGGAACACAGCACCCAGAACGCTGCCATCTGCCGGGGTGGGCAGGGCTTAGGGCGAAGTGGGTCCGGGGTCCTCGGTGCGGATGGCGCGCACGAGGTCGCGGGCCGAAGTGGGGTCGATCCCGGCGGCGATGAGGACGGCGGTGGCGGCCGCCTCGCCCGCCGGGTCGCTCCAGTCCGAGGCGGTATGGGCGTCCAGCAGGGCCAGCCCGAGTGATTCCGTGGCCAGGGCCAGGACGGGGGCGGGCAGGTGGCGGGCGAACGTGCCGTCCCGCTGGCCGCGCTCGATGATCGAGGTTGCTTCCGCGCGGGCGGGGGCGAGGGCGGCGTGGATGCGCTCCTCGCCGAGATCGCGGTGGGCGAGGGAGATCAGGTAGGCATCGCGCTGGGCGGCCGGGGCCCCGCTGGTTCAGGCCCGGTGCCGCTGGTTCACACTGTGGCCATGATCCGGCTCGGGGTACCTGCGGACCTGCCCGCCGCCAGCGGCGTCTACCGCCGCGCGTCGCTGTCCAACGCAGGCGACCGTGACCACATGCTGGCCCACCCGGAGTACCTGATTCTGGGGCCGGACGGGCTAGCCGACGGCCGCACCTATGTCGCGGAACGGGACGGCGCGGTCGTTGGCTTCGCCACCTGGATCGACGTCGGCGGAACCACCGACCTGGAGGACCTGTTCGTCGATCCGGCATGGATGCGGCGCGGGATCGCCACGGCCCTGGTCAACCGCATCGCCGAGGTGCTGCGGGCGCGGGGTGTGCGATGCGTCGAAGTGACCGCCAACCCGCACGCACGGGACTTTTACCGCGCCGCCGGATTCACCGACTGCGGCGTCGCCGAGACGAACTTCGGGCCCGCACCGCGGATGAGGCGGCCGATCCCCTGACGGCCCTTCCGGCGGCCCCGGCTTGCGGCCCCGGCTTGCGGCCCCGGCTTGCGGCCCCGGCTTGCGGCCCCGGCTTGCGGCCCCGGCTTGCGGCCCCGGCTTGCGGCCCTGGCTTTCTGCCGGGCCGGCCGGTTCAGATGTTGGTCTCGTCGGCGGGGAGGTCGCCGGGCGGCTGCGGGGACCCGCCGGTGCCTTCGGCGTGGGGGCAGGCGAGCCCGAGGGTGTAGGCCGTCATGGACAGCGAGCCGTAGGTGTAGCCGTCGACAAGTACGTCAACGTCGCCGGGACTCTCCGCACCGGCCAGCCCGGCCAGGTAGAGCAGCGGGATGAAGTGGTCCGGCGTCGGCACGGCGTGGCGGTAGTCGTGATGGCCGTCGAGCCGGGCCACGGCCGTCGGATCGGACAGCATCTGGGCTTTGGCGTCCTCGTCGAAACGTTGCGCCCAGTCATAACCGTCGTCGGTCATGCTCCATTGCACCGCGCGCAGGTTGTGCACTACGTTGCCGCTGGCGATCACCAGCACACCGCGCTCGCGCAGCGGGGCCAGCTTCCGCCCCAGCTCCAGGTGGTAATCGAAGTCCTTGTCGGCGTTGACCGACAGCTGGACCACCGGGATGGACGCGTCAGGGAAGGCGTGCACGAGGACCGACCAGGTGCCGTGATCGATCCCCCAGCTGTCGACGTCCGCCCCGATCCACGTCGGCTTCACGATGTCCTTGATCTCGCCGGCGAGATCGGGCAGGCCGGGCGCCGGATACTGGACGCCGAACAGTTCCGGCGGGAATCCGTAGAAGTCGTGGATGGTGCGCGGCCGCGGCATCGCGGTGACCGCCGTCGCGTTGATGTACCAGTGGGCGGACACGACCAGGATGGCGCGCGGGCGCGGCGCCGCCTGCCCGAAGGCCCGCCACGCGCTGGAGTACCGGTTGATCTCGATCGCGTTCATCGGGTTCCCGTGCCCGAAGAACGCCGCCGGCATCACGGCGGGCGCATCGCTGGTCGCGGTCATGCCGGCCTCCCAGCCTGAAGGAACGGGCAGATCAACAGTACTGCGCCCGGATCCGGCGGCGTCAGGGCGCCGCGGCCGCCCCGGCTCCAGACAGCTGTCCCGGCTTGAGACAGCGGATGCCGGTGCGCGGCGTTACGGTCGCGGTGCCGGCGGCCGCGCAGACCGGCGGCCGCGCAGACCGGCAGGCCTGCGGACCGGCGGCCGCGGGCCCCGCTACTTCTTGAACGCGTCCTTGACCTTGTCCCCGGCCTGCTTGAGGTTGCCCTTGGCCTGGTCGCCCTTGCCCTCGGCTTCCATTTCCCGGTCGCCGGTCGCCTTGCCCAGGGTCTCCTTGACGTCGCCCTTGATTTCCGTGGCCTTGTGGGCCGCCTTGTCTTCCGTCGCCATGACGCGGGTCCTTTCCGTTGTGTTGTCCGCTTCATCTGTCCACGCCGACGGCCGCCAAACGAGATGACGCGGAACATTCCCGCTGGGGGTACCGGCCGCAGCAGGCCGCCTGGGCTACTAGCCCGGCCCACCCGGCGCACCGCCGCCGCCAGACGTTCCGGGTTAAGGTGAGCGGGTGAGCGGCACCGACGCGCTTGTCGAGCGCATCCTGACCACCTACGACACCATTACCGTGGTCGGCGCGAGCGTTGCGCCGGCCAAGGCGGCGCATTCGGTGCCGGCGCACATGCAGCGGCACGGCTGGCGCATCATCCCGGTCAACCCGCACGCCAGCACGATTCTCGGCGAACCCGTCTACCGGACCGTCGGCGACGTCCCGGAACAGGTCGGGCTCGTCGATGTGTTCCGGCCGCCCGGGCAGGCGCCGGACATCGCCCGCCAGGCGGTCGCGGCAGGCGCCACCGCGCTGTGGCTCCAGCTGGGCATCGCCTCGGCCGAGGCGCGCGCCATCGCCGAGCGCGCCGGCCTGCTCTACGTCGAGGACCGGTGCCTGATCATCGAGCAGCGCCGCCTCGGGCTGGACGCACCGGCCCGCTGACCCGGGCCAGCGCCTGCCGCTCACCCCGCGGTGCGGTAGTGGTACCCGCACATCTCGCGGAAACCCGCCCGCTCGTACAGCCGCAGAGCCGGCCCGTTGTCCCGCTCCACCTGCAGATACATGCGGCCGGCGGCGTTCGCGCGGGCCCAGCCGGCCAGCGCGGCGAGCACCTCGCGGGCCGCGCCTCTCCCCCGCACCGCGGGCCGCGTGGCCATCCCGAACACGCCCGCCCAGCCGGTGTCGGCGACCGCGCGGCCCACCGCGGCGACGTCGTCTCCGATCATCGCGCAGGCGTAGGCCGACGGCCCCCGGACCCGGGCCAGCATGTCCCACTCGGCACGGGCGTCCCAGCCACCGCCGTGCACCACGTGCCACAGGCCGAACCACGGACCCGCCGGATGGTCGTCCAGGTGGATACGCAGCGGGCCGACCGGCGCGTGTTCCAGCACCCGCGCGGTCGGCGCCACCTGCAGCGACATCGAGCCGTGGCGCCGGTAACCGCGCCCGGCCAGCACGGCGTCGAGCCCGTCCGGGCAGCCCGCCGGGCTGATCTGGAAGCGCGCGGCCGCGCCACGGGCGGCGTAGAACTCCTCCGCCCCGGCGACCCTGCGCTCCAGCGGGCCCGGCCCGCCCCCGGCGTGCGGCAGCACCGCGCTCACCCACCAGGCGCCGCCGGGGGAATGGCGCAGCTGCCACCCGCCCGCATCCTGCACATGCTCCGCCGGGAAAGCCCGGGCCGCTCTTTCCTGCAGGCCCCGCACCACTTTCCGGCTGCCCGGGGCTGACGGCGCCGGCCCGTCACCGCCCGGGTAACCGCACGCGTCAGACACCCACCGATTGTGCCGCACCGAGAACCACCCCGTAGGCCCGAAACGTGTGCGATAAGGCTGCCAGAGCAGGCCGTTATCGCACACAAACCAGCCGGGTGATGATGGGGTGGTGCGGATGGGGAACACGTTGTTGACGAGAAGCGGACAGAGCGCGCGCCGAGCGTGGGGGCAGGGCAGACGGGACGGGTGGGATTGCGGTGATAGGGGCGGGAACCGGCTCAGCTAAGGCCCGTTTCGCAGACCGGCTCGAGATGCGGGCTGCCGGCGGCGCCGGGAACGGTGCGGTCGAACCGGATGCGCGCCGTACGGCCGTCGAATTCGAGCGCGGACAGCATGTTGTCGAACCAGGGACCGTGGGTGATCTGCCACCGGATCTGCGGCTTGGCCACCCCGGCCAGCGCGGCGAGCGCCCGGCCACCCAGTTCGCCCGCCCGGGAGGTGGCCATCTCCTGCCCGCGCCGGAACGCGCCCGGCAAGAGGTTATGAATCGGCGAGCAGACCGCCTGGTAGACCGCGCTGCGCGGCTCGGTCCCGGCCGGGAAGCTCACCGCGGCCAGGTAACTGTGGTGGATGTCGCCGCCCAGCACGGTGACCGAGGCCGGCGGCTCACCGAACGCCCCGGTCGCGAGCCCGGTCAGCAGCCGTTCGAAGGCCGCGAACGACGCGCCGAAGGCGGCCCAGTGCTCCAGGTCCGCCGTCTGGCGGATTCGCTCGCCGACGCGGGCGAAGCGCCGGCCCCAGGCCCCGCGGCAGACGGCCTCGTTCCACGCTTCCAGGTCGTGGATGCCGCGCGGCAGCAGCAGCGGCAGCGAACTGGCCAGCACCACGTGGTCCCGGTCACCGGACACCAACTCCGTCACCCACTGCCATTCGGTCTCGTTGACCATCAGCCGGCCGCCCTCGTCGACCACCCGGCCGCCGCGCGAATCGATGACGACCACCCGGGTCCGGCCGAGGGTCCGCCGGTAGCTCCACCGGATGCCGCCGGACGGGTCATCGGCGCAGGCCGCGAGGTCGCGGAGCACCGCGGCCGCGTCCCCCGGCGTCTCCTGCACCCGCCGCCACACGTCGTTCTTGCCCAGGTCCTCCGGCGAAAGGTTGCCGAGATGCTGATAGATCCAGTAGCTCATGTAGGCGCCGGTGATCCGGTCCCGCCACCATGGCTTGGCTTGGTATTCACGCCGCCAGGCGGCCGAGGTGTTCCAGTCGTCGTGCACGTCGTGGTCGTCGAAGATCATCGCGGTCGGGATGACCGACAGCAGCCAGCGCACCGCGGGCTCGGTCCAGGCCTGCCGGTACAGGTGGCAGTACTCGGCGAAGTCCGCGATCTCATACCCCGGCGCCACGGCCGGGTCCCGCCGCTGCTCGATGAACGTCCGCGTCTCCGGGTTCACGTCGTCGGCGTAGACCTGATCGCCGATCAGCAGCAGGAGATCGGGCAGGCCGCCGGGCGGCGCGGCGGCCAGGTCGGCGGCGCAGGCGTCCAGGGCGTCGGCTCCGTGTGCCTGCTCGTCCGCCGCGCGCTTGCGGCTGCGCGGCGGAACCGGCAGCTCGGCGATCCGGCAGGAACCGAAGAGCAGCCGCAGCGGCCGGCCCGGATCCAGCGTCCGGAGCACGCTGGGCGGGTAAGGCGAGCCCGGTTGCGGCCAGCGGACGGCGCCATCCAGCGTGACCTGGTACACGTACTCGGCTCCTGGCTGCAGGCCACCGACCACGACCAGCGCGTAGTGGTGCCCGGACACCTCAAACGTTCGCGCCTGGTGGCCCAGGACCCCGGCCTGGCAGGCGCGGTCGGTCTCCACCCATATCGTGGCTTCGGTCTCGCCGACGTAACGCAGCAGCGGGCCAAGTACCAGCCGGGGGCCTCCTCCGTCGGCATCCGTCATGCAGCCCTTTCTACCGACAATGACCCGGCCGCGCATCCGCATCGGCCGTCGCTGCCGCCAGGGCCGGCAGGCCCTGCCGCGGAAACGGCCGTCTCACCGCACAGGTCACGCATAACCTGGCGCTGTTGAGAGCTACCGAGAGAGGCCAGTATGAGCATCGGCAAGCCCGAGATCGACTTTCCGGGCGGGGAGCCGCCCACCGCCCTGCACATCACCGACATCTGGGAAGGTGACGGCCACGAGGCGAAGGCGGGCGACACGGTCCAGGTTCACTACGTCGGGGTCGCCTATTCGACCGGCGAGGAATTCGACGCGAGCTGGAACCGGGGTGACCCGCTGCAGTTCCAGCTGGGCGCGGGGCGGGTCATCGCCGGCTGGGACCAGGGCGTGCAGGGGATGAAGGTCGGCGGCCGCCGCCAGCTGATCATCCCGCCGGATCTGGCCTACGGCGAGCGCGGCGCCGGGAACGTGATCTCGCCGGGCGAGACCCTCATCTTCGTGTGCGACCTGGTGTCGGCCTGACGCCAGCCGAGCGGGAACCGCGCGGCGCCGGGCGGTGCCCGGCGCCGTGCCTGCCGCGCGCCCTACGGCGTGCCTGCCGCGGGCCCGCCGCCAGGGCAGAGCTCCGCCGGGGTGTCCCGGCGGGCCGCGTTCCCGTGCCTACGGCTGGGAGATGTTGACCAGCCAGGAGACGCCGAACTGGTCCAGGCACATGCCGAACTCGTCGCCCCAGACCTGCTTCTGCAACGGCATGGTCGTGGTCCCGCCGGCCGACAGCTGCCCGAAGTAGCCGCGCAGGGCCTCGCCGTCGTCACCGCTGAGGCTGATCGCGAAGCCGCCCATGGGATGGTATTCCATGTCGCTGGTGACGTCGGCGGCCATGAGCGTGTAGCCGGCGTCCGTTTCGAGCATCGCGTGCATGATGCGGTCGGCGTCGGGCGAGTCCTTGGCCCCCAGGTCGGCGAACGTGTTGAGGGTGAGGGTGCCGCCGAACACCCGCTGGTAGAACTCCATTGCCTGGCGGGTGGTGCCGTCGAAGTTGAGGTACGGATTCAGCTGAGACGCCATCGTTTCCCCCTGGTTTCATGCCCGCTGATCGGACGTTCGCGCGGCCTGAACGCAACGCAGTGTGATCGTAGCAAGGGGCGTGGCGGCGGCCGGTACGGTACGGGCGCCCGTGGCCGGCGTCGCGCGGACGTCCGGCATGCGTGCCAGCAGATCGGCCTGTCGTTTTCTGTGTCTTGTGGGTTATTGTCCCCCCATAACCGAAAGTTCGCGTTCTCGCGCAATGGAGCGTGGTCGTGATGAGGCCGTTCCGGCTTGCTGCACTCACCCTGTCCGCGGCCCTGCTCACGACGGGACTGACCTCCGGCGCCCCCGCGCTGGCCAGCCAGGCCTGCGGCGCGTCGGGCGCGGTGACCACGCTGAACGGCTCGCTGGCGGACGGGGCCAGCTACGAGATCCAGTGCCCGGCCGGCCGGTGGAACGGGACTCTGTTCCTCTACAGCCACGGGTACGTCGTCCCGGGAGCCGCCAACCCGGCCCAGGACGTGGGTGATCCGGTCACCGGCAAATGGCTGCTCAGTCATGGGTACGCGCTGGCCGGCTCCTCCTACGCGACGACCGGCTGGGCGATCCAGCAGGCGCTCCCGGACCAGGTCGGCACGCTCGGCGTGTTCGACCGGACCTACCGCACGCCGGGCCGGACCATCGCCTGGGGACATTCGCTGGGCGGCATCATCACCGCGGGCCTGATCCAGCGTTACCCGGGCCTGTTCAGCGCGGCGCTGCCGATGTGCGGCGTGCTGTCGGGCGGCGTCGCCACCTGGAATACCGCTCTGGACAGCGCGTTCGGATTCCAGCAGCTGGTCGATCCCTCGGTGCAGCTCGTTAACATCACCAATCCGGGCAGCAACCTGTCCGGCGCGGAAGCAGCCGTCACCGCCGCCCAGCAGACGCCGCAGGGCCGGGCCCGGCTGGCCCTGGCTGCGGCGCTTGCCGATACGCCGGGATGGTTCGCCCCGCTGTCCCCCGAACCCGCCCCGCGTGACTACGCCGCCCAGGAAGCCAACCAGTACGTGTGGGACACCCAGGTCGACTTCCCGTTCGTTTTCGCCTTCCGCGCCGAGCTCGAAGCGCGGGCGGGCGGCAACCCGTCGTGGAACACGGGCGTGAACTACGCCGCCCAGCTGGCCAAGTCGGCGGACGCCCGCGAGGTCGTCGCGCTGTACCACGCGGCCGGGCTGAGCCTGACCGCCGACCTGAACAAACTCAACCAGGCCCCGCGGATCAGCGCCAAGCCGTCCGCGGTGCGTTACCTGGCGCAGAACATCGCCTTCGACGGCCGCCTGTCCGTGCCGGTGCTCACCATGCACACCACCGGCGACGGCCTGGTCGTGCCGGAAAACGAGCAGGCCTACCAGCAAGTGGTGCAGCAGGCCGGTGACCAGTCGATGCTGCGGCAGACCTTCGTGGACCGGGCCGGGCACTGCGCGTTCACCCCGGCCGAGACCATCACCGCCGTCCAGACCCTGCTGAACCGGCTTGGCACCGGGCACTGGAACCGCGCGGCGCTGACCCCCGCCGCCCTGAACGCGCAGGCGGCGGCGCTCGGGCCGGACGACAACATCTTCTTGCCCACGGGCGGCAGCGTGTCCCCCGCGGCGCCGGCGTTCGTGCGGTATCAGCCGGCGCCGGAGCTGCGCCCGTTCAGCCTCCCCTCGTGGTGACTCACCAGATGCGGGCCCGGGTGGGGGTCACCCGGATCACGTGCGGGTAGTCGCCGGCGAAGCTCTGCGGCGTCCACCCGTAGGAGTCGATAAACGGGCGGTATTTTTCAACGTACTCGGGCACGGCATCCGCGCTGGGGCCGTCAGGGTCGATCCTGGCGTCGCCTTCGAAGACGACGTTCGCGCCGCCCCGCCCATTGCCCTCCAGATGCAGCGAAACGTGCGGGTTGGCCGTGATGCTGGCGTTCTTCGGCCCATGGGCGGCCCCGTAGATCAGGAACGTTCCGTCCCGCCACAAGAACCAGACGGGAGTCGACTGGGGCTGCCCGCCCGGGGTCACGGTGGTCAGCCAGATGATCGGCTCGGACCGCAGCCGTTCCTCGGCCGTGGCGTGGGCGGGCTTGGCCGGATCCAGGATCGTCATGTCGGCTCCAGGGGAGTTTGACCGCAGGGAATGACATCGCCCAGCGTGCCAGAGGCCGCCGGATGCGGCCGGGCCGGGGCACCCTGGGCGCCGATCGCCAGAGCCCCCCTCGGCGCGGCTCGCCGTGGCTCCCCCGGGCGCGCCGCTCAGCGCGGGCCGGTCGGGGCCGGTGAGAAGAACCAGTTACTCAGCTGCTGAGGCGTCTGGGTGTGGTCATTCGCCGAAGCGAGAATGTCCAGGCTGGTGCTGGTCCAGATCATCTGGCTCATCCCGGCGGTATCAAGGAAGCACGCCCACATCCCGGCGGTGCCCGCGGCGAAGTCGTACGTCCCGCGCTGGCCGCCCCGGTCGCAGGTGCCGCTCACCGGAACGCCCTGGGCGTCGTGGCTGAACGCGCCGTTCAGGCCGGCTGGGGTCGCGTACTGGTAGTACTCCAGGTGCGCGGGTGCGCCGGTCCCGCTCGGCGTGCAGGTCACCGCGGCGACCAGCCCGGTCGGGACCGGTTGCGGTGTAAACGAGGCGCACGTGCCGGCGAAGGCGGCCGGAACGTGCGTCTCCAGCGCCGCGACCGCATCCGTGGGGGTATCAGGGAACGTGGACGGGGCGGACGAGCCCGCTGAGACCGGAGTCCTTAGCACCGGCCCCCCGCCGGCCGGGGGCACCGATGCCCGCGGGCCCGGCGTCCCCGCCAGCACGGCCCGCAGGTGCGGGTATTCGGGTGAGAACAGCGCGTACCCGGCTGCCGCGACACACAGGACGCTCGCCGCGATGGACGCCGCGGCCAGCGTGCGGCGGGGGCCATGCCGGTGCCGGTGCCGCGGCGGCCGGGCGAGGACCTTGAGGACCCAGCCTTCCGTGCCGCCCGCCCGCTGCTCATGGAAGGCGCGGGCCTGGTCCGGCGCCGCGTGGGCGGCGAAGCTGAGCAGGTTCAGATAGCGGTCGGTCAGCCGCGGCGAACGCGCGTACAGCAGCGGCAGCCGGCCAAACCAGCGCCGCCGTACCGCCGCCGCCTGCCGCAGCAGGCCGCCCGTGCCGACGCTGGCGGCGGAGTCCGGCCCGGTCAGCAGCCAGTTGAGCGCGACGACCGACTCATCGAGGCTGCCGCAGCACGCCGCGGCGAGCTGGTCGCCGGTATAGACGATGGCCCGGTCCCACGGCGCGACGAGGACGTTCAGCACGAACGGGAGCCGCAGCACGTCGACGGCGACGCGGGCCGGCGCCCACGCGAGGCTTCTGGCCTTCAGCCTGCCGAAGAACGTGGCCAGCGCGAAATCCAGCTGGGCCCGGTTCGCGGGCTTACTGAGGTCGGCGGCGAGGTCTCCCGGGATAACCAGGACGTGCGGTCCGAAGGTGCTGGTGAGCAGCGCTCGCCGGGCCGTGGCGGACACGAACACGTCGGCCGGCCGATGGTAGTCCAGCTGCTGTCGCAGCTCGCTGATGGCCGCGCTGAGCACCGGGAACGTGTCCGGCCTGACCTGCGCGGCGCGGCCGAGCAGATGCGCACGGTAGGCCCACGCCCCGCACCAGGACGAGGCCAGCGCGAGGGCCGCCAGCGCGGCGGCGCCGGCCAGCCAGCGGGCGCCCGCCAGCCGCGCCACCAGCAGCAGGCCAAGGCCGATCAGCAGGATGGCCGCGGCGGCGGCCAGTGCGAAACGGGACGGTTCCGGCTGGTACCGGAGCTGCCGGACGTCGACGGGCGGCCGGCTCCGAGCCGGGGCGGCCGGTGCGGGCGGCACGGCCGCGCACTCCACCGAAGGTATGGCGGCAGGCACAGGAGCGGCCCGGGCCGCCGGCTCCGCGGCGGGCTCCGCCGGAGGCAATGGGGCCGGCTCGGCGGCGGGCTCCGCTGAAGACACTGCGGCGGGCTCCGCTGAAGACACTGCGGCGGGCTCCGCTGAAGACACTGCGGCGGGCTCGTCCGGAGGCACCGCGGGCGGCTCCGCCGGAGGCACCGCGGCGGGCTTGGCGGCGGGCCAGGCCGCGAAGGTCTCGGTGTCGGTGTCATCGGGATCGCTGAGCGCGGGCGGTCCGGGCCGAACGGCATGGACGGCAGGCGCGTAGGTGGACTCTGCTGGCATTGGCGATCATTCCCATCCCGGCCGGACCGGACCCAGAAAGACCTCGTAACAGGCGGAGCGCAATTCGCCAGCGCTGATACGCACATTCCGCCCGAAAGATTTTTACCGGGCCATCATGGGGCGTCCGCCGCGGCCGACGACGCGGCCGGGGCCTCGGCCGGGGCCCCGGCCGGGGCCTCGGCGGACGACGCGGCCGGGGCCTGGTACGCCTGGGAAAGCTGCTCCAGCTTCTGCCAGGCCGGGGAGGCCGCGCCGATGTGGGAGTACATCAAGGACACCACCGCCCCGATGTCGCCGGGCTGCTCCGCCGCGGTGCCCTGTTCCGTGTCGCGCTTGGCTCCCCAGGCCGCCATGGTTTCGGCCAGTTCCAGCAGCCGGGGGTCGTCCGCGTCCCAGCCGAACGCCTCATCGGCGGCGAGGTAGATGCGGCGGAACTCCGGATCCTCCATGGCCCAGAGCTTCACCCGGGCCCATTCAGCGACGAGATCCGGTGAGAGCGCCGCCACCACGATCCAGGTGTCCCGCTCGAGCTGCACCGTCCGTTCACTGACCCCTATAGCCCGGAGCTCGGTCAGGATGGCGATAACGGCATCGGGCAGGAACAGCCGCTCGCCGCCGTCGCGGGCGAGCTGAGCGATCCGCCGTCGGTGCTCGCTGAGGTCCCGGATCCTCTGCTCCAGCGCCGCGTCGATCTGGGTGATGGCGGCGGCGAACGCGCGGGGCTGCGCGGTCAGCAGTTCCTGGATGCGGGCCAGCGGCACGCCGGCCTCGCTCAGGGTCCTGATCCGGATCAGATCGACGACGGCCGTGGCCCCGTAACGGCGGTAACCGGAGGCGTCCCGTTCCGGCTCGGCCAGCAGGCCGCGCTGGTGGTAGTGCCGGATGGCCCGCACCGTCACGCCGGTGTACCCGGCGAGCTGGCCTATGGTGAGCATCGCCTCACGCTACCCGGGGAGCCGGGGGGCGGCGTTTGTACAGCAGCCGCGCCCACAGGTACCCGGCCAGCGACAGGCCGGCGCACCACGCGACCGCGAGGATGGCGCGATCGCCGATCCCGGTGCCGGCCAGCAGGCCGCGCAGGGTATCGATGACGGGGGTGAACGGCTCGTTGGTGGCGAACCAGCGCACGCCGCCGGTCATCGCGGTGGCGGGGATGAAGGCGCTGCTGACGAAGGGCAGGATCGCGGGCAGCAGGGAGAGGCTGTTCGCTCCGGCCGGAGTCTTCGCGAGCAGGCCGAACGCCACGGTCAGCCAGGTCAGCGCCAGGGTCAGCAGCGCGAAGATCCCGGCGGCGGCCAGCCATTCGGCCGGGCTGGCCGAGGACCGGAAGCCCATCGCCACGGCGATCCCGACGACCACGGCCGCGCTGATCATGGTCCGGATCAGGCTCCCGGCGACCTGGCCGGTCAGCACGGCCATGCGGGAGATGGGCATGGTCCGGAAGCGGGCGACGATGCCCTCGCTCATGTCCATGCAGACGTTCACGGCGGTCGCCTCGGCCGCGAAGCCAACGGTCATGACGAGGATGCCGGGCGTCAGGTAGTCGATGTAGCTGACCCGGCCACCCGCCGAGAGCGCGCCGAGGGTGCCCCGCAGCGCGTGCCCGAACACCCCGGCGAACAGCAGCAGCAACAGGACCGGCACCAGCATGCCCGAGGCGGTCATCATCGGGAAGCGCAGCGAATGCCGGATGTCGCGGCGCAGCATGGTCACCGCGTCGCGCACCCCCCGAGCCGGGGCGCCGAGGGGGGCCGGCCCGCGTGGCGTGATGACGGGCGCGGAGGTGGAGATGCTCATCGGATCACGTCCTGTTCTGTTTCTGCGCGAGGGCGGCTGGTGAGGGCGAGGAACACGTCGTCCAGGTCAGGCGTGTGCACGGAGAGGCCCCCGACGGCGACGCCCCGCTCGTCCAGCCGACCGAGAAGATCTTTGATCGACCGGACGGACCCGTCGAAAGGTATGTCCAGCGTGCGGGCTTCATCGTCGTGCGCGATCCCGCCCACTGCCCGGACCGCCCCGGCCAGCGCGTCCGCGTCGCCGAACTGCAGCCGGATGTGCCCGCCGGGTATCAGCCGCTTCAGCTCGCCCGGGGTGCCCTCGGCGACCAGCCGGCCGTGATCGAGGACCGCGATCCGGTCCGCGAGCTGGTCGGCCTCCTCCAGGTACTGCGTGGTCAGGAAGATGGTCACGCCGCGCGCGGACAGGTCACGGATGATCTGCCACATGGTCCGGCGGCTGCGCGGGTCCAGGCCGGTGGTCGGCTCATCGAGGAAGATGATGCGCGGCTCGCCGACCAGGGTCATCGCCAGGTCGAGCCGCCGCCGCATGCCGCCCGAGTACGTCATGGCCATCGTCCCGGCCGCCTCGGTCAGGTCGAAGAGGCCGAGAAGCCGGGCGGCACGGCGCCGCCCCTCGGCCCGGTCCAGGTGGTAAAGGTCCGCCATCAGCAGGAGATTCTCCTGCCCGGTGAGCAGGCCGTCCACCGCGGAGAACTGGCCGGTGACGCCGATCGCGGCGCGGACCAGTTCCGGTTCGGTGGCCAGGTCATGCCCGCCCACGCGGACCGCGCCGCCGTCGGCGGGCAGCAGGGTGGACAGGATCTGGACCGTGGTCGTCTTGCCGGAGCCGTTCGGCCCGAGCAAGGCGAACACCGTGCCCTCGGCGATGTTCAGGTCGATGCCATCCAGCACGACGTGATCACCGAAGGACTTGCGTAGCCCGGTGGCGAGGACGGCCGGCTGCGTGCCGGTCGCTCGCGGGGAGGTGAGGAGGTCGTTCATGGGATCATGCTGCAACCCTGACGCAGGGACAAGGTCAAGCCGCCGCCGCGACCTTTTTCCTGGCCTTCCCTCCCGGCCTCCCCCGGGGCAGGCCGGCCCCGAGGCGGCCGAGTGTCGGAGGGTCACGGCATAGTGCTGTTATGGCAGATGAGACGCAGTTCCGGCACCGAACGGTGGCCGTCGGCGGGTCGTCGATCCACGTGGCCGAGGCCGGAGACCCGGCGGCACCGCCGTTCCTGTTCCTGCACGGCTGGCCCGAGTCGTGGCAGAGCTGGCGGCCGGTCATGACACTGGCCTCCCGGCACGTGCGCGCGATCGCGATCGATCTGCCGGGGATCGGGCAGTCCAGCGGGGACCCGACCGACGGTTCGAAGCGCCAGCTCGCGGAGACCGTCCACGAGCTGGCCGTGCGGCTTGGGCTGGAACAGCTGACCCTGGTCGGCCAGGACGTCGGCGGCATGATCGTTTACCCGTACCTGCGCTCGTTCGGCGGCCTGGCCCGCGCGGTGATCATGGACGTGGTCATCCCGGGTATCCCGCCCTGGGAGGAGGTTGTGCGGAACCCCTACATCTGGCACTTCGCGTTCCACTCGGTGCCCCGGCTGCCGGAGCTACTGGTGCAGGGCCACCAGCGCGAGTACTTCGACTTCTTCGACGACGTACTGTCCGCGGACCCGGCGGCGATCACGCCGGCGCGCGACCGGTACGCCCGGGCGTACGCCTCCGACGCCGCGCTTGCGGCCGGTTTCAGCTGGTATCGCGCGTTTGCCCGGGACGCCGCGGACAACGGGCACGCTACCGGGGAGGTGACGACACCCCTGCTGTACCTGCGCGGCGAGAAGGAATCCGGCCAGATCGCGGACTACGTGGACGGCCTCCGCGTGGCCAGGCTGACCAGCCTGTCACACGGCCTGGTGCCGGGCGCCGGGCATTTCACCCAGGAGGAAGCGCCCGACGCCACCTGGCAGCTGATTTCCGCCTTCGCCGGTCTCTGACAGCAGGCGGGAGGCTGGTCAGCGCGCCCGCATGCGGTTGTTGCGCGCGTTGTGCTCGACGTCGGCCAGGCCGAGGACCTCCAGGACCGGCGGCACATAGTTGCCGAAACGGCCCCGGAGCCCCTTCTTCAACCCATACCAGCCGCCGACCGGATTGCCCGGGGAACGCCCCCACGCCTCGACGGTGCCCTCGGCGGCCGGCTTCTGCTCGTCGGCGTTGCCTAGCGGCATCCAGTCGCCGTACTCCTTCAGCATCGCGTGCAGATCCTCGATACAGCGCAGCTGGTACCGCAACTGGGTGCCGCCTACCTGGACGACGAGCGCCGACGGGTCGGCCTCCTCATCGCGCCAGGCCTCGAAGTCGGACTTGCCGGGCGGCGTGCTCAGGATCCACGGGTCGGCGGCCGTGCCCGATCCGGCGACGTTGCTGGTCATCGTGTGTCCCCCCTGTGCCGTGGCTATGGTTGCTGGCTAGTATGGCAGCCGATACCTGACATCTCGTGTCATGATTTCCGGCTAATCTGGGCCGCGTGCGCGCCAGCCGGCTCGTCACGCTGCTGGGTCTGCTGCAGGCCCACGGCCGGATGAGCACCCGCCAGCTCGCAGCCGAGCTCGAGGTCTGCGAGCGCACCGTGCTGCGCGACATCGAGGCGCTCAGCAGCGCCGGCATCCCGGTCTACGCGACCCGTGGCCGGGACGGCGGGTTCGAGTTGCTCGACAGTTTCACCAGCGACCTGGCCGGCCTGACCGGCAGCGGCGCCGCGCCCGCCCCATCGCGCGCCAGCAGAAGCCGCCGCGCCGCGCTCAGGTCACCGGGCGCAGGCCGAAGCCGTCCCGCAGCGCCCGCGGCACCGGATGCAGGCGCAGCCGGAAGCCGCCCGGCGGGACCCGCGTCGGCGGAAGCGGGCCGCATCGAGCGTGCGCTGATCCGGCTGTCGCCGCGCGGGCGGCGGCTCGCGGCCCTGCTAGGCCGGCCCACCGGGCTGCACATCCGCCGCAGCACCGCCCCCGTTGCGTCCCGGCCTGGCTGGATCGACGCCTGGGTCCGGATCGAGTCGCTGGAGGCCGCAGTGCTCGATCTGCTGGCGCTGGGCGCTGAGGTCGAGGTGATGCGGCCGCCGGAACTGCGGGCGGAACTGGCCCGTGTCGCCCGCCACATCGCCGACCTACACACCGACGGCCCCAACGATCCCGACGGCCCCAGCGACCCCGACGGCCCCAGCGGCCCCGACGGCCCCAGCGACCCCGGCGGCCCCAGCGACCCGGGGTCCAGTGCTGAAGGCGGCGCCGCCCCGCCGGCCGTGCCCATCGCACGGCAGCCCGGCCGGCGGGAGGCCCTGCTAAACGGGAGGCCCCTGCTAAACGGGAGGCCCCTGCTAACCGGGAGGCCCCTGCTAACCGGTGTGCCACTGGCCTTCGAGGCGGTACTCGATCGTGGTCGCGCCCCAGTTCCTGACGCCGAAATCCTCCAGCGGTGCCCGTTCGCTGTCGCCGCTCGGGTCGTACAGCCGCCCGATCGCGAGCCCGGCCCCGCCGGGGGCCGCCAGACGGAAGAACTTGCCCGCGGTCAGGGCCTCGCAGACGTCCGCCGCCTCGGCCTGGTCCGGCCCGGACTTGCCGACCGCGGACGGCTCGGTGCCGTCGTACCCGGCGATCAGATCCTCGGTGATCACCCAGCAGTACGGCGTCGACAGCGACGAGAACTCCGACACGAGCTCGTCCGGCACCGTCCCGGTCTCCAGCACCGGGTCGCCGGGCGGGCTCTCCAGACGGCTGTTGTCCGGAGCGGTCCCAACGCCGCCGGGGTCGTCCACAGGGGTTCCAAGCTGACCGTCCACAGGCTCTCCGTCCCGTCCGCCAATAGGAACCTCATCCGTCCTGCCAACTGCCCAGCTCAGCCCCTGTTATTCCTCCGCCCAGCAACCACTCCCCTTTGTACGTAAAGGCGCCTCCGCCGCGACCCGGCTGTACGCACAGGCGCCTCCGCCGCGACCCGGCTGTACGCACAGGCGCCTCCGCCGCGACCCCGCTGTACGCACAGGCGCCTCCGCCGCGACCCCGCTGTACGCACAGGCCGCAGCTTAAGCGCGGCTGACGCGCCGAGCGACCGGGCCGTCCCGGCGCGGCGTCCGCCGCGCGTCGCCGGCGGCGCAGCGCGGGCGGGCCGCCGAGTCCCGGCACGGGATCGCACGGGCCGGTATCAGGCCGGGGCTTCTCGGCTCTTTGTAGGCGACGGCCGCCCGGCCACCGCGGGGTGGCCGTCGTCCACGTGTCAGCCACCGACGACTGACCAGCGAAGAACGGAGCCGGACATGGCCATTCCTGGGACGATCTCTGCGGGCGCGGCCGGCGCCACGGTCGAGTGGGCACAGTACCTTCTCGTCCGCCGGACGCTGAGCTACACCCAGATCGACGGCATCTTCGGCCCGGTGACGGCCGAGGCCGTGGCCGAGTTCCAGCGCGACGCCGGCCTGACCGTGGACGGTATCGTCGGGCCGGCCACCTGGACCGCGCTCGGCGGGGACGGCGCACAGCCCCCGGTGCTGCGGCCCGGCTCACACGGCACCGTGGTGAGCAGCCTGCAGGCGGCCCTGAACAAGGGCCGGGGAGACTTCGCACCGTCGTCCGATCCGGTGCTGGCCACCGACGGGAGCTACGGGCCGCTGACCGCCGCCGCCGTGCAGGGCACGCAGAAGTGCGGCGCCATCGACGCGGACGGCGTGGTCGGCCTTCAGACCTGGGCGCTTCCGGTGCACGCGGCCGGGCAGGTACTCGCCGATCTCTGCGGCGTCCCCGCCCCCGGCGACGGATGAGGCACGGGGCTCAGCGGCCCTTGACCGCGGGCAGGGCCAGGGTCAGGGCGAGGTCCCCGTCGAGGAACATCAGGCCGCGCTGGCGGAACTCCTCGAACACCTCCCACACGCTTTCCGCAGGCAACTGCAGGCCCAGATCCTGGCGTACCCGGGCCGCGGTCACCGGCCGCTCGGTGCAGGCCAGGTACAGGTCGGCGAGGGTGCCCTCGAACGTGTAGGTGCCGCCCGCACCCGGCTGTCGTTCGTCGTAGATCTGCACGTAACGCGGGGCGGCCCAGTACGTCGGCACCGGGAGCGGCCCGGCCTGCCAGGCGCCGGACCATTCCGCCACCGCGGCCCGGACGTCGCAGACCGGACCGCGCCAGAGCCTGAGCGCGGCGTGCAGCGCCGCGGCGGCCTCCCGGAGATCGCCGGCCGCCCGCGCGGCCCGGGCCCGGCCCAGCTCATGCTGGAACACGCTGAGGTCGACCGCGCCGGCCGGCACGGTCAGCAGGTACCCGGCGTCGGTCCAGACCAGCCGGAACGGCGCATCCAGGCGGTCTTCCCCGGCTTCCCCGGTCCCGAGCACCCGCCGCAGCCGCGAGACGTGCCGCTGGATCAGGTTCACAGAACGCGCGGGCGGCGCGTCACCCCACACCGCGCTGATCAGCCGCTGCCGCGAAATCGGGTGACCGGCCTGCAGGAGCAGCACGGCGAGAACCACCCGCTGCTGTACCGGCCCGAGATCTACCTCGCCGTCCCCCCGCCAGGCCCGAAGCGGGCCGAGAACCCCGAATCGCGGTGCCGGCTCTGTCGCTTCGCTCACGCCCCCTCCCGTTACGCGGAGCACTGCTGACAACGTAGACCGATACGCGCCGTATAGATACCCGCGGCTGACCAGCGACCACGCTCCCGGTGCAGCGGTCAGTGCAGCGGTCGCTGCAGACCCCGCCGGCACGATCAATCCGTAAGCCCCGGGCAGCGGGCAGCGGCCGGTTCCGCGACGGTCACCGGCACTGCCTTCCCGGGACGGCTCGATACGGGGAGAAACGATGAGCCAGCTGACGGATGAGCCGCGCACGGGGATGTTCACCGCGGCCGACGACGACAGGACGGACGGTGACCTGGTCCGGGGCGCGCTCGCGGGACAGCGCGACGACTGGGAGGTGCTCATCCGGCGCCACCAGGCTTATCTCTTCCGGGTGGCCCGTTCATTCCGCCTCGACGAAGCGACCTGTGAAGATGCGGTGCAGACGGCCTGGCTGCGGCTGATCGAGCACGCGAGCACGCTGCGCGACCCGGACAGCGTCAGTTCGTGGCTGGTCACGACGCTACGCCGACATATCTTCGCGGTGTTCCGCAGCCGCGGGCGGGCACCCGAACTGGCCGGCCCGGCCATCGCGGACCTCCCGGACCCCGGGCGCTCCCCGGAGCAGGAAGTGACGGCCAAGGACCAGAGCAGGCACGTGTCCGCCGCGCTGCGCCGGCTGCCGACCCGGGATCAGACCCTGCTCACCCTGCTGATGGATTCGCCGTCGCCGAGCTACAGCCAGCTATCGGCCGAGCTCCGCATGGCGGTCGGCAGCATCGGCCCGAGCCGGGCCCGCAGCCTGGGCCGGCTGCGGCGCGAACTGGACGCCGCCGGGATCGACCGCGAACTGGTCAGCGCCTGACTCCGGCGCGGCGGCACCGGGCGCCGCATAAACGGTAAAGCACCAGGAAAGGTCCCCCGCGCAGAACGTCAGCGCAGCTGCATTAATGAGACGCTGCCTATTCATTAAATAATGACGCATCCACCGGCAACGGCCAGCCGGAAAAGAATCGTTGTCCGGATGTATCAGATTAACGGTACGCTGCTCCTTCCTGCAGGGGGCGCGACGGGGTACTGGGCTCTGCCGGCCCATCGTCATACCGACAGCGAGGGAGACACCATGCCGTACATGTATGGGCGGAGGCCGCCGAAAAACGCGCCGGCCCTGAGGTTCGCCAGTTTTCTGTCGAGCACCGTCCCGGCCCACCCGCCGCAGGAGGACTACCTCGGCAAGCTGGGCGGCTGGCAGATGCTGGGTAACGACACGGTTGGCGACTGCAACGCAGTGACCTGGGCGAACATGCGCCGCCTGGTGACCTCGGCCCTGGCCGCCGAGTACTACCCGACGCAGGACCAGGTGTGGCAGTTCTACAAGACGCAGAACCCGAACTTCGACCCGGCAGGCAGCAGCACCACCGATGGCCCCGGCAGCAGCGCCGACCAGGGCATGGACGTCCAGACCGGGCTGGAGTACCTGCACGCGAACGGCGGCCCGGACGGCGTGCCGGCGGTCGCCTTCGCCAAGGTCGACCCCACCAAGCTCGCCGAGGTAAAGGCCGCACTGGCCATCTTCGGCGGCCTGTGGCTGGGCATTCAGGTTCTCGCCGCGAACCAGGAGGAATTCAGCGAGGGCAAGCCCTGGACCGATGTCCGGAACTCCGCCATTGACGGCGGGCACGCCATTCTGGGCGGCGGATACACCGACACCGACATCAAGTTCATTACCTGGGCGCAGGAGACCGAGTTTGCGCCGTCCTTCTGGAAGGGCACCGTGCACGGCACCCCGCTGGTCCAGGAGGCGTGGGTGGTCATCTGGCCGGAGCACCTCGGGACCAGGCAGTTCGAGGAGGGCGTGGACCTGGACCAGCTGAAGGCCGACTACCAGGCGCTGACCGGCAGCCCGCTGGCGCTTCCGTAGCCCGGGTCAGGCCCGGGGCGCTTCCGTAGCCCCGGGTCAGGCCCGGCCGCCGCCGGGCGGCCTGTATCAGGGCGGGGCGCGCACGCTCCGCACTATGAGGGCAGTCAGTCCGGCCCATCGCTGCCGTCATCACTCTCAGCAACCGGGGCTGACCACATGCACGCTCGCCCGTGCGGTGCTCAAGGGTACGGGGGCGTACCGCGCGGGCGGGCGGCCGGGCGGGCGGCCGGCGGCCGGGCGGTCAGGTGTCTTTCCGGCCTCGGTGACCCAGCCGACACCGACGACGCACTACTACGTCGCCGTCGTGTCCTACGCGTCGGCCGGTTACCCGCCCGCCGGCGAGCAGGCCATCTCCTCCGAGGTGGGTGTGCTGTGGCATGGCGTCGGCCTGACGCTGGCCGTGAACACGCCTACCCTGCCGGTCGGCGGCACGGCCACGCTGACCGCGACCACGACCTCCGACGTCGGGCCTTCGCCCTTCTGGACGCAGATCCTCGACGCCACGACGGGAACCAGGATCGCCTCGTGCGGTATCGGCACCTCGTGCGGCGCCACGGTCAGCCAGGGCGTCGCGACCACGCACCGTTACATTGCCTATGTGTCGGGCGACAGCACCGCGTTCCCGCCCACGCAACTCCAGGAGACCTCGGTGACCAGCTTCGTCACCTGGTCCAACCTCGGCTGGCGGGTATCGCTGACCGCACCGGCCGCCACCTTCGGCAGCGCGACGGTCACGGCCACGGCCAACGCGGACGTCGGGCCGACGCCTTACTACATCGAGATATTCGATGAGGACACCGGCACGCTGATCCAGTCGTGCGCCTCGGGCAGTTCGTGCTCAGCCACGTTCACGCCAAGCTACGCCGGCAGCGCCCTCGTGGCCTTCGTGTCCCTGTACAGCACGTCGTACCCGCCGGGCACCATCGTGGCCTCATCCAACGAGGTCACCAGCTACCTGCGGATCATCCCGTAAGAAGCCGCCGCTCCCAAAGGGGCCGGCCCGGCGTCCGCCGGGCCGGCCCCTGACTGTATCCGGGCAGCATTCTGCCCAGTGAATGCTGCCCAAAAGTCTGCCCATAAATGCTGGGCGGCGAGACGCGCCCCTCCCCGCATATTCACCAGGTAGCCGGGGAGGGGCACGCAGTATTTCCCCGGTGTTCGCGCTGGCGAGCATGCCCGGCCGCGTCGTGCCCGGCCGCTGGCCGCTCCTGCCGCGCGGTCGGCTCTGCAGCGTTTCTGCTGGTCAGCCTGCGAGGCCCGGCGGGACGAAGGTCCCGGGGCGGGCGGGCCGACCGTCCTTGCGGTGCAGGTCCTTATGGCCCGCTGGAGTGGATTCTTTGGCCCCCCGGAGAGGGTGCTTTCGCCTCCGGTTTCTTTATGTGTTTTCGCGGATTCTGGAAGTGAGGGAGCGCGGCGCACTTAATAGCGGTCACTTTCCGTGGGGAAATGGTGACGGAGCGCCTCTCCTGTTAATCCGGGGGGATTTTCATGGTCAGGCGTATTCTTCTGGCGTGCCTGTGTGCGGCCGCCGCTGTTTTCACCGTGATCGCGCCGGCGATGGGCGCATCGGCCGCCACTAAAGCCACCAGCGCCACCACCAGCAATAGCAGCTGGCATCACGCGCCGCTGATTTACCATGCGGCGGGCCGCACGCAGCGGCAGTGGGAACAGCACCTGATGGCGGTGAACGCGGCCGGGCAGTTCACCGGGAAATGGCTGTTCGACGCGGTCATTCTCACCACCCAGGACGTCGATTCCCAGGACATCATGTACGCGGCGCTGACCGGCGCTGACCTGTCGGACCTGCTGACCCAGGAATTCGCGGACGCGGCCGCGCTGAACAGCGCCGCGGCGGCGCTGGCCGCCAGCTACGGCGCGCCGCCCCACCCGATCCAGGTCGCGATCACGCTGCCGTGGCTGAACCCGGCCGATGCCAGCGTGACGCTGCCCGGCGCCAGCACCGCGCAGAACCTGTCGGTCGCCGCGCAGCGGATGAGCGTGGCCACCTGGTACCTGCAGCACGTCCAGTCGATGGCCAAAGCCGCCAACTGGGCCCAGCTGTCCCTGTACGGGATCTACTACCAGCGGGAGGACGCCGCCGCCGCCGAAGGCGACCCGGCCTACATCCAGTCCATGAACACCGAAGCCCACTCCCTGGGCCTTTCCACGATCTGGGTGCCCTACTACGACGCCCCGAATGCGTTCGCCGGCGCCAGCCTCGGCTTCACCGTCACCGACATCCAGCCCGAATACTCCTTCCGCGGCGCCCAGTACGAAGGGGTCGTGAACGATTCCCGGCTGTACAGCATCGGCTGGAAAGCCGCCGGGCAGCAGCAGGCGCCCGAATACGAGCTGTCCAGCCAGGGCAATTCGCCCGCCGAACAGCAGATCGCGCACCAGTACCTCGCCATCGCCCAGCAGACCGGCGCCGCCGCCTACCCGCAGGTATTCTTCGACGGCCTGTCCAGCGACATTTTCGACCAGACCTCCGGCCAGCCCGCGGTCGACGCCAGCGAATGGCAGACCTACACCGACCTGACCAATTACCTGGCCGGCCAGACCATCACCAACATGGACATCGGCCTGCCCTGGGCGCCCACGACCACCGCGGCCGGGACGCTGCAGCAGACCTGGACCCCCGCGGCCGCCACGAACGTCACCTCCTTCCGGATCGACTTCAACGACGCCGAACCCCGCCACCCCGTGGCGCGGGCAGGTCAACGTCAGCGTCACCGGCCCCGGCGGCACCCGCACCTCCTACGCGGTCCGCGCCGGCGCCGAAACGGTCAACCCCGCCTACCAGTCCGTCCTGGTGACCCTCCCGGCCGCCGCCAGCGGCAACGACGCGGTGACCAGCGCCACGATCACGCTGACCCGCCAGCCCGGCAGCCCCTGGCCGAACGTGATGCGCGCCGTGGCCGGCCTGGACGACCCGCCGATGATCGCCAACGGCAACTACGGCGCCACCTCCTCCTCCACCGGGCCGCAGGCCCAGTCCGGCACCTACGCCGACTCCCAGCCCACCTACACCGGCTACTACGCCGGCAAGCTCACCGACGGCAAGGTCTCCCCGTCCGGCACCTGGGCCTTTCCCGGCGCCATGGGCTGGAACACCGAAAGCGGCCCGTTCACCGTCACCATCAACCTCGGCAAAGCCCAGCCCATCGGCTCCGTGAACCTGATCACCCACGCCGACCAGGGCGCCGGGCTCAACTGGCCCAACAACGCCGCCGCCGCGGCCGGCGCCACCTGCGCGCCGCAGAACCAGGGCATCACCGGGCAGAGCTGCCAGCCGGCCGGCACCTCCGGCGCCGCCACCCTCACCTCCCACCTGGTGGCCGGCGGGTCCAGCGGCTACGACACGGCCGGCGCCATCACGATGCCGATGTACTCCGTCACCGGCCAGTACGTCACGATCAGCGGCACCTGCACCGGCTGGTGCCTGTTCGACGAAATGCAGATCCTCAGCCCCACCGGCGCCGTCATCTCCACCGGCGACACCTACACCGTCACCCCCCAGCCCACCAACGGCCCCGGCGGCGGCACCACCTACGGCGACGACGGCTACAAACTCACCGACGGCGACATCATCCCCCACTACGGCCCGCAGTTCGCCGACGCCCTCGACAGCTTCACCGCCAGCACCGGCGGCACCGTCCAGGCCACCTGGGCCACCCCGCACACCCCCGCCAGCGCCGCCGTCTGGATGACCGCGCCGGACAACAACACCGGCGTCATCCTGCCCCCGTCCGTCACCATCTCCTGGCGTAACGCCAGCAACACCTGGCAGACCGGGGTCGCCGTCACCCCATCGGCCAGCTGCGGCCCCGGCGCCTGCGCCAAACTCACCCTCCCCGCCGGCGCGCAGGTCACCGGGATCAAAGCCACCCTCCCCGGCAGCGGCTCCGCCAGCGACTGGTACTTCGTCAGCCAGCTCAGCACCCAGTAACCCGCACCCAGTAACCAGCACCCAGTAACCAGCACACCAGCGAGCCACCCCCAGAAAAGCACCACGGCCCGGGCGCCCCCACCGCCCGGGCCGTCGGCGTCACCGATCCTGGCCGTCCGCTGCGGGAGCCGGCCCGGGCCGGTTACCGGTACACACGTCGCGGTCCGGTGGGCCGGCGCCTCAGCGGCGCAGGGTGGTCTCCCGCTCCATGTGCGACAGTTTCTCGGGGTTGCGCACGGCGTACAGCCCGGTGATGAGGCCGTCGTCGATGCGTACCGCCAGGACGGTGTCGAGTTCGCCGTTGAGCCGGATGATCAGCGCCGGGTAGCCGTTGACCTGGGCCAGCTGCAGCGACGCCGTGGCGGCGATGCTGCTCAGCCCGGCGGTCAGCAGGCGGGCCACCTTGGCGGCCCCGACGATGGGCCGCGGGACGGACTGCTTGACGCCGCCGCCGTCGCCCAGGAAGACGACGTCCGGCGCGAGGATGCCGAGCAGGGGTTGCAGGTCGCCGGTGCCGGCCGCGCGCTGGAACGCCTCGAGCGCGTCCCGCGTCTCGGCCGCGGAAACCACCGTGCGCGGCCGGCGCGCCGCGACGTGCGCCCGCGCCCGGTGCGCGATCTGGCGGACCGCGGCCGGGCTCTTGCCGACGGCTTCGGCGATCTCGTCGTAGGCCAGGCCGAACACCTCGCGCAGCACGAACACCGCCCGCTCGGGCGGCGTGAGGGTCTCCAGCACCAGCAGCATCGCCATCGAGACGCTGTCGGCCAGCTCGACGTCCTCGGCCACGTCGGGCGCGGTCAGCAGCGGCTCGGGCAGCCAGGGGCCGATGTAGGACTCCTCGCGGCGGCCGAGCGTGCGCAGCCGGATCAGCGCCTGCCGGGTGGTGATCCGGACCAGGTAGGCGCGCTGGTCCCGGACGATGCCGAGGTCGACGCCCGCCCACCGCAGCCAGGTCTCCTGCAGGACGTCTTCGGCGTCGGCGGCCGAGCCGAGCATCTCGTAGGCGACGGTGAACAGCAGGTTGCGGTGGGCGAGGAACGCCTCGGTGGCGGGGTCCGGGCGGCCGTCGCGGCTTATGCTCCCGCCGCGATCTGGCGGCGCGGACTTCGACGTGCCGGCCATGGATGGCTCCTGTTCACTCTCGGCTGTATTACCCACCAGACGCCGGGCCCCGCCGTTGTGTGACACCGGCACGGTAGCCAATCCCCGTTGCTGTCA
Source organism: uncultured Actinomycetes bacterium (assembly GCA_963824545.1). Classification (GTDB taxonomy): domain Bacteria; phylum Actinomycetota; class Actinomycetes; order Streptosporangiales; family Streptosporangiaceae; genus Bog-532. The sequence goes on along the minus strand of CAWGPP010000002.1, from coordinate 281,021 downwards.
CAGGGATCGGGCCGCCGGCATCTCGTGTTCGTTCAGTCCAGCAGGACGCGACACCACGAGTGAGGACGATGTCATGGAACCCCGATTCGACATGTTCGGCAACGAGATCGGCGCCAGGTTCGCCAAGCGGTTCGCCAACGCCGGCCAGGTGATCGCGCAGTCGCCGCTGCCGACATCCACACAGGAACTGGTGAGCCTGCGCGCCAGCCAGATCAACGGCTGCGGCTGGTGCGTCGACCTGCACACCAAGGAGGCCGCGGCCGCCGGTGAAACCGTGGTCCGGCTCAACCTGGTCGCCGCCTGGCGCGAGGCCGCCGTGTTCACCGAGGCCGAGCAGGCCGCGCTGGCGCTCGCCGAGGAGGGCACCCGGCTCGCCGACGCCCAGCACGGCGTGTCCGACGAGACCTGGGCCCAGGTGCGCAAGCACTACGACGACGACCAGATCGCGGCGCTGGTCTCCCTGGTCGCCATGATCAACGCGGCCAACCGGCTCGGCGTGATCGTCCGCCAGAAAGGCGGTTCCTACGAGCCCGGCATGTTCGCCAGCATGATGAGCTGACCGGCAGGCCCACCCCGGCCCGGCCGGGATGGGCACTCTGGCAGGAGGCGACGACACGGTCTTAGCCGTCTTGACGGATTGGCGTCGGCTGGCTGATGCCGGACCGGGCCGGGGAACCGGCCGGCGGCAGGCTCAGCATCCGCCCGGCGATGAGGATCTCGGCGATCAGCGGCAGCGTGACCGCGACCCGCTGCACGACGCCGTTGTAAGGCTCGGCGATCCGGGATGCGAACACCGCGATGGCCACGGCGCTGGCCAGCGCGAGAACCTGAACCGGGCGGCTGAGAACCTCCCAATCCGGGTCGTCACGGAAGCGCCGCCCCAGCACCAGCGGCGCCGCGAGCATCGCCCCGTACGCGACGCCGCTGACCACATCGTGTACCTGGTTGTGCCATGACTCACCGGCGAAACCCGGGCCGGTCAGCAGCATGTGATCGCGCCGGAACACCCCGGCGGCCGCACTGGCCGCGCCCGCCACCACGACCAGCCACGGCCCGGCTGCCCGAGGCGCGGTCACCCGGCCGAGCCCGGCGCCGAACGCGACCGAGCCCACACCGAGCACCACGAAACCGGCCATCATGATCTGCGGATCCCTGGCGTCGTCCGCGGCCAGGCCGCTGAGCTGCACCCCGGCCACCGCATGACCGGCCTGGCGCAGCGAGCCGGCCACCCACGCCACGGTGAACAGCACCGGACCCGCGATACCGCCCGCCGCGGCCAGCTTGCTGAGCTTCACCGGGCCAGTATCGTCCCGCCCGCCTCATCCCGCCCGCCAGCCACCCGAACGGTGAGGTTGGGGAGCATAGTCAGCGAATACGACTGAGTTTGCTCCCCAACCTTCCGGTCAGGAGGTGTTCGCCTCCGGCTCGGCACCGCCGTCCGGCTGGTCGGCACTGCCCGGCTCGGCGCCGCCGACCGGCCCGGCACCGCCCGGCCCAGCGCCGCCGGCAGGCCCGGCACCGCTGCCCGGCTCGGCGCCGCCGGCCGGCTCGATGGCGTCGCCTGGCTCGATGCCGTGCTGGCGGAGGAGCGCACGGAGGTGCCCGACCTCCTCGGTGAGCTGCTGGAGGCGTCCCGCCAGGGACGGCAGGTCGGGGTGGGTGGCGGTCCAGTTCTCCTGGCGGGCCTCCCGCTCGGCCGCCAGCTGCCGTTCCCTGTCCCGCAACTCGGCCGCGCGCTCATAGTCCTCGGTGCCGAGGGCGGATAGCTTCTGCTCGCGGGCCTGCGCGATCGCCGCGTCGAGGTCGCCCGTGTCCGGGCCCCTGCCCGCCCGCTGCTCGACCGCGGACAGGCGCGTCTCGACCGACGTCACGCGGTCGATCAGCTCGCGCAGCTGCCTGCGCTCCCGGCGGGGAGACTCGCGCGGGGCGCGCCAGGCGGCCGTCTCCGCCCGGCCCTGGTACCGGTGTAGCAGCCGGATGACCTCCTGCCGGACGCGGTTCAGGTCGGCGCCCAGCTTGACCAGCACCTGCGCGGCCACCCCGTCGCCCTCGCGGATGAGGCCGAGCAGGATGTGCTCGGTGCCGATGTAGTTGTGGCCGAGCTGCAGCGCCTCGCGCAGCGACAACTCCAGCACCTTCTTGGCGCGCGGAGTGAAGGGGATGTGCCCGGGCCGCGCCTGCTGCCCCCGGCCGATAATCGCCTCGACCTCTCGGCGCACCCCCTCGAGACGGATCCCGAGGGATTCCAGGGCCTTCGCCGCCACGCCTTCGCCCTCGTGGATGAGGCCCAGCAGGATGTGCTCGGTGCCGATGTAGTCGTGATTGAGCATCCTGGCTTCTTCCTGAGCCAGGACCACAACCCGCCGCGCCCGGTCGGTAAACCTCTCGAACATGTTCCAGACCGCCCTCTCTCAGCGCCGGCCAGGGCCGCTGTGCCCGGGCGCAGAAAGCGTCCGCTCGTTGCCGCAACTGGAGGCCGCCGGGTTCCGTGATTGCTGGCTATGCGATGCAGGCTACGCCGTGCCGGCAAGGGACTCGGACGGTCGCGAACCGGGTACGGCCGCGGGCCGGCCGACGTCAGGCCGCTGTGGCACAGCGGCCTGATTACCCCCGCTTCAGCAGCTACCTGGACGAGCTCCCCGTGCCAGCAGGATCTACGTAACCCGGCACGGCCCAGCCGCGTAGCCGGGCCGGCCGCGATCAGTCCTGGGGGATCGTTTCCAAGGACGTGACCAGGCCCCAGCGAACCGTGGCCACGACCAGGGCCGGCGGCAGGGCCACCTCCCCGCCGTCCGTTTGCCGCACGGCAGCCATCCGTACCACCACTCGTGTCCCGGCTCTCGCGTCACGCGGGCCACCCTCAGCGGCGGCATCGTTACCGACATCCGGGTCGACGTTCACCCGGTACCGGCCATACACCGCGCGCAGATCGGTCACCATGCGGATCATGCCCGCATGCCCCTCATACCTGGTCAGCGCGGGGCGGGTCGCCGTTATGCACACCACGTGCGGGTCGACCAGCGCAAGCACATCAGCGATGCGGCCATCGGCAATGGCTGGCAGCAACGTGCACACGACCCGAGACGGTAAGGACGAACGGGTGGTCAGGCGGTCCAGTCCCAGAAAGGCCTGCATGCGGCGGACCCGGCGTTCATCCACCTCGCCGTACCGGCGGTATCCCCCGGCCGACCCGGCCGGAAGGAGCAGCCGGCACCGGCGGTTCCCACGCGCGCAGCAGCTGGGCGCTGACTCCGGTGCGGCGGCTCAGCTCGCCGATCCGGACCTCCCCTAGCGGCTCGGCACTCATGGACGGGGCCTCCGGCCTCCTGTTAAATGTTTGTACAAAGTTCGTATACGCAGCATGGCCCCCGCCGGGGTAGCACTCCCCAGCCTGGCCGGACGCCTGACAGCCGGTTCCCAAATGAACCTCCCAGGGAGAGATCATGACGACACCGGGATGGTGGGACAAGCGCCGGCCAGGCCGCGGCCGGCGCAGACGCCGGGGCGGGCGCACCATCCAGCCCGGAGCACGGCTGCCCGTCCTGGTGTGACAGCCCGCATGAGGCCGACGACCATGAGGCGACGTACCACGGCCGCATCGTCACACGGCACGATGGCGCGACCGTCGCCCTGTCGCACATCACCTACCTCGACCCGGACGAGCCCGACAGCACCGTGATCATCATGGACCTGGGCGCGGCCGACGGGCCGGCCGAACTGGAAGAGACCGACGCCATCCGGATGCTCGGCACGCTCAAGGGCGCAGGCGACAGCCCGCCCTGGCTGGCCGGCGCGCTGCGCTCAGCCCTGGACCTGCTGGACCCGTACGCGGGCTGGACCGCTGCCGGCCGGGGAGCCGCGTCACCGCACGGCAGGTGATCACACGCAGGGACCGGGTTCAGCACCGTTCTCCTGGCGCGACGCACTCCCCGGACTGGAACGGCCGAGGACGAGCCCGCCGCCGTCCGTTAAGAATGTCTCCGCAGGCGACCTTTACCGGACGCGTTGATCGGCGGTCCCGGAAATTTTTCCGATCCGGGCAATCCACGCGTGGGGTCCGCCCGTACCCGTTACGGAGCAGTCTCTCCATGGGAGCGGACATGAAGCTCGCTGACGTGCTTACTGAACTCTGTTTAGGGCCCGGCGGGTATCCCGGGCCTGGTCGCCGCCGCGGCAGCGGCCGCGGGGGCGTCGCCTGCGGCTCCGGCGGCCATGTGTGACCGGCGCGCAACGGGACGATGACCGGCCTGGGCCCGGGTGAGGCGACCGGCATCAACGACGCCGGCCAGATCGCTGGCGACGCCCAGCGCGCCTTGGAGATCAGCGGCGGAACCCCGGACCAGGGCGCGCGTCCGCGCCCAGGACCTGCTGCCGGCCCACCGGATTCGCACCGGACGCAGCGGCCGGTTGGGGCGGAGTCCGCCAGAGGCGGCCAGACGAACCCGCGGCGCGCCAGGCGGGCTCTCGCCCATGCCGTCCCGGCGGCCGCTGAAGCTCCGGAACCGTCACCTCGGCCGGCGATCGCCGCTGGCCAGGCGGGATTTGCCCGCACGATCGAGCCGAACGAACAGACACGTAAAGGAGAACTGCCGTGAAATCCTCCCGACGACGCGCACTGGCACTGGGTGCTTGCGCTGCCGTGATGCCGGCGGCGCTGGTCACCGCGGCCTCTTCGGCGTCCGCCAGCTCAAGCTGGCAGCTCGTCAACGAATTCACCAGTCATCCCGCCTGCTACACCCCCAGCGGCGGGACGGACAACCTGGAGATCGATCTGAACGGCAGCTGGTCCGCACCGATCAATATCGGCGCGTCCGGCCTGCCGGCCAGCGTTTCCGTTGCGGGCACCCCCCTCATCGACTTCTACTACTACACGCTCGGCGGCTATTCACTGAGCTACGGCACCGCGCCCATCCCGGCCGGCTGGAGCAACGGGACCGGGCCCGTCCGGGTGGTCCCGCAACCAGACCCGCAAAGCTACACGCTGGATGCGGAAGGATTCGTGGCGGTGGCGGTACCGTCCGGCCTTCAAGCGAACTCTTCGTTCACCATCACGCTGTCGGCCAGTGACGGCACGACCACGCAGACCGAATCGGTCCCCGTCGTGATCAAAGCCTCCTGCAAGCGTCACTACTGAACGGCCGGCCCGAGTCAGCCCGGCACGCGGGAGTCCTGGAGCCGCATCGATCGCTCGCGGCCTCCGCGACGCCAGCCCGGGCCGGCCCGGGCCGCCATACCAGGACAATTTAGAGGAAGTGGTGCTCTACCAGCCGGGCACAAACTCCTGGACAAGCACCGGCAGCATGACCACCCCACGCGAAGGCCAGACCGCGACCTTGCTCCCGGACGGGCAGGTCCTCATGGCCGGAGGGACGAACTTCGACCACCCCCACGCCGCCATCTTCCTGGCCAGCGCCGAACTCTACACCCCCTAGATCGCGGGCTAACCGAAGGACGGGCAGATCCCGCCCGCCGCACAACGGTCACCCCGCAGGTTCGGCGAGAGGCCCGGGGAAACGGGCCGGGAGCAATCCCGGAACCGCGCCCCGGGCCTCGCACGCGGGTGGTCAGGCCACGGTCTCGGCGGAGACGGCCCCGGCCGCGAGCATCACCGCCAGGCCGGGGCGGATCTTCAGGTCGGCGAGGCTGCCGCGCGATCCGCTGCCGGAGCCGAAGCTGGTGGCGCCGGCCGTGAACGTGAACGCGTCGCCGCCGCTGTCGGCGTAGACGAAGGTGCCAGCGGGATCGGCGGCGGCCAGCCCGCCGGACGATCCGGCCGGCAGCGACGCGGCCGACCCCCAGCTGCCGCCGGCCCGGTGCCAGGCGTAGGACGACCCGAACACGGCCAGCGCGTTCCCGGCGCCGTCGATCGCGGTGGCCACCGAGCTGGAGGCCTGGCTGGCGAGCACGGCCGGGGCGCTCCACGTGCCGGCCGGGGACCGGGTCGCCGCCTCGGTGCGCGTCGTCTGCGACCAGACCAGCGAGGCCTGCCCGGCGTCATCGAGCGCGGCCTTCGGGGCCGAGACGGTGCTGTAGTCTCCGGGGGCCACCAGGACCGGGGCGGAGAACCCGCCCAGGACGGTGCCGGAGGCGGCCCAGATGTTGTCGCGGCCCCCCGTGAAGGCCACGACCGCGCTCCCGTTCGGGCTCACCGCCAGGCTCAGGTTGCGCGCCGCCCCCTGCACGTTGCCGTTCGACAGCTCCTGGGCCGGGCCCCAGCTGCCGCCGGCCGGGAGGACGGCGTAGTGGCTGGCGTCGGCGTAACTGCCGACCCAGGCGGCGACCGCGTTGCCGGAGCCGTCCATGCCGAGCACCAGCCCGCCGCCGCCGAAGTAAAGCTCGGTGCTGAGTGTCACCGGCGCTCCCCAGCTGCCGCCGGGTGGCCGCACGGCGGCCTGCACGATGTACTCGCAGGCGGCCGGGCAGCCGGCGGCGGCACCCCAGAGCGCGACCGCATGCCCGTCCGGGCTCAGCGTCACGACGGGGTGCTGCCCGCCGTGCGGCTCGTTCCCGCCGGGACCCAGGTCTGTCAGCTGCCATGCCTGCCCGTCCGGGCTGGTGCACGCCGCCACATGCATGGCGCCGCCGGCGGCCTGGAACGTCCCGCCGGCCACCATGGCCCCGGCCTGGTTCACCGCCAGTGAGCTGCCGCATGGTCCCGGCAGCTGGGCCGGTGCCGACCAGGTGCCCGCCAGGGCGGGCAGTGCGGGCGAGAGCCCGAACGCGACCAGGGCCGCCAGCAGCGCCAGCGCGCTCCGGCCGGTCCATCTCAGTGAGCGAAGGAGTAAAAGAGCATGCGGCATGGTGTCCTCCCTGACACATGAGGGTGCTCGCCGCGTCGGGACGTGGCCCGGGAGGAAGGCGCAGGGCCGGATGCCCGTCGTTAAGCGCATGGCCCCTCCCCCCTGCCCCGCCCCGGCAGGTGCGGCAGTCACCGGGCGGCGGCGCGCACGGCGAGGTCCGTGCGGGCACGCCGTCCAGCATCTTCGATACGGGCCGGCCGCCCGGCCGGCTTGCGTCCCGAAGGTGACATTCACCTAACCCGGGGCTGCCCGGGCCGCCTCGCCTCCCGCGGCCTCAGAAGGTGAAGACCAGGCGCGCGGGCACCCGGCTGGCCAGAACGTCGTCAATGCAGGCGTTCACGTCTTCGAGGTGTCGCGCCTCGGCGATGACCTTCGTGCGGCCGGCGGCATGCAACGCGAACACGTCGGCGAGATCCTTGCGGGTGCCGACGATGGAGCCGATGATCGATTTCCCGCCGAGCACCGTGTCGAAAATCGGGATGGTCATCTCGCCGTCGGCGGGCAGCGCCACGCAGACCAGCCGTCCGCCGTTGCGCAGTGAACCGAACGCCTGCTCGAACGCGCGCGGCGAGGTAGCCAGGCAGACGGCGACGTCGGCACCGCCCAGATCCCGGATCGCCTGGACCGGGGTGTCCTGGCGTGCGTTGATCACGTAGTCCGCGCCAAGCTCACGGGCCAGGCCGAGCTTCGCGTCCTCGATATCGACGGCGATCACCCGGCCGCCCAGGAGCCTGGCGTACTGCACGGCCAGGTGCCCGAGACCCCCGACGCCGAAAACCGCCGCCGTCTCGCCCGCCTGGATTCCGGAAACCTTGACCGCCTTGAAGGTGGTGACCCCGGCACAGGTGAGCGGCGCGGCATCGAACGACGAAATGCTGTCCGGGACCGTGACCACGTAGCCGTCGTCGGCCACCGCGTACTCGGCCCAGGCACCGTTCACCGAGTAGCCGCTGTTCTGCTGCGATTCGCACAAGGTCTCCCAGCCGGAGATGCAGTACGGGCAGTGCCCGCACGCCGAGCCCAGCCAGGCAATCGAGACACGCTCGCCGAGCCGGTGCAGGCCAGCGCCGGGACCGAGCTTCTCGACGGTGCCGATGCCCTCAGGCCCGGCACGAAGGGCGGCGCCGGCTTGACCGGCCAGTCGCCGTTCGCGGCGTGGATGTCGGTGTGGCACAGTCCTGATGCCTGCATCCGGATCAGGACCTGGCCGGGACCCGGCTCCGGGATGGGGAGTTCCTGTAGCTCCAGCTTGGCCCCCAGATAAGGGACCACCGCAGCCTTCATTGTCTTCATGGCTTGTCCTCCGTTCATGGCTCGCGGCGCCGGTCTGGGTGGCGGGGCGGGCGGGGATAACCGATAACGGGCCGGCCCGCCGCGGCGCGCAGATGGTGGCCGCAGGCGCCGCGGCGGGTGCTGCTGCCGGTGCCTCAGAACAGGCCAAGCGGTTTGGAGCTGTAGCTGACCAGCAGGTTCTTGGTCTGGCTGTAGTGTTCAAGCATCTGCTTGTGGTTCTCGCGGCCGATTCCGGAGATCTTGTAACCGCCGAAGGCGGCACCGGCCGGGTACTGGTGGTAACAGTTGGTCCACACCCGGCCCGCCTTGATCGCCCGGCCGGCTCGATAGGCGCGGTCGTAGTCGCGGGTCCACACTCCGGCGCCCAGGCCGTAGGGCGTGTCGTTGGCGATCTGCAGGGCTTCGGCCTCGTCAGCGAATGTGGTAACGGCCAGCACCGGGCCGAAGATCTCCTCCTGGAACACCCGCATCTTGTTGTGCCCCTTCAGCACGGTCGGCTGGAAGAAGTACCCCGAAGCGAACTCGCCGCCAATCTCGGCCCGCTTCCCGCCGATCAGCACCTCGGCCCCCTCCTGCCTGCCGATCTCCACGTAGGAGGCGACCTTTTCCAGCTGCTCGGCCGACACCTGCGGGCCGATCATGGTCTGCGTGTCCAGGGGGTTCCCCTGCTTGATCGCGGCGATCCGGTCCAGGCAGCGGGCCATGAACGGCTCGTAGATGCTGGCCTGGATGAGCGCCCGCGACGGGCAGGTGCACACCTCGCCCTTGTTGAACGCGTAGAGCACGAGGCCCTCGACGGCCTTGTCCAGGAACTCGTCGTCAGCGGCCATGACGTCGCTGAAGAAAATGTTCGGGGACTTGCCGCCGAGTTCCAGGGTGACCGGGATCAGGTTCTGGGCCGCGTACTGCATGATCCGCCGGCCGGTGACGGTCTCGCCGGTGAAGGCGACCTTGGCGATCCGCGGGTTGGCCGCCAGCGCTTCGCCGATCTCGCCGCCAGGCCCGGTGACGATGTTCAGCACTCCGGGCGGCAGCAGGTCGCCGATCACCTCGGCGATCTTCAGGATCGACCACGGGGTGGGCGAGGCGGGCTTGATGACCGAGCAGTTCCCAGCCGCCAGCGCCGGAGCCAGCTTCCACGCCGCCATCAGCAGCGGGAAGTTGAACGGGATGATCTGCCCGACCACGCCCAGCGGCTCGCGGAAGTGATAGGCGACCAGCGGTCCCGCGCCGATCGGCTCGACCTCGGAAATCGATCCCTCCTCGGCGCGGATGCACGCGGCGAAGTAGCGGAAGTGGTCGGCGGCCAGCGGGATGTCGGCAGCCAGGGTCTCGCGGACGGGCTTGCCGTTCTCCCAGCTTTCCGCCACCGCGAGCATCTCGGCGTGCTCCTCGATCGCGTCGGCGACCGCGTTCAGCACCTTCGCGCGCCCGGCTGCCGAGGTCTCGCCCCACGCATCCTTGGCGGCGTGCGCCGCGTCCAGCGCGGCCTCTATGTCCTCGGGCGTGGAGTCCGCGACCTCGCAGATCGGCCTGGCCGTAGCCGGGCAGAGGTTCACGCGGTAGTTGCCCGCGGCTGGCGGCAGCCACTTCCCCCCAATGAAATTCTCGTATCTCGGCTCCACCGATACGACGCTGCCCGTCTCCCCGGGTGGAACGTACCTCATGGCGGCCATCCCTCTCATCGCGAGATCCGCCGGCGAGCCGGTGAGCGTACAGTGCGGGCCCGGCTCATTCCGGATGACATTTCCGACGCTAGATCCGCGGGGGTTGCCGAACCGTTACATCCGGGCCGCAGCACGACGGAGCGGGCAGCGGCTTCAGGTGATTCCCGTCACGTTCGCCCAGCGGCGCTTCAGCGCGGCATCGCCGCTTGCCAGCACCTCACCGTGCAGCCGCTCCTCCAGCGCCACCCGGTACCCGGCGATGGCCGGTGCCTCCGAGCTCGGCAGCAGCGGGCCCACATAAGCCGCGACCGCGTCGGCCACCCGGCCATGGTCGAGCAGATACAGCACGGTCGCGGCGTCGAGCACCACCGGCCGCCGCAGCCGGTAGGGATGCGAGCCGAGGAGCTCACCGCCGAGCAGCGTCCGCAGCCGTGACATCTCGGCGCGCAACGTGACCGGATTGATGTCCTCCTCCGACAGCCTCACCGCCAGCCGCGGGCCCGGCAGCCCGCCGGGTGCCAGCGCGAGGAGCACCGCGATCTCGCTGTGCCGGGGCCGCAGCCGAAGGACGCGGCCGTCGACCTCGGCCAGAGCGTAGTCCCGGCCCAGCGCGCTGAGGCGGATGGCGCCGAGCGCCCTGACAGGCGCCAGCAGGCCGGCCGGCGTGCCCAGGCGGGCCAGTTCCGCCTCGGCGGCGCAGACGGTCGCCCGCACCAGTCCCAGCGCATGCGGGCTGGCGACGCTGCCGCCGCCGGTGATGTCGATAACGCCGAGTACCTGCCCGCTGACCGGGTCGCGGACCGGCGCGGCCGCGCAGCACCATGGCCAGACGAGGGTGTTGTAGTGCTCGGCGGCAACGATCTGCACCGGGCACATGGTCGCCAGCGCCGTGCCGGGCGCGTTGGTTCCCGCGTCGGTCTCCGACCACGACGCGCCGGGCGCGAAGTTCATCCGCTCCGCCCGTCGCAGCGTGGCCGGGTTTCCCTTCACCCATAGCAACGTCCCGGCCGCGTCAGCGACCGCGAAAATATGCTCGCAGTCACCGTACTGATCACCCAGCAACTCACGGAACATCGGCAACAGCGCCGCCAGCGGATGACGGGACCTGCACTCAGCCGTCCCGGCAGCGTCCAGCCGGGCCGGCGGCGCGCGCCCGTCGGGCCGCACGCCAGCGCTGGCGCAGCGCTGCCAGGAGGCCGCCACTACGGGACGGACGCAGGAAGTCACCCTGCGGGACAGCATGAAGCGCTCATGCGCCCGCCCCAGTTGCAACGCGACGGAACGCGGGTCATCACCCGCTGGTACCGACCGCGTGAAGCCCGGGCGCATCGCACGCCACCGTTCAGGGCATCCCACACTCCAAGCACACCCGGAACAGGCATCGCGTACCAGGACCGTCGGGCCATCCCGGAGCGGCCCTTAGTCCCGCCCGCGCTGTCACCTGCGGCCACCTCGCTCCCCTTCATGCCTGACGTGAGCCGGAGCCTGGCCTCACCCGCCGCGCGCGGATGCCCCGGGCCCTTCGGCCCTACTCCCTTTCCCCGCCAGCAGGCCAGCCTGGGCTCATAAAAGGCCCGTTCCGGGACGCGCTGCGCTGGCTGACCCGGGCCACCCGGCCACTCGCGCTGAGGTCGGCCGGGAAAGAAGGGTCCGCCAGCTCGGTCATCTGCCACGTGGGCCGCCGATCGGGCCGGGCCTACCGGACCCCTATCGTGGCCGTGGCGGACGACGGCAGCTTCCTGATCGCCCTGCCCTACGGTGAGCGCACCGACTGGCTGAAGAACGTCCTCGCCAAAGGCTCGGCAACGCTCATAACCGGCAGCCAGGCCTACGAGGCTGACAAGCCTGAAGTGATTCCCATGGCCGAAGCAACCCGCTACTTCCCGCCGGCCGCGCAGCGCCTGCACAAAACCTTCCGGGTCGAATCCGCACTCCGGCTCCGCCGGGTATGACTGCAGCCGTTTCCCCGGCACCCGGACGGTGGTGACCAGGACGCCGGGCCCGGGGCGCTCAGCCTGTGTAGGTGCTGAGCCCATGGAGCACCGAGCGGGCGAAGGGCAGGAAGGCCTCCTTACCAGAGGCGCGGTCTTTCATGTGGACGGTTGTCGTGTTGCTTGACTGGAATATCTCCCGGACGATCGCGAGCCTGGCCTCCAGATCCAAGCCTGCGCCCATGATCACGTGATCGATGCGCGCCTGGGTGGCGCGCATCGAGCGCGACATCGCCGCCTCACTCGGAGACCAGCGCTACCAGGACTTCAAGCAAGCCTTCCGGCAAGTGGCCGAGCTACTCGGCCGTTCCCTCCCGTCTGATCAGCCCATTGACACGCCGGCCACCCCTGCAGATATCAGCACCAATTCAGCACGCGATCCGGAAACGACGGGAAACAACTAACCGCTACCTGCGCTCGCTCTACCCGCCGGCCACCAGGATCGCGATCATCTGCGACAACTTCAGCCCGCACCTGAGCACCGCCAAAGATCGCACGGTCGGAGCCTGGGCGGCAGCGGTGGATCAAAGCGTCGGTGTCGGCTCCGGTTGGGACCGGTTAGAGACCGGCCCAGGTACGGTATGCAGCCGCTGAAGTGGTGGTGCGGGGCGCAGGAGGGGGAAGTAGTGGTGCGGGGCGCAGGAGGGGTTAGCCGCCAACCGGCGCGTAGTTCTGGGTGATCTGCTTGTACTCCAGGAAGTCGTCGATGCTGGCGACGCCGCCCAGCCGGCCGAGCCCGCTGGACTTGAACCCGCCTTCCTCGAACTCGACGGCCAGGTTGGCCCAGCTGTTAATCGAGATAAGAGGTCGCGCGGATAGGCGGACGATCACGGTCGTCGCGCCGGCCGGCCGTCCCATCGGTACAGGGTCCAGGCCTGGCGGATAAGGCTACGGACGGTGATGATCGTGTCGGCGAGGTCGAAGAACGCGTCGATGACTTCCTCGTGTCGTTCGTAGCAGCGCTGCAGCCGGTTGAATGCGTTGTGCCAGGCGTTCGTCCGCTCGACGTGCCAGCGCTGCCCGGCCTGGATCGGGGCCTTATCGCCTTTATGGGCGATTTCGCCGGTCATGCCGCGGGCGGCGAGCTCGTCGCGGGTCTTCTGCGAGTCATAGCCGGCATCCAGGTGCACCCGGATATCGTCGGGCAGCGGGCCGAGGTCATCGAGTTTGTCCAGCGTGGCGGCCAGCAGCGGGGAGTCGTGCCGGTTCGCCGGGGCGAGCACCCGGTCCAGGGGGATGCCGTATCCTTCGGCCATGAGCGACCGCTTCATGCCGAGCTTGCGGCGGTCGACCGGGCTGGGACCCGCGCATTCGCCGCCGCCGGGCGCCTTGGTGATGCACCCGTCGATGGCCAGTTCCTGCAGGAGCAGGCCGACGATGCGGTCATAGGAATCCAGCGCGATCTGCTTGAGCTTGCCGAAGATCCCGGCCTTGATCCACTCGTTGCGGCGCTCGCGGATCGTGGTGGCCGAGCAGGTGCAGTCGGCAATGCTCACGTACGAGCAGCCGAACCGCAGGACCTGGATGATCTTTTCGAAGATGATCCGGTCGCCGATCCGCGGCCGGTGACAGCCCAGCGGGTGCGAGGGATCATAGACGGGCCGGTTGGGCAGTAGCGCGGCGAACTGGTCCCACAGCGGTTCCAGCAGCCATGATGGGATGGCAGGCACAGGGACTCCCGTGATCACAGAGCGTAAGGAACTCCGATGATCACGGAACCTGTGCCTGTTTCACCTCATGACACGCCGAAGCCCCCCAGATCACGCCAATCCGCGCGGTCTCTAAGCTTGTTATTTAGGCTTTCTGCCTGCGGTCTTTCTTCTTGGAGTCATCCCGCTTGATGGTCTTTCCCGCGTCGTGGCGGGTGGCCGGGCGGCGGTTCTTCGAGCCGGGCGGGCGGCCGGGGCCGGGTTTGCCGGGTTTCGGTGCGCTGGCCAGATCTGGGAGTGCCTGGCGGATGTTCCGGAACCCGCGGCGGACCCGGGCGGGGGTCAGCCGGCCGGGCGGGCAGGGCCGCTGCCAGGGCAGCCGCAGGTCTTCGGCGAGCCCGCGGGCGAGGCGGAGCTGGACATAGCAGGCGATGACAATCCAGGTCCACCGGTCGGCGGCGGCCGGGTCCCGGAGCCTGGGCCGGGCCCAGCCCAGCACCTGCTTGAAGAACCTGAACATGTGTTCGATATCGAAGCGGCGCAGGAACGCCTGCCAGGCGCGGTTCACCTCGGCGGCGGAGGTCCGGGCGCGTGATGACCACAGCCACAGCGGTTCGGGGCTGCGGTCGCCGGGCAGGCGGTCCACGTGCAGCCGGATGAGGGTGCCCTCGACGACCGGCAGCTCGTCGTGGTGGTCTTCCCATCCGGCGCGGCTGGCCAGCTGCTGGTGCAGCCGTCCCCAGGCGGCGGCCCGGGCGGTGCCGTACCGGGTGGTCTGGGTGACGGTGGCCGCGGCCGGGGCGGGCCAGGATCGCTCGTCGGCGAGCTTGAACGCGGCCCCGTGCCGCAGCGGGCGGCCGTTGGTGCCGGGCAGCCGGGGCGGGGCGGGGAAGTGCATCACCCGGTCGCTGCGCAGCCGGCCGAGCACCTCAACCGGCAGGCCGGCCAGCAGCCAGGCCAGCCTGGTCAGGTCATAGCCCGCGTCGGACACGACCAGGATGTCCGGGTCGCCGTCACGCCAGTGCCCGGCGGCGATGATCCGTTCCGCCACCTCGCGGACTTGGGCGGCGGTCACCGCGGTCGCGTCGTCGGCCGGGCCGAGCCGGACCGCGTCCAGCGGCAGCGTCCATGACGTGCGGCCCGGCTCCAGCGCCGCGATGACCGAGTACGGCCAGCCCGGGATCATCTGCGCGTTCCCCCTGCCCCGCGCGTAGCAGTGGCAGAACAACCGGCCCGGGCTGGTCGCCGCGTCCGGCCGCAGCCAGTTGCTCACATCGGCCGCCAGCCGGATCCGGCCGTCATCCCAGGCCGGCAGCGGCAGGCACGCCAGCGACCAGCGCAGCCGCGCGATATCGACCCGGCCGCAGTTCAGCGCGCCATACAGCGCCCCGTGCCCGCGCCGGTGCTCCGGCTCCAGCGACAGCTCCGCCAGCATGTGCACCCGGTCCTGCTTGCACAGCACCGCGTCGGCCAGCTCCAGCAGGGCATCCCGGTACGTGGCGAAGCACCGGTACAGCTCGCCGCGGAACGCCGCCAGCAGCCCGCGCGCCCGGTCATCACCGGCCTTGCCCTCGACCTGAGTCGTAAGCCAGGCCATACTGAACGCCACGGCCACCGCCTCCACCCGTCAAGTTCTCTGGACAAGAACCGACGGTGTCGCGGTGGCCGCCTACTGTCACGGCGACACGCCGGGCAAAACCAGCAAAACCCCCGATCAGGAGCCTTGGAGCTTAAATAACAAGCTCAGTGGATGGTCGTGCAACATCACGTACGCGGTCATCACCTTCGCCACGCCGGCCATAGGCACCACTCGGTGTCCACCCGGCCCGGCCAGCACGCCAAGGCCGCCTCATCCCGGACGTGATCGGCGAGGACCTGGATTCGTGCGACGTGCAGGTGACCTACCGAGTGCGATGGCGCATCGTCTGCCTGGCGGGCCATTCTTGGTGGACAAGCGCGGTGCTCAAGGCGGCCGCCGAGCGATGAATCTCGCTGTCGACAACGCCGATGTCACGTCGGTCACGATGATGCACAGCCCCGACGCCGGATGCGGCTGAGGACGCCAGTGAGCCCGGCCTGCGGCGGTTGGGCGTCGACCAGTTGGTCCGGGGTCCACCCGGCGCGTTGTTGCCCTTCGGGCCCGTCGACCGCGAACCGGTCCACGAGCAGGAAGGCCACCGTCACGGCGACGAGCAGGTACATTGCCGCGGTAAGGGTGATCCCGATCGGGCCAAAGATTCGGGCTCCAACCCTGTCACCGCGGGTCCAGTAGCCGATATCGTTCACGATGAAGACGACCGGTATGACGATCGCGCACAGCAGGCGCAGTGCGAGGACGTAACTGCGGTAGACGTTCGGGCCGATGAGCACGGCGGATCGATCGGCATATCGAGCCGCGAAGCGGGCGGGATCGCCCAGTTCCATCAAGGCGGCGTACTCGGCCTGAGCGGGGCTCTGGCCGTGCTCGATGTGAGCCTCGATGGCCTCGGCGATCGCCGCGCGCAGCTCCTGGTCGATCTCGCGGCGATGTTTCCCCGCCATGCGGTGCAGGGTCGCGGCGACATAGCGATCAGTCAAGGCGGTGGTCACAATTCGTCCTGTTCGGCATCGGTGTGGTCGACCTTGGCGAAGGCGGCGCCCAGTGCGGAGCGGCGGGTGATGAACACGACCGGGACGAGGGGCAGCATGCAGACGGCCTGCATCACCGCGTACCACGGCGGGCAGACGCCGGGGATCAGGTCGATGCCGACGATGGCGATCGGCATGAGGATGGCGAGATTGCGTACGCGCTCGAACGCTCGTCGAGATGCTGAGACGGTCATCCGGTAGAGCAGCACGGCCACCGCGGGCAGCAGGACTGCCCGGACCCACATGAACGTGTTCACCAGTTGACCGCTGCTGGCCGCCACGATGACCGCCACGAGGCCGAGGGCGGTGAGTGCGCCGTAAACAGTGATGCTGAGCTTCGCGGTCGTGAAGGCGTGCTGGGTGCGGGGGCTGTTCAGGAGTGCCGCGTCGGTGGCGGCGAGTGTGTTGGTGTCCATGCTCACCGACGCTTGGTGCGCCTGATATCGCGGGTCGCGTGGATCGGCCGGCTGCGGCTCGAGCGGCTAACACCAGCTGGCTGGACGATAGCGCTTGCTGATACGGATCTTGTTCACACGGAGACTCCCTTGTGATTGCCTGCATTGCCCTGTGCGCTTGGGGCGCCGGTGTTTGGCTTCGGCTGGTAATGCTGGTGTCAGCATGCGATCGCAGCGGCCGGCGGACATCCGCCATATAGCCGATCTCGCGATTCGGGAATGAACGTGGCGGCCGGCGGGAACACCGGCGCATGCCGATACGCCGGAACCAGGCTCGCCAGAGAAATACCGAACGTGATTTGGTGGTCAGCTGCTCAGGCCGCGGCCACCGTTACGGTGGCGCCGGAAGACGCAGGCAGGAGTTCCCCGCCATCGTCGAACAGCACGACACCGTTGCATAGCAGGCTCCACCCTTGCTCCGGGTGGCTGGCCACGGCCCGTGCGGCGGAGCGATCGGGTGCAAGGGCTTGCGGGCACCGAGGCTGATGCCGGCACGGCTCGTTCCCCGGCAGCAGTCCAGGTCTCGTCGGCTCGGATGTCATGGCTCCTCCCGTAGCTGAGGGTGCTGTGGTGCGGACGGCCCAGCGTCGTGGCGGGCACCCTCCGATCATGCGGCCACCGCGACGTCAAGACGTCCGCCATCTGGCCGAAGTGCGCGGTGTCATCACACGGCTGGGCTGGCAGGCGTCGTCCAAGATTTCTGTGACGAGTTCGTGCTCACCGGCATCGATCTGGCCTGCTACCAGAGCCCGGAGCTGCCAGGGGGCCGGGTCGTGCGGGCTTATCAACCCGTCATCGGCGGCTGGAAGGCGGCATGCTTATTTCCAGCGCTTGACTCCCTCGCTTCGCGCCCGGGACGTGGTGGCTGTTGTGCTGGACCTGAGCGGCGCGTATGGGCAGCGGAGATGCGTTCTCCCCGTCCGGTGGGGCTACGAGCGTCGCGGCACCATTCCCGGCGTCACAAACCGGCTAGCCTGCGTCTCGCTGGCGAGTGACCTGGGCGGCGAGGTGGGCGCGGGAGGAGATGCCCAGCTTGGCGAACACGTGGACCAGGTGAGTCTGGACGGTCCGCCGGGAGATGAACAGCCGTTCCCCGATCTGCGGGTTGGTCAGCCCGTCGGCAACCAGGGCGGCCACCGTCCGTTCGGTGGGTGTCAGGCTCTGCCAGCCGAACTGCGGCCGCGTGCGCGGGCCCCGGACGCCCCGCCGGACACCAGCCAGGCGCTGGACCGCGTTAGCGCGGGCAAGGTCGCGGTAGGCGTCGAGGCGCTCGTAGATGACGATCGCCTGCTCGAGCAGCGGCCGTGCCCGTTCTGGTTCTCCCTGCTTGACGAAGGCGGCCGCGGCGTCCTCGGACGCCAGCGCAAGCTCCAGTGGACGGGATGCGGCGGCATAGGCGCCGGCGGCGGCGGCCAGCGCGTGGGCGTCGCTTTCTGCCAGTCCCTGGCACCGCAATGCCGCGCCCCGCAGCCAGGCCAGGTCGTTGCGCGACGCCACGTCGCCAGCTGCCGCCGCAACCCGCCGGGCCAGGCTGATGTCACCCACGGTGACGGCCAGCCGGACCAGGTTTGCCCCCATGACCGGGTACTCCGCGCTGATTCCCAGGCGGGCGCTCTGCCGCAGTGGTGTGGTCAGGGTCTCCAGCGCTTGCGCGGGCTGGCCGGAAGCCTCCTGCAGCAGGGCGCGCGGCCAGACCGCCCAGCGGGCGAAAGCGGTGCCGCGGCCGGCCAGTTCCTGGTGGGCGGCCTGCTCCGCGGCAGCGGCTCGGTTCAGGTCATCTCGGTGGAAGCTGATCAGCGCCATGATGGCGTGGGCGAGGTTCACGGTGTAGTTTTCCTCGCCGAGCTCCGCGGCCAGCTCCAGGCAGGATTCCAGCTCGGCCAGGGCGTCATCCCACTGGCCGGCGACGAAGCGCTCCAAACCGAGAATCACCCCGAAGGTGGGCAGCGGCCAGCGGATGCCGCGCTCCTCGCTGATCCGCCTGCCCGCCTGGAGCGTAGACCTGGCCTCCTCGAGCCGGTCGAGCTCGACCAGGATGTACCCGCAGGAGGCCTGCACGGGGTACTGGTGCCCGTGCCGGGCCAGGCTGTCGGTGGCCAGCCGCAGCGCGTCTTTGGTGCTGCGCAGCGCGTCGGCGAGCTGGCCGCGGGACTCGCTGATCATGGCCAGCGTGCTCATGGCGATACTGGCAGGAAACGGGTCGTCTGCTGCCAGGGCGGCGGCGGATGCCTGCCGGGCCGCGCCGGCCGCGTCGTCCAGGTCTCCGGTCGAGAGCCGGGCGAATCCTGCAAACGCCCGGGCAGCGGCATGCTCCGCCTCGGTGAGCGAGGGCGACTGCGCTGCGCGTTCCATCTCGGCTAGCCCTTCGCGGTGGCGGCCCTGGGCTAGCAGCGCCCGTGCCAGGCACATCCGGGCGGCTCCCTCGGCGGCCGGGTCATGGGGCCGTTCCAGCAGCCGGCGGCTGATCGTCTCCGCGTCTGTGATGCGTCCGGCCAGCATGACGCTGCCGGCCTGCTCGATGAGCAGCCGGTCGCGGCGCCGATCGTCGGGCTGCATGAGCGTGATCGCCCGGTCCAGGAGGCTGCCGGCGGTGGCCGGTGATCCCGGGGCCGCTTCTCGTGCGGCCTTGATCAGCCACTCGATGGCTTCGCTATCACCGTCGGCGGCCCCGCGGGCGAAGTGCTCGGCGACGCGGAGAGCTGGCGTTCCCGACTGCGCCAGCCGGACTGCGGCCTCGCGGTGCAGCCCGCGGCGGACGCTGGCCGGGAGGTCCTCGTAGATGCTGTCGCGGATCAGGTCATGGCGGAAACGCAGCTGCGCGCCGTCGTCCTCGACGACGCGGGAGCGGATCGCCTCGGTCAGCGCCGCGGTGAGCCCGATGGCCGGGCGCCCCGAGATGAGGGCCAGGTCGGTGAGCGAGAACGCCGATCCCAGGATCGATGCGGCCTGCAGCACCTGCAGGGCGTCGGCGGGCAGGAAGCTGAGCCGCCGCAAGATCGTCAGCCGCAGCGTCGGCGGCAACGTCGCCTCGGCCACTTCGGCCCGGCCTCCGGTGACCTGGATGGCGCCTTCCTGGGCCAGCGCGGCCAGCAGCTCGGTAACGAACAGGGGGTTTCCCGCCGCCCCCGAGATCTCGGCCAGCAGACGAGGCCCGGGCTCGGCAGACACCATTTCTGACACCAGTTCGCCGACCGCCCAGGTGCCCAGCGGCGACAGAGTGAGGTGCCGGGCGCCAGCGGCCTGCAGGGCGCGGATCGCGCCGTCCAGTTCCGGTGCGCGGG
This sequence comes from uncultured Actinomycetes bacterium, assembly GCA_963824545.1. Classification (GTDB taxonomy): domain Bacteria; phylum Actinomycetota; class Actinomycetes; order Streptosporangiales; family Streptosporangiaceae; genus Bog-532. The sequence goes on along the minus strand of CAWGPP010000002.1, from coordinate 261,257 downwards.
GAACCGGCCGCAAGCAACCGATGATCCCCACCGGGAGATCGGCCACGCGGCGGCCGATCGCGGCCAGCGTCACCAGGCTGGAGGGGTCGGCCCACTGCAGGTCATCGGCGCCGACCACGACCGGCCCGGACAGGGCCAGAGCCTCCACCAGGTCACCGAACGCGTCAACCACCCGGAACTGCAGCCCCGGATCGCTGGTCACCGTGACCGGCCGCCCGCTGCCGCGGCCGCCCGGAGCCGACAACAGTCCCGCGATCGCGGCCCGCCGCGGGTCGGCGGCGCCCGGGACGCAACCGAAGGCGCCCGCCAGCAGGCCGAACGGCCGTGCCTGTTCCAGCTCGTCCGCGCGTCCCGCGGCCACCTGCATGCCGCGGGCAGCCGCGTCGGCCAGCGCCTGTTCGAGCAGGCGCGTCTTGCCGATCCCGGCCTCACCCTCGACCAGCACGATCGCCAGGCCGCCGCCAGCCATCCGGTCCAGGGCCTCGCCCAGGACCCCGGTCTCCGTCTCGCGTCCGCGCAGCCGCGGAACCCGCGCCGGCATGCCCACCACGCCGATGTTACTTCGCCGGGGACCACAGGCGGCGCGATCATGCGCGAGGTGATCATCGCTCCGGGCCCGGCCCCGGCCTCCGGGCGGCGTCCGGCGCCCCGGTCGCCTCATACAACGCTCGCAGCAGCCCAAGCCACCCGGTAAAGCAGATCTCCCCCGCCTGTCGGCCGGGACCCCGGCCAGCACCGGCGACTACCGCCAGCCGGCCAGCAGGAGGATCAACCCTGTCCATCAGTATCCAGATCTCCACCACGCCATCGTCTGGCCACCAGGCGCCAGCAACATCGGCCACCTAGCCGATGTCTCCCGCCCCGGGCACACAGATGCTGGCAGCTGCAAGCCCCCGGCCCGCGAGCCCGGAAGGAAGCCACATGACCACGACGGGCGCTCAGCACCCACCAGGTCCCTCACGCCAGCCCTGCGCGCCACTCTCTTGAAAGGCACCACCATGCATCCGAACTTCATCACGGAGACGTCGTCGAACGGCGTCGTCGACCGCAGCTTCACCATCGGCGAGGTTCCCGGCGTCCTCTGGTCGCCGGAGTCCGCCGCTCCCGGCGCTCCGCTTCTGCTCATGGGCCACGGAGGTGGCCTGCACAAGCGGTCGCCGGGCTTGGTCGCGCGCGCCAGGCAGGCGGTCGTGCGCGACGGATTCCATGTCGCGGCGATCGACGCGCCCGGTCACGGCGATCGCCCCCGCTCGCAGCAGGATCAGCAGTGGGTCGATGCGCTGTTGCGCGCCCGGGAGGAGGGTCAGCCGCTCAGTCCGATCATTGCCCCGTTCAACGGCTCGCTAGCCGAGCGTGCTGTGCCGGAGTGGCGGATGACGATCGACGCCCTGCAGTCGCGCCCCGAGATCGGCGCCCATTCGCCGATCGGATACTCCGGCATGACGATTGCGAGTGCGATCGGAATCCCCCTTGCGGCGGCCGAACCGCGCATCCGTGCGGCGATCTTCGGGGGCGTGTTCGTATACGACGCTGTGCTGGAGGCAGCGCGAAGAGTCACGATCCCGATTGAGTTCCTGCTGCCGTGGGATGACCCCGAGATCGGTCGCGAGTCTGGCTTGGCGCTGTTCGACGTGTTCGCTTCGGAGGAGAAGACGCTGCACGCGTTCCCGGGATCGCACTTCCACGTGCCGGCGGATCGGATCGATACGCGGTTCTTCGCGCGGCAGTTCGCCGGGCCGGCACTCGCTGGAGCAGCGACGAACGCGGCGACGCGACAAGGCATCCGCCCGGCAGCGGTGAACGCGTTGAGGAGGCTCTGATGAGCAGGAACAAGACGTCAGGTATGCCACCGCAGAACCGGACGCTGGTGACGGCCGCGGAGTGGTTCGCTGGCGGGCAGCGGGTCTGGTACGACCCGGAATCTGCGCGCGTACAGACCGGGACACAGGCCGTCGCGGCCCCGGCCGCGCTCCGGGTTTTCGAGCGCATCGCCGGTACGGGGCACGGCGCGGATGAGGACACCGTGTGGCTCACCATGCTGCCTGGATTCCCGGACGGGTCCTACGGCTGGGCGCAGGTGGACCGGATGCTCGGCGATGACCTCGTCCCGCGGCTGTACGTGGAGCCGGTAGGGCAAGGCGACTCGGACAAGCCCCGGGAATACCGGTATTCCACCATCGAACGTGCTGACCTGATCGAGGCGCTGTGGCGCCACCACCGCGTGCGCCGCACCGTCGTCGTCACCTTCGACTACACCTCACTGGCCCTGCTTGAGCTGCTGCGCCGCCAAGTGGAACAGCCCACCTCCGGCGGCCTCGCCAGGCCGGTGATCGAGGCCGCGTTCATGGTCAACGGCGGCCTGTTCGCCGACGCTCACACCCACCCGTGGCAGGGCACCCCGCTTCTGCGCACCCCGCTAGGTGCCCTGGGGATGCGGCAGTGGCAGCGCTCGCCGCGCGCCTTCACCGCGTCCATGAAGCGAGCACGCATGTACTCGCGCGGCTACCATCCCGCCCCGGAAGAGCTCACGCAGATGTGGTCGGCAATCACCCGGCGGGACGGGGCGGCCTTCGCCCACAACGCCGCGGGATTCCTCGACGAGCACCACAGCCACGCCGACCGGTGGGACCTCGCCGCGATCGCCCAGGATCTCCACGGCACAGTCTCCCTCTACGTCGGCGGCAGCGACGAAGATCCCTATGAACACCGCCAGATACCGGCCACACGCCAGCGCGCACCCCAGGTAGAAGTCCTGACCTTCCCCGGCGGCCACCTGACCACCAGCGAGCACCCGGACCTCCTCGCCACCGAGATCCGCCACATCGCCGCACGTCACGGCATGGGCACCCCGGTCACCGCCAGCCGATGACACCACCCCTTTGAAAGGAGCGGAGCCATGACCAAGATGACCCCTCTGCTCGAACGCAACGGGCAATTCGCCGCTGCCTACGCCCCCAGCCCGCTCGGCCCGCCCGCAACCCAGATGGTCATCATCACCTGCGTCGACCACCGGGTCGACCCCGCGATCACCCTCGGGCTCGGCCTCGGCGACGCGGTCGTCATCCGCAACGCCGGCGGGCGCGTCACCCAGGCCGTCATCGACGACATCGCCTACCTCGCCTACCTCGCCGGGCAGCTCTTCAGCGACCAGGTCGAGGCTGACGGGCTCTTCGAAGTCGCGGTGATCCACCACACCCAGTGCGGAACCGGCTTCCTCGCCGACCCCGGCTTCCGGCGCCAGGCCGCCGAGGCGACCGGCCTGGCCGAGGCAGCGCTGGAAGCCTCCGCCGTCGCCGACCCGCACACCACCGTCAAGGCCGACGTCGAGCGGCTGCTCACCTCACCCCTGCTCTCACCGAAGGTGAGTGCCTCCGGCCACGTGTACGACATCGCCACCGGACGCGTCACCACCGTCCTTGACGCCCGGCACCCTCAGCTCGCCGGTAACAGCTAACTCCCGGAGGTATCGTCCATGCGATTCAAACCTATGATCCTTGCCGCGCTGCTGCTGGCGGCGTTCCTGGTCAACCTGGACACGACGCTGGTGAATGTGGCGCTGCCCGCGATGGTGCGCCAGCTGCATGCCACCACCACCCAGTTGCAGGGGGTGGTCGACTCCTACAACCTGGTCTTCGCCGCGGTGCTGCTGACCTTCGGCAGCCTGTCGGACCGGTTCGGCCGCAAGGGCATGCTGCTGGCCGGGCTGGCGGTGGTGGGGACCGCCAGCCTGGCCGGCGGGTTCACCGCCAGCCCGGCGCAGCTGATCGCGGCCAGGTCTGTGATGGGGCTGGGCGCCGCCATGACGTTCCCGGCGACGCTGTCGCTGATCTCCAACGTGTTCACCGAGCGCAGGGAACGGGCCCGGGCCATCGGCTTGTGGGGCGCGATCGGAGGCGTGGCCATCGCGATGGGCCCGATCGTGGGGGCTGGCTGCTCGAGCACTACAGCTGGGCGGCCATCTTCGTGACCATGGCGCCGGTCGCGGCCGCCGCCGTGATCCTGGTGGCACTGGTCGTTCCAGCCTCCAAGGACCCGGGCGCGGCAGCCGTGGACATCCCCGGCCTGGTGCTGTCGTCCGCGGCCATGGCCCTGCTGGTGTTCACCATCATCGAGGCCCCGGCCTACGAATGGGCGGCCGGGCGCAGCGTCTCCGGGTTTGCCGGCTCGGCAGTCTTGCTGGCCGCGTTCATCGCAGCCGAGCGACGTGCCGCGCACCCGATGCTGGATGTGGACCTGTTCCGCAACCTGCGGTTCAGCGCGGCCAGCGGCGCGGTCACGGTGTCGTTTTTCACCTTGTTCGGCTTCATCTTCCTGATCACCCAGTACTTCCAGTTCGTCCGCGGCTATGGCCCGCTGTCGGCCGGGGTGCGGCTGCTGCCGGTGGCGCTGGCGGTGGGCGCCGGGTCGGTGGCCGGGACCCAGCTGGCCGTGCGGGCCGGGACCAAGCTCGTCGTCACCGCCGGGCTCGTCGCGATGGCGGCGTTCTACGGCTGGGTCGCGGCGACCACCAGCGCCACGCTCTCCTACGGCATCATCGCGGCCCAGATGGTGGTCTACGGGCTCGGCATGGGCCTGACCTCGGCGCCCGCCACCGAATCCATCATGGGCGCCATCTCCCGGGCCAAGGCCGGCGTCGGCTCGGCCGTCAACGACTCCACCCGGCTCATCGGCGGCACCCTCGGCGTCGCGGTGATCGGCAGCGCATACGCCTCCGTCAATGGGTCACGGCTCACAGCCACCATGCCCGCCAGCGTGCCAGGCCGGGCCGGGCCGCGGCGATCGCACACCAGTCCGTTGGTGCGGCCTACACGGCCGCCCGGAAGATCGCCGCCTTCGGCCATCCGGCCCAGGGCCTCGCGCTGCAGCACGCGTCCACCAACGCGTTCCTGCGCGGCCTGACCGTCGGCGTCCTCGTCGCCGGCGGCGTCGCCGCCGTGGGCGCCGTCCTGGCAGTCCTGTTCCTGCCCGCCCAGCCCGCCCATCTTGCTCGACCAGCCAGTCCAACGGCCTATGAAGCCGAAATAGCCGAAGACGCGCACCAACTCCAGACCCAAACGCAACCAGCCGCAGCGGCCCACGAGTCCGCCGCAGCAACCGAGCATTAACCCGGTTCTAGATGCTCCACCGTCGCCGTCCTGCAGCGGCGACGGCGCATCCAGAAGCAGCAATGGGATGCCAGATCCGGCAGATCGCGCGCTCGACCGGCTGTGCGGTCGTCGGCGTCGACACCACGCAGTCCTACGTCGACACCGCAATGGCATTGACACACGCTGCCGGGCTGACCGGACAGGTCATCTTTATCTGGGCCGATGTCACCGATGTCGAGCGAGACGACTTCGACGCTGCCTACACCATGCATGTCCAGATGAACGTCGCTGACAAGAAGGCGTTCTTCAACGAAATTGCGAACCGGCTCCGACCGGGCGCCAGCCTGGCGACCTTCGAAGTCTGTCAGAGCGGGCAGGACAACCCTGTGATCCCCCTTCCATGGTCTCTGGACGGCGCGGACAACTTCCTGACGACACCCGCCGACCTGCTCGCGACCATCCAAGGCAGCGGGTTCGAGACTGTCGAGTGGGTTGACGAGACCGCCTGGGTCCTGAAGTGGTTCCAACAGCTCGCCGCGTCCTTGACCGGTGCCGGGGCCGCACCCATGTTGCCCGCGCTGCTTATATCAACGGCCCCACGCGCATGATGAACTTCGCCGGAGCACTTGGCAACGGCATCCTCACCGTCCACCGCGGCGCTTTCGCTCTCGCGCCGTGGCCGATCCCCTGGGTATCTCGGCTCTGATCCGGTCACGGTCGGCCTCTACGTCTCGGCCGGTCCGACGGTTGAGGTGCATCGCCCACCGGCGAAACCGCCCGTTGTCGACGTCCAGGTCAGCGAGTCGTAGGGTGCCGACCGCTGCGGGCCGCTCCGGCGGCGGAGTCACAGGGCCAGCATTGCGGCGGTGACCTCGTTGGCCGCGGCGTCCCGCAGGGCGGTGCCCATGTCGTCGAGGACGAGCAGCCGCGCGGCGGGGATCGCGTCGGCGAGCGCCTCGCCGTTGCCGACCGGGAAGAATGGGTCCGCGCGGCCGTGCACGACGAGCGTCGGCAGCGTGAGCTCGCCGAGGCGCTGACGCCACCGCGGTGCGCAGTCGAGCCGGGCGAACACCATTCCGAGCTGATTCGCCTGCTGCACCGAGGGTTCGCTCGACGGTGTGCGGTCCCAGATCCGTGCCGCGGTCGCGCGCGCCTGCTCCGGGTCATTGCCCAGCAGCTCGGCGCCGTTGGCGGCGAACGCGGCGACGGCAGATCGGTCGGTCCAGTCGGGCATCGGGCGCGAGAACACCGCGTCCATGGTCGCCGCGTCGTGATCCGGCAGATCGTCGTCGACCGGGCCGGGCGCGACCGGTCGGGTGCTCACCAGTGTCAGCGCCGAGAACGCGTCCGGGTGGTCGAGCGCGGCGACTTGAGCGACCATCCCGCCGACCCCGACGCCGCCGAGGTGAGCCGTCACGGCGCCGAGCGTGCCGACGAGCGCCGCCGCGTCGGCGGCGAGATCGCGCAGATGGTACCCCGGCGCCTCCGGGTCGACGATCGTCGACGCTCCGCAGTCGCGCAGGTCGTAGCGGACCACTCGCCGGCCGCCTGCCGCGAGCCGCTCACACACCGAGTCGGGCCACGACAACATCGTGGGTCCGCCGGCCAGCAGCACGAGTGGATCGTCATCGCGGCCGAAGGTCTCCACGCCGAGTTCGACGCCGTTCGCCCGCACGGAGGTCATCGTGCTCATTGTTGTTCCTTCCATCGGCTCGGCTCCACCTCCTCCTGACCCCAGATCCACCCGAAACTCATCGGCATCGTCTGCGAGCCGCGTACGCATGCGGATCCCCAAGTGAGACGCCCCAGGGGGCACCGGGTATCTCCAGACGGCAGCTACGGTCTCACTGCGAACAGTGACCGGTAGTGCATAACCGTCGATCAGCAGCGGCGTCAGCTCGCCAGCAGAACCGCGGCACTGTACCCGGTCCGGCGGAATCGCCCGGGTCCTCCTCCGCAGGAGGCGGGTACTCAAACTGGTTGATGAGCTCCCGCGCGAACGGGCTGCTGACGACCTCCAGGTGGCCGAGCTTGCTGGCGCACTCCGTTGAGGTGAGGCGCTGCCCTCCCTGATACGGCACGTCACGCACCTCCCCGGGCCTCGAACAGCCTTGCCTGGACTGGGATGACGAACCTGTGTGACTGGGTGAGCATCCGCATGTAGCCAGGGGTCCGGGACCGCATGATCTCCTCCTCCACACCGGAGAACGCGCGCTGCCCCTGGTCTTGGACGAGGGATTGCTATCCCTTCTCACTTCCTCGATGGAAGGCAATCCGACGCTACGGAATCCCTCGATATAGTCAGCGCTTCTATTGTCCTGCCCCAGCAAAGATCCAAGGATCTCAATGCCGGCAGAGGGATTCTCGTAAAAATTGATACGGAGGGGCTTTGACGGGGTATCAGGCCGCTTGGTCAACGCATAAACATCGCACACGTTGGCGTTTGCGCTGCGGATAGACCGCGAACCGTCTTGAGGGTTGTCGTTGGCGTACTCACCGTTGATGTCGAAGATGAGCTGGCCAACCGTCTTGTCGGACTCGGTGGCGTCGATGATGGCCTGGGCGAGCAACTTCACCACGTTGGACTTGCCAAGCCGCGTCCTACCGAACATCGCGGTCCTAGCGCCCTTGAAGTCATCGACCGAGACCTTCACCGTAGTCGCAGGCACTTCGTTCCCAGAATCAGCGCCGAGTATGGCTGCGAGCTGGTTCTCGGTGGGCCTCAGTTGCCCGATGGCCAGCGGTTGGCCCTTCTTGGGACGAACGAGTCCGTTGACGATGAGGTCCAGGAGAGCAGCATCCGGCGCATACACGCGGTACCGATGAGCGCTAACCACGTTATTCACGTCGCCCGAGAAGTCCACTCTCGCGCTGTCGCCCTTGTTCGGGTAGAACATGCCCAGGACGGCGCACTTAAGCGCACCCCACTGGAGTTCCCCCTGTGTCCAGACGTCCAGCTCGGGCATGGACTTCTTGTGCAGCTCAAAGTAGGTCTGCTGTACCTGGACCGACAACGGAGTTGGGGCGGTCTCCAGTACCCGCAGCAGCGTGAAGTGCGGAGGCAGGCGATGAAGGTTGTGCGGGGCCAGGATAAGGAACGACCCGCGCGGGATCCCGCCTACAGCGACCTTGTACGGGTCGGAGGTGATGATCGTCGCAGTATCATACCCGATTTCCAGGACATATCCGACGAACCTCATCTTGTCGGTCTGATGGGCTTGTTCGAATCGCCCCTCAGCTTCAAGGAAGTCGGTCAGCGCGGCGAGAGGCGTTTCCTGGTACTCAAGCTTGGTGAAGAAGACATCAGGCTTCACGGATCCCATCGTCCCCCTTGCTGCTGATTATAAGCTCGTCGAAGTGCTTGCGGCTATCTAGCGAGGCTGATATCGAAGAGTACCGGCTCACTTCGCGGAACGTGAATAGCTCTTTTGGGTAGAGCTGGCGAACCGTTGGATGCGATGCGCTCGTGACCACGACGCGCGCTCCCCGCTCTGCTGCCGCCGCCGCAATCCGGGCGAGCCGTTCCTGATCCTCCCATGAGAACAGCTGCTCGTTGTACGTAAGTATTCGGAAGTCCTGTGGGCGGGCATGGCAATAGTTGGCGTGGCCGGTTAGCGTGGGCGACGCCGTGGTGATTGCCGGGTGCCGGGTTAGCCGGGCCGCTCGGGTGGCTGGGCCCAGGCGCGGAGGTCTTCGTGGCTGGCGTTCCAGGACAGGAATCGTTCCAGGGCGTGGCCTGACAGGGGCTTTCCGCCGTTGCGCCCGCATGCGTCGAGATAGGACGCCAGATAGGCCAGGAGGTTCAGGCCGGCCATCTGGATAGTGGCGGTGACGGTCCAGATCGTGGCGGCGAGCCGGGCGAAGTCTTCGTTGCGAAGCCGCCGGCGTTCTTCCTGGTCACGACGGGCCGCGGATCATCATTGGTCGGCGTTGTTGTCCTTATTCCGAGGCAATTCGGCATAAGCGGCATTAGGCCGACCTGGGGATCACGCCGATTGGCCGCATGTCGTAGCTGGTCAGGACATAGAAGACGCAGGGCGATTCCAAGATGACTAAAGGAAGCTGTCTGATTACGATGAGCAACCGAGACCCCGGCGGCCCAATGTACGGCATCAAGAGCCACTGCCCCTTGAATTAATTTCCCGTCGCATTTCCGGATTACAGGAAGATGGCCTTCTCTTTTCCAGAATGATGGTTGTTACCACGCAAACATCAACCCGGAGAGAAGGCCATCCCGTGTCATTGTCGCATTCTGCCTGCGGCCCGTCAAGTCCTGATGCCTGCGCTACCGGGAATGAGAGCGCTGAAGGCGCGGACATTTCAAGCCTGCTGGGCATGCTGGCATCTGTCACCGACCCGCGCAGTCCGCAGGGAATACAGCACGCGCTGGAATTCGTACTGGCGGTCTGCGTCGTAGCGACGCTGGCCGGCGCTGAAGAATTACAGGGAAATCGCCAGCCATGCAGCCGACATTCCCCAGCCCCTGCTGAAGAAACTGGGCGCTGAATGGTGCTGGTTCAGGCTTCGCTGCAAGCACCCGAGCGAGTCAACAATACGGAACGTGCTGACCAGGATCGACGCCGCCCAACTGGACCTGATAACCGGCACGTGGCTCGCCGCGCAGGCCAGGAAGAACGCAGAAGGCGAGTGGATAATCGCAGTCGACGGGAAGGTAATGTGCGGGGCATGGACTGACGAGAACGACAAGGTCACGATGTTCTCTGCGATGCTCCACCGCGAGGCTGTCACGATAGCGCAGGTCAGGGTACCCGACGGCACCAACGAGATCACCCAGGCGGGCACCCTCCTGGACGCCGCGGGAATCCCGGAAGGAGAATCAGTCCTGGTCACCCTCGACGCCGCGCACACCCAGCGGGAAACCGCGGAATACATTGGCGGGAAACCCCGATGGGACTACCTGATGGCCGTCAAGGGAAACCAGCCATCCCTGCAGAGAGCAGTATTCGAGAAAATTCTCCCGCTGCTTCCCGAGGCCCCGCACCACGTCACAGAGGAACACAGCCGCGGCCGGATAAAAAGATGGTCCTGCTGGATCACCGGCGCAGAAGGCATCGATTTCCCGGACGCGCGCCAGGCCGCCTTCATCCGCCGCGAGATATTCGAGATCTCTGGCGACCGCATCAGCAAGGAACAGGCCCTTATCCTCACCAGCAGGAAATCAGGGAAAATAACCGCTGCCGACGTTAACAAGCATGCTCGCGGCCACTGGGGAATCGAGAATAAGAGCCATTATGTTCGCGATACCGTATACCGGGAAGACCACGGCCAGGCCTGGGCCGGAGACGGCCCGCAGGCCCTGGCTTCCCTCCGCAACCTGGCACTCGGGCTATTCCGCATGAAAAACGTCAAAACCATCAAGGAAACCACAGAATGGGTCTGCCGCGACCAGGCGCGGGCACTCCAGTTCATGACTACCTAGCGCAACATAGGTCACGGATGGTGATCTTGAATTGGCCCTGTAGAAGACGCGGACATCCGTCGGCATAGTCCTGAAAAACGAGCGGGTGTGCCGCTGGCCGACGGCTACGAATCTCTTGCTGGGCGCATGGCATCTGCCAGCGAGGATGCCCTCGGCGGCACAGTGCCTGGCGTCCGTGGCCGACACAGCCAAGCCCCGCAGGCCGATGACCTGCCCGGACGAGTGCATGCTCGGCATAACCAGCACCTCGGCATAATGTACCGCGCACCACGAAGAAGTCGACGGAAAGAACGGAGAGGACCTTTACCCGCCGGAGACTCTTCGGGGATGGAAGGCCCAGCACGAGGGCGCTGCCGGGTCAGTGCTCAAGAACCTGACCGTCTCCAGCACCGACGCACTGATGAGGAAGCTCACAGAGATCGCCGAGCCGCCGCTCGAACGACTCGAGACCATCACCCTGCGGCTGGAGCAAACCGGGACGGTCACCGCATAAACAGTGGCCGATCTCCGGCAGATCATCAGCACGCTGTCGATGGCAAGCGCCAGCGCGGACGCCAGGACCGCGGCCATGCTGTCGTACGCTGCCGAGGTGCTCGGCGCTGACGATCTCAGGAAGGCCGCGCGTCAGCTCGCGCACGCTGCCGACGTGCTGCCCGGCACCGTGTCACAACTAGAACATGCCGCTGGCAAAGTCTCGCAGCTCTCTGAAGCAGACGGGCAAACGGCCATCCCGCAGTGGTGGCAGCTCGCCCTGGATCCGCCCGAGACGGCCGGCACAAGCCGGCGGGCAACCGAAACGATCACTCAGCCGTCATTCCAGCCGGAAAGTGCGTCCAGGCCAGGTCCAATAGCGAGCCCACAGGGTGACGCGAGGACCTTCAGCGGCGGTAAGCATCGCGCCTGTGGTCTATATCAAGGACGTGGATCTGCTTGCTGTCGTCGTCGATCGTGTACCTGACCCGGTACTCGCCGCGGCGGGCACGCCATTGACCCTCGAACGGGGTGCGTAGCGGCGCGCCTACCCGGTGAGGTTCTTCGGCCAGCGGCCCCCGGATGAACTCGTAACAGGCCCACGCGACCGCCTCAGGCAACCTGTCTTGCAGCTGCCGGGCCGCAGTGGGAGACACAACGACCTGATAGGTCACGGTCAGCGCTTCCCGAAGCGCTCCGCGAGAGACTGTCCAACTTGGTCAAGCGACAGCCCCTCGCCGCGGGCGATTTCCTGCTGCGACTCCGCAATCCGCTGCTGTGCTGCGGGATCGGCGAGCAGTTCCAGCGTCGCCTCGATGGACTCGAGGTCCTCCGCAGCCAGCAGCACGACGTAATCACGGCCATTGCGAGTGATGTGGACACGCTCGTGCGTGCGATCCACTTCTTCGGCAATCTCGGACAATCTGGCCTTGACGTCCGATAGCGGCAGGATAACCATAGACCAAGATTATAGTCTGACCAGAGTGAAGGCAAGGCTGGCGGCCCTTCATCGGTCTCGTCAGCCGGAAAGCCGGCCGCCTGGCGGCCGGGCCAGGCCCGGGATACCGAAGGTGCGATCAGGCACATCGATCCGGGCGCTGCCAGCAGGGATCACGAACCGTGTCGGCCGCTTTCGCCGGACTCCGATGGCACCTGCATATTGCGCCGCGCCGGGAATCTATACCTTTGCCGTCGATGGTTATGGCCTCTCCCCGCCACGCCTCAGACGCCCTCGGCCATGGTGGTCTAGACCTGTGCATACCCATGTTTGCTGCATGTTTGCTCGGATGTCCCGGTACGCCCCGGCAGCGCGCGGTATCCGCAGCCCGCCGCGGATACGGGCGACCGCACAGAACGGCAGGTAGCGGCATGTACCGGTATCACTTGACAGCAGCTCAGGGAGAAAAATAGAACATATCAGCGGACTCTTAATCCGCAGGTACGACGACGCTGGCCGCCGACCCTCAAGTCATCCCTCTCCCGTAAATCTGCGCGATCTCGCTGCTGCTGGCCTTGTCACGCCGCGTGCCGGGCAGCGCGCGGCGACGTCGGCCACAGCGGGCCACCCGCCCGCGAACGGTAATTCCATATGCCGCGCCGCTGCGGCCCCGCAGCGTGGCCGGACGGGCCCACACAACAGCCACCGCCCAGGCCCCGGGACGGCCCCGATCCCGCCCATCCCCACGGGAATTGGTCTAGACCTATACCGCGCTGGTATCAGCACCAATTCAGCACGCGGTCCGGAAACAACGGGAAATAACTGGTATCAATCGGACAATGCGGACACAAGGGCGGGCCGCCCGACTCTCGAGCCGGGCGGCCCGCCTTCTGTACCGTCGGCCGGTAAAACTGCAGCTCAGGCTAGCGGACGGGGAGCCCGGTGACGGCGCGGCCGATGATCATGCGCTGGATCTCCGAGGTGCCCTCGAAGATCGTGAAGATTGTGGACCTAGGGGCAGTTTCAGCAGGTCAGCGGCCTGCACGACCCTGCGGTATCAGCGCGGATTCAGCACCGGCTGTCCGAGGGAAATGACGGTTTCCGTTCGGCCCGCGTCCGTTTCAAGCGTGGTCCGGACGCACGCCGAGAAGGGCCACCGCGGGCCTGGCGGCTGCTCTCTTGGCAGAGTACTCCGCCACAGGGTACATCGGGGTATATTTTCGCGCTGACCTGCGAGAATACCGTCGTCAGGACAGCCGCCCGTGCGGGCCGCTGCGCGCGGACGGGCCGCACACGGGCCGGACGGCCGGGGAATGCCGAATATCCCGGGCTGGCCGCGGTCGTGCCGACACGGCCGCGTCACGGGCCGTTCCGGCCGCGCATGGTCCGCGCGGGATGTACGCGGGTTCGCCCGGTCAGGGTGTCCAGAGCCTGCGCCTGAGGTCTTCCCGAAGCAGGTCCTTCAGCGACATCGGGTCGTCGGCGTGCTCGCTGGGGATGCGGATGGTGCGGACGCCGCAGCGGTCCCAGTGGCGGTTGCGGGTGTGGTCGTCGGCCTTACGGGTCGCGCCGAAGTGGTGCGGCCCGTCGACCTCGACGACGACGGCGCGGCCGTTGCCGATCACGACGAAGTCCGGCTGGACCACCGGGTGCGTCATGTAGGCGAGGAATTCGAGCAGCACCTGGTCCGGCCCGTCGGCGAGCTGGAACCTCGGGTCGGTGAAGACCCAGGCGTCGTCCCAGTCGTCATTGGCAAGCCGGTGCCGGCCGATGTCCTCCTGGCGGTGGCGTGGCGGCGGTCAGTCGACGGCAGCGAGTCTAGGTCGTAAAGATGATCAAGGAAGGTGATCTCATCGAGCCGTCCCCACCACGGCTCCGCCTGGTCTCGCAGGAAGTCGAAGAGGTCCCTGCGGGTTACCGAGGTAACCTCATGCGACTGCGCGGGTGCCGGTGCCAGTGCCGGGAGTGCCGGATATGACTGTGCCACGTAGACAGGATGGCACCGGACACCGACACTCGCATCGCAAAATCCGCTGCCCCATAAGAGGCTTCCCGATCGGGAACTGCACAGGGCCGAAGACGGCCAACCGTCAGCTAAGGCGAGTTATGTGGGTTGGTCCCGGCGCGTCGTATTGATCATGGGAGGGCCTCTGCGGCAGACATGCGGTTGTCGAAGACCGTTTGCCACCGCAGAGGCCACCCCCATGCTGCCCACCGAGGACTTGTTCGTCTACGTCTATGCGCTGATCGATGACCTGGTAGGTGACCGCATCATCGCGATCCCGCCCCGTCCGGGCCCGGTACCTGCCTGCAGCGACGCCGAGTTGCTCGCCATCGCGCAGGTCCGCCACCTGCTGGGCCGCCGCAGCGAGGCCGCGTTCCTGGCCGAGGTCGCCCGCGACTGGGGCCACCTGTTCCCGCACCTGCCGCACCAAAGCGAAGCCAACCGGCGGATCCGCTGGCTGCGGGGAGCGTTTGAGCAGCTGCGCTGTCACCTGGCCACGCAGATCCCGGCCGATGACTGCCAGCAGATCGATACCACCGCGCTGCCGGTCAAGCACACCTCACGGGTCCGCGGACCCGGCTCCTGGACCGGGCCCGATGGGCTGCATGCCCGGTTCGGCCGCGACGCCGCGCACGGCGAATGGTTCTACGGCTTCCGCCTGGCCATCAAGACCGGCCTGGGCGCCCGCATCGTCCGCGCCTGGAGCATCGTCCTGGCCGCCGTCAACGAGCGCGACGTGGCCAGTGACCTGCTGGAGACCGGCCTGCCGCCCCGCGACCTGCTCGCCGATAAGGGATTTAGCGGCAAGCCTTCGCCGCAGGCCAGGCAGCCCGCGGCACCGCCGTGCTCACCCCGCCCGCCAAAGGCCAGCGCCACCGCATGCCACCGATCCTGCGGAAAATCATCGCCGAATGGCGCAACCGGATCGAGACCACCTTCAAAGAGATCACCGACCAGCTGGAACTAGCCCGCCACGGCGCAGCATGCACGACGAGCACCTCAACCCGAAGAAGACCCAGCGCGACGTCGATGAGCGGGAGGCCGCCATCATCGACGCTGAGCGGCAGCTGATCCAGTCCCTATTCGACTACGGGTCGGCCACCCACCCTGACCCGGTCCTGCGATCCACGGTCTGGACTCGGGAGCACGCCATGCTCACCGTGGCCACCACAACCGCAGTCGCCCAGCGGCTCTTCGCAGCCACGGCGACCCGGTAGTCGCTCCCGGCCTGCTATTCCGCCAGACGAGAGGCGGGACTTCGTGGTCCCCCGGCACCACGGGGCGGTGACAGGCCGTGCCATGGATGCACCGAAGGCTCAGCCCGTGTGGCTGTCGAGCCACTCGGCTCTAGAGGCCCCGGACGCGCAGGCGGCACGCGGGCGGGCCGATTGGATTCCGCCAGCATGCCGAACGCACGGACCCGCTGAACGGGCCGCTGCGCCTAGAGGAGGTCACCTCTTGCAATCACGAAGAACTCCAGCGGCACATGCGCGGCTGGAGCACCCACGGGCCGTACCGGAACTAGGCGCGGCCTAGTCTCGCACCGGCAAGGCTCGCTGCCTTCTCCAGCCGGTGCTTCTACACTGGCTGCATGAGCGCGATGCGTGAGGAACTGCATCACCTGGTGGACGAGCTTCCCGAAGCGGAGGTCCGGCCGGTTCTTGAGCTAATCCGGGGCCGGGCCGACGCCGCTCACGGCGTACGGGACCTGCCGTTCTTCGCGTCCTTCGAGTCTGATCCGGATCTGGCGGAGAGGTCAGAGGAGATCCTGCGGGCCGAACTCGGCCGCTGACATGCTGCTGTGCGATACAGGCGTCCTGCTCGCGGCGGGCAACATGAAGGACCACCATCACGCCGCGTGCCTCGCACTGATGCGCGCTGCCGAGGGGCCGCTCCTCGTTCCGTCTCCTGTCCTGGGCGAGATCGGCTACCTACTCCAGTCACGAGTCGGGCCGCACGCCGAGGGCACCTTCCTCAAGTCATTCGGCGGCAACGGCTTCCGCGTTGCGGAAGTCGAGGAAGGCGACATCTCGCGCATCGCGGAACTCGTCGAGCAGTACGTGGGCCTTCCCCTCGGCATCGTCGATGCGGCCGTGATCGCGATCGCCGAGCGCCTAAACCTCGCAGAGGTCGCGACAGTGGACCGCAAGCACTTCAGCATTGTCCGCCCAAGGCATGTCTCCGCGTTCAGGCTCCTCCCCGAAGCACTCTAAAAGCACCCACGCACTGCGCCGCCTTCGAGCTACTGCCCGCGCGCCAGCCCCCGAACCGTCCGATCATTGTTGCGACAAATTGCTCATCAGGCGGGACGCGAAGTGACCGCCGAATGTCCTACCCTCCCCGTAGCAAAGGCAGGGTAGGCCTTTCACCAGCCGATTCCGTGGACGGCCCTGTCAAGGTCGGCCATGATCTCGTTGCCTAGCGCGACCGCAGCCGCCAGGTTCAGGGCAAGCGGGCCGACTACCCGCAGCAGCCCGGACGCGCCGGGACTAACTTCCACTTGATACGGCCGCGAGAATCGCGTCACCCCTTGATCAAGCATGCGGTCAAGGCTCCCCGCCCCTGTCATGTGCCGCAGCCCGATTATGGCCGGGAGGTCCCTGGTGAGGATAGAACGATGCCGCCGCGCGAGCGGAGGGGCGTGCAGCGGTGAACTGGGCGCTCCCGTCGGCGTCGCAGCTGCCGGAATGCCCTCTCAAATGAGGGTGTAAGCATCAAAGTACAAACGGAAAACACATAAGGCGTATAAGGAGCGCTGCGGGTGCGCCGCATTGCAGCGGTCCGGCTGGAATGTCAGTGGCTCCGTTTACTGTGCGATAGCCGGACGAGGCGAACTGGAGGTCGGCATGCCCCGCTGGCGCTATGACGCGCAGCCGCTGTTGCGGTACGCCACCGTGGCCGAGGCGCCGCTGTACCGCGAGATCATGGAAATCTTCGCCCAGGCTGCGGCCGGCTGACGCGAGCCGGCTCTCGCCGGAGGACGTCCACGCGGCGCTGCTGGCACGCCTTGGGCCCGGTGCCGGGGCGCCTGCCGAGGACGTCCCAAGCATCACCCAGGTGACGGAGCGGCTGGAGCAGCTGTCGCACTGGGGGAACCTGTCCCAGGACTTCGACACCGGCCGGGCGACGAGCCTGGAAAGCTACGAGCGCACCGCCTACGTGTATGACCTCACGCCCGGCGGCGAGGCAGCCTTCGAGGCGCTCGCCACCCTTGATGAGGCGCTGCGCCGGGTGGGCGGCCTGCAGGCCGTCGCGCTGCGCCAGATCGAGGAGATGCTCGGCCAGCTCGTCACCGCGCTGCGCGCCACGACGCAGGATGCGGACCGGGTCTTCGCGCTGTGCGAGGACCTGCACGCGAGGTTTAAGGGCCTGACCGCCAACGCCTCGCTGTTCATGCAGAAGGTGAACCGGCTGCTGGCCGCCCCCGTGCTCAACGCCCGGGACTTCGCCCTGTTCAAGGCGGACACCATCACCTACCTCAA
This sequence comes from uncultured Actinomycetes bacterium, assembly GCA_963824545.1. GTDB lineage: Bacteria > Actinomycetota > Actinomycetes > Streptosporangiales > Streptosporangiaceae > Bog-532. Next base: position 243,835 of record CAWGPP010000002.1, on the reverse strand, counting down.
TGACTTCATCGCCGACCTGGACATCCTGGCCGTCCGGATCCGGCAGCGCCTAGACGACCTGGACCAGGTTGATCCCGCGGCAGTCACGGCCGCGCTCGCGGCCGCCGAGGGGGTCTCCGGGCAGATCCCCCTGGACGGCGACGCGGACGCGCTGACGTGGGCACGCCAGGCGCAGATGCACCTGACGGGCCTGGAGGAGTGGTTCCGCGCTGATGCCGGCGCCGGGCCGGCGCAGCAGCCCTGCACGAGAAGACGCGCGCGGCGGTGCTGGGGATCGCGCGCGCGGCGGAGCGCATCCGGGAGTCGTCTACGAGCCCGTCCAGCCGGTCGGCTGACCTGCTGGCCCTTGCCGTCCGGTTCGAGGAGCCTGGCGGCGATGAGGAAGCCCACCGGCTCTGGCACGCGGCATTCGGCCTGGCGCCTGCCCGGCACCTGGGCGGCATCCCTGACGATGACGGCGTGCCCGCCGCCGCCAGCTGGTGGGAGCCGCGTGCCGCCGTCACGGTCTCGCGCCAGCTCCGGGCCGGGGGCCGCACCGACTACGTCCGCCGGGCCAGGAACGTCACGGACCGGTCGGCGGCCAAGCAGGCCCTCGCGGCCAGGGCCCTCGCGGCACAGGAGAAGGCCGCCCAGGCGGCGGAGACGTTGACCGGGCTCGGCGCCTTCAGCCTCAGCGAGGTCAATGGCCGGCTTGGAGGGCCAGTTGACGAGGCAACGCTGCGGCTGCTGGCCTCGCTGCTCTACCGGGCGCTGCGGGGCGCGCGGCGGCGCGACGGCACCCGGCACGCGCTGAGCGTGGACGGCATCCTGCAGATCGACGTCGCGGGCGTGCTTCCCCCGCGGGCAGCGCGCCTGGAGGCGACGACTGGCACATGGACCCTGGCGGACTGCCGCATCTGCGTGGAATGGCGGGACAACGCGCGCATCGCGGAGCGTGCCGCTGCTGAGGCAGCCCCCGCCATGCCCCCGGTCGGCGTCTTCTCCGCACAGGAGGCGGCATGGCGACCGTGAGCGCGCAGGAGGTCGCGGCGGTCCGGGCAAGGGCGATCCGGGTGCTGCTCGCCCGGCCGCTGATCGACCGGCGCGCCGGCGCTGACTTTGCCGCCATCGTGGCGCATGCGCCGTGGCTGCAGAAGTGGTTCGACGACAAGTGCGGCTGGGCCCTCGTGGTCGATGCCCGGCACGGTTCGCCCGCCTGCACAAGGTCCCGGCACAGCCCAGCAGCCAGCGGGGCACCCGCACCAGCAGGGCAACCCCGCGGCCGTTCACGCGGCGCCGGTACAGCCTGCTCGCGGTGGTGGCCGCGGTGCTGTCCGACACCGCCCGGCCGCAGATCAGCCTGCGGGACCTGGCAGTTCGCACGCAGGCACGCGACGCCGCCGGCCGCACGTCTCTCGCCGCCTCCGATCTCCGCGCCAGCCTCGCCCGCGACCCCCTGGCCCCGCCCGCGACCGCCAGCCCGGACGAGGCAGTCCATCACGCCAGTGCCGCAGCGCTCGCCGCTGCACTCGCCCAACTAGCTGGCCAGGCGGATGCCATGCCCGCGGCAGCATCTCTCGCCACGCCGCTGCGCGACTATGCCAGGCAGGCGGACGCCCTCGCCTCCGCGTGGACAGGCGCCGCGGAATCAGCGCGCGCCAGCGCCGCCGGGTGCCAGGAGCTGTGCGCCGCCGTCGAGCAAGAGCGCCTAGCGATCCCCGACGCGTCGTCCGTCCGGGAGGCCCGGGCCGGCGTGACGACGGCTTCGACCGGCCTCGCCGGCGCCCGGGCCAGGCTCGCGACCCGGGAAGGAGAGGAGACGACAGCACGCGAGCAGCCAGCGCCAGTACCAGCGTGCTGCAGGCTGGCCTGCTGGGTGCCGGCCTTCCCGGTGACTGTGACACGGACGCGCTGGCAAGCGCCGTCGGAGTCTACCGGTCGGCCGCCGACCGGTGGCTGCGCGCCGGCATTGACCAGCTCAAGACCGCGTCCGCCGCGCAGGGCGCCCACGCCCGGTCTATCTCTAGCACGGAGAGCGCCGGTAAAGAGCGCGCCGAGGCAGACCGCCAGCAGGAGCAGCTGACCGAGAAGGAAACCGAGCTGTTGGAGCTCACCAGCGCCTACGGCAGCGACTACCAGCAGATCGTCACCGAACTGGAGCAGCTCTCGGCCGGCCAGGAGCGGCTGGAGCAGGAGAAGACCGCGATCGAGGCCCAAGACCGCGAGCACGGCACCGCTCTCGCAAATGCGAACGCCGCCCTGAGCGCGCTGGAAGAGCAGCGGACCACCGCCGATGGCGTGCGGGCAGCCGCCACGGCCGCATTCCTCGCCGCCTACCGCCTCGGCCTGTTCGCGACCGCCGGGCTGCCCGACTCGCCTTCCAGCGGCGTGCCGGAGGACCAGCCTGTGCCGTCGGACGGCGTCATGGCTGTCGGGGTCCGCGCGGCACGGGACTGGGCCCGGGCGATCCGCGACGCCGTAGGCGACAAGGCACGCCGGGACGCAGCCGAAGTCGAGGCCGCGGCCAACCGCGTCAACGAGACCCGCCACCGGCTCGAGCCCGACCTCGCCGGGAAGGTCAGCGTCCGCGACGAGCACCGCGACGGCCTGCTCATCCTCCAGGCCACCCGCGGCACGCACACCCTGCCGCTGCCGGACATGATCGAAGTCATCGCCGGCGAGCACGCCGCGGCCCAGCAGTTGTTGGCCCAGCACGAGGCGGAACTCTTCCGGAAGTTCCTCGCCGACTCAACGCGCCGTGAGGTCACCAGCCGGGTCCGTGATGCCCGCACGGCCATCAGGGAGATGTCGCAGCTCATCTCCGCCCACCCCACCGGCAGCGGCATCCAGGTCCGGCTCAACTGGATTCCCGATGAGAAGAACGCTGCCGGGATGCAGGAGATCGTGGCGCTCATGGCCAAGGACGCGCCGCTGGACTCTGAGCGGGAGCGCCTGCAGGAGTTCTTCCGGGTCCGCCTCGCGGCCGTGCGCGCCGCGCCCGACGCCGACTACACCGAGCAGATGCGGACGCTCCTGGACTACCGCCTGTGGTGGCGGTTCACCATCAGCTTCCGCCGCGGCCCCGACCAGCCGTGGGAGACGCTAACTAGCAAGGCGCACGGCTCGCTGTCCGGCGGCGAGAAGGCCGTCTGCCTGCACCTTCCCCTGTTCGCCGCCGCCGCGTCCTACTGCGACTCGGCCGGGGTCCGTGCGGCCGGACCCGGCGGGAAGCCAGAGCCAGGCTCACCGCGGCTCATCCTGCTGGACGAGGTGTTCGCCGGAGTCGATGAGGATAACCGCGGCGACCTGTTCGAGATCATCCGCATCCTCGACCTGGACCTAGCTAGTGCAGCGCCGCGTAAGTCCTTGAGGGGTTCGGCTGGCTGGTCGCCGGCGCTGGCGAGGTAGAGGGTGCAGGCGGTGTCGAGTGCCTGGTTCGGGTGCCCGGTCGGCTGCCCGGTCAGCAGGACGGCGTTGGCGTAGCTGTCGCTGCTGGCCTGCCAGATCGCGAATGCCCATTCGGTGTCGTCGCCGAGGTACTGGATGCGGCACAGCTTGATGGTGTCGTCGTCGCCTTCGCTGAGGTAGCCGGTCAGGTAGCCGTAGGAGCCGCGCCAGCTGACGGTGACCTCTTCCAGCGCGGGCCAGCGCTGGGGAGGCGTGGTGGTCGACGGTGCCCTCGATCAGCTCTTTAAGACGGCGGGACGGCACGGGCATGGGCTTATTGTCGCCGCTGCCGGCGTGTCACCGCCAGCTCGCGCCGCCTTGCGGGCATTCTCGGGCGATCCGTGCAGATCGTCCGGAGGCGGGGACTATGGCGCGTGCAGCCAGCCAGGACATCGTGGTCCTGGGATCGCGGCGCAAGGCGAGGCTGGAGGCGATCACGCGGCGGGCGTCCGCGCCGCAGGCGCTGGCACTGCGTGCCAGGATCGTGCTGCTGGCCTATGCGGGCCGGCCGAACGCGCGGATCGCCGCGGAGCTGGGCTGCGCGGTGAACACGGTGCGTACCTGGCGGCGGCGGTTCGTGCACGGCGGCATGCCCGCCCTGTCTGACCTGCCGCGCAGCGGCAGGCCCGAGGTCTACGGGCCCGGCGTCAGGCTGCGGATCGTCGCTGCTGCCACCTCGGTCCCGCCGGAGGGAAACCCGGCGTGGACGCATGCGCTGATCGCCGGGCAGCTGGCCGGCACCGGCATCTCCGCTTCCCAGGCCGGCCGGATCCTGGCTGACCTGGAACTGCGGCCGCACCGGGTCCGCGGCTGGCTGAACCGGGCCGATGACGGCCAGTTCTGGGCGCAGGCCGCCGCGGTATGCGACGTGTACCTGCGCCCGCCGCCGGACACCGTGGTGATCTGCATCGACGAGAAAACCGGGATCCAGGCCAAGTACCGCAAGTACCCCGAGAGGCCGCCGCGGCCGGGCCGCCCGGGCCGCCGGGAGTTCGAGTACGTCCGCAACGGCACCGTCTCCATCATCGCCGCGCTGCATGTCGCCACCGGCCAGGTGGTCACCGAGCCGATTGCCCGCAACGACTCGGTCACCTTCACCGGCTTCCTGCACCGCCTGGACCAGTGCACAGACCCGCGCCTGAACATCCACCTCATCATGGACAACGGATCCAGCCACACCTCCAGGGCCACCCGCGCCTGGATCGCCGCGCACCCCCGGATCACCGTCACCTGCACCCCGAAACACGCATCATGGCTGGACATGGCCGAACTGTGGTTCTCCGTGCTGACCCGCGGCCTGCTGCGCCGCGGCGAGTTCACCTCCCGCACCGACCTCACCGAGAAGACCACCAGCTTCGCGATCCGCTACAACCAGACCGCGAAACCCTGGACCTGGGCCTACGACGCCCGCGACGACCACGCGCGGTACCGCGCCCGCCACAGCAGCCAGCACCCAGCCCAGATCACCGCCCAGCCGGCTGCCACTCAAACCCTCCCGCAGGCCGCGTAACGGCAACGACCAGTCAAAAGCCCATGGGGATCTCAGGCAGGCGGCGGCAGCTTCCCGTGGCGCTCCAGCAGTTCTTGCGCGCGCCTTTCCGCAGCCGATCCCGGAATGAAGCTGCCGATCAGCCCCTTGGGGCCGAAGTCCTGGTCAACGTTGCTAAAGGTGATCTTGCGGCTTGCGCGGTCGTACCAGATCTCGATCTTGACCCTGACACCGCCTGTGCTGAGTTCCGCCATGCCGCCCAGCGTGCTACTTCGCGCCGCGAAAGCACAATGTTCTTAGCACAGGACCCGCGACTACGGCAGGCGCGTGTCTCTGACTGACCCAGTGCGACTGGCGGCCACCCGGCATAACGCCACGACCCCCTCAAGGACTTCTGCGGAGCTGCACTAGTCGCGACTAGCGAGAGCGAGCAGGGCTTCTACCGCCAGCTCGACGGCTTGGCCGTCTACCACCTCGTCGGCAGCGCTGACGCGGTGGCCGGGACCCGCACCATCTGGGATGGCAGGACACCGCACAGGATGCTCGATCCCGGAACGCTGCCGGGCGACGGCCATGAGCCGGACGGGCTCTTCGGATGAGCGCTGAGGCCGGCGTGCCAGACGGAACCGCGGCCCCCGGCGAACTGTCGGCTCCCGAGCACGTCGATGAGCAGAGGGCCTCCCGGATCCGCGCGACGCTCAGTGCGCCGTCGTGGCGCTGGCTGACCCGGACGGTGCGCGCAGAATGGGAGAAGGATTTGTCGCGGCAGCGGCTTCGCATTGACCTGACGGCCCTGAGCGGCCCCGAGGCCGCCGCCATGGCCGACTTCCTGGAGTGGTCCGTGCACAAGGCCGGATTGGTGACTATCAGCCTGCCCCGCCTCGACGCGCTCCTGCGGGCCAGCGGCCTGTCCGCCGGGCTCGCGTCCTGCCTGACGGCCGAAGGCGGGCCACTGCACGACGAAGCAGCCCGCCGCCGTGCCAGCAGGAACGCCCGCGACGCCGCCAGCAACGGTCTGTGGGCCGAAGCCGGAGCCCATCCCGCCGTAGCCCGCCACTCATGGCTGCCGACGTGGCTTGCCGACGAGCGGAGGACGGGGCGGCTGCCCGCATCGGCCCGTCAGCAGGTCCTGGCCGACACCCTCGCCGTGCTTGCCGTCCTGCCCGACCCGGGGACCGGACTCGCCCGCCTCGCCACCCGCGTGCTCGGCCACGCGCACGCGCTCGACGACGGCCCGGTCCAGGCCGCCATCCTGCGGGCGCTAGCCTGGCACGATGGCCAGCCAGGCACACGCGAGGGCTCGGCAGGCCGACGCATGCTCTGGGCAGGCGCCGGAGTGGCCCTGGACACCGTCTCCTCCACCGTCTAGACCAATTCCAGATTGGTCTAGACCATAGCCCTCCAGGTATCAGCACCGATTCAGCACGCGGTCCGGAAACGACGGGAAATAACCGGGACGATTCGGACAAACACCACACGAGAAGGGGCCGCCCCACTCCCGGGTGGAACGGCCCGCCTTCCGGGTCAACGATAGGTATATCCGCAGGTCGGCGCTACCGTACGTCCAATCCAGTCACGGCGCGGCCGATGATCATCCGCTGGATTTCGCTGGTGCCCTCGAAGATCGTGAAGATCTTCGCGTCGCGGTGCCAGCGCTCGACCGGGTACTCGCGGGTGTAGCCGTTGCCGCCCAGGATCTGGATCGCCTGCTCGGTGACGCGCACCGCGGTCTCCCCCGCGACCAGCTTGCAGATGGAGCCCTCGGCGTGGTCGAACGGCTTGTTGTGCCGGGCCATCCAGGCGGCCCGCCAGGTCAGCAGGCGCGCCGCGTCCACCGACGCCTGCATGTCGGCGAGCATGAACGCGACGCCCTGGTTCTGGCCGATCGGGTGACCGAATTGCACCCGGTCACGGGAGTAGTCCGCCGCGAACTCCACGGCGGCGCGGCCCACGCCCACGGCCATCGAGGCCACCCCGGGCCGGGACGCCTCGAACGTTTTCATCGCGGCCTGCTCACCGGCGCGGCCGCCCTCACGGACCCGGGCCAGCCGTGCGTCCAGCCGATCCTTGCCGCCGACCAGGCAGTTGCCCGGCACCCGGACGTCGTCCAGGACCACCTCGGCGGTGTGCGAGGCGCGGATGCCGTGCTTGCGGAACTTCTGGCCCTGGAATAGCCCGCGGGTACCGGGAGGCACGATGAAGCTGGCCTGCCCGCGGCTGCCGAGCGCGGGGTCGACCGAGGCGACGATGATGTGCACGTGGGCGATGCCGCCGTTGGTGGCCCAGGTCTTGGTGCCGTTCAGCACCCACTCGTCCGTGGCCTCGTCATAGACGGCCCGGGTGCGGATGGCCCCGACGTCACTGCCGGCGTCCGGCTCGGACGAGCAGAAGGCGGCCAGCTTCACGTCGCCGGGTACGCCGAACATCTGCGGCGCCCACTCGCCGATCTGCTCGTTGGTGCCGTTGCTGACCAGCGAGACCGCCGCGAGCGAACTGCCGACCAGGGACAGCGCGATGCCGGCGTCGCCCCAGAACAGCTCCTCGAAGGCGACGGCGACGCCGAGCCCGCTCGGCTCGAACGCCTGCTGCGCGAAGAAATCGAGCGAGTAGAGCCCGATCTTGGAGGCCTCTTCGATAAGCGGCCACGGGGTTTCCTCACGCTCGTCCCACTCGGCCGCGGCGGGCCTGATCACGGTGGCCGCGAACTCGTGCACCCAGCTGCGCATGTCGCGCAGATCCTCGCTGAGTTCCAGCGAAAACACGCTCTCTGGGCCCGCCGTGTCCGCCGTGCCCTGCTCGCTGCCCATGCTGCTCCTCGCGACGCGCCCCGGATAAGTTACCCAAGAGTAACACCACCTCGGGGAGGGAGAAAAGCGCCGCAGAGCCCGATTCCGGGCGGCCGTGACAAGGACTCCGCTCACGTTCTGGGCGGCCCTCACACGATGTGGGCGGCGAGGCGGGGCTGGCTGGCCCGTCCGGCCCGTCCGGCCCGGCCCGGCCCGCTGGCTGAAGATCCGCTCTGTGCACTACGCGCCGGCGTGCCGGTCGAGGAACTCGTAGACGTCGGCGTCGTCGACGCCGGGGAAGATCCCGGCCGGCAGCGCGGACAGCACGTGCGAGTGCGCGCGCGCCGAGGGCCAGGCCATACCGTCCCAGCGCGCCTCCAGCTCGGCGGGCGGGCGCTTGCAGCAGTCGCCGTCCGGGCACGTCGAACGCAGCCGCTTCGGGGTCTCCCGGCCGCGGAACCAGCGGGAATGCTCGTACGGGACGCCCAGCGTGATGGCGAAGCCGCGGTCGGCGCGCGGATCGACCTGGGAGACGCAGAAGAAGGTCCCGGACGGGGTGGCCGAGTACTGGCAATACGGCGAGAACCGGTCGGACGCGCCGAACACCTGGCGGCCGGCCCACTTGCGGCACATCCGCTGGCCCTCGATCGCGCCGTCCGGGTCGGCCGGGAACGCGAGCCCGTCACACTCGTAGGCCTTGTAGATGACGCCGCTCGAGTCGTTCTTGGTGAAGTGGCAGGGCATGCCGAGGTGCCGGGTGGCCAGGTTCGTGAACCGGTGCGCCGCCATCTCATATGACACGGAGAACACATCGACCAGGTCCTCTACGGCCAGGTCGCGGGCCTCCTTGGCGTCGGCCAGGAAGCGGAGCGCGGGCCTTTCCGGCATCAGCACCGCCGCCGCGAAGTAGTTGCTCTCGACCCGCTGGCGCAGGAAGTCCGCGAAGTGCCGCGGCGCCTCGTGCCCGAGCAGGAAGTGCCCCAGCGCCTGCAGCAGGACCGCGCGCGGCGAGTGGGTGCCGACCGGCTCCTGCCTGACGTAGATCCGGTGGTTGCGCAGGTCCGTCAGGGACCGCACGGAGTTGGGCAGATCCTGCACGTACCGGACCGAGAAACCGTGGTGGCTGACCACCGACAGCAGCATGCCCTGGGACAGGGCACCGCCGGTGTAGCCGCCCGCCTTCAGCGCGCCGTCCGCCGCCCGTTCGACGTCCTCGAAGTAGTTGACCCGCTCGCGCATGGCCGCACGCAGCCCGGCGTTGGCGGCGCGGGCCTCCTCCGGCGTCGCGGGCGGGCGGGACCGCTGCTCGCGCATCGCGCTGGCCAGCTTCACCAGGTGTTCCAGTACCTCGGTGGGCACCCGGGTGCCCACCTTCAAGTGCGGCAGGCCGAACTCGGCGTAGGCGGGATCCCGCTGCGCCTCCTCCAGGGCGATCTCCAGCTGCGCCCGGCGGCTCGGGGCCTGCCGCCGCAACAGCTCCTCCAACGGCACCGACAGCGCGGAGGCCAGGTCTTCCAGCACCGACAGCTTGGGCTCACGGCGGCCGTTCTCCAGCAGCGAGAGCGCGGACGGCGCGCGGCCCACCCGGTCGCCGAGCTCGGCCAGGGTCAGGCCTCGCGAACGGCGCAGGTGACGGAGCCGCTGACCCATCGTCATAAGGTCTAGACCATGCTCAGATGTCAATTTTGATGATCCTTGAGCCATAAAATCTATCTTATCTTCTCATACTGAGAATTTCTACGTTATTTATTTAACAAGTTACTAGAAAGTAGCTTGATGACGAGGCATTCTTGTATCAAGGGCCACCGACGTGGCGCCCAAGCTGGAGGCGATAGGGACATGAACAGGATCAGCGAACAGGCAGCCCGCCTAAGGACCGAATGGCAACAGAACCCGCGCTGGGCCGGTACGCAGCGCACGTACACGGCCGAGGACGTCATCCGGCTGCGCGGCTCGGTGCAGGAGGAGCACACGCTGGCCAAGCTGGGCGCCGAGCGGCTGTGGTCGCTGCTGCAGGACGAGGACTACGTCAACGCGCTCGGCGCGCTGACCGGCAACCAGGCCGTCCAGCAGGTGCGGGCCGGGCTGAAGGCCATCTACCTGTCCGGCTGGCAGGTCGCAGCGGATGCGAACCTGGCCGCGCAGACCTACCCGGACCAGAGCCTGTACCCGGCGAACTCCGTGCCGCAGGTCGTCCGGCGGATCAACAACGCGCTGATCCGCGCCGACCAGATCACCTTCTCCGAGTCCGCGGATGGCGACACCGGTAGCGCGCCGTACTGGATGGCCCCGATCGTGGCCGACGCGGAAGCCGGCTTCGGCGGCGTGCTCAACGCCTACGAGCTGATGAAGGGCATGATCGCGGCCGGTGCGGCGGGCGTGCACTGGGAAGACCAGCTCGCCTCCGAGAAGAAGTGCGGCCACCTGGGCGGCAAGGTGCTCATCCCGACCGGTCAGCACATCAAGACGCTGAACGCGGCCCGGCTCGCCGCCGACGTATGCGGCGTCCAGTCCCTCGTGATCGCGCGCACCGACGCGCACGCCGCCGCGCTGATCACCAGCGACGTCGACGAGCGCGACCGGCAGTTCACCACCGGTGAGCGCACCGCCGAGGGATTCTTCCGCACGCGCAAGGGCATGGACCCGTGCATCGCCCGCGGCCTGGCCTACGCCCCGTACTCCGACCTGCTGTGGATGGAGACCTCCACGCCGGACCTGGAGGAGGCGCGGCAGTTCGCCGAGGCGATCAAGGCGGTCTACCCCGACCAGATGCTGTCCTACAACTGCTCGCCGTCCTTCAACTGGCGCCGCCACCTGGACGATGCCACGATCGCGAAGTTCCAGCGCGAGCTGGGGGCAATGGGCTACAAGTTCCAGTTCATCACGCTGGCGGGCTTCCACGCCCTGAACTACTCGATGTTCGAGCTGGCCACCGGCTACGCCGCCGAGGGCATGACCGCCTACGTCGAGCTGCAGGAGAAGGAGTTCGCCGCGGAAGCGGAGGGCTACACCGCGACCCGGCACCAGCGCGAGGTGGGTACCGGGTACTTCGACCTCGTTGCGTCGGCCATCACACCGGACTCCTCCACCGTCGCCCTGGCCGGCTCCACCGAGAGCGAGCAGTTCACAACGGCGTGATCTGCTCCCCGTTGACCGGCAGCGCGATCCGCTCGCGTTAGCCGGCACAAGACAGAACCCGTTCCCGTCCCTATCGCTGCGGGAGCGGGTTCTGCTGTGTCCGGGCTCCACCCATCCCCAGTTACGGGCAGAGCCCGCCGGGCAGTATTTGCCCAAAACTCTGCCCGTAAGCGCCGAAGATGCTAGGCCGGCGGGAAGGGATCGCTGCCCGTGCCGACCGAGCCGCTCGGCGGGAACGGGTCGTGCTGGATGATCGTCGGGGACGTGTACTGATCCTGGGGTGGGAAGAACGTGCCCTGCTGGGTCGTCTCGGAATCCGTGCTCAGCAGCCCGGTCGAGGAACCGGACGGAACGGGCTCGCCGGGGTAACGCCCGGCCCGGCGGCGCCAGCGCGACGGGACGAACAGCGGGACCACCATGGCCAGCCCGGCCAGGGCGAGCACGCCGTTGAACAGCATGGCCTCGAATCCCTGCCCGTAGATGTGCGACTTCAGCGGGATCAGGTGCACCGCGTGCCGCACGCTGGCCAGGTAGAGGCCGGTCAGCGCGAGCAGGGCGAGCCCGGGCAGCCCCGCGGCCAGCGGCGAGACCCACGGGACGGCGATCAGTAGCCCGGCCACCAGCCCGACGGCGAGCAGAGCGGCCATCGCGACCACGGCATTGTGGTTGTGCAGCAGTGAGCCCCCGCCCGCCGGCAAGGTCGCCAGTGCGCCGGAGGACGAAGGGGCCCGGAGCAGCTTCAGGTAGCCCCAGCCTCCGGCGAAGAAGATGACCACCGCGGCGACGATGGCGAGAGCGATCCCGACAAGATGCCGCATGTCCTCATTCCCTTCATCCATCCGGGCCGCTGAGCGTCCGTGCGGCCTGGCGTCCCGTGATCGGCGTTCGGTGGCCGGACGCCCGTGCGGCCGGATGATGGGTACGAGGCTAGCGCGCGGGTTCCCCGTTGGGGCTCATTCGGGTCCGTGGGCCGGCGCGTCGGCTCCTACGGTGGCCCGGGCGGCCCCGCTGTTCCGGGGGGTCGTGGCTCGACCGGACGCCAGGCCCGGCGCCGGGCCGGGCGCGGTGCCGCCTGCGCGTCGCCGCCCGCGTGGGGGTGGCCGCCCGCCTGCGCGTCGCCGCCCGCGTGGGGGTGGCCGCCCGCCTGCGCGTCGCCGTCGGCGAGTGCGTCGCCACCCGCCTGCGGGCGGGACGCATACGGATGGTCGCCTCTCGCCAGGTAGTCGCCTGGCCGCGGCCCATACGGATCATCGCCCCCCGGCGGGTATTCACCGGCGGGCGGCTGGGGTCCGTACGGATCGTCGCCTCCGGGCAGGTAGTCCCCTGGCCGCGGCTGCGGTCCGAACGGGCCGCCGCCTCCCGGCAGGAAGGCCTCGGTGGGTGGCGGGAGTGCGCGCGGCTCGCGCGGGATGGGCGGCCGCGGGGCTGCTGGGGGGCGCGGGGCTGCTGGGGGGCGCGGGGCTAGCGGGGCTATCCGGGGCCGGGCGGCTACCCGGGGGCGCGGGGTGACCCGCCGCCCGGGCGACAGCCGGGGATCGGCCCGAAACGGCGGCTCAGCCGGAAATGGCGGCTCAGCCGGGAACGGTGATCCCGTCGGCAGCGGAGACCCTGCCGGGAACTGGGCTTCCGCCAGCGGAGACCCCACCGCCAGCGGAGACCCCACCGCGAAGGGAGAGTCCGCAGAGAACGGGGTCCCCGGCGGGAGCTGAGAGCCCATCGGGAATGGTGATCCCGGCCGGAACGGTGATCCCGGCGGGAGCTGAGAGCCCATCGGGAATGGTGATCCCGGCCGGAACGGTGATCCCGGCGGGAGCTGAGAGCCCATCGGGAATGGCGATCCCGGCCGGAACGGTGATCCCGGCGGGAGCTGAGACCTCGCGGATAGCTGCAGGCGGTGCGCCCCGCGACCAGCCGGCAGGGACGGCGTGAGGTCGCCGAGATCGCCGAGGTCGGCGCCCGGTGCCCGCGGCGTCGTGCCCTGCATGCGGACCCGGGCCGAGATGGCCACGGCCACCAGCGCCGCGCAGATCCCGTACGTCCAGGCCGCCCACACGGGGCCGCCCCCCATCAGGATGCCGTGCAGGATCGCCAGCGGCCACGCCACGTAAATTGATCGGTGCACCATCCGCCACAGCTGTGGGTGCGCCGACCGGGCGTACCGCATCCGGGCCAGGCTGGTCCCGATGATCGCGATCACCAGGTCGGAGGCGATCGTGCCCAGCCCCAGGTAGAGCCGATCGGCCGCGTCGGTGAAGGGGAACACGGCCGCGAGCGGGCCGGCCTGATCCGACACCGTCTCCAGCAGGATGTGCACGATCAGGAAACCGCCGGCGATCAGCGCGACCGCGCGGTGCACCAGCTGCGCGGTCACCCGCGTCCTGGCGGGCAGGAAATGGCGTTCGGTCGCGGCGACCCCGAGCACGACCGCGACGGTCAGGGCGAGCAGGGCCAGTTCGCCCGAGCAGGCTTCCAGCGCCTGGCTGAGCGAGCCGCCGGCCGCTAGGCTCCCGGGCCCGTACGCCGCCACGGCCATCGACACGGCGATGACGATGAGCCCCGCCAGGGCGACCGCGCCGAGCGTGCACGCGGCGATCGCCGCCGGGGTCATGGCGGCCGGCCAGAACCGCCGCAGGCCGGTCGCCCCCCGGCCCGGATTTGCCCGCCATCCGACCGCACGGTGTCTCCGCGGGCCGCCCCACACCCCTGCGTCATCCCGGTATCCCGCCCCGTGCCGAGACCCCGGGCCTCCGTACGGTGTCCCCAAGCCCTCCCGCCGCCCCCGCGTCCCCCGGCCCTCCCGCGTCCCCCGGCCCTCCCGTGGACCCCGGCCCTCCCGTGGACCCCGGCCCTGCCGCGTCCCCGGGTCACGGCGCCATCCGGCGTCGTGACGGGCGGGAGCGTGGCGCATCAGACCTCCGCAGCAACGTGAACAAGAATCTGGGGGCTTTCTAGGCTCGGATAACCGGCGCCGTGAACGATGACGAAACTGGACACGGAGCGCGTTCAGCCGCTTATCCTGCGATTTTCCTACTGGTTATCTAACCACTCAGGTGGCCCCTTCAGCGGCCAACCTGCTGCCGGAAGTTGCGTGCCGGACGTTTTTCGGCAGACCCGCGTAGCGAGCATGTAACCGCAGGCTCAGCCGGCTCACAGCGGGCCGCCAGTATGCTTCTCCGCGTGCAAATCGACGGGATTTTCGGGGCAATTGGGAAGTTCGCCGTCAGGTTCCGGTGGCTCGTCGTGGTCGTCTGGGTGCTCGCCACGGTCGCCGTGCCGCGCTTTCTGCCGTCGCTGGCCAGCGTGACACAGGGCAACAACGCCAACTTCCTGCCGGCCAGCGCGCCGAGCCAGCACGCCGTGAACCTGTCCGCACCGTTCGGCAACAGCAATCTGGTTCCTGTGCCGGTGCTGGCCGCCGCCAGCCCGGGGCAGATAACCGCGGGCGATGTGGCTTACCTGAACACCCTCCGGCAGGATCTGCGGTCCGTGCCCACCGTGGTGAAGGCGAACGACCTGGGCCGGTCACACGACGGCCAGGCCGAGCAGCTGCTGGTGCTGTCCAGCGTCGGCCAGGGCGACCAGGCCGGCGTCACGAAGCTGGTCGACAACCTGCGCAGCGCGATCGAGCGCGCCGGGCCACCAGCCGGCCTGCATGTGCATCTGGCCGGGGCGGTCGCTGTCCAGGTCGACCAGCAGAAGAAAACGGGGACCACGGGCAACCAGGAAGAGGCCCTCACGATCGTCTTCATCCTGGTCCTGCTGCTGCTGATCTTCCGTTCGCTGCTGGCGCCGCTGATCACGATCATTCCTGCGATCATGGCGGTGGCGATTTCCGGGCCGCTGGTCGCCGAGGCGGCGACCGCCGGCCTGAAAGTCTCGCAGATCGCCCAGCTCATGCTGATTGTGCTGGTGCTGGGGGCAGGTACCGACTACGGCTTGTTCCTGGTGTTCCGGGTCCGGGAGGAGCTCCGGACCGGGATCGAGCCCAAGGATGCGGTGCAGCGCGCGCTGACCCGGGTCGGCGAATCGATCACCTTCTCCGCCGCGACCGTCATCGCGGCGCTGCTGTCCCTGCTGGTCGCCACGTTCCAGATTTACTCTCAGCTCGGCGTTCCGCTGGCGATCGGGATCGGCGTGATGCTGCTGGCCGGGCTGACCCTGTTGCCGGCGTTGCTGGCCATCTTCGGCCGCGCCGCGTTCTGGCCGTCCAGGACCCAGGCGGGAACGGGCAAGGTCGGCATCTGGGGTCGCCTGGCCGCGCGAATCGTCCGGCGTCCCGCCGCCGCGCTGCTTTCCGGCGTGATCGTCTTCGGCGCGCTGGCCCTCGCGGTCACCGCGTACAAGCCGGCCGGCTTCGGCGGCACGCTGAACGCCCCGGCCGGCACGGACTCCGCGGCCGGTCAGCAACTGCTGGCCACGCACTTCCCGGCGAGCAGCGCCAACCCGACGAACCTCATTTACAAACTTAACGAGCCGGTCTGGGACAACCCGCGGGCGGTCGCGGCCGGCCAGCAGAAGCTCACAGAAAGCGGGCTGTTCACCGGCATCACCGGGCCGCTCAACCCGGTCGGGGCGGTCAACCTGACCCCGGCGCAGTTCGCCGGGCTGCACGCCGAACTGGCCTCGCTGGGGCCGGCGTCCAAGCTCCCGACCACCCCGCCGGCCCACCTTCCGGTGCCGGACCAGGCGTACCTGGTGTACCGGGCGACCGCGCAGTACGTCAGCGCGGACGGCCGCACGATCCAGTTCGAGGCGGGCCTGAAGGCCGGGGATCCGTCCTCGACCAGCGCGATGAACGCCGTGCCGTCCATCCGCCAGGCGGCGGCCACCGCCGCGACGGCCATGGGGGCCGCGGACTACGGTGTCGGCGGCGAGGCGCCCGCGTTCTATGACATCAGCCAGATCTCCGACACCGACCTGGTGCACGTCATCCCCGTCGCCATCCTGGTCATCGGCGTGCTGCTGGCGCTGGTCATGCGGAGCCTGGTGGCCCCGCTGTACCTGATCGCCTCGGTCGGCCTGTCCTACCTGGCGGCGCTCGGCCTGTCCGTCGTGATCTTCATCGAGCTGGGGGGCAACGGCGGCCTGACCTTCATCTTGCCGTTCCTGATGTTCGTCTTCCTGCTCGCGCTCGGGGAGGACTACAACATTCTGGTCATGAGCCGGATCCGGGAGGAAGCGCATGACTATCCCCTCCGCGAGGCGGTGAGCCGGGCGATCGCGGTGACCGGCACAACGGTCACGTCCGCGGGGATGGTGCTGGCCGGCACGTTCGCGGTGTTCGCGGTCGTCGGCGGGCGCGGCTCGGGCGGCAGCCAGATCCGTGACGTCGGTGTCGGCCTGGCGCTCGGCGTGCTCATGGACACCTTCGTGGTCCGTACCGTGCTCGTCCCATCCACGGTGGTGCTGCTCGGCCGCTGGAACTGGTGGCCCTCCCGGCTCAGCCGGCTGCCGGCCGACCGTCCCGGTGACGAGGGGCACGGCGGCGGCGGAGGGCCGGGCGGCGGTCCCGGTGACGGCCCGGCCGGCCCAGATGGTGTGGCCGCGCCCGGGCCGGAGGCGGTGCACTCCACCGGCCCGGCGGTGCACACCCCGGACCCGGCGGTGCACGCCCAGGGGCCGGAGGTGCCAGCCGGGGAACCGTCCGCAGACATTACGGACCAACCGGCGGAAACCCCGGCAACGGCACCCGAGGCGGCACCCGAGGAGCCGGTCCGCACCCCGCCGCGCTGACGTCCCGTTATCCGCCGTCCAGAAGAATCCCGAGGTGAACTCGGGACATGCCGGGCAGGGTGCTGGCCAGACAGCCTTTGACCGGCCAGACTCATGCCCGGGAGCCGAGGTACCGGCATAGGGTACGACCGGACACAGCGTTAACGCTCGGATACGACGCTTCGGGACGATGCTGCGGCCGGGCCTAGTGGCCCCCGGGCAGGGTGCGAGAGCGGAAGGGACGCCGATGCAGGAACTGCGCTTCGTCGCGGTCAGCGAAGACGGCAGTTACGCCGTTCTCGCCATCCCGGGGCGAAGCGGGCGCTTCATGCTGCCCATCGACGACCGGCTGCGGGCAGTCGCACGGGGCCAGTTTTCGCGGCTCGCCCAGTACGAGATCGAAGTGGAGAATCCCTTGCGACCCAAGGAGATCCAGGCACGAATCCGCGCCGGGGAAACGGTTGAGGAGATCGCGGATGCGGCGGGTATCCCGGTCGAGAGAGTCCGGTGGTTCGAGGGACCGGTCCTTGCTGAGCGCGGCTACGTCGCTCAGCAGGCGCAGACCGCGTCCGTGCGCCGCCAGGGAGATTCCACCCCCGGGCCCCGCCTCGGGGAGGTGGTGGCGGAACGCCTGACCGACCTGGGCGCCGATCCCGAGGACGCGCAGTGGGACTCGCGCAAGCACGGGGACGGAAGCTGGCAGGTGCAGCTGGCGTTCCGGGCCGGCGGCCGCCTGCACATCGCGGAGTGGCTTTTCGACCCGCGCCGGCGGCACGTTGTGCCCGCCGACGACAACGCGAACCGGCTGTCGCTGCCGGAAGCCGAGCTGCCGCCGCCGACCGGCGGGTCGCTGGGGGCGGCCACGGTGACCCCCATCAGGCCCAGGCCGGACCGGAGCCAGCCCGCTCCGCCGGACGAGCCGGTCATGGAACCGGCCGAGGAGCCGGCCCGGGCGGCCGCGCACGCCGCCGCCTCGGCGTCCTTCGCTGCCCCGCGCCCGCCCATCGGCCGGCCGCCGTCGCATGCGACGCCGCAGACCGGCAACCCGCGAATGCCAGTCAGCGATGATGAACCGAATGGAACGGGCCGGGGGCCCGCCCACCGCGCGGGCGGTACCGGGCGGCCGGCGCCGGGCCAGGGCACGGGCGACCGGAACGCGGCGCCTGCGGCAACGGCCGGAAGCTCCGCGACGCCAGACCGGGCCGCGCCAGACCGGGCCGCGCAGGGGCTTGCCGCCCAGCCGATCACTGGCATACAGGCCACAGCCGCGCAGCCCGCCGCGCCGCAGGCCGGGCCGGAGGCGCGGACGGCTTCCGCACCGCAGGGCCGTGATTCGGGCATAGACAGGCACACCGACGCGGCGGCCGCCTCGGCCGCCGGCCGATCGGCCCGCCCCGAACGCGCCGCCGCGGGACAGGCCGCCGCGGGACAGGCCGCCGCAGAACAGGCCGCCGCAGAACAGGCCGCCGCAGAACAGGGCGGCCCGGAACGCGCTGCGACGGAACAGGCCGGCCCGGAGCTGGTCGGCCCGGAACTGGCCGCTGCGGAACGCACCGGTGCAGGACGGGCCGACCCGGAACTGGCCGACCCGGAACTGGCCGACCCGGAACTGGCCGACCCGGAACTGGCCGACCCGGAACTGGCCGACCCGGAACTGGCCGACCCGGAACTGGCCGGCCGGACGGCCGCCACGGCCCAGGCGGCGGCTTCCTCGGCCGGCGGGCAGGCCGACCAGGCCGCCCGCGGTGCGGACCACCCGCGCCCACAGGCGCCAGCTCAGCCCGCGCCCGACAAAGGCGCGGATGAAACCGCAGCCCGCGGGCGTGGCAAGAAGGCCGCGAGCCCGCGCGGCCGGCGTGCCTCCGTCCCCTCCTGGGATGAGATCATGCTCGGCAATTCGCGCCAGCCCGACTAGGGCCGACGCTACGGGCAGAGTTTTGGGGGCGGGCTCACTGCCCAAAACTCTGCCCGTAAGTCGCGGTACCCGCCGCGCGCATAGGATCGGGGAACGGAAGCCGTTCGGCTTCCCGGGGCGGCGCGGTCCCGGTGGCAACCGAAGGGCAAGGGTGACGGGCGCGTGAGCCGGTTTCCTCGTGTGGGCCGCCGCCCTCGCGCGGGTTCTCTGATCACTGCCGTTTCGCTCCTGGTCACCGGGTGCGGGGCCGCAGCCGGAAGTGGCAGCCTGACCCCGGACGCGCCATCTACCATGACCGTGAACAGCGCCGCGTTCAGCCAGGGCGTGCTCCCGCAGCGTTTCACCTGCCACGGCGGGAAGGGCGGGAAGATCAGCCCGCCGCTGGACTGGACCGGGGCGCCGTCCGGCACGAAGAGCTACGCCATCGTCGTGGACGACGCCGCCGCGCCGATCACCCCGTACATCTACTGGATCGTGTTCGACATCCCGCAGGCGACCACCGACATCCAGAACGGCCCGCAGTTGCCTCCCGGGGCCAGGCAGGCCGACAACAGCCTGGGGCAGGCCAGCTACGACCCGCCCTGCCCGGACACTCCCGGGCACAGCTACCGGTTCACGGTGTACGCCCTCGGATCCACGCTCAACCTGCCCAACGGCGCGCCGACCCTGACGGCCTGGACCGCGATCGCCCACGCGGCGATCGCGCGCGGTCGGCACGCGGTTCCCGCCAGCCCCTGACCGATTCCCGCTGCCGAGGCTACCGGGCTCCCCGGTCCGGGACCGCGGCCGTCGGCGCCGTCCCTCGGCGACCACGGGAAACGCCGCCCGCGCGGGGCGGATACCGGTGCCGAAGCTGCCGAAACTTTGGCAATCCTCAGACACCGGCCAGACCGGTCAGAAAGAATCGGACGCGGGGGCGACCAGCCGTAGACGGGTTCAGGGCGCTAGCGATGACAGGGGCAGGTCCGCGTCGATGGCCGCGTGAACCTCGCTAGTGCCACCCACGTGGCCATTGTTTGTTGGGTGGTGTAATGACTCTGCTCGTGGTCCTCGGGGTCGTGGTGATCGCCACGATTCTCGCGGCCCTCTACCTCAGCCTGAAATCGGGACGGGGCGATGAGCCCGCGCCTGGTGATCCCGGGGCCGGCGGACCGCAGGCCAGGGGCGGGAGCAGGATGGGCAGATCCCCGTCGCTGGCCGGGCGCGTACGGTCCATGGCCGACCGAGGCAGGGCGGCCGGGTCCTCGCGGGGCCGCATGGCCGATGACGACGACGACTACGACGTACCCGACTACGTCGCGGCCCGCCGGTCCTCCCGGAGCGCAGGCGGCGCGGACCGGAGCAGCCTGGTGGCGGGGGGCGCGGGCCGGCAGGCGGGCGGACGGTCTCCGGGCCGGTTCGACGACACCGATCCGGCGCTGCAGGCCGGCTACGGCCAGAGCGGCGCGGGATACGACGGATACGACGCGGCGGCCGATACACGCGTGTCCGGGCCGCTCGACGCGGAGCCAGGTACCGGGCCGTTCGGTACCGCCGGGTACGACACGGGCGGCTTCGAGACGGGCACCGGCCCGCTCAGCAGCGGGTACAAAGCCGAGCCGTCCGGCGGCTACCGCGGCCGGGACGCCGGTCCGGCGCGCGGCCGGGGCCCGGCCCGCGAGGCGGGCTACGAGGGTTCCGGCGCCAGCGGCGCGTATCCCGAACAGGACGGTTACGCCCCGGCGGAGGGGTACTCCCCCGGAGCGTCCCGCGCACCCGGCCGGGCGGGCGGCCGCCGCCGGGCGTCCGGTCCCGTTCCAGGCCCGGCGAGCCCGGGCCGCCCCATGGTCCCGGGGGATCCGCCGGCGCCGGGTGGCGCGGCGGCTCTCGGGAGAGCGGCGGGTTACGACGACGCACCCACCGCGTTCACCGACAGCCCGTACTCCCCGTCCGGCCCCGAGCCTGGCTTGGCGGACCCGGACGCCCAGGACACCGGTGAGCGGCACACGCACGGCGGCCGGCGGCGGATCGCGAAGATCCAGAAGCCTCAGCTGCGGCTCAGCCGGTCCCGGGCGGACTACGACAACGACCCCTGGCCCAGCGCCGACGAGGTCGACGGCGTGCCCGACGACCAGTACTGGAGCGACCTGTCGTCCGACAAGCCGCTGGCCACGACGGCACGCGCGGCGCAGAACGCCAGCGACGACGAGTCGTGGCCCCCAGCGGCCAGGCCTGGCGGCCGGGGCGGGCGGGCCGGCCGCCTTTCCCGCGCCGGTCGAGGCGGACGCCCCCACCCGCGGCCGCGGCCGCCGGGCCCGGGGACGCGACGAAGGCGAGCAGGACAGCACCGAGCCACGTCCGCTGCAGCAGCCCGGCGGGACGTCCGGGCGGCGGCGCCGGGGAGAGCCGGAGCGTGCCCCGCGCAGCGCGGAGGAGGACCCGCTGACCAGCGCGTCGTTCTCCCGCCACGCGCGTGAGGCCAATGACAGCCGGTCCTACCGGAGCGCCCGCGAGGCGCAGCACCGGCCCTCACACGGCCGCCCCGACTCGGCCGCGCCCGACACCCAGGCGATGCCGCCCGGCGCGCGCGGGTACAGCGCGGCGGGACCGGCCGGACCATCTGAGGCACAGGCTCCTGGGCGCGGAAGCCGGAGCCTCCCGCCGGGAAGCGGCCTTCCAGGCGGCGCCAGCCGTCCGTCCGGCGCCGGCGGCCCCTCGGGGCCACCCGGCGGCTTCGGCCCGTCTGGCCGGCCGGATCCCTACGGTGATGGCGCCTACCGCAACGGGACCCGGCCGCCGGCGAACCCGTCCAGCCCGTATACCGAGGGCGCCAGCGGCGCCGGCGGCTACGCGCCGCCCGGCCGGGGGGGCTCACGGCATGCGTCCCCGCCCGGAACCGGCCGGCCGCCGGGGTCCAACGGCCAGCGCCGCGCGCGTCCCGCCCTCCCTGGTCCATCCTCCAGCGGGCCTTACCCGGGAGGGCCCGGTAGCCCGGAGAGCCCGGGCGGCTCCTCCTACTCCGGGAGCGACAGTGGCTCGCCGTACCCCGGGAGCAACAGTGGCTCGCCGTACCCCGGGAGCAGCGGCGCCCCCTCCTCGCCGGGGCGCAACCGCACCTCGGCCTACCCCGGCAGCAACGGCGCCCCCTCCTCGCCGGGAAGTAACGGCACCTCCGCCTACCCCGGCGGCAACGGGACCCCGTCCTACCCGGGCGGCAGCGGCACCTCGGCCTATCCCGGCACCAGCGGGACCTCGCGTTACTCCCCGGATGCGCCAGGAAGCTCCCCCTATTCCGGGAGTAGCGGGAACTCCCCCTACCCCGGGAGCAGCGGGAACTCGCGCTACGCCGGGAGTAGCGGTAACTCGCCGTATCCGGGGAGCAGCGGGAACACCGCCCGTCCTGGGGCCAACGGCACCACCGGCCGTTCCGGCAGCACCGGACGCTCGCCCTATCCGGGTGGCTCCTATCCGGGCGGCGGAACGTCCCCGTATCCGGGTTCCTATAGCGGTTCGCCGTACCCGGAGGACGCCACCGGCCCGGGTGAGCAGCCACGGGGCCGGCGGTCCGGTAACGGCCGCCGACCGGATGACCCCTACGAGGACCCCTACCGCAGGCCGGACGGCAACCGTTACTGAGCGGCCCGGCCGGCGTGCGGTAACCAGGCGGCGCTGTCACCCGGCAGCGCCGCCTACGGCATGCTGGGGCTATGCCTGAAGGGGACACCGTCTTCCGCGCGGCGGCCCAGTTGCGCGGCGTTCTCGCCGGGCGCCCGCTGACCGGCAGTGACTTCCGGGTGCCCCGCTTCGCCGTGACCGACCTGGCGGGCCACGTCGTCACCGAATCCGTACCGCGCGGCAAGCATCTGCTGATCCGGACGGATCACGGCCTGACCGTGCACACGCACCTCAAGATGGAAGGCCGGTGGCGGATCGCGCCCGCGTCCGACCGGTTGCGGGAGAACTACCGCATCCGCCTCATTCTGGCCAACGAGGAGTGGCGGGCGGTCGGCTACCAGCTCGGGATCGTCGAGGTGCTGCCGACCGCCGATGAGGAACGCGTGACCGGGCATCTCGGACCGGACCTGCTTGGCCCCGACTGGGATCAGGCCGAGGCGGTCCGGCGGCTGCGGGCCGACCCCGAGCGTTCCGCCGGGGAGGCGCTGCTCGACCAGCGGAACCTGGCCGGGATCGGGAACGTGTACAAGTCCGAGGTCCTTTTCCTGCGTGGCATCCGGCCGTGGCGGCCAGTGGGCACGATCAACGATGTCGACGCGCTGGTCCGCCTGAGCTACCGGATGCTGCAGGCCAACAAGGACCGGGTTCACCGGGTCACCACCGGCGATCAGCGCCGGGGCCACGAGACCTGGGTGTACGGGCGGCGGGACCGGCCCTGCCGGCGCTGCGGGACCCGGATCCGGTGCGCGGAACTCGGCGACCGGGTGACCTACTGGTGTCCCTCGTGCCAGCCGGACTGAGCGTGATGCCCGCTGAACCGGCCGTCACGGGGCGCGGCCAGGGCATTGCGCGTTCAGCGAACCTGAAGCCCCGGCCGCGCAAAGATCAAATCAGCGTAGGGCAGACTAACAACATGACAGTGGACAAGCCATGAGCAAGCAGGTTACGCCCCCGCCGCCGGGCGATAAGCCGACACCGTTGGCTCCGCCGCCGCCTCCGGCCTGGCGGCACTGGCTGTGGCCCATCGCCATCGTCATCACACTCGGGCTGTGGATCGCGCTGCCCGAAGTGCACACGAACCCGCCGGTCACGCTGACCTACTCCCAGCTCATCTCGAAGCTGGACGCGCACCAGGTAAAGACGATCTCCCTGGCGCAGAGCGGGCAGACGAGCACCGGGAAGCTGACGGACGGGAAGGCCTACACCACGGTCATCCCGGCCCAGGCGGGCTCGTCGCTGCTGAGCCAGCTCCAGGCGGCGAAGGTCCAGGTGACCGCGGCGCCCACCGGCACCTCGCTCGGCTCGGAGGTCCTGACCTGGGCGATCATCCTCCTGCCGCTGCTGCTCTTCGGCTGGCTGTGGATCCGGCTGTCCCGCAACGCGGCCGGCCAGCTGCAGGGCGTCATGGGCGTGGGCCGGTCCCGGGCCAAGGTGTTCGACGCCGAGCGGCCCTCCACCCGGTTCGCCGACGTCGCCGGGTACGACGGCGCGAAGCGGGAAATTTCCGAGGTCGTGGACTTTCTCAAGGAGCCAGAACGGTACCGCCGGGCCGGCGCGACACCGCCCCGCGGCGTGCTCATGGTCGGGCCGCCCGGAACGGGCAAGACCCTGCTCGCCCGGGCCGTGGCGGGCGAGGCGGAGGTGCCGTTCTTCTCCGTGGCCGGCTCCAGCTTCGTCGAGCTGTTCGTCGGCGTCGGCGCCGCCCGCGTCCGCGACCTGTTCAGCGAGGCGCGCAAGCGCGCCCCGGCCATCATCTTCATCGACGAGATCGACGCGATCGGGCAGCGCCGCTCGGGCGGCCAGGTCTACGCCTCCAACGACGAGCGCGAGCAGACCCTGAACCAGCTGCTGTCCGAGATGGACGGCTTCGACCCTGCCGTGGGCATCGTCGTGCTCGCCGCGACCAACCGTCCCGAGGTGCTGGACCCGGCGCTGCTGCGTCCCGGCCGGTTCGACCGGCAGGTCACGATCCCGCTGCCGAACCTGACCGAGCGGGCCGCGATCCTCGCCGTGCACTGCCGCGGCAAGCAGCTCGCCCCGGACGTCGACCTCAACGCGGTGGCCCGCGGGACCCCGGGGTTCTCCGGTGCCGACCTGGCCAACCTGGCCAACGAGGCGGCGATCGTCGCGGTCCGGGCCGGCCGCGACGTGATCACGGCCGCGGACTTCGACGCCGCCCGTGACCGGATCCTGCTCGGCCGGCGTGACGATTCGAACGTGCTGCTGCCTTCGGAGAAGCGTTCGGTGGCGGTGCACGAGGCGGGCCACGCCATGGTCGCCGCGCTGTCCCCTCGCGCCGACCCGGTGGCCAAGGTGACGATCCTGCCCGCGGGCCAGGCGCTCGGGGTAACCCAGCAGCTTCCGCTGGTCGAGCGCCACCTGTACAGCGAGGACTACCTCAACCAGTCGCTCGCGGTACGCCTGGGCGGCCGCGCCGCCGAGTTGGTCAAGTTCAACCAGGGATCCACCGGCGCCGCCAACGACCTGGCGTCGGCCACCGACCTGGCCACCCGGATGGTCCGCGAATTTGGCCTGTCCCCGGCGGTCGGCCCGGTCGGTTACCCGCAGGGCGGCGCGATGTACCTGGACAGCGGCGGTCCCGGGCTGTCCAGCCGGCCGTACGCCGAGTCCACCCAAGCGGTGATCGACCGGGAGGTGTCCCGGCTGCTGCGGGAGGCCGAACAGCAGGCCATCAGCCTGCTGCGCGCGCATGAGACCGAGCTGGACCAGCTCGCCGACCTGCTCATTGACCAGGAGACCGTCGGCGGTGAGCAGGTTTACCAGCTGCTGGGCCTGGCCCCACCCGAGCGCATCGAGGACGCCCCCACCGTCGCCCCGCGCCGGGTTCCCGCCCACCGTACGTCCGGGCAGCACCCCGCGTCCGCATCCGGGGACACCACCGCAGGCTGACCGGCGCCCCAGGGCCGGGCCCCCGGCGAGCCGGAGCCCCGGCCCGCACCTGGCCGCGGTTCGGCTCACGGCGCGGGCAACGGAATTCCCACACGCCGGCGGGGCTACCCCGTCCAACACCACCCCCGTCGACGTCACCAGTTATCCCTGATCTGGTCGCCGGACACGACCAGGCGGCCGTCCCGCATGATCTGCGGGACGGCCGCCCGTGGCCGTACGGGAACGCCGCCGCGCGTCCGGCGGACGCCGCTAACCCCCCACCTTGACCTCCGCCTTCACCGTGGCCACGTCGGTCCCGGCGGGCACGCTGGGAAAGGCGGGAACGTCGGGAAAGTCGGCGCAGGTGGTGGTCCACACGGCGGTGAGCGCGGCCACAATGGCCAGCACGCCCAGGGTGCCGACCCGGCCCAGCGGGCCGTTCAGCGCGGCGACCAGGTAGGGGGCACCGAATCCGACGTAGCTGAGCGCGTAGTAGCAGGCGACGACGGCGCCATGCTCGTCCGCGTCGGCGAGCCGCTCGCACTCGCGCAGCCCGGAGACCAGGCAGAGCCCGTAGGCCAGCCCGAACGCCACGGCACAGCCGATCGCGCCGGCCCGGCTGGCGGAGGTGGCCGTGACGCTGGCCGCCGTCGCCGCGACGACCGCGAAGCAGAGACCGGCGGCGTAACCGGCCAGGCTGAGGTGGGTCTCGATCCAGCGGGCAAACGGCTGAACGGCGATGCCGCTGGCCACGGTCAGCGACGTGACCAGCCCGGCGAAGCCCACCGACAGGCTGCCGGGGCGGGTGGCCTCTTGCGGCAGCACGACGAAGGCGAGCGCCAGCGTGCCGAAAACCCAGGGTGCGGCGGGGGCCACCGCCCGCCAGAACCGGCCGGAGCGGACCGCACGGGGCGGCCACCGCCGGCTGGCGCGGGCGCGGGGGCCATGGACGGTCTCCGGGGCGCGCCAGATGACGACGATGGCGGTCAGCCCGATCAGCACGTGCGGCAGATACGGCAGGACGAGCGGGTCGGGCGCCCACTCGGCCAGCGCGGACGCCACCGCGGGGCCGGATCCGAACCCGGCCGACAGCGCGACCGCGGCGCGCCGGGCGCTGACCGCGGGATTGGGCGACATCTCCTGCACCCACGCGGTGGCCGAGCCGAACACCACCCCCGAGCACAGACCCGACAGCGCACGCCCGGCCGCGAGCAGCGCCAGCGAGTGCCGGCCGGTCATGAGCAACGTCGTCGCCAGCGGGGAGGCCACGACGAACGGGATCACCGCGGGGCGGCGGCCGATGCGGTCCGACACCGGCCCGCCGATAAGCAGCCCCGGAATCAGCGTCGCGGCGTAGAGACCGAAGAGCGCGGCCTCCACCCCCGCGCTGAGCCGCAGCTCGTGCCGGTAGCCGACCAGCAGCGGGGAGAACTGGTTGGCGCCCCAGCCGACCGCGAACATCGCGAATGCCACACGCCGCCAGCTCGCGGCCGCATAGGAATTTCCTGCTCCCCCCCGGGTGCGCATGCGCCAACCTAACCAGACAGGCCACAGCAGTTTCGGCGAAACGGTGGAGATCGACCATAACGGTACGGACGCGGCCTGCCAGGCCCGGGGCCGGACCGGGGCCGGCTGGGGATGGGCGGGCAGGCGCGGTCAACGGCGCACCCACGTAAGCCCGGCCAAATGACCGCCGAAGGGACATTGCCTGTAATTAACCGGTACCCGGAAAAGGCATCCCGATCGCCATTAATTAACTCTGCTCTTTTCCGCTGCTCTAATGTTAACACGGGTAATTCGGACATTGCGTTTCTGGTTGACTTTGGCGCTCGGGCACATCTAGCATCAGTGCCTGGAAGCCCGCCGCTCTGGCATTAAGGAATTGCGGCTGCTTAATAAGCCCATTCGCAGCCAGCGGCTATAAAGCCCGCCGCCTAAAGAAATGACGGCCGGCTTTCGATTACGTACAAGGAGAACCCGAATGGCCTTCAAGGCAAGGATCGCGGCTTCGGCCGCAACCCTCGCGCTGACCGCGGGCGGGCTGGGGATGGTGGGAACTCTTCCCGCCAGCGCCACCACGCCCTCATGCGGCCCGAGGTGCTCGGACATCTACTCGCTGAAGTTCAACCACGCCTTCCCGATGGACGTGTGGCACGGGCAGCCGTCTTACGGGCAGCCGGTGATCCTCTTCCAGCGGTCCAACAGCGACTTCGCCGAGGACTTCGTGGTCACCGACCTGAACACGGTGGACACCTTCTACCGGCACAACCGCGGCCTGATCAGCCCGGCGTTCGACCAGGCTTACGGGGACGAAGAAGCCTTCGAGATCCAGTACCAGCCGCTGGGCCACCCCACCAACTTCTGCGTCGGCACCACGCCGTTCGAGATCGGGTGGACCGGCGAGAAGGTGGCGCTGTACCCGTGTGGCGTCTCCGCCAGCACGATCTGGGCCGGAGACACCAACCCCAACGACGGCACCACCGCGCCGGGCTACGAGGCCTACATCAACGGCGCGACGGACAGCTTCTCCAACCCGCTCGTGCTGACCTACCCGGCCGGCAACCCGACCGACATGCCGCGCCCGCAGCTGATCGTCGAGCCGCTGAGCAACTTCGCCAGCCCCAAGCCTTACTCGGGGTCGGTCTACGACAGCCAGCAGTGGAACGGCATCGCGGACGGCGCCGGGCCGCCCCCGCCGCCGCCCACCTAGTAGTCCCCTGACAAGGGCCCCCCGGCCCGCTTCGGAATGGGTTCCCAACGAACTCCTTTCCTGGGCCGGGGGGCCTTTGGCGTGGCCGGTCAGACGGCGCCGTACCGGGTGCCGACGATCACGGTCGCGTCCACGTCCCTGGACGACGTGACGCGCGTGCCCAGCCCGCTGGCGGCGACGGCCCGCCGGGCGGCCGCGGCCTGGCGCTCGCTCACCTCGCTGAGCAGGCTGCCGCCGGGCGCGAGCCATTGCGGTGCCGCGGCGGCCACCCGGCGCAGCAGGTCCAGCCCGTCCGCGCCGCCGTCGAGGGCCACCCGCGGCTCGTGCAGCCGCGCTTCCGGCGGCAGCAGGGCGATCTCGCCGGCCGGGATGTAGGGGACGTTGGCGGTCAGCACGTCGATCCGCCCGCGTAGCGTGCCGGGCAGCGGATCGTACAGGTCGCCCTCGTACACCTGGCCGTCCGCGGCGGCCACGTTGCGCCGGGCGCACCGCACCGCGGCGGGATCGACGTCGGCGGCGTGCAGTTCCGCGTGGTCCAGGGCCGCGGCTACCGCGGCGCCCACCGCCCCCGTGCCGCAGCACAGGTCGAGAACGACCACCGGCTCCCCCGGCCGGGCCGCCTGCCAGCCGAGCATGATCGCGACGCGGGCGAGATACTCGGTGCGCCGGCGCGGGACGAACACACCCGGGTCGACGGCGATCCGCTGGCCGCAGAACTCGGCCCAGCCGAGCACCTGCTCGAGCGGCAGCCCGGCGACGCGCCGGGTCACCAGCGCGGTGAGGTCGGCCGGGGTCTGCGCCGACGAGGCGAGCAGCCGCGCCTCCTCCTCGGCGAAAACACAGCCCGCGGCGCGCAGCGCGCGGACGATCGGCGCCAGATCGGCGGGACTGAACTCAGCGGAACTAGGCGATGCGGTCAACGGAGCCTTCCGGCGTGGGGAGCAGTCAGATTACCCGAGCGGCCACGGGGGGACCCGGCCGGTGCGCGGGCGGCACGCCCTCGGCTGAACGCCGGCCGCCCAGCCTGCTCACCCAGGTAGGTTGAGCGCATGGATGAGAACCGGGCCCGGCGAGTCACCGACGCCCTCAGAGATCGCGGGATCGACGCGCACCTGGAAAAGGGCGGCATCGACATCTACGGGGTGCGGGTCGTCCTCAGCGGTGGCCGCGAGGCGATCTGGGGCAACGAAGGCACCGCGTCGCTGGAGGCCGAAGTGCTGCTCGACGGGGACCTCGTCGGTTTCGTCCCGGAGATCCCCGGGTCCGGGGAGTTCAGCGACGCGGAGGTCGCCGACGCGATCGCCCGGGCCGATTACACAGCGCCCGAGGGGCACGAGCGCGCCGCGGCGCCGCCGCCCGGGCCGCCCCTGCAGCGGGAAGGCGGCCTGTTCCGCCGCTTCCGCGACGGTTTCCGCTACGACTCCGAGTCCTGACGCCGCTCGCGTTCACGGACAATTCATCAGCGCACGCGCGCCGGGCTTTGAAAATGGCTGAAACATGCCTGAAACTTAGCTAATGGAACGCCGAAGGTTCCTGACGGGGATGGGGCTCCTCACCGCCGGCGGCGCGGCCGGGGCCGCCGGCGCTTTCGCGGCCGGGCCGGCCACCGCCAGCGAGAGCCCGACGGCGCGGACGCCGGCGTGGCCGGCCTGCCCGGCCGCCTGCCGCGCGACGGTGACGTTCCGCACCGCGCCGTCCGCGCGGCTGGTCGCGCTGACCGTGGACGACGGCCCGACCCGGCGGTGGACCCCCCAGGTCCTCCGGATCCTCAGGCGGCACGGCGCAAAATCGACGTTCTTCCTGGTCGGCATGCGGGCACAGGCGAATCCGGGCGCCGTGGCGCGGGCCATCGACGCCGGCCACGAGGTGGCCAACCACACCTGGGCGCACAACGACCTGACCCAGCACGGCGAGGGGTTCGACCGGGCCAGCCTGGAGCGGACCCACGAACTGCTGGCCCGGCTGGCCGGCCGCCCTCCGGTGCTATGCAGGCCACCCTACGGGCGGATCGACAGCGTCGGGCTGGCCGTGTGCGCGAGCCTGCGCTACGACGTGATGCTGTGGTCGGAGGCGGTCACCGGGAGCAACCCGGAGGCCGACGTGGACGCGGCCCTGCGCCGCGCCTCCCCCGGCAGCATCGTGCTCGCCCACGACGGCGGCCCGCAGCCGAACGCGGCCCTGATGGTCCAGCTCGACCGGCTGGTCGGCACCATGACCGACGCCGGGTACACGTTCGTGACCGTCAGCGAGCTGCTGGCCGCCCCGGCCTGAGGGCGCGCAGCCCGAGGACCACCGACCCGCCCCGAGTCCCGGGCTCGGCCGGAATGCCGCGCCCTGAGCGATGATTTCGCGCGGGCGGCCCCGTCATAGCGATAGGCCGTCGCGACGGCGGCGGCAAGACGAGCGGAGGGACCGGGCACCTATGCGGGTGACAGAGGCTGACGTGCCGGCCGGCGACGGGCGGACGCTGCACGTGTACGACACCGGGCCGGACGGGGCAGGGCCGGGCGGGGCCGGGCCGGACGGGGCAGGGCCGGACGGGGCCGGGCTGGCCGTCTTCTGGCTGCACGGCACGCCGAACATCGGCGAGCCGCCCGAGCCGTTGTTCGCGGCCGCCGCCCGGCACGGTATCCGCTGGGTCTCCTACGACCGGCCCGGCTACGGCGGGTCCACTTCGCACCCGGGCCGGACCGTGGGATCCGCGGCCGCCGACGTGTCCAGGATCGCCGATGCGCTGGGCCTGGAACGGTTCGCCGTCATGGGCCACTCCGGCGGCGGCACGCACGCCCTGGCCTGCGGCGCGCTGCTGCCCGGACGGGTACTGGCCGTGGTCAGCGGGTCCGGGCTGGCGCCATTCGGCGCCACGGGCCTCGACTGGTTCGCGGGCCTGGGGGCCGCCAGCGAGGCCACGCTGCGCGCCGCGCTGCGGGGGCACGCGGCGCTCGCTGAGCACTACGCGACGGCCAGCTTCGACCCGGAGATGTTCACCGGCGCCGACCTCGCCGCGCTCGACGGCCCCTGGGCGTGGCTGGCCGGGGTGGCCGGGAAAGCCGCGGCCAGCGGTCTGGACGCGGCGGTGGACGACAATCTGGCCTACGTCGCCCGGTGGGGGTTCACCCCCGGCCAGGTGACGCCGCCGGTCCTGTTCCTGCACGGGGGCCAGGACCGGATCGTCCCCAGCGCACACGGCGCGTGGCTGGCCGCCCACTGCCCGGCGGCCGAGCTGTGGCTGCGCCCGGACGACGGCCACGTCTCGGTGCTCGGCGCCGCCCCGGCGGCGCTGGACTGGCTCGCCGGGCACGCCGCCGGACCGCGCTGACGGGCCCGTCGGGCGGAGCATCGCGCACGCGGGACTCGTCCTTATCCCCCGCGGCACTTCTGCCACCGTGGGCCCCGTTGACCGCCGCGGCCCCCCATAATGCAGAAGAGACGCGACGGCGGCTGCCGTCGCGCGCCGGGGAGGGGTGCCGTGAGCACAGATGGAGAGCCCAGTGTCTACGCCCTGCTGACCGACGGCACCACGATCGAGATCCGGCCCGCGCGGCCGGACGATGTGGACGCGGTACGGGAGATGCACGAGAAACTCTCACCGGACAGTCTTTACCTGCGGTTCTTCAGCATGAGCACCCGCGCGGCCGGGCGGGAGGCGCAGCGGCTCTGCCGGCCGCCGACCCCGGACCACGTTGCGCTGCTCGCGCTGCTGGACGGCCAGGTGATCGGCTGCGGCAGCTACGAGCGCGACGGCCCGCCGTCGCTGTCGGCGGAGGTCGCCTTCACCGTCGCCGACGACATGCACCGTCGCGGCGTCGGGATGCTGCTGCTGGAACACCTGATCTCGCTGGCCCGCAGGGCCGGCCTGCACGCCTTCACCGCGGAGACGCTCAGCGAGAACGCGCCCATGCTGAAGGTGTTCGCCGACGCCGGCCTGCTGGCCCACCGCGCCCTGGCCGACGGCGTGTACGACCTGACCTTCCCGCTGCCGGCCGGCGAGGCCGACGTCACGCTCGGCACCTACCGCGAGGCGGTGGACGCGCGCGAACGGTCGGCCGGCCTGGCCAGCCTGCAGCACGCGCTGAGGCCCGCCTCGGTCGCCGTGATCGGCGTGAGCCAGCGATCCCGGTCGGTCGGGCGTTCGATCCTGCGGAACATCCTGAGCAGCGGCTTCACCGGCCCGGTCTACGCGGTCAACCCGGCCGCGACCGAACTGGAGGGCGTCCGCTGCGTGCCGTCGGCGGCCGAGCTGCCCGAGGGCGTCGACCTGGCCGTCATCGCCGCGCCGGCGGCGCCCGTGATCGGCATCGCGGAGGAATGCGGGCAGCGCGGGGTCAAGGCGCTGGTGGTGATCGCGGCGGGCCTCGGCGGCGCGGGCCGCGCCGAGCTCCGGAACATCTGCCGCCGGCACGGCATGCGCATGGTCGGGCCGGCCAGCTTCGGGGTGGCCGACACCAGCGTCGGCCTGAACGCGACGTATTCGGCCCGGCATCCGCGGCCGGGCTGCGTGGGCCTGGCCCTGCAGTCGACCGGCGGCACCGGCTTCGTGCTGGTTGACCACCTCTCCCGGATCGGCGTCGGGATCTCCTCACTGGTCTCGCTGGGCGACATGGACGACGTATCCGGCGAGGACATGCTGCTGTGGTGGGAGTCCGACCCGGCGACCAAGCTGGCCCTGCTGTACCTGGAATCGATCGGGAACCCGCCCAAGTTCGTCCGTACCGCGCGCCGGGTCGGGCGCAGCATGCCGGTCATGACCGTGAGCGTGGGCCGGTCCATGACGGGGCGGCGGCTGGCCGGGGCGCGCGCCGCGGCGGCTACCCCGCTGCTCACCCGGCAGGCCCTGTTCGAGCAGGCGGGAGTGATCGCCACCGCGCACCTCGGCGAGATGCTCGACACCGCGGCCCTGCTCGCCTCCCAGCCGGTACCCGCCGGAAGCCGGGTCGCGCTCGTGTCCAACACCCGCGGCGCCGCGGTGCTCGCCGCCGACGCGTGCGGTGACGCGGGCCTGGATGTCGCCACGCTCACCCTGGACACCCAGCAGATGCTCCGGGCCATCCTGCCCGCGGACGCCACCGTGGCGGGGCCGGTCGATACCACCGTGCTGGTCAGCCCGGGGCGCTTCCGCCAGTGCCTGGAACTGGCCGGCGCCGATCCGGGCGTCGACGCGGTGCTGGCGCTGACGACCAAGACCGCGAACAGTGAGCTGGGTTCCGAGGTCGCCGCCGCGAGGGTGCCCGTGCCGGTCGCCGCGGCGATGCTGGACCAGGCGGAGGTGGTCCGGCTGCTGCACGCCCCGGACACGGACTGCCCCGCCATCCCGGCCTACGCCTACGCCGAGTCCGCCGCGCGCGCCCTGGGCCACGCCGCGCGCTACGGCGAGTGGCGGTCGGTCCCCCCGGCCACCATTCCCGACCCTGACGGCCTGCACCAGGACCGGGCCAGGGAACTGGTCACCGATTTTCTCAAGAGCTCACGAGGCAGCGGCTGGCTGTCCCTGGATCTCACCGTGGAGTTGCTGGACTGCTACGGCGTGCGGCTGGTCGACAGCATGGGGGTCGTCACCGAGGAGGGCGCCGCCGCCGCGGCGGCATATTTCGGCGGGCCGGTTGCGCTCCGCGCGGACGTCCCCGGCCTGGTGCGGGCGCGTGGCGCCGGCGCCCTGCTCATCG
This sequence comes from uncultured Actinomycetes bacterium, assembly GCA_963824545.1. GTDB lineage: Bacteria > Actinomycetota > Actinomycetes > Streptosporangiales > Streptosporangiaceae > Bog-532. The sequence goes on along the minus strand of CAWGPP010000002.1, from coordinate 210,453 downwards.
ACCTGCATGGCCTGGACGAGGTCCGGAGCGGGTTCCGGTCGCTGGCGGAAACCTTCGGGGACCGGCTGGCCGGTGTGATCGTCCGGCCGATGGTCACCGGCGGCGTCGAATTGATGATCAGCTTGCTGCAGGACCAGGCGGTCGGCACGCTGGTGCTGTTCGGGGCCGGCGGCCCGGCCGCCGATGCGCTGGCCGACCGGGCGGGGCGGCTCGCCCCGCTGACCGAAGCCGACGCCGACGCGCTGATCCGCTCGATAAAAGCCGCCCCGCTGCTGCTCGGGCACCCGGGCACCCCGGGCGCCGACCTCGGCGCGCTCCGCGACCTGCTGCTCCGCCTCTCCCGGATGGCCGATGACCTGCCGCAGATCGCGGAACTCGAACTGAGCCCGATCTTCGCCCGCCCGGACGGCGCGCAGGCCGTCGATGCGCGGATCCGGCTGCAGGCCGCCGACCCCGCGGACGCCCACCTGCGCCGCCTGCCCTGACCGGGCGACTCGCCGCGGAGCCGGTCCGCCCGCTTGACCTCGGCGCGCGGGTGGCGTCGACGGGCCCGTTACCTATCCTGGGCTGTGCGGGCGATGAACGCCGCCGCCGCCTCGGCCGTCATCACTGTGGCACTGGTCAGCGCCCGGTTTCCGGACATCATGCCGACCCGAGGGCCATCGGGGGGAGGGACCTTTTCCCCTATCGGCGGCCGTTAAATGGCTCTGAGGTGGAGTTCTGGAGCTAAACGTGCGCCGCCACACAGCGGAGACGGCGCAGATCGTGGCAAAGGAGCATCGATCACCATGGATTCGGTTTCTGATACAGCGCTAACCCCCCTGTCGTTCCTGCCCCGGTCGGCCCGGGTGTTCCCCGCCAAGACCGCCGTGATCTACGGCCGGCGGCGGCTCAGTTACGCCGAACTGGAAGCCGAGACCGCGCGGGTGGGGCGGGCGCTGCACGCGTCCGGCATCGAGCCGGGCGACCGGGTCGCCTACCTGATGCCGAACCTGCCCGAAATGCTCATCGGGCACTTCGCCGTGCCGCTGGCGGGCGGGATCCTGGTCGCGATGAACACCCGGCTCGTCGCGGAAGAGATGGCGTACATCCTGCGTCATTCGGGTGCGAAGATCCTGGTCGCCGACGCCGCGTTGCTGTCCACCGCGGTGGCCGCCACGAAGGGCCTCGACACGGTGACGCAGCTGGTGGTAGCCGAGGACAGCGAGGCCGAACCCTCCGGGGCCGATCTGGCCGCCGACCCGCGGATCGTGACGTACGCCGAGTTCCTCGGCCGGGCCACCGGGGACCCGCTGCCCTGGTCGGTCGCGGAGGAGCATACGCCGATCTCGATCAACTACACGTCCGGCACCACCGGGCAGCCGAAGGGTGTCATCTACACCCACCGGGGCGCCTACCTGAACTCGTTCGCCCAGATCGTGCACTCCCGGCACGACGAGAACAGCGTCTACCTATGGACGCTGCCGATGTTCCACTGCAACGGCTGGTGCACCCCGTGGGCCATCACCGCCATCGGCGCCACCCACGTGTGCCTGCGCGAGGTACGGGGCGACGCGATCTGGGCCCAGGTTCGCGAGCACGGCGTCACCCACCTCAACGCCGCCCCGACGGTGGTCACCACGATCCTGAACGCGCCCGAGGCCGACCAGCTGGAGCGCCCGGTCCTGATCACCACGGCCGGCGCGCCGCCCAGCCCCACGACGCTCCTGCACATGGAGCGGATGGGGTTCACCATCGTGCACGTCTACGGGCTGACCGAGACCTACGGGCCGATATCCTTCTGCCAGTACCAGCCGGAATGGGCGGACCTGGACGCCGAACAGCGCGCCGTGCTGCAGGCCCGGCAGGGCGTCAGCATGATCCAGGCCGACATCATCCGGGTCGTGGACGCGGAGATGGCCGACGTCCCGGCCGACAGCAACACGATGGGCGAGATCGTCATGCGCGGCAACACCGTGATGACCGGCTACTACCTGGACGAGGACGCCACCGCCGAGGCGTTCCGCGGCGGCTGGTTCCACAGCGGGGACCTCGGCGTCATGCACCCGGACGGTTACATCGAACTGCGGGACCGGGCCAAGGACATCGTGATCTCCGGCGGGGAGAACATCTCCACGATCGAGGTGGAACAGGCCCTCATGAGCCACCCGGCCGTGCTGGAGGTGGCGGTCGTCGGGGTACCGGACGAAAAATGGGGCGAGCGCCCGAAGGCCTACGTCGTACTGCGCCCCGGCGGCAACGCCACCCCGGCCGACCTGATGGCCCACGTGAAGACCAAGATCGCCGGTTACAAGGCGCCGCGCGACATCGACATCACGGTGCAGCTCCCGAAGACCCCGACCGGGAAGATCCAGAAGTTCCTGCTCCGCGACGCGGAATGGGCCGGCCGCATGCAGCGCGTCAAGGGCTAGCCGACCTGGGTGGCCCAGGTCCCCAGACCTGGGCCGTCCCCCGGTCCGGGCGGCCCGGACGGTGCTTTGCCGCGCTCCGGCCCCGCCCCCGCTTCGCCGCGCGCCGACCCGCCCTGCTGCGCCGCTCCCGCACGGGCGCCTCGCCGCAGCGGGTTGCGGCCATCACCTCGTGAAGGTGCGCGCGGCCCGGGACGCGGCGCACGGGGCGCACAACGGCACATCGAGGTCGCCCAGCAGATCCGAGCTGTACTGGCCCGTGATCACCGCGTCGAACACTTCGCAGATACCGTGGTCGGCCGGATGGGCTTTCGAGCAGAAGCACAGGCACGGCCTGCGCCGCATGGCCTTCTCGGCGCGCTGGATCACCGCCCGTACCTCCGGGCGGTTCGCCGCCTCGGTGAGCGCATCGGCGGCCGGCCGCATGCGCTCGACCGCATCCGTCACGGCCTGCCCGACTCTCCGGCCGACCTCGGCCAGGGTGTCTGCCAGCGTCGCGTCCCGGTCATCGCCCACGCTCCCATTGTTGCACCGGTCAAGACGCAGAACCAGAACCTGTTTGCGCAACTCACACGCCTCTTCCCGGTACCTGGCCAGGTTAGCTCTTGACTCAGCGTGCCCGGTTGAGCACATTATAGAATCCTGCCTCGACGGCTAGGTGAATGTGGCTCACGGTTAGTCGCGGGTGTCTTGACTGTGTTCAGGGGGCGGAGGATATCGTGCAGTTCGAGTCTTACTCAGCGTTTCATTACTTCGCCGTGCAGCCGTGCTCTTAACCGAGTCCAAAAAGGCCATGGCCAAAGTTCGGGGGAACAAGATCTTCTGAAATCGGCGCGTCACGTGGGGCTCTGTCAGTCCAAATCCGGACCAGAAGGAGAAGCCGTGCCAGTTAACCGAGAGTTTCTGCACCCGGAATTCGTCCGTAAACCTCTCGATGCCGTAACCGCCGGGCTGGATTACCCGTCAACGGAGGTCGGCACCGCCGGGAAGATCAGCGTGTATTACGCAACGTCCCTGGGCACCGCGGGCAAGACACTCGCCTCCGAGATACTCGGCCGCGTCGTGGGCACCTACGGCGAAATGGAAGCCTTCTTCGGCATTCAAGGAGGCTCCGTCTCGGTCATTGTCGCTCCGCTGAGCGGAAAGAATGACGGCAGTGGCGGGGCATACCACTACGGCTGCGATTTCACCTCTGGCGGCACCATCTACGTCGACTCGACCTTCGCCCTCCCGAATGCGGCCGACGTGGAAATGGCCCTGTACGTGGCCGAGCTGTCGGAATGCTTTATGGGCGCGCAGGGCCGGGGGTGGGGGTGCGGCTACAGCAACGGCGAGGGCTTGTCCCGCTTCTGCGCCGAGGTGTCTACTCCCTACGGATCGTTCCCATCGTGGGGTATCACCGGACCGAGCTGGGTGTCGGCCGGGTATCCGGACTGGGTGACCACCACCGAGCAAACCGACCGGGACTACGCCTCGACCGGCTGCGCCGTCCTGTACATCTACTGGATGCTGTCCCTCGGGTACAGCAAGGCGGAGGTGACCCAGGCGGGCGGCGCGACGCTCGCTGACAACTACAAGACGCTGACCGGGAAGAGCACCGCATACGCGGATCTGAAGGCGGCCACCCAGGCGGTCACGGTGACCTCGGACAACCCGTTCGGCATCGTCGAACCGGGCCTCATGAAGCGCGTGGCCCACAACGCGGACGGCCGCCTGGAGGTGTTCGCGCAGGGCACCGACAACGCGCTCTGGCACATCTGGCAGACCGCCCCGAACAACGGGTGGTCCGGCTGGGCATCGCTCGGCGGCATCATCACCAGCGAGCCGGAAGTGGCGCGCAACGCCGACGGCCGCCTGGAAGCATTCGCCCGGGGCACCGACAACGCGCTGTGGCACATGTGGCAGACCGCGCCCAACAACGGGTGGTCCGGCTGGGCATCGCTGGGCGGCATCATCACCAGCGACCCGGTCATTGCGACCGACGCCAACGGCTGCATCGAGGTGTTCGCCCGCGGCACCGACAAGGCCCTGTGGCACATCTGGCAGACCGCCCCGAACAACGGGTGGTCCAGCTGGGCATCGCTGGGCGGCATCATCACCAGCGAGCCGGAAGTGGCGCGCAACGCCGACGGCCGCCTCGAAGCATTCGCCCGCGGCACCGACCACGCCCTATGGCACATCTGGCAGACCGCCGCCAACAAGGAGACCTGGTCCGGCTGGGCATCGCTGGGCGGGATCATCACCAGCGAGCCGGTCATCGCCACCGACGCCAACGGCTGCATCGAGGTGTTCGCCCGCGGCACGGACAACGCGCTGTGGCACATCTGGCAGACCGCCCCGAACAACGGGTGGTCCAGCTGGGCATCGCTGGGCGGGATCATCACCAGCGAAGCGTCCGTGGGCCGCAACGCCGACGGCCGCCTTGAGGCATTCGCCCGCGGCACGGACAACGCGCTGTGGCACATCTGGCAGACCGCCGCCAACAAGGAGACCTGGTCCGGCTGGGCGTCGCTCGGCGGCGAAATCACCAGCGGCCCGGTCGTAACGTCCGACGCCGACGGCCGCCTCGAGGTGTTCGCGCGCGGCACCGACAACGCGCTGTGGCATATGTGGCAGACGGCCCCCAGCAACGGCTGGTCCGGCTGGGCATCACTGGGAGGCATCCTGGTGTGCCCGTGACCACGATGGCCCGGGCTGCCTGCTGAGCAGCGTTCCGGTCCAGGTCAACGGCGTAGGTGGCGAGCGAGTCGGCCTGTAGGCCGGGTTCTGTGCACCCGCGTGAAGCGGGCCGGCGGCCATCCATCTGGGACTGCCGTTGCCGGCAGCCTCGTGCGGCCTACCCGCGAGCATCGGACGGGCCGCCCTCAAACGCTCGCGCAGGAAACGGAACCTTCCGGGACCGCCTCCCTCTTGGCCTTGCTCCGGGTGGGGTTTACCGAGCCGCCGCAGTCACCTGCGGCGCTGGTGGTCTCTTACACCACCGTTTCACCCTTACCGTCCCGGGCCAGCCATCGGCCGGCCCGGGACGGCGGTCTGTTTTCTGTGGCACTGTCCCGCGGGTCACCCCGGGTCGGCGTTACCGACCACCCTGCCCTGCGGAGCCCGGACCTTCCTCACCGCGCATCGCGCGGCGCGGCCGCCCGGCCGGCTCGCTCGCCACGGTAAGGATATTCCCCCGGCCCCTCCGGTAGCGCACACATCGGGGTGGGACGAGGGGGCAGGCCCCAAACCGGGGCCGGGGCGGAGCGCTAGTTGGGGAGGGCGCTGGGCTCGTCGGCGGCGGTGGGGAGGGGGGCCTCGGCGCCGGTGGGTGGCGCATCGGAGGACGGCTCCGGGCGGGGGGCCGGCGAGGCGAACGCGAGGCCCGCGGCCAGGCAGGCGAACGGGACGACCGGGAGGATGTACCGGTAGTCGAAGTCGGCCACGGCGATCGGGAAGACCAGCAGCACCACGGCGGTCACCCACGGCATGGCGCTCGGGCCGTCGCGCCACCGTCTCAGCCTGATGCCGCCGCCGGAACGCCTGCTCACCCGGATGATCGAGCCCAGGCCCAGCAGCAGGATCAGCCCGAACAGCGGCCCGTAGAGGTAGAACACCCGCTCGTAGCCGGACATCAGATCCGCGAACGGCTGAACCACGCGGCTGATGCCCTGATGGCCGTAGGCCTGGATGTCCTGGCGCGCGGAGCCACCCGGGATCCAGGTGTGGTAAGGCACGGTCTGCGGCTTGGTGTGGAAGTAGTAGTCGTAGACGGTGCCCTTGCTGGGGTAGTTGTACCGTTTCCAGTCCACCGACAGGACGAGGCCGTTCACGACGACGTGCGCGTAGCTCACCGGCTGGGCCTCGATGGCCCGGATCGCGAAGTCGCGCAGCATGGCGTTGCCCGACGCGCTGACCGGGCCGCCCGGCACCTCGTGGACGTTCCGAACGTGCCAGATCAGCGTGCCCGGAGGCAGGCGCTTGGTGACCGGCGTGGACAGGCAGAGCACCCGCTCGTTGGCGGGCGGGCTGATCTTCGCGCAGTCGGCGAAGGAGGACACCCGGCCGTACAGGTAGAAGCCTTCGGACTGGGTGAGCGCGTAGTTCCCGCTCCAGGAGTGGAACCACACCGCGTAGCCGGCGATCGGGACCGCCGAGCCCACCACGATCGCCGCCAGCGGGCGCCAGCCCATCCGGCGCCAGATCACGAACACGATGAAGACCACGGGCAGGATCAGGCCGCCGCTCCACACCGTGACCGCGTACCCGGTGAGCAAGCCGGCCGCGAGCACGGCGGGCCAGGAGGGGCGGTGCCGCCAGAGCAGGATCGTGGCCGACAGCACGAGCAGGAACATGAGCAGCGTGTCGGCCATGATCATGTGCTCAAGCTCGATCTGGAAGCCGTTGAGCAGCACGGGCACGGTGGCCAGGGCCGACCAGAGCCGGGGCACCCGGGCCCGGCGGAGCAGCACGTACAGCATGACCGCGATGGCCAGGCCCATCAGATGCTGCAGGATCGTGATCAGGGTCAGGCTGTGGAACGGCTCGAACACCTTGAGGAACAGCGAATAACCGGTCGACTTGGAAAGGTCGGGCCGCAGCCGCAGCGCCGCGCCGAGGTAGATGTAGGAGTCGCCGGCGAACCAGAGCGCGCCCGGGTAGCCGAGCACGGTGATCAGCCGCAGCACCGCCCCGGCCGCCAGGACCAGCGTGAACAGCTTGTTGTCCAGGGCCAGCGCGCGCAGCCGGCGGGGCCGGGACCCCAGGCCAACCGGGACCCCCGGGACACCCGGCCCGGCGACGAGACGTCCGGCACCTCGTTCTGCACAGCGTGATCCTACCGGCGATCCTGGGCAGAAACCGGCGAAGCAGGCGGGGCCGCCGCAGCCGCACCGGAAGCACCCGCCCCGCGCGGACCCTGAGCACCCTCAGAACCTTGAGCATCCTCAGGACCCTGAGCATCCCCAGAACCCTGGACACCCTGGGCACCCCCGGCCCACTGCTCCAGCTGGGCGACGAACGCCCGGGCGTCCTCCGGCCAGCGCAGATACTGGCTCGCGCCCTGGTGCCCGCGCTTTCCCATGGCGTCGCGCACCGAAGGATCCCGCTGCAGGGCCAGCACCGCCCCGGCCGCCTCCCCCGCGGTCGCCGGGCCGAACGGCACCACGTAACCGCACTCGTGCCGCTCCACCAGGTCCACGGCGAGCGGCAGCGGCGTGGTGATCACCGGGACGCCGCGCGCCATGTACTCCGCGACCTTGGTCGGCATCGAGTGCCGGAAGTTCGGGTCATCCTGCAGCAGGGACAGCCCGGCCAGCGCGCCGTCGGTGATGATCATGGCCTCGTCGTTGGGCACGTACCCGTGCCAGCGCAGCAGGCCGGCCGCGACCGCGGGCTCCAGCACCGCCCGGGCCGCCGCGTCCGCCGAGCCGACCAGATCGACGGTCACCCCGTGCGGCGTGACCAGCCGGGCCAGCGCGACCATCTCGGCGGCTCCCCGGTCCGGGGAGATGTGCCCCACGTACACGACGCGCGCCTGCCCGTCGTACGGCGCGGGCTGATCCGGCACGTAGGTGGTGTTCGGCACGACCGGGTGCGTGCCACGGAACCGCGCGTTATAGCCCGTCTCGGCCAGGATCAGGTGCAGATGCCGTTCGGCGATCCGCTCGGCCCGCAGCACCGCCGACGCCACTACCCGGCGCAGCGCGGGCGGCAGCCACGCCTTGGTGCCCAGCGCGGCGGCGGTGTCCTCGTGCACGTCCCAGACGGTGGGCGGCCGGCGCCGCACCAGCGGCAGCACGAGCAGCAGCTCGGGGTCGTGGATGAGCAGCACGTCCGCGCCGGGGGCGGACCGGGCGAGCTGGCGCCGGGCCGCGCGCAGCGCCCCGAGACGGCGCCGCCCGGCCGCCCGCGGCACCTCCGCCAGCGTCAGGCCCGGCCACGCCGGGACCGGCCCGGCGCCCAGCGGCGCGATGTAGGTGACCTGATGCCCGGCGTCGAGCAGCGCCCGGACCTGGCGGTGCAGGATCCGGGCGTCGGCCGGATGGTGCACCACGGTGCAGACGACGACGCGCATCGGGGGTTACAGCGTCTCGATATCCGGGTCGGCACCCGGCCGCGCCGCGCCCGGCCAGCTTGCCCCGGGTGTCGAAGAACAGCCTCGACTCGCCGGCGAGCTGCCCGAGGTTATAGCCGCTGTGGTCCTGCAGCAGGATCGTGACGTCCGCGGTGACGATCTCGGTGTCCAGGTCGGTGGCCCGGCGTACCGGCTGGCCGTCGATCGCCCAGTCCGGCACGTGCGGGTCGTGGTAGGCGAGCACGGCGCCGCGGGCGAGCAGCCGCCGGGCGATCGGCCGCGCGGGCGATTCCCGCTGGTCGGCGATGTCCCGCTTGTAGGTCACGCCCAGCAGCAGCACGTTCGCGCCGTTCAGCGGTTTGGCGTGCCGGTTCAGCAGTTCCGCGACACGGTCCACCACGTAGCCCGGCATCCGGCTGTTGATCTCCTGGGCCAGCTCCACGAAACGGAACGGGTAGCCCAGCGTGCGGACCTTGTAGGACAGGTAGTTCGGGTCGATGGGGATGCAGTGCCCGCCGACGCCGGGCCCCGGGTAGAACGGCTGGAAGCCGAACGGCTTGGTGGACGCGCACCGGATCGCATCCCACAGGTCGATCCCGAGTTCGTGGCAGAACACCGCCATCTCGTTGACGAGCGCGATGTTGACGTGCCGGTAGGTGTTCTCCAGCAGCTTGGCCATCTCGGCCTCGCGCGGCGACTTGGCCTCGACCACCTCGTCGCAGACCTTGCCGTAAAAGCGCGCGGCGACCGCGGTCGCGTCGGGGGTGAGCCCGCCGACGACCTTGGGCGTGTTCCGCAGCCCGTAGACGGGGTTGCCCGGGTCGATCCGCTCGGGTGAGAAGGCCAGGTGGAAGTCCACCTCGGCGTTGAGCCCGGACGCCTTCTCCAGGATCGGCCGGACCAGCTCATCGGTGGTCCCGGGGTAGGTGGTCGACTCCAGCACCACCAGCGTGCCCCGGTGCAGCAGCCGCCCGGCCGTCTGCGCGGCGGCGCGCACCGCGGTCAGGTCGGGGCCGTCGGCCTCGGACAGCGGGGTGGGCACGCAGATCACGATGGTGTCCGGCTCGCCCACGGCGGATTCGTCGGTGGTGGCACGGAACCCGGCCGCCAGCATCCGCGCCACGTCGTCGCCGGAGATGTCATCCACGTGCGAGCGCCCGCCGTTCAGGCTGTCCACGACGCCCTGGCCGATGTCGTACCCGACGACGCTCAAGCCGGCGCTCGTCGATTCCCGCACCAGTGGCAGGCCCACGTAGCCGAGCCCGATGACCACCAAATCGACCTGCATCGCCGACGTCCCTTCGCCAGGAAATGGGCTGTCAGATGGCGCCGAGACGCTCATATGCTGCCTGGTAGATCGATGCATTATGCGCCCAGGTCCGGTCCCGTGCCACCCATTCGCGCGCGTTTGCCCCGCACTTGCGCCGAATGTCCGCGCTGTCGAGCAACGGTTCCATCGTATCGGCAAAGGACACCGGATCCCCGGAAGTCGCGAGCGCCCCGGTCACCTCCGGCCGGATGATCTCCCGCAGCGCGCCCACGTCGCTGGCCACCACGCACAGGCCGCTGGCCATGGCCTCCACCGGCTTGAGCGGGGTAACGAGCTGGCAGACCCGGTCGCTGGTGCGCGGCACGACGAACAGGTCGAGCACGGCGTGGTAGCGGCGCACCTCGGACATCGGCACCCGCCCGGTGAAGATCGCGATGCCGGTGAGCCCGAGCTGCCCGGCGAGACGCTCCAGTGTGGCCCGTTCGGTGCCATCGCCGACGATGAGCGGCCGGATCGCGTGACCGCGGCGGCGCAGCTCAGCGACCGCTTCCAGCAGCGTCCCGATGCCCTCGTAGGGCACGAGGTTGGAGACCAGCCCGGCGACCAGCTCGCCGGGCCGGATGCCGAGCGCCGCCCGCACCGGCGCGCCGTCGGGCAGCGGCTCCAGGAACTCCGCGGACACGGCGTTGGGCACCACGATGACCTTGCCCGGATCGGCGCCGCGCGCGACAATCTCCGCCCGCATGACCTCGCCCAGCGTGACCACCAGGTCCGCCTCGGTCATGCAGCGGGTTTCCGCCTCGCGGCTGAGCTGGTAGAAGTCGCTGGCCACGAGGTCGGCGGCGGGCAGCCGGGCGGGCGCCACGGGCTCCGCGCGCGCCCGCGCCGGTTTCGCGCCGGATGGAGCAGAATCGACGGAACGGGCCTGCGCATCCGGGTCCCCCGCCGCGCGGCCCGGCCCGGATCGACGCCATGGCGCGACAGCCAGGTCTCCTCCCAGAACCCGCGAGCCTCATAAATCACCGGCAGCCCGAAGTCCTCCCGCAGGGCCAGCGCGAGCTGGCCGTTCAGGTGGTTACTGGCGGCGTGCAGCACGGCCGGGCGGAGTGTCCCGGTCAGCCGGGCGGCCAGGTCCAGGCCGAGCGCGGCGGCCGCGTCGGCGCGCGGCGGCAGCCGGTACGGGAGCAGCCGGTGGTAGGGCACGCCGTCCACCTCGGTGACGCGGCGCCCGTCCAGGTGGCCCTGCGCCACCGGGAACCCGGCCTTCGTTACCACATGCGGGTCGAGGCCCGCCGCGCGCTGAGCCGCCGCGATCCGCTGGGTGCGCACCGTGTACCCGGCGCTGGTGGCGGCAGCGCGTCGGTGACCAGGTGCAGCACGCGCCCGGGGACGGCCCAGCCGGGCGCCGCGCCACGCTGGCCACCCGCGCCACTTCCCGCCCTCGCGCCACTTCCCGCCCTCGCGCCACTTCCCGCCCCCGCGCCACTTCCCGCCCCCGCGCCACTTCCCGCCCCCGCGCCACTTCCCGCCCCCGCGCCACTTCCCGCCCCCGCGCCACTTCCCGCCCCCGCGCCACTTCCCGCCCTCGCGCCACTTTGGGCGCTGGCGCCACGTGGGGCGCTGCGCTCGGGGCGGGGAATGCCGCCGGTCAGCACGGACAGCTCACCGGCGGCCGAGGCACGCACTTTGGCGCCGGCGTCCCGGCACGCCGTCCAGGACGGCCACCGCGTCGGTGAGCCGGCCCTCGCGGATGGCCAGCCGGGCGAGCAGGACGGCCCGGGCCGGATCGGCGGCGGGCATCCGGTCCAGCGCCGACCGGGCCGCGTCCGGGCGGTCCACCGCCAGCGCGAAGGCGGCCAGCCGTTTCGGCGAGGTGTCCAGCAGCGCCAGCGCCGCCTTCCGGTCGCCCGATCCCCACACGACGGCGGCGCGGCCGTATGGGCCTGCGCACCGCAGCCAGGGGCGTAGCCTGCGGGGTAGCACGCGCCAGCCGAGCAGCAGGGAGCGCACCGGATCGGCGGTCACGTGCCGCCACGCGACGGACGCCGCCAGCACCAGTACCCGCGGCGACACGCGCCACGCAGTGGGAGACCATGAGGCCGGCGTGCTCGGCGGGCCCGCCGGGTCGGGCGGGCGCGCAGGGCCGGGCGGCGGAGGAACGCGGGGTCACGTCGGCGAATGATAATGCCCCGGGCCGGCCGGAGGCCGGCGGCGCGGGTGCACTGTTACGCCCCGCTGTGCCCCCACAATGGTGTGGCATCAGGATCTGATCAGCGCGAACGGTTCACGGACACACCGCCCAGACCCAAGGAAAGAGATGCTCGCACCGATAACCCACGTGCTCGGCGCCCGCCCCAACTTCGTCAAGGCGGCGCCGGTGATCGGCGCGCTCGCGGCGCTCGGGAACCGGCAGCGGGTGATCCACACCGGCCAGCATTACGACGAGCGCCTGTCCGACGTGTTCTTCGTCCAGCTCGGCCTGCCGGAGCCGGACGTGAACCTGGGGGTCGGCTCCGGCAGTCACGCCCAGCAGACGGCGGCGGCGATGACCGGGCTGGAGCAGGACTTCACCTCCTGCCCGCCGGGCCTGGTCGTGGTCTACGGCGACGTGAACTCGACCGTGGCCGCCGGGCTGGTCGCGGCCAAGCTGGGCATCCCGGTCGCGCACGTCGAGGCCGGCCTGCGCAGCTTCGACGTCGCGATGCCGGAAGAGATCAACCGGCGGCTCACCGATCAGCTGTCCAGCCTGATGTTCGCGACCTCTCCGGAGGCGATCGGGTACCTGGCGAACGAGGGGCGGCCGGTCAGCGCGGTGCACCTGGTCGGCAACCCGATGATCGACACGCTGCTGGCCAACATGGAGCGGTTCGACACCGAGGCGGCCCGGGCGGAGCTGGGGCTGCCGGAGCGCTACGTCGTCGCCACCCTGCACCGGCCGTCCAACGTGGACGACCCGCTGATCGCGGCCGGGCTCGTCCGGGCGCTGCACGAGATCGCCGCCGTCATCGACGTGGTCATCCCGGTGCACCCGCGCGGCCGGGCCGTGCTGGAGGCGGCCGGGCTCAGCGCGCATCCAGGCGTCCACGCCTGCCCGCCGCTGGGGTACCTGGAGTTCATGGGCCTGGTCCGCGGCGCGGCGGCGGTAGCCACCGACTCCGGCGGCGTGCAGGAAGAGACCACGCTGCTGCGCGTTCCGTGCCTGACCGTGCGCCCGAATACGGAACGGCCCATCACGATCTCCAATGGCAGCAATAGGCTCATCACATCCGCCGAGCTGGCCTCGGCCGTGCTGAAGGCGTGCGACGACGGGCCGTACACCGGTGAGCTGCCGCCGCTGTGGGACGGTCACGCGGGCGTGCGCATCGGGCGGATCATCACCGACTGGCTCGCGCGCGACGGCTGAGGAGACCACCGCAGGATCATGACCGACAACGCTGAGAGCACCGACCTGGCGCTGACCGTCTACGCACCCGCCGAGCCCGGCGACCCGGATCCCGCCGACGGCGGCGACACCGACCCCGGCACCACGGCGAACGCGATCGCGCTGGCCGCCGAGCGGGACCGGCTGGCCCGTGCCCTGCGGGACACCCACCGGCAGCTCGCCGCCGCCGAGTCGCAGCTGATGTCGGTGAAGCGCTCGGCCACGATGGAGCTCGGCCAGGTCATCGTCGCGGCCGCCAAGCGCCCGTGGATCGGCGGCCCGCGGCTGCCCCGGCACCTGTACCGGATGTGGCGGGAGCGCCGCGCCGGGCGCGCCGCGGGCAGTCCCGGCGATGGGTTCCGGTCCGCCGACGAGGAGCGCTGGGCCCGGATCCTGCTCGACGCGGGCGCCGGGGCGGCCGGTGACCGGTTCCTGGCCGCCTACACGGTGCCTGGCCTGGCCTGGTCGGCCGCGGCCGGTTCCGCAGGCCAGGACATGGCGGACGGCCTGGTCGTGGCCGGCGTCCTCACCGACGCGAGCTGCGCGGCGCTGGCCCCGGACGCGACGCCGGAGCAGCTGCTGCCGCACGACGCGGCCTTCGTGCTGGAGGGATCCGGCGCCGACCTGGTGCTCATCGAGGCGGCGGCGCTGCTGCCCGGCGGGCCCTGGGCGCACGCGGGCGACCCGGCCGCGTCCGACCGCGGCCGCCGGCTCGCCGACCTGATCGACCTGGCCCGCGCGCTCGGCAAGCCGGTGATCTTCCTGCGTAACGCGCCGTCCTACCTGATGCCGTACCTGGACTGGCTGAGTACCGCCTGCGACGCGGTGGTGGACGGCGGCCTGGGCGTCCAGCTGGCCCGGTTCAACCCGGTCGACCTGCCCGCGGCGCGCGCGACGGCGCCGGTGTACGCCGGTCGCCGGGACCCGCGCGAGGGACCGGCCGTCAAGCGGCTGCTGGACGAGCTGACCGGCGGCGAGCCGCCCGGCACCGACGTGACCCGCGGCCTGCTGGCGGCGCGTTCGATGTCCGCCGGCCCGGCCCAGCCGGTGCCGGGCGATGGCGCGGCCGGCGAGCGCCGCCCGGCGGCCCCGGTGCGGGTCATCGGCGAGCCCTCCTGGCGCACCGCGCCGGAGGTGTACCGCCAGCACGCGGTGTTCCTGGCCGCGACCGCGGCCGAGGCGCGTGAGCAGCTCGCCTGCGGCGCGCGGGTGATCGGGCCCGTCACCGAGGGCACCCTGGTCAGCGCGGCCACCCCGGCGGCCACCGCGGAGCAGGCCGCCAGCCTGGCCGCGGCCGCGGCCGCGGCGGGCCCGCGCCGGTGACCGAGATCAGGGCGATCCTGCACGAACTGTTCGAGAAGCACGCCGTACCCGCCCGGCTGGCCGAGCTGGGCCGGCTGGCCGGGCTGCCGCCGCGGCCGGTGCCCGGGCGCCGGGTCGCCGTCCTCGCCGGAGTCCGGGACGCCGCCAGCGCCGAGCGCCTCGCCGCCCGGGTGCTGGAGCAGCGGCTGCGCCCGCAGGAGGTGCTGGTCTGGCTGGAGGCTGACCTGGCCACGACCGGCCCGGGGCACGCGGCGGCGGAGACCGCCGCGCGGGGCCAGATCGGCCGCGCGCTCGGCTCGCTGACCGCGGCCGGCCTCACGGCCAGCGTGGTGAACGGTGCGGGCCTGCCCGCCGCGGCGCGCGCGGCGGTCTCCCCGTGGGCCGCCGAATGGGATCCCCAGGTCGCCTACCCCGCGTCGTACCTGCTGGAGCTGATGTGTGCGCTGGAATGCTCCCGGGCCGACGCCGTCGGCTACGACGCGGGACCCGATTACGTATTCACCGACACGCTGGACCCGGCCGTCGCCCGGACGGAGCTGTTCCGCGAGGGTGCGCCGCCCCGGTCGACCTGGGGCCGGCGTGGCCTGCGGCTGTTCGCGGTCGTTCCCGCGGAGTACCCCGCCCCCGCGCCGCCCGCGGCGTGACCCGTTCCGACGAGGCCCGCGGCAACGCGGCCCGATCCGACCAGGAAGGCATTGTGCATGTCCGGACCGCTGGCCGATCCCCGGCCGGAGCCCACGCCGCCCGCTGACGACGCGAGCGCGGCCCGGTCGCGCTCGGCCCTGGTGTACGGCGACGTCAACCTGAACCTCATCGACGGGTCCGCGATCTGGGTGCAGTCCATGGTGCTGGCGCTGGCGCGGGCCGGGTGCGCGGTGACGCTGGTGCTCAAGGCCCCGGTGCAGACCGAGCGGCTGCTGACGCCGCTGGCGGGTGAGCCGGGCGTCACCATCCGCCGCCCCGCCGAGGAAAACCTCGTCGCGGGGATCGGCCGGGGCGGGCTGACCCCCGCGCAGGCCTCCGAGGTGCTGACCGCGGTGGACGCCGTGCACCGGCACGACATCGTGGTGCTGCGCGGCCGGCGGCTGGTCGACCAGGTGGTGGCGGACGACGCGTTCCGCGGGCGGCTGTGGACCTACCTGACCGACATCCCGCAGTCCATCCCTGAGATGACGCCGGACGCGGTGAGCTGGCTGGCCGGGGTGGCGGGCGCCGCACAGTACGTGCTGTGCCAGACCGAGGAGCTGCGCTGCTTCCTCGAGGGCAGCGTGGCCGAGGCGTGCGGCAAGTGCGTGCTGTTCCCGCCGGTCGTGCCGCCGCCCCCGGAACTGCCGGACGCGCCGCGGGAACCCGACGGCGTGCTCCGCCTGGTGTACACGGGCAAGTTCGCGCCGCGCTGGAACACCTACGAGATGACCCAGCTGCCCGGCCTGCTGGCCGCACGCGGCGTGCGGGCCGAGCTGCACATGGTGGGTGACAAGATCCACAATGATCCCGATGACCCGGGCTATCAGCGGCGGATGCGCGTGGCGCTCGGCGACCCGCCCGCCCCTGACGCGGGTGACGCGGGCGGCCCGGGTGGCGGGGGTGCCGGCGGCGCGGGCGACGCAGGCGGCGCCTCGCCGGCCGTCCCCGCCAGCGGGGTGGTGTGGCGCGGCGGCCATTCCCGGGAAGGCGCCATGCGCATCGCGGCCGCCTGCGACATCGGGCTGAGCTGGCGGCACCCCAGCCTCGACGCCAGCCTGGAGCTGTCGACCAAGGTCCTGGAGTTCGGCATGCTGGGGCTGCCGGTCATCCTGAACCGGACCCCCATGCACGAGGCGCTGCTGGGCGCGGACTACCCGATGTTCGCGCGGGACCTGCGCGACGTCGTGGCCATCGCCGAGACCGCGGCCACCGACCCGGCGATCATGAAGCTGGCGGCCAGCCGCACGTCCGCCGCCGCCGCGGAATACACCCTGGACAAGGCGATCGGCCGGATCCGCCGTTACCTCAGCGACGCGCTCCCCCGCATCGAGGTCGCGCCGGGCGCGCAGGTCCTCAAGGTCGCGGTGGCCGGGCATGACCTGAAGTTCTTCACACCGCTGCTTGACTACCTGCGCCAGCAGCCCGGCCTCGAGGTACGGGTGGACCACTGGCGTTCGCTCGGCGAGCACGACGAGGCCGTCAGCGAGGAGATGTCCCGCTGGGCGGACGTCGTGATCTGCGAATGGTGCGGGCCGAACGCGATCTGGTACAGCCAGCACAAGCGGCCCAGGTCCCGGCTGATCGTCCGGCTGCACCGCTTCGAGGTGTACGCCCGGTACCCGTACCGGGTCGATATCAAGGCCGTGGATCAGGTGGTCACGGTGAACAAGCACTACGCCGAGCTGACCGCGCAGATGACCGGCTGGCCCGCCCGCAAGATCGTTGCCCTGCCCAACACCGTCGAGGTGGAGCAACTGGACCGTCCCAAGCTCGACGGGGCGCGGTTCGCCCTGGGAATCATCGGCATCGTGCCGTCGCGCAAGCGTGTCGACCTGGCCCTGGACGTGCTGGAGGAACTGCGCCGCGACGACGAGCGGTACATGCTCTACGTCAAGTCCGGTATGCCGTGGGACCACTGGTGGATCTGGCAGAAGCCGGAGGAACGCGGCCACTACGCGGCGGCGCTGCACCGGATCCAGCGGTCTGTCCTGCTGCGCGGCGCGGTCGTGTTCGACGAGGCGGGCCGGGACGTTCCCGCCTGGCTGCGCCGGGTCGGCTTCGTGCTGTCCACCAGTGACGACGAAAGCTTCCACGTCGCACCGGCCGAAGGCATGGTCTCCGGGGCGGTCCCGGTCATCAGGCACTGGCCGGGCGCCGAGGCGGTTTACGACACGCGCTGGATCCACGAGACGCCGCAGGAGATGGCCGCCGCGATCGCCGCGATCTGCGGCGACGGGGAATGGCGGGAGGCCGGCGCGGTGGCCAAGGCCCAGGCCATCGAGGACTTTGAGTCCCGGAAGGTGTTCGCGACCTGGTACCGGCTGCTGACCCAGAACCTGGCCCCGGCGACCTCAGTCGAGCGTTACTCGCTGCCCGGCGCGTCCTGATACCGGGCCCCGCATCATGTACTTCACCCTGGCCGTCACCGCGCCCGACCCCGCCACCTGCGGGGAACTGACCCAGCGCGCCTGCGGGACCGACCCCCGCGTCATGCCCATCCCCGGCCCCGCGCGGGTCATCTGGCGCGCCCCCGACGGCCGCGCCGCGCTGATCGCCTGGGGCCACGGCCCCGCCGGGCCCGGCGGGCCTCCCCCTTCCTACGCGGGCGGCAGCGCGGGCGGTCCCTCCTCCTACGCGGGCGGCCCTCCCACCTCCTACGCCGGGACGATCTGGGCGTCGGACGACGGCGGCGGCGCGGTGTTCGCGCGGACCGCGATCACCCGGGTCGACCCGGTGTTCGTGACCCGGGCCGGCCGGGCCGCGCTCATCGCCGACCGCGCCGCCTGGGCCGCGGCCACCGCAGGCCGGCTCGGCGACGCCGACCCGCTGCTGTACGCCGGGCTGCTCGGTCCGGGATACCCGCTCGGCGCGGTCACTCCCTTCGCCGACGTCCGCGCGCTCGGGCCCGCGACGACCTGCCGTGCCGCCGCCGGCGAGATCACCGAGACCGATCACGGCCGGCTGAGCACACCGGATCCGGGGGATCCCGGGGCGGCGGCCCAGGTCGCCGAGGCCCTCGTGCAGGCGGTCACGCCGCTACGGGACGCGCCGGGGCCGGTCGAGCTGAGCCTGACCGGCGGCAAGGACAGCCGCCTGATCGCCGCCGCGCTGGCCCGCGCGGGGGTGGCCGTGCACGCCCGCACGTACGGCTTCCCTGACCATCCGGATGTGCTCATCGCCGCGCAGGTGGCGCGCGAACTGGGACTGGAACACGAGATCGCCCAGCCGCGGACCACCGGTGCCGGCCCTGGTGGCGCGGACGGCGCCTCCGCGGGCCGGTCCACCGGCCCGGCGACCGTGCAGGAGGTCGATGTGCTGGGACGGCTCCGCGCGACCGTCCTCGTTGCGGACGGCATGCTGTCGGCGTTCGAAAACGTGGGCCGGCCGGACCCGGACGCCGCCACGGCCGCGATCGCCATCGGCGGGCACGGCGGCGAACTGCTGCGCGGCGGCTACGCCAAGATCATCCCGGGTTCCGCCGCGCGCCGCACGGCGGGCTCGGTGGAGTTGCTGCGCCGCATCACGTTGCGCCGGCTGCCGTTGCTCCGGACCCGCTGGCGGGCCGGGTACGTGGCCAGCGTGGCCCCGTGGGCCGCCGCGGCGGCCGCCCACCCGCAGGCCACCCTGGATAATTTCTACCTGGTCAACCGGGCTGGCCGCTGGTCGGCCGCGGCCCGGCAGGCGTACGCGATCCGCTCGGTCATGGCGCAGCCCTTCTTCGACGACGGGGTGGTGCGCGCGGCCCGTTCCGCGCCGCTGGCGCAGCGCCTCGATGACCGCCTGGTGCGCGGTGCGATCGGAGCGCTGTGCCCGGCGCTGCTCGACATCCCGCTCGCCGCGGACCGCTGGAAGAGCGGCGCGGGCTCTGGCCGGCCCGGTGCCGCTGGTGCCGGTGGTGCTGCTAGGGCTGGTGGTGTTGGCGGGGCTGGCGAGGCTAGCGGGAGTGGGCGGGCTGTCGGGGCCACTGGTGTGCATGGGCCCCTAGATGCGCACGGGACTGATGGGCTTAGCGAGACTGACGGGCTTAGAGGGACTGGCGAGACTGACGGGCTTAGCGGAACTGGCGGGGCTGGCGGGCTTAGAGGGACTGGCGGGGCTGGCGGGACAGGGGCTGGCGGGCTTAGCGGGGCTGGCGGGACAGGGGCTGGTTCGCGGGCGGCCTTCGACTGGCGGCGGGGGTACGGCGACGAGGTGGCCAGCTTCCTGCGGGACTACGTACTCGATAACGGCACCGCGGGCGGCCTGTTCGGCATCGTGAGCAGGCCCGCGGCCGAGCGGCTGCTCCGGCCGCCGCACACCGATCCGGTTACCGTCTGGGCGCTGGCCACCCTGGCCGCGCTGATCTCGCAGGATTGGCTCGGGGCCCGCGCCCCGGACGGGCAGACGTTCGCCATCCCAGTCCCGGCCTAAGCCACACACCCGCCCATCCCGGCCTCCCGCTGGGACACCACGACTTACGGGCAGAGTTTGAACCCGCCGGGCAGTATGTGCCACGAAAAGTCTGCCGGTAAGCGTTGAACAAGCGACCGCGGCCCGGACGGGCAGACGTTCGCCATCTCGGTCCCGGCCTAGGCCAGCCGGAGCTCCCCTCGTTAAAAATCATCTTCCCCGGGGTGAGCCGGAGGGCGGTCAGCCGCGGCCGTAGCGGGCTTCGGCGCGCCAGAAGTAGACGATGCCAATACCGAGCGCGAGCACGGCCCAGCCGACCCCGGCCCCCCAGAGCTGGGTCACGGTTACTTCAGGGTGACAGTAGGCCTGCAGCTGCGGAATGAGTTTGGTGTGGAACTCAACGCATTTCATGGCGTTGTACGGCTGAGCGCCGGGCGCGTTGGTCCGCTGCGTCGTCATCACCGCGAACCGCATCAGCGAGATGTACACGGCGGCCGGGTTGAGCTGCAGGATCTCCTTCGCCCAGAGTGGCAGCGTGGCGGGCAGGGTGGCGATGCTGTACATGACGCCGCAGAAGTACCGCCAGACGCGGGTCAGGAACGGCACGAGCTGGCTGACGTCGTTCAGCTCGGCGCCGATCCGCGCGATGATCAGGCCCGCGCCGACGTTGAAAAGCGTCTGCAGCAGCAGCACCGGGATGGCCAGGAACCAGTACCAGGTCAGCGGCTCGTGGCTGACAAGCACGATCACCGCCATGACGACCAGGGACAGCATCAGCTGTTCCAGTTCGACGATGACGTAGGCCAGCGGCAGCGCGGCCCGCGGGAACTGCAGCGCCCGGATCAGGGACAGGTTGTTGTGCATGACCCGGGAGCCGGACAGGATCGAACGCTCGGTGAAGGTGAAGATGAAAACACCGATGACCAGGTACGCGATGTAGTGCTCGACGCCCCGGTTGGCCTTGAACAGGATGCCGAAGATCAGGCCGTAGACCGCGCAGTTGAGCAGCGGGGTGAGCACCTGCCAGACCTGGCCGAGCCGGGCGTCGGTGTACATCGACACGTTCCGCGCGGTCGCGAAGGCCATGATGAAGTGCCGGCGCTGCCACAGCTTGGCCAGGTACGCCAGCAGCCTGGGCCGCTGCGCGCTGGGCCTGAGGTTGTTCCGCGTGGCCAGCTCGGCGAGCGGCTCCCCCGGCTGCGGCGCGCTGGCCTTCGTGATACCAGCGGTGTTCTCCAGGCTGCCTGGGGCACTGAGCTGCGAACGATCAGCCATGACTGCGAATTTTACGGGAGCCGGCCGGGCACACCGGGCTGCACCGCCCGCGCCGCGCGCCGGGCGCGTGAAAGTCCGTCGTCATCATCGAGCAGCATCCTTACGTGACCCTGGGCCCACACGTTTGCAGCACCGGCCGGGCCGGGCGCAGCCGACCTTACCGTACCGATGCCCTATCCCAGATGAGCTGTATCGTTCAGTGACCTAACGACGGCGGGGCCGTCGGTGTACCAGTCGATCTCGCTCAGCGAGCCGACATCCAGGTGTATCCGGTACATGGCCGCGGGCGGCGCGAGCAGTGCTTCGGTGAGAAGCGTCTTGATCGGCGTCACGTGGCTGACAACGAGCACGGTCTCGCGGGCGTGCCCGGCCATCAGCCGCTCTCGCGCCGCCTGCACCCGGACGGCGACCGCGGCGAAGCTCTCACCGCCGGGTGGCGCGGCCGCCGGGTCGGCCAGCCAGGCCGTGACCTCGCCGGGCCAGCGCCGTTGCGCCTCGGTGAACGTCAGGCCTTCCCACTCGCCGAAGTCGGTCTCCCGTAGGTCGTCATCGAACTCGACCGGCGCGCCGGTCGCCGCCGCGACCTCCTCGGCCGTCTGCCGCGCCCGCCGCAACGGGGACGCCACGATCACGTCCACCCCGCCGCGCGCCGCGAGCCGCTCCCCCGCAAGTTTCGCCTGCCGGACGCCGGTCTCGGTCAGCTCGATGTCACCGAGGCCTGCGAAGCGCCGCTCGGCCGACAGCGGCGTCTGCCCGTGCCGCAGCAGCAACGTGATCGTTGCCTGCCCCTGCGCCGGGCCCCATCCGGTGGAGGCCCTGTCCGCAGCGGCCCCGTCTGCTGAGGGCCTGCCTGCTGAGGGCCTGCCTGCTGAGGCTCTGTCTGGTGAGGGCCTGTCTGGTTCGGCGGGCGTCGGTGCCAGCTCAGCCTCGGCCGGTCGTCCGCTCACCTGATGGCGCGCCGCACCACCGTTACGATTGGCGGAATCCATCGCCTCATTCGCAAGGCGATCCGCGTCCTTGTTACGCTCCCGGGGCACCCACTCATAGGTGATCGCGCTGAAGCCTTCCGCGGCTTCGCTGGCGGTCCGCGCGAGCGGCTTCATATCCGGGTGCCTGATCTTCCAGCGGCCGGACATCTGCTCCACGACAAGCCGGGAGTCCATCCGGGCCAGAATGGACGCGTGCGGGTCGATCCGCGCCGCGGCGCGCAGGCCCGCGATGAGGCCGGAATATTCGGCGACGTTGTTGGTGGCGATCCCGATGAACTCCGACTCGGTGGCCAGGATCTCCATCGTGCCCGCGTCGCGGACCAGCGCACCGTAGCCGGCGGGGCCGGGGTTGCCGCGCGAGCCGCCGTCGGCCTCGACGATGAGCCGGCGCATCACAGGCCCGATTCTGCGGTGCGGACGAGAATCCGCCGGCACTCCTCGCAGCGGATCACCTCGTCCGGCGCGGCCGCCCGGATCTGGTTCAGGTCCACGGTGTTCAGGCTGAGGTGACATCCCTCGCAGCGCCCGCGGCGGAGCATCGCCGCGCCGACCCCCTGCTGCGCACGCAGCTTGTCGTACAGGGTGAGCACGTCGGCGGGTACGTCGGCGGCCACCGCCGCGCGGCTGGCCGCCGCCTTGGCCGCCTGCTCGCCGATGTCCTGCAGCGCCGCGTCCCGCCTGGCGGTCAATTCGGCCGCCTGCCCGGCGAGCGTGGCCTGCTCGGCGGTCAGCGCCTCGCGGCCGCCTGCGGCGGCCTCGCGGCGTTCCATGGCGTCGAGCACGACCTCCTCCAGATCGGACTGACGGCGCAGCAGCGACTGCACCTCCGACTGGAGGTTTTCCAGCTCACGGGCGGCGCTGACCTGGCCGCCATCGAGCCGGGCCCGGTCCCGGTCAATGCGTGACCGGACCTGCTCAACGTCCCGTTCGGCCCTGGCCTGCTCCCGGTCAAGGTCACCCAACTCGGTGTCGGCCATGACGATGCCGTCCCGAAGCTCGCCCGTACGGGCGCCGATCTGCTCGAGCTGAGCGATTTCCGGGAGGCTTCGGCGGCGATGATCGAGCCGGGCCAGCTCAGCGTCCAGATCCGCCAGTTCGAGCAGGCGCAACTGCGCCTCGGGAGATGCTTTCACGCGCCCAACGTTAGCCGTACCGGAGACCAGTGTCGCGCGGTCACGCGCCCAACGTTCGCCGTACCGGAGGCCAGTGCCGCGCGGCCGAGGGGCCGCATGCCGCGCGGCCGGACGGCCGGTAACGCACGGTCAGGGAAGCGGCGGCGCGCGGCCGGCGGCGGCCCTGGGACGGGCCTGGACGCAGGCAGCCGACCGCCCTGCGCGCGGTCATGCGGCGGGCCTGGACGCAGGCAGCCGGCGGGCCTGGGCGCGGCGACGCGGCGGGCCTGCGCGCGGGCCTGGCGGCAACTACCGCGCGTCGTTCGATATACGAGCTACGGCCACATCGTGCGTGGTAAACATGCCGCCATGGAGATCCCTCGGGTTAGCCGACCCTACATGCCTGGGTACGGCATCTCCGGGCCGGCAGAGGGCAGCGGGCTCCTGGAGTGGTCGTGGGCGGCCGAACGGCTGACGGCGGCCCGCAACTACTGGGTCGCGACCGTATGGCCGACCCGGCGGCCGCACCTGATGCCCGTCTGGGGCATGTGGGACGACAGCACGCTCTGGTTCTCCAGCGCCG
Source organism: uncultured Actinomycetes bacterium (assembly GCA_963824545.1). Classification (GTDB taxonomy): domain Bacteria; phylum Actinomycetota; class Actinomycetes; order Streptosporangiales; family Streptosporangiaceae; genus Bog-532. Next base: position 186,941 of record CAWGPP010000002.1, on the reverse strand, counting down.
CGGGCTCTCGCAAGACGAAAAACCTCCGCGCCGACCCGCACTGCGTCATATCGACCGAGTCGGCCTCTGATCCGGTCATCATCGAGGGCACGGCGCGCGTGGTAACGGAGCCGGCCGCCCTTCAGCGCGTGATCGACCTGATGAACGCCAAATACCGTACGCACATCGAGGTGGGCTTCCTTGATCCCTCGGTGAACGCGACGTTCGGAGTGCGCCCGCTCGGGTGTTCGGCATGCGGGATGCGGATTTCACGGGGTCACCGACACGTTGGATCTTTGAGGAGTGAACGACGGTACGTTGGAAGGCGTAGCGCGCTCCTGCCTGGCGGCGGTTCCGGACCCACGGCATTGATCCCTGCGGACCCTGCCTGACGGCGGGGTGGCCTGGTGCGCGGCTTCGGCTCTGATGGTGCGCACGGCAACGGGAGGGGCAGCGAACGCAAACAGGCCCCGGTGGCCCGGGGGGAACGGGCGATCCGAGAGGAACGGGCGATCCGGGGGCGGCGAGCCATCCAAGGACGTCAGCCCCCGGCGTTCTCAGCGTCCCGGGCGGCCCGGGTGGTCCCGGCGGCCGGGGCGGTCCCGGCACGAGGTGCTGTTCGGGGCGATTGCGGGGGTGCTGACGGCGGCGGTCGCCCTCGGCGTCGGCCAGCTCGTCTCCGGGCTGACCGTGCGGCAGGGCTCACCCGCCGTCGTGGTGGGGCAGGCCGCGATTGACCTTGCTCCCCCGCCGGTGAAGAACTTCGCGATCTCGGTGTTCGGCGCCAACGACAAGACCGCTCTGCTCATCGGCATCCTCGTCGTCCTCGCCATCGTCGCGGCCGTGATCGGGGTGGCCGCGATGCGACGGTTGGCGTACGGGTACGCCGGCTTGGTGCTGTTCGCCGCGATAGGGCTGGCCGCCGCGCTGAGCCGCCCGGACGCGACGTTTGGTTACGCCGTACCGACGATCTTCGGTGCCGCGGCGGGCGCCTTCGCCCTGAACCGGCTGACCCGCGCCGCGGTGGCTACCAATGGGCGTACCGCCTTGCCCGGTGTGCCCGGTTCCGGTGTGCCCGGTTCCGGTGCGCCCGGTTCTGCCGGTGCGCCCGGTTCTGCCGGTGCGCCCGGTTCACGCGGTGCGCCTGGACCCGACCCAGGGAGTGACCGGTACGCGGGGTTCGACCTGGCGGCCACGGGATCCGGATCCCCCTTCACGACCCCCATCGCCCCGCCCCCGTCGCCGCCCCCGGCCGCAGGGCCGGCCCCGCCACCGCCGGTTCCGCAGAGCCCGGGACCGCAGAGCCCGGGACCGCAGAGCCCGGGACCGCAGAGCCCGGGACCGCAGAGCCCGGGACCGCAGAGCCCGGGACCGCAGAGCCCGGGACCGCAGAGCCCGGGACCGCAGAGCCCGGGACCGCAGAGCCCGGGACCGCAGAGCCCGGGACCGCAGAGCCCGGGACCGCAGAGCCCGGGACCGCAGAGCCCGGGACCGCAGAGCCCGGGACCGCAGAGGCCGAGGCCGAGCCGACCGCAGAGGCCGAGGCCGCGCCAGCGGCGGAGGCCGGAACCGGGCCGGGCATAGAAGCCGAGGCCGGGTTTCCCTCGGAGACCGAGACCGCGCCAGCGGCCGAGGCCGGAACCGGGCCGGCCACGGAGGCCCGGGCCGAGCCCACGGCAGAGCCGGCCACGGAGGCCCGGGCCGAGCCCACGGCGGAGCCGGCCGCGGATCGCGAGGCGGCCTCGGAGTGGGTGCCGTGGGCAGGCCCGGAACAGACCGCGGATCGCGAGCCGGCCTCGGAGTGGCTGCCGGCCGCGGAGCCAGAGCCAGAGACCGAACTGCCGACGGGGGTGCCGAACGGCTCAGCGGACCGCGGCCTGGCAGCAGCCGGAACCGTTCCGTCCGGCCGGTCAACGCCGAGCCCGGACGACGTGCTCTCCGGACCCCGGCCGGCGCCGGACACCTGGACGTACCAGCCGCCCTCCGCCCCCGGTCCCGGCCGCCGCCGCTTCCTCGTCGCCAGCGGCGTCGCCGCCGGCGGCGCCGCCCTGGCCTACCTGGCTGGACGCGAACTGAACGCCCGGCAAAGCGTGACCGAGGCCCGTTCCACGCTCCGCATCCCTACGCCGTCCCAGCCCGCTCCGCCGCTCGCACCCGGGACTGACCTGCATATCCCGGGGCTGAGCTCGTTCGTCACGCCCAGCAACACCTTCTACCGCGTCGACACCGCCATCGTCCTCCCCGAGGTCGACCCGCAGCACTGGCAGCTGCATATCCACGGCATGGTGGAGCGCGAGGTCACCATCAGCTTCGCTGAGCTGCTCCGCCGGCCGCTGATCGAGCACTACGTGACGCTCACCTGCGTGTCTGACCCGGTGGCGGGCCCGTACATCGGGAACGCGAAATGGCTCGGCGCAAGCCTGGCCAGCATCATCCGCTCGGCCCGCCCCCAGGCCGGCGCGACCCAGCTGCTGTGCACGTCCGTCGACGGGTTCACGTCGGGTACTCCGCTCCAGGTGGTGCTGGACGGCCGGGACGCGCTGCTGGCGGTCGCCATGAACGGGGCGGCGCTGCCCGTCGAGCACGGCTTCCCGGCCCGCATGGTCGTTCCCGGCCTGTACGGGTACGTGTCGGCCACCAAGTGGGTCATCGACATCAAGGTCACGACCTACGAGGCCGAGACCGCGTACTGGGCGCAGCGCGGCTGGTCCCAGGAGGCGCCCATCAGAGACGGAGTCGCGGATCGACGTCCCCACGGACGGGTCGACCGTCAAGCGGGGCCGCACCGCGGTCGCCGGGGTGGCCTGGGCCCAGCACAAGGGCATCGACGCCGTAGAGGTCCGCGTGGACCGGGGCGCCTGGCACCAGGCCACCCTCGCCGCCGTGCCCGGCATCGACACCTGGCGGCAGTGGGTCTGGTACTGGGACGCCACCCCCGGCACCCACATCGTCGAGGCTCGCGCCACCGACGCCACCGGCTACACCCAGACCTCCGTCCAGGCCCCCACCGAGCCCAACGGCACCACCGGCTACCCCGCCAACACCATCACCATCCGCTCCTGACCCCTCGGCCCGGTCGCGGTAAAGGCACCTCTACGTACAACGGGTTCGCGGCAAAGGCACCTCTACGTACAAAGGTAAACGGTGCGCCAGCGCCGATTGTCAGACCTGCGTGGGACTGTGCTGCCATGCGAGGCGAATACAGCGTTGAAAATGCCGGGCTGGGACCTACGTTGCGGGCGCAGCACGACGTCATAGGACGAAGTCAGGTGTTGGCATGCGGTATGACGGACGCGATGATCCGGTACCGCATACGGCCCGGTGGTCCCTGGCAGAAACTCATCTCTGGCGTCTACCTCACCGTCACCGGGGCGGTATCAGCCGAACACCGGGAAATGGCGGCCCTGCTCCATGCGGGTCCCCGTAGTGTCATCACGGGAAGCGCCGCCGCTCGCCGTCACGGCGTACACGCGCCCGGCTCGGCCATTGTGGACGTCATCGTTCCGATGGAGGTTCGCTGCCAGAGCACGGGCTTCGTGCGCGTTCGCCGCACGACGCGAATGCCCGCTGAGGTCTGCTCGACGGGACGGATCCGCTTCGCCGGGGCCGCTCGCGCCGCCGCCGACGCCGCACGGGCGATGACCGCTTTCCGCGACGTACGCGCGGTCATCTCGGAGACGGTGCAGAAGCGGCTGTGCTCGATCGCGATGCTCAGGGCGGAACTGGAACAAGGGTCGGCGAAGGGTTCCGCGTTGCTACGAGCGGCATTAGCCGAGGTTGAAGACGGGATTCGGTCGGTGACGGAAGGGGATCTGAGGGTTCTGCTGAAGAGGGCGCGGGTGCCGATGCCTATCTTCAATGCGCGGTTGTACGACGGAGACACACTTATTGCCATCGTTGATTGCTGGTGGCCGAAATCGGGCGTGGCAGGCGAGGTGGATTCCCGTGAGTACCACTATCGCGCCGATGACTGGCAGCGCACCATGCAGCGGCACGACCGGCTGGTGGCCCGCGGCGTTCTGCTGCTGCATTTCACGCCGCAGCGGATCAAGACGGACCCGGACGGAGTCATCCGGGACATACTCTCCGCGCTGGACGCCGGGCAGAGGCGGCCTCCGCTGCCGATCAAGGCTCTTCCCGCGACCGCCTGAGGACCCCAGCGGCGGGTGGCTGCGTCATCGCCGGTCAGGCGTGCTCGGCGGTCAGGCGTGCTCGGCGGTCAGGCGTGCTCGGCGGTCAGGCGTGCTCGGCGGTCAGGCGTGCTCGGCGGTCAGGCGTGCTCGGCGGCGAGACGGGCACCGAACCCGAGGAGCGCAACGCCCGTGGCCCCGTCGAGACTGCGGCGCACCCGGCGCTGGGAGAGGAAACGCCGGGCCCGATGCAGCGCGGCGACCAGGACCAGCAGGTACGCGGCGCTCAATACGGCGTGGCTGAGAGCGAACGGCAGGAGTTCCGCCACCCCGGCGCCGGGAGTCAGGAACTGCGGCAGGACGGCGAGGTAGAAGACGAGCACCTTGGGATTGGTGATGTTGGAGAGGAAGCCTTGCCGCCACCCGCCGAGGGCCGCCGCCGCGCCGCCCTGCTCCGCACCGTCGTGGTCCAGCCGCTGATAGTGGCCGCGTACGGCCGACCACAGGGCCTGGGCGGCCAGGTAGAGGAGGTAGCCGACGCCCGCCCACTTGATCGCCTCGAACACCGGCTGGGCGCGCACGATCATCGCGCCCAGCCCGGCCGCGGCGGCGCTGCCCTGGACGGCGTTGGAGCAGGCGACCCCCACGGCCGTCCACGCGCCGCGTCGGCGGCCGCCCGCCAGCGCGTTCTTGCTGACGACGGCGAAGTCGGGGCCCGGGATCAGGATGAGGACGATGGCGAACGCCAGGAACGCCCCGTATGCCGACCACTGCATCCCGGAAAGCTACCCGCAGAAAGGCGCCTTATCCGGATCCGCCCGCCTTGGCCGGACCGGACGCCGCCGCGCCCCCGGACGCCGCCGCGCTGGTGGACATCACACGGCTAACGGGCGCTCCCCGGTCGCTGGCCAGCAGGACCCGCCGGAGCACGGCGCGTTCGAGCAGCGTCCACGCCGTCGTGGTCAGCAGGTAGAGCCCGGCAGCGAGGGGCAGGAACGCCGCGAAGACCGCAGTCAGGTAGGGCAGCAGGCTCGTCAGCCACGGCGGGACCCCGGCGGGCTGAGTGGCGGCCGGGGCCGCGTCATGCCGCGCCACCCGCGCCGGGGCCGGGCCGGCGGCGCGCCGGGCCGAGCGGGCGGTCAGCCATCCAATCACCCCCAGCAACAGGAACAGCGCCGCGAACACCGCTCCCTGAACGCTGAGCGGCCCTGTCCCGGCGAGCCAGTGGCTGCCCAGCCGCGCCCCGAACAGGTAATGAGCCAGCAGGGTGTTGGGCGCGCCGCCGACCGAGGAGGACCGGAACAGCAGGTACATCACGCTGAGGAACGGCCACTGGAGCAGCAGCGGCAGGCAGCCGGCCAGCATGCCCGTGCCGTGCTCCGTGTACAGCGCCTTCAGCTCGCGTGACAGGCGTTCGGGCTGCTTGGCATACCGCTGCCGGAGAGCCTGGACCTGCGGCGCGATCTTGGCCTGCGCGAACTGGCCGCGCATTGCGTAGTAGCTGAACGGCAGGACGAGCAGCCGGACGGCGACGGTGAAGACGACAATGCCGGCGGCCACGGCCAGGCCGCCGGCTATGGGGGTGAGAACGGCGGATATCGCGGTGACAACGTGGTACGCGGCGTCGACGGGGACGCCGAAGAGACTGGTCATGACGGGCAACCCTCCAGCGGGTCAGAGCAGGCAGTTGACGGCTGGAAGCGGCCACGATGATGTGGTGTCGGCGGTGCACGGTGAGGCGCATGGTGTGCGCGAGAAACGGGCCCACGTTAGGCCGTGTCAGAACGAGCCCACGTTAGGCCGCGCCAGGCGGTGTGACGCCGACGGCGATCAGGCGGCCGCCGGGGCCGCCGACGGTGCTCTCGGCCGCGGTTTACCCGCCGCATCGGGGTCGCGCTGCCGGAGGAAGGCCGCGCACCAGGACTTCTCGCGCAGGCCGGCGGCCCGCCCGGTCAGCGGGACCGCCGTTACGGCCCGCGCGATCCGGGCGCTGTCCGCGACCACGGCCACGACGAGGCCGATCAGGACCGCAGCCAGCACGGCGGTGCTCACGACGGTGAGGCCGCCCGGGCTTACGAGGACCCCGGCGAGATGCCACAGGAGGGCGGCCAGCGCGAGCGCACTATGCCGTATCGCTGACACGCTGCCCTCCTATCCTCAGCCGGCCCTGGCCCACGAAATTGCCCCCAGCGTACGTCCGCCGCGCACGGCAGCCAACCACATGGACCCGCCGGGTCCCTGTCCGCCGAGCCCCGGCCGGGCCGGCCCTGGCCGGCGAAACCCCGGCCGGCCGAGTCCTCCTAGGCCGGCCCTACCCAGCCGGTCCCGCTCCCGGCCAGCCCTACCCGTCCAGTTCCGCCAACGCGGCGAGGAACCGGTCCACATCGGAACGGTCGTTGTAGTGGACCAGTCCCACGCGGACAGCGCCGCCCGAGTCGCGGATGCCGAGTACCCCGGTGAGCTCCCAGGCGTAGTTATGGCCGTTCCAGACGTTCACCTGGTGCGCGGCCAGATGGGCCGCCACCTCGGCGGGTGCGTGCCCCGCCACGTTGAAATAGGCGGTCGCGGTCCGGCTCGCGGCCTTCCCGTAGGTGGTGACGTGCTCCATCGCGTCCAGGGCACCGAGCATGTCGGCGAAGAGCCGACCCTCGTAGTCCTGCACGGCCGTCATCGACGCCAGCACCCGTTCGCGCCGGGTGCCGTAACGCTCGCCGCCGAGGCTGGCCAGATGATCGACGGCCGCGGTCACGCCCGCCAGGTCTGCATAAGCGGGGGTGCCCAGCTCGAATCGTTCCGGAACGGCGTCCGGCGAGGAGGCGAGCTTGTCGGGCCTGAGGGTTTCCAGCAGATCCGGATCGGCGATGACCGCGCCGATATGCGGGCCCGACCACTTGTAGGCACTGGTCGCGTAAAAGTCGGCGCCCAGTGCGCGAACGTCGACCGGCGTGTGCGGCGTCGCGTGCACGCCGTCGACGTAAGTCAGCGCGCCCGCCTCGTGCGCGCTGGCCGTGATGGCCGCCACGTCGGGCCGGGTGCCGAGGATATTGCTCGCCGCCGTCACCGCGACCAGCCGGGTCCGCTCAGACACGAGCGTTCGGTACTGGGCCGCGGGCAGCTCGCCCGTCGATATGTCGACTTCGGCCCAGCGCACGGTGACGTTGGCCCGGGCGGCCGCCTGGATCCACGGCCGGACGTTCGCGTCGTGGTCCAGCCGCGAAAGCACGATCTCATCCCCCGGCCACCAGGTGTCCGCCAGCGCCCCGGCCAGCCGGTACGTCAGGGTGGTCATGTTCGGCCCCAGGATGACCCCGCGCGCATCCCCGCCCACGAGGTCAGCGACGGCCCGGCGGCAGCCGGTCACGATGGCGCTGGCCCGGTGGCTGGCCGGGAACGCCCCGCCCGCGTTCCCGATTCCCGCCCGGGCCGCGGCCGTCACGGTATCGATGACCGCGTCCGGGACCTGCGTGCCGGCCGCACCATCCAGGTAGGCGTATCCGTCCCGCAGCGCTGGGTAGGCGGCCCGCACGGTCTCCACGTCAAAGTTCACGCTGCCCATGTTTCCACTTTGGGCGCGAGAGCTCTCAGGCCCCCCAGCTGGGGTCGCGGCCGAACATCAGCAGCAACGTCTCCCAGGTGTCGCCCTCCACCGGCGCCGCGACCAGCAGGCCCGCGGCCTCGTCCGGCCGCACCTGGGGCGTGCCCTCCCACCAGCCGTCGAACACGATCTCCGGGTCGGCCGGGCGGTAGTCCGCGCCGAGTGACCGGGCCAGGTCCCAGGCGTGCACGTTCCATTCGGCGCAGGCAACCCCGGCCATTGCGCCGACCGTGACGACGGTGCCGCGGTAATGGTGGTGCGGGGCGTTCCACAACGGCGGCACCCGGGCCGCATAGGAACGGGCCGATTCGGCGAACGCCGCGATGTGCTCCGCGGCCGGCACGTCGGGCAGTTCAGCGAGTTCGGCCGCGTTCTGCCGGGCCAGCTTGCGGGCCAGCGTCGCCGCTGGAAACCCGGTCGCCATCAGCCGGGCCAGGCGGCTGGCCGGCGCATCGTCCAGGTACTCGTGATAATCGTCGGCCATGCAGCGGAGATGGCCGGCGACATCCGCGGCCCGCCAGTCATGGCAGGGGGTGGGCGCCGCCCATTGTTCGTCGCTGAATCGCGCCGCCAGCTCACAGATGACGGTCACGCCGTCACGGTAAGCAGCCATGCCGGGCCTCAGCGACCACGCGGTCATTGGTCGCCCGCGGCGTGGGCGCGCTTCACGATTCCTCCTTGGCCGGAAAACTGGCAGCCGGTGACCGAAGCTTCCGGGGGGAGACAGAGTGCCAGAGTTACCCGCCACAGACAAGCTGGTCACCGCGATGACCAGCACGCAAGTCCACGATGTCATAACAGCCAGATACAAGGCGGGCACTTTGCGAAACCGCGGGTCGCCGAGGGGGGGCGGAAACCGGGCAACGGGAGGCCGGGCCACGCGCACGGCTCACGGCCACGGGCACGCGCACGGCTCACGGCCACGCGCACGGCTCACGGGCAACGGGCACGCGCACGGCTCACGGCCACGCGCACGGCTCACGGGCACGGGCACGCGCACGCGAGAGGGGACACGGCGCGGGCGGGCGCACCTCAACGCGCCTGATCACCGGGGAGCGCGTACGCTATGCACTGGCTGGGCTGGCTGCGGTGCAGTCCCGGCTACCGTCGGACAGGCCGCCAGGGAAAGGGCACGGCGTGAGGAAGCGTCAGCAGGCCAGCACAGAGGCGCTGGAGAAGCACGCGGCGGATGTCGCTCTCGCCGGCAAGTTTGACGAGCTGCTGGCGGCCGCACGCCAGGCTGAGCTGGAATTCCGCCAGGCTGAGGCTCGTTCCGCGGCGTTGGCCGAACGGCGGCGGCTGGCGGTGGCCCTCGATTCGGCCCTGACCGCGGTGATGCGCTCGGCGTTCGCCGCGCAGCGCGCCGAGATCGGCGCACTCGGCTACGACGACCGGATCTACCGGCGCAAGGCGATGGCCAGGCCCGAGGTCCATGCTCTTACGGCCGAAGCCGAGCGGCTGCTGACCCTGCGCGAGAGCCATCGGCTGAACGGCATCCCCCCGGCGCCGCTGGAGCCCGCGGTATAAAGCGGCGCGAATCTGGGCCCATGGGTGTATCAGCACGCCCCGGGCCCACTCCTTTGTAACGAAGCAGAACCCACCGGCGACACGCGATCCAACCTGCGGATAAGCCGGATGAGACACGGGGTCGGCTATGGCGGCCTACAGTCGTTCCCGTCAGCACATGGGCGATGGCCCGACAGCAGAACAACAGAACAGAGCTGGTCGCGGGTAGCCGGTCAACGAGGGTAACGCCCGGCACTGCCAACCCGCGCCGCCCGAGAGGCGTCTAACTATTCGAACCCATGGCGCCTCGGGGACGTTTAACTAGGTACCAGCGGGCAGTCGACAGGGGCGCCCCCGCCTGCTCGCTGAACACGGCTCCTGAGCCGGCGACGAGACGTCGCCTCCGGCCCGAATCGGTGGTACCCGCCCGGCCACGACGGTGCCGGGCAGGCCCAATGGACCAGACCAATTTCGGTGTGTCACTTGCGCGCTGCGACACCCGGGAGCACAGTTGGTCTAGAGCAGTTGGTCTAGGCCAATCAGGCGGCAGGGCGGCCCCTGGTCAGCTCCGCCGGCACCGCGGAAGGCCTAGTGGCGAGTTCTCAAGGGTGCCACGCGGCGTAGTCAGAAAATGTCAGAGTGGATAGCCCACCGGAGGCTACAAAAAGCCGCCGGGAAAACAGTCAGAAAGAGCCATGTTGGCGGCCGCACATGCTGCGGCAGACTAACATGTGATCCAGAACACGCATGATTAGAAGCTCGCGAGGAGGCACGACATGTGCCAACACACGCCACAGTGTCCGGAAGCATCCGCACCGGACCGCGAGGCGGCCCGGACACTGGCAAGTCACCCGGACCAGGGCTGGAGCCTGCTCTGCAACGGAATTGTTATTTTCGAAGACACCGGTGAGCTGCTGCCGGGCGGGGCGGCGATCGCTCCGCACAGGCCCACTGACCTGGTATTTTTCTCGACTGTCGTCACCGAACGGCCGGGTCACGCTCCCGCCGCTTAAACGCGGCCGGGCCAGGTTTTTCAGCGCATAGCGAAAGGGCCTATTACAGGCATTGCACAGCAGGGGCGGGGTTACCCGTTCCAGGGGTTGATTACAAATTAGCAACGCCGCTAAAGCATCAGCAATCCGATTGTTATCTGTATGAATCCCGTGCATCGCAGTCCCGGCCGGGCGGCTACCGCCGCTCTTTGACGGCCCGCCGGACGCTTTCGCCGTCGCCGCCCCTCAGTGAAACCGGCGGAACGACGTCGCTCAGCCAGTCGGTGATCGCGGTCGCCACCGCCGCCGGATTCCTGGAAAGCGCATGGGACTCGCCCTTCAGGACAATCACGCGGATCGCATCGCCTGGGCCGGGAATCCCGAACGGATCCCTGTCCCCGTTCACGACGAGCACCCGCACCCCGTGGCTGGCCGCCGACCGGAGTTCCTCGTCCCGGGTGGCTACTGGGGACGTTCCGGCGCTCCCGCCTCGCCGAGGGGGCCGGCGGGGTCGAGGGGGGCGCAGCGGGAAGGCCAGCGCGAGCACCCCGGTCGCCGCCACCGCCACTGCGGTACGGCAGGCCACCCGGGCCCCGTTGCTCCGGCCGCCTACGATCAGCGGAATGCCCCGGCCCAGCACCGGCCGCTCACCGCCGGCCCGTTTCCCCGCGGACGACGGTAGCCGCCCGTCGCGGGCGTGGCGCTTATCCGCACTCCGCAGATCCGCGCCCGGCGTTACATTCCCGTCCCGTACCAGCCAGGCTCCGTCGCGCAGGGACGCGATGATCTCCTGCCACGCCTCGTCCTGACGGGCGGCAGAACCGGGCGCGCGGGCTCCCCTAACCCGGTACGGCTGAGTGATCAGGGCCACCGCGCCACCAAGGCGGAGGGCGGCGTCCCGGGCGGCCCGCAGATCGGGCGCGGCCACCGTCCCCCCGGCGCCGTGGGTGAGCGCGAGCAGGAAGGACGGAGCCCCCGGCCCGCCGGGCAGCGTCAGCTCGGCCTGGGCCGGCCCCTGGCTGGTCGGCACCTCCACCGTGGTCACGTGCTCACCGGGGCGGCGGCGCTCATTCGGGCGACGGCCGGCCGGTCATACGTTGAGTAGCTTCTTCAGGAACTCGCCGGTGTAGCTGCCCCCCACCGTCGCCACCTGCTCCGGGGTGCCGGTCGCGATGACCGTCCCACCCCCCGAGCCGCCCTCCGGCCCCAGATCGATGATCCAGTCCGCCGTCTTGATCACGTCGAGGTTGTGCTCGATGACGATGACCGTGTTGCCGGTGTCGACCAGCCGCTGGAGGACGCCGAGCAGCTTGCGGATGTCCTCGAAGTGCAGGCCGGTGGTGGGCTCGTCCAGCACGTAGATCGTCCGCCCGGTGGCCCGCCGCTGCAGTTCCGAGGCCAGCTTCACCCGCTGGGCCTCACCGCCGGACAGGGTGGGGGCGGGCTGGCCCAGCCGGACATAGCCGAGGCCCACGTCGACGAGCGTCTTGAGGTGCCGGTGGATGGCCGGGACCGGCTCGAAGAACCCGGCCGCCTCCTCGATCGGCATGTCCAGGACCTCGGCGATCGTCTTGCCCTTGTAGTGCACCTGCAGGGTGTCGGTGTTGTACCGGGCCCCGTGGCAGACCTCGCACGGCACGTACACGTCGGGCAGGAACTGCATCTCGATCTTGATGGTGCCGTCGCCGGAGCACGCCTCGCACCGGCCGCCCTTCACGTTGAAGGAGAACCGTCCCGGCTGGTAACCGCGGATCTTGGCCTCGGTGGTCTGCGCGAACAGCTTCCGCACGTGGTCGAACACGCCGGTGTACGTGGCCGGGTTCGAGCGCGGGGTGCGGCCGATCGGGCCCTGGTCGACGTGCACCACCTTGTCGAGCTGCTTCATCCCGGTGATCCGGGTGTGCTTGCCGGGCACGGTCCGCGCGCCGTTCAGTTCCTTGGCCAGCGCGTTGTACAGGATCTCGTTGACCAGGGTCGACTTACCGGAGCCGGACACCCCGGTGACCGCGACCAGGCAGCCGAGCGGGAACGCCACCTCCACGTTACGCAGGTTGTGCTCGGTCGCGCCCTTGACCACGACCTCGCGGCTCTTTGCCGGCGTCCGCCGGGTCTCCGGCACCGGAATCGACGCGCGCCCGGACAGGTAGGCACCGGTCAGCGACTTCTCACTGGTCAGCAGGTCCTGAACCGGGCCGGACACGACCACCCAGCCACCGTGTTCGCCCGCCCCGGGGCCGATGTCGACCACCCAGTCGGCGGCCCGGATGGTGTCCTCGTCGTGCTCCACGACGATCAGCGTGTTGCCCAGGTCGCGCAGCCGCGTCAGCGTATCCAGCAGCCGGTTGTTGTCCCGCTGGTGCAGGCCGATCGACGGCTCGTCCAGCACGTACAGCACGCCGACCAGGCCCGATCCGATCTGGGTGGCTAGCCGGATGCGCTGCGCCTCGCCGCCGGCCAGCGTCGCGGAGGCGCGGTCCAGGCTCAGGTAGTCAAGGCCGACATCGAGCAGGAACCCGAGCCGCGCGTTGACCTCCTTGAGAATCTGGACCGCGATCTGCCGGTCCCGTTCGGAAAGGTTGAGGTCCAGCATGCGCTTGGCCATCTCGCCGATGGGCAGCGCGCAGATGTCCGCGATCGACCGGTCGTCGATGGTCACCGCGAGCGCGATCGGCTTCAGCCGGCTGCCCCGGCACGCGGGGCACGGCACCTCGCGCATGTACCCGGCGAACTTCTCCCGGCTGGAGTCGCTCTCCGCCTCCGCATGCCGCCGTTCGACGTACGGCACCACCCCCTCGAACGCCGTGTAATACGAGCGCTCCCGGCCGTACCGGTTCTTGTACCGCACGTGTACCTGATGGTCGAACCCGTTGAGCAGCGCGTTGCGCGCGCGGGACGGCAGCCCCTCCCACGGCGTGTCCAGGCCGAACCCCAGCGCCTCTCCGAGCGCCTCGACCAGCCGGGCGAAGTAGTCGCTGACGTGCCCGCCGCTCCACGGCGCGATCGCGCCCTCGGCCAGCGTCATCGACGGGTCAGGGACGATCAGCTCCGGGTCGACCTCCATCCGGGTGCCGAGGCCGGTGCAGTCCGGGCACGCGCCCCACGGCGAGTTGAACGAGAACGACCGCGGCTCCAGCTCGTCGAAGGACAGGTCGTCGTACAGGCACGCCAGGTGCTCGGAATACATCCGCTCGCGGTGCGGGTCGTTCTCCGGCAGATCCACGAAATCGAGCACGACGACCCCGCCGGACAGGCCCAGCGCGGTCTCCACCGAGTCGGTCAGCCGGCGCCGCGCGGTGTCTTTCACCGCCAGCCTGTCGACGATCACCTCGATGTCGTGCTTCTCGTATTTCTTCAGTTTCGGCAGCTCAGAGCCGGAATCCGAGCCGGAACCGGTGGCCCCGGAACCGGTGGCCCCGGAACCGGTGGCCCCGGAACCGGCACTGTCCAGCCGGATGGCCACGCCGTCGACGCGGGCCCGCGAATACCCCTTGGTCTGCAGTTCGCGAAGCAGGTCCGCGTACTCGCCCTTCCGCCCGCGGACAACCGGCGCGAGCACCTGGAAACGGGTCCCCTCCTCCAACTCCAGCACCCGGTCCACGATCTGCTGCGGGCTCTGCCGCGCGATCGGCCGGCCGCAGATCGGGCAGTGCGGCTTGCCCACCCGCGCATACAGCAGCCGCAGGTAGTCGTAGATCTCGGTGATCGTCCCGACGGTGGACCGCGGGTTGCGGCTGGCCGCCTTCTGGTCGATGGACACAGCCGGGGAGAGCCCGTCGATGAAGTCGACGTCCGGCTTGTCCATCTGGCCCAGGAACTGGCGCGCGTACGCCGACAGCGATTCCACGTAACGGCGCTGGCCCTCGGCGAAGATCGTGTCGAAAGCGAGGCTGGACTTCCCGGATCCGGACAGCCCGGTGAACACGATCAAGGCATCCCTCGGCAGGTCGATCGAGATGTCCTTGAGGTTGTGCTCACGCGCGCCACGAACGACAAGTCGGTCAGCCACTGGGCTCTCTGCTCTCTGCCGGGCTCTCTGCCGGGCTCTCGGCCGGCTTCGGCTGGGTTGGCTTGGGTGGTGAGGCTGGGTTCCGCTGTGCTAGGTAGGCTGAAGGGGCTACAGGACCGTTGCGAACGTGCTGGTGGCGCCGCATCGTCGCAGCTCGTCTGGGAAGGGCGTGCCGCCACTCCATGCTAGCCAGGGGGTCTGACAAAACCGGGCCGCTTCCGCACCGTCGCACCGTCCGCACCGTTCCGCCGCGAAGCCCGCGATTCGGCGCCTGCTCAACACTCGGGGCCACGGAACTCTTCCCTTCAGGCTACGGGCTACGCCGGCTTGACGTCCCCCGGCTCGGCGGTTGCCGCCCGCAGGGCCCGCACGCCAGACGGCAGCGGAAAGAAGGTGCCCTCAGCCGTCACCGGGGTTACGTTAGCCGTACCGCTGGCGGTCGCCCCGGCCGCGCTGCCAGATGGCGGCAGGTGACGTTCCCGGTCGGCCCGCGCTGGCCGGCTTGGCCGGGATGGCCGGGATGGCCGGGATGGCCGGGATGGCCGGGATGGAACGTCGCGACGCACCGCGCCACCTTGAGAACGCCGGCTACGCCACCTTGAGAACGCCGGCTACGTCAACGTAAAAGGAGAATCCCGGATGACCGAGTCCTCGCCGACCACTGGGTCCGTTACCACCCCCGCACCGGGGACCTACCGTCTCGACCCTGCCCGCAGCACCGTCAAGGCCGACGGAAAGGGCATGTTCGGCCTGATCACCGTGCACGGAACCTTCCGGCTCGTGTCCGGCGAGGTAACCATCGCCGCCGACCCGGCGCAGTCCAGCGTGCAGGCGACGATCGACGCCACCAGCTATTCGTCCGGCCTCGGCAAGCGCGACAAGGACGTCACCTCCGCCACCCTGATCGACGCGCAGACCTACCCGGAGATCACGTTCAGCGGCCAGGGGGCGCGGGCCGAGGGCAGCGGCTGGGTCGTCCCGGGGACGGTGACGGCGCACGGCACGCCGGTGCCCACCGACCTGAGGGTCGAGGAGGTCCGGCTCGAGGACGGCACCGCCCGGTTCCGCGCCGCCGCCACGGTGGACCGCCACCAGTGCGGCGTGACGAAGAAGAAGGGCATGGTCGGGCCGAAGGTCGTCGTGATCATCGACGCGGTGGCCGTCCCCGCCAGCGCTACCCCGTGATGACGGCGACGACGGTGGTGCCGGAAGCGAAGGTACCGCGCTCGGCGCAGGCGTAGATGCCGTACATCATCTTGGCCACGTAGACCCAGTCCAGGGCGAGGCCGTGCCGCGCCGAGAAATCGGCGATGAAACGGTCGAGGTCCGCGGTACGCCGGGCGAAACCGCCGAAGGCAAAGCGGTCATCGATCAGCCAGCAGCCGTATGGGCCGCCGAACGCCTCCTCCTGGAGCCACGCCGGGCCGCCTCCAGGTTGAGTACGAGCTTCCGCCACTTGTTGCCAGGAATCTCCCTGCTGATCAGGTCGTCCCGTTTCAGGTACAGCCGGACCCCGGCGCGGGCCGGCCGGTCGTCGGCGACCTCCGTCAGCGGGGACGGGAGCCGGACAGCTACACGGACACGTTACCGGCCTATCGTTGACCTGGTAAGAACGTCAGCGCCGCCCCGCGTTCGCCCCGGCTGGCTCCCTTCGTGAGCGCTCTCGGCTGCTACCAGAGCGCGCTGCCCTCGGGCCGCCCGGCTCCGCCTGCCCCCGTTGCCCAACTGCCCCATCGGACCTACCGGCCCCATTGGACCCACCGGCCCTGCCGCCCGGCGGCCCTCGAACACAGGAGGTATTCATGGCCCCGACCAGCAATCATGGCAAGATCTGTTACCTGCAGATCCCTGCCGTCGACGTCGGTACCTCGTCCCGCTTTTACCACGAGGTGTTCGGCTGGCCGTTGCGCAGCCATGACGACGGCACCACCGCCTTCGACGACAGCACCGGCCAGGTGAGCGGAATGTGGGTGACGAACCGCAAGCCGTGGGCCGGTGAGCCGGGACTCCAGGTCGACATCATGGTGGACGACGCCGAGGAGACCGTGGCCACGATCGTCGCGCACGGGGGCGAGATCGTGCAGCCCATCGGCTGGCAGGCACCCGAGATCACCGCCGTGTTCCGCGACCCGGCCGGGAACCTCCTCGGCATCTACCAGGAGCCGCCCCAGTGAGCGAAGAGCCCACCGTCTTCCGGCCCGGCGGGGTCAGCTACCTGCGGATCCCGGCGCCGGACGCCGCCCGGCTGGCCGAGTTCTACCAGGGCGCGTTCGGCTGGGTCATCCGCGGTGACCGCGACGCGCCGTCTTTCACGGACGGAAGCGGGCACGTGATCGGGCATTTCCAGCCGGATCTCGCCGTCGGCGGGGACACGGGCATACGGCCTTACATCTACGTGCACGGCATCGACACGGCCCTCGCCCAGGTCACGGCGCACGGTGGGGAGATGGTGGCGCCGCCCTACCCGGAGGGAAATCTGTGGGTGGCGCTATTTCGTGATCCGGCCGGCAACGTCATCGGCGTCTGGCAGGAAGGGGCGCGATCGTAATCAACTGGTTGCGATTGGTGTTCACCGACGCCAAGCGACCATGGTCACAGGCCCGTACGATAGCCAGGTGACCTACACCGGGAACGTGAAAGTCGGCGGGCCGCCTGACACGCGTGAGATCGACGGTCTCACGATTACGAAGCTGGCCGTCGGCCCGATGGACAATAATGCCTACCTGCTCCGCGACACGGCGACGGGCGAGGGCCTGCTCATCGACGCGGCGAACGAGGCGGATCGGCTGATCGAGCTGATCGGCGGCACGCCCATCACGTGGATCGTGACGACGCACCGGCACTACGACCACTGGCAGGCGCTGGCCGAGGTTCAGCAGGCGACCGGCGCCGTTCTCGTTGCGCACACCGAAGACGCCGGCGAGCTGCCCGTCCCCATAGACGACGACATCACCGACGGCGACATCCTGCGGTTCGGCGACGCGGCCGTGTCCGTCATCCACCTGCGCGGGCACACGCCGGGCAGCGTCGCGCTCTGCTACGACGCGGAGGGCCGGCTGGCCGGATCACCGCACCTGTTCACCGGGGATTCGCTGTTCCCCGGCGGCCCGGGCAAGACCACGAACCCGGCGGACTTTGCCTCGCTGATGGACGACCTGGAGGCGCGGGTGTTCGCGCCGCTGCCGGACGGGACCTGGGTGTACCCGGGCCACGGCAACGACACCACCCTCGGCGCGGAGCGCCCGCACCTGGCCGAATGGCGCGCCCGCGGCTGGTGAACCGCGGGCCCTACGGTGCGTCGAGATCGCGGGCGTAGCAGACCTCGGTGACGCCGCCGAGCCAGTCCGGCACGAATGACCGGCCGTCCAGGCGGAAGCCCGAGCGCTCGTAGAACCTGCGGGCCCGGGCATTCTGCTCCAGCACCCACAAGACGATCCGCGGGTAACCCCCCGCCTGGGTCTCGTCCAGGACCCGGCACATCAGGTCCCGGCCGGTTCCGGTCGACCACCAGGCCGACGTGACATAGAGGGCATACAGCTCGGCGCAGCGAGGTATCGGGCTGCCTTCGCGGCCTGCCCGTTCTGGGATGGGAGCTCCATCGACCCCCCGTTCGGGACCGAAACTCGCGTAACCGATGATCTCGGCCACCGGCGCGGGGACGGGCGGGACAGCGGCTGGGGGCGGGCTGGGCGCGGGCTCCGCGACCAGCGTCCGGCGCCACGGCCGCGAAACGAAGAGGGCTCGCTCGCGGTCGATGTCGGAAACGCGGGTCGCCCTGTCGATGATCTCGGCCCCGATAATGCCGGCGTACGCTGCGCGCCAGGCATCGTGCCGGACCCGGGAGATCGCCTCCGCATCCACGGCTGAGCCGTACCGGACATGGGCCACGGCGCCAGCCTAGTGTGGCTGGCGCCGCGGCCGCGTTCGCGCTCAGGGCGAAACGAAGATCATTCCTTGCGGCTGCAGGGTGGCGCCGCTGGTCGTGACCGCGCTGATGCGGCCCGTGGACATGTTCAGCATGCCGAGATAGTTCGCCGGGTAGGCGGGCGGTGCCGGGCAGGTCGCCGGCGCGCTGTTGGACCCGCACGGTGTGACGGCGACGAACGCGGTGCCGGGGCGGAACGGGCCGGTCACCACGTCGACCGTGTTCCCGCCATTGTCGGTGGCGTAGAGCCGCCCGTGCCCGCTGGCCGCCCAGGCCGTGTCGTCGACCGACTGGGACAGGCTGAGCAGCGACAGGCTCTGCCGTCGGGTGCCGGCGTCCCGCACGTAGATCTGTTCCTGGTCACCCTGGCTGGTGAGCATGAAATCACCGCGGAACCGCGGTGCCGCCCACGGCACGATCTCGTTGGAGTCGGGGTCGGTGAGAGCGAGGCTGACGGTCTTCCCGGCGCTGGTCCCGGCGTTGGCCACGGTCGCCTTGGCTTCGTCACCGAACAGCGGGCGGACCGTCGCGACGTGGGTCCGCGCGTCCAGGGACACGGTGAAGACCGCCGGGTAGGCGGCGTTCGGCGCGGCGGATCCGGTCGTGCCCGGCGCCGACGCGCTGATCAGCAGCCGGCCGTGGTAGGCGGAGATGGCGTCGGTGCCGCCCTTGTGCGGCAGCGGCTCGTTGTAGGCGTAGTGCTGGACCTGGCTCCCTCGTCGCGCCTCTGGGTGGATGGCGTACAGGCTGGAGTTGGCGTCCTCGTTCACCGTCGCGATGACCGTGCCGGTCCAGGGGTCGGCGGTCAGGCCGTCGCACTTGCCGCGGACGTCCCACAGATGAACGGCCCGGCCACTGCGGGTGAAGGCCACGATCGTGCTGTCGAGGTTCCCGTCGGTGCTGGCCTGTCCCTGCGGGCCCACACCGTTCTGGAAGGCGGTGTACAGGAGCCCGCCGAGTGTGGTGATGTCATCGGGAAGGGTGAGGTGCTCGGTCACCGGCTTCCCGGAGCCGGCGGCCGTGAATGTGTGGCTCAGCTGCTGGCCCGACAGGACCGTCGCCACCGTGTAGCCCTCTGCGCCTTGAGCGGACGCCCCCTCAGCGGACGCCCCCTCAGCGGGCGCCCCCTCAGCGGGCGCGCCCAGATGAGCCGGCCCCCCCAGATGAGCGGGCGCGGCGAACGCGGTGCCGGCGCTCAGAACGCCGATCGGGATAGCGGCTGCCGCCGCTGCCGCGGCCAGGCCTCGCGGAGAAAATCGCATAGATCCCGCCCCTTGCCAACGTCGTTGTCACAAATGTGGACGTTCCCTTCTATCCACGCCGGATGACTGCCCCCTATGGACCGCTCGGCCAGATGGTGAACGCCTGGTGACCGCCGGGTGCTGAGGCCTGGCCCAGCCCTGCCGTCGGGCGGGCGCGTGGCGGTACCCGGGCTGGCCGGGCACCGCCACGCATCACCGTGTCGGGTGTCTCACCTCATCGGAACTGGGCACGGCGCCCAGCTCCGACGCTTACCCCCCGCCCAGCCCCGACGCTTACCCAAGGGCGCCACCGGCCCGGGCCCGCCGCGCAAGCGGGGCGCGGCGGACCCGGTGTAGCCCGCTGGTCTCACAGGGGCAGCGAGGGGGACGCTGGGCTGGCCGGGCAGCCGCAACTGCGCCGGACGACCAGCCCGGTGGGCAGGATGTCGGCACGCGGCGCGACCTCGCTGCCGTCGATCCGCTGAAGCAGCCGCGCGGCGGCGCGGGCGCCAAGGTCCCGGAACGGCTGGCTCACCGTGGTGAGCGCCGGGTCGACGACCCGGCCCGGGAAGATGTCGTCGAATCCAGTCACCGCGACGTCCTCTGGCACCCGGATGCCGGACCGTTGCAGTTCCCGGATGACGCCGATCGCCATCTGGTCGTTCGCGCAGGCGACCGCTTCGGGCACGGCCTCCCGGCTGAGCAGCACCCGGGCCGCGGTCCGCCCACTGGCCTCGGAAAAGTCCCCGCCCGGGACCACGTCGACGGTGTGCGCCAGTCGCTCGCGGACGGCCGCGGAGAAGGCCATCAGGCGTTCCACCGCGTCGGGTGCGTCCGGGGGGCCGGCCGCGAAGCCCAGCCGGCGGTATCCGTGCCCGGTCACCAGGTGCTCGGCCAGCGCGCGCATCCCGGCAGCGTTGTCGACCCGGACCGCGTCCAGCCCTGCCTCCTCCGCCGACGTCGCGATGGCGACCACGGGCAGCCGTCGCGCCAGGGCCCGCAACTGCGCGGCAGGCATCGCGTCCTCGATCACCAGCAGCCCGTCGACCTTGCCGGACAGCGCGCGGATGCGGTGCTGGAAGTGCTCGCCGCTGGGACCGAACGACAGCAGGAGAGAACATTCCGTGCCGCGGAGCACCGCCTCGACCGCGTGCACGATCTGGTCCACGAACAGCAGGCCGTCCCGCTCGATGTCGGTTTCGTCGATCCCGCGCTCCAGCGCCACCAGCCCGATGATCTCCTTGCGCCGCCGGGACAGTCCCTGCGCGGAGGCGTCCGGTACGAAACCGACCTCGTCGATCACCGCCAGGACCCGTTCCCGGGTGTCCGCTCGCACCAGGTCAGAACCGCGCATCACGCGCGAGACCGTCGCGGTCGAGACGCCAGCCAGGCGTGCCACGTCGTACACGGTGGGCATGAAAGGTGTCCTCGCGCCACGGCTCTGTAAGCGGTTACATCCACCTGTTTGGGTTGTGATGCTAGAAGGGCATATAGGCGGTGTCAATGCTCGCCCGGCGGCGGGGCCATCGTGGCGGGGTTATCACGCCGACCTTAATCGCGGCGGCGTCATGGAGGAGGAACGGTCGACATCCTGGCCCACCTTACGGGACACGCGCCGCACGTCCCACTGCGTGCCGCGCCCCACGATCTGGAATCCCTCGTGCCGCCCGGCCTTGCGCCACGACGGCCGCCCAGCCGGATTCGCCGGGTCGAAGAACGCCGTCATCGCCCGGGCGAAGTCACGCAGCGCCTGCTGCTGCACCGTGTGGGAACCTGCGGCCAGCCACGGGTGCCCCGCCCGCGCGGCGGTGAGCTGCCGGCACTGCGCCAGGTAGCCCGGCGCGCTGGCCCGGCCGGGGCGCCAGTGGGCGTGCTGCTCGACGGCCAGGTTCCACACGTACCGGGCGTGGCCGCAATGGTCCCGCAGCACCGCTTCCTGGGCGGGCGCGGGAACCAGCCGGTACCGGGACATGCGAACACACTAGCGAACACCGCCGACGTTTCCAGGGAGGTGAAGCGGCGCTTCCTCCCCGGCCGGAAGACCGGGGTCTCCACGCCGCGATCCTGATGAGTCCACCGGACGGGACGGGGGCAGCCGACGGGACGGGGGCAGCGGGCGGGCGGCAGCGCGACATGTTCCCCCCGGGCTTCCTGTGGGGCGCGGCGACGGCCGCCTACCAGATCGAGGGCGCGCCCGCGGAGGACGGCAAGGGCCCGTCGGTCTGGGACACGTTCAGCCACCAGCCCGGGCGGACCGCGCACGGTGACACCGGGGACATCGCGTGCGACAGCTACCACCGGGTGGATGAGGACGTGGCCCTGGTGGCCGGGCTGTCGGCCAGCGCCTACCGCTTCTCCATCTCCTGGCCGCGGATCCAGCCGGAGGGCCGCGGCGGCGCCAACCCGGCCGGTCTCGCCCACTACAGCCGGGTCGTGGACGCGCTGCTTGAGCGCGGGATCACCCCGGTCGTCACGCTGTACCACTGGGACCTGCCGCAAGCGCTGCAGGACAAGGGCGGCTGGGCAACCCGCGACACCACCGAGCTGTTCGCCGACTTTGCCGGGATCGTGGCGGGCGCCCTCGGGGACCGGGTCCGGCAGTGGATCACCGTCAACGAGCCGTGGGTGGTCGCGAACATGGGCTACCGGTGGGGCCAGCATGCGCCGGGCATCCAGGACCCGCAGCAGGCCGTCGCCGCCGCCCACCACCTGCTGCTGGGGCACGGCCGCGCCACCGCCGCGGTCCGGGCCGCGGCCCCGGGAGCGGGCGGGGGCACAGGCGCGGCCGCCAGCGAGGTCGGCATCACGCTCAACATGGCTCACGTCTACCCCGCCGATCCGGCCAGTCCCACGGACCGCGAGCTGGCCGCCGATGTCGACGCGCAGATCAACCGGGTGTTCCTCGATCCCCTGGTGAAGGGTTCGTACCCGGCCCGGCTCGATGCCTACTACGCGCCGGGGGCGAACCTTGTCAGGGACGGAGACCTCGCCGCGATCCAGGCACCCATCGACTTCCTCGGCGTCAACTACTACGCGCCGCACATCGTTGGCGTCCGTGAAGACGGGATCTTCCGCCGCGGGGACACCCCGATGGGGCCGTCCGGCGCGGCGTTCGTCCACCCCGAGGGCATGCCGGTGACCGAGATGGACTGGCTCGTCCATCCTGACGGCCTGTACGAGTTGCTGGTCCGGCTGCGCGACGACGCACCCGGGCTGCCGCTGTACATCACCGAGAACGGCGCGGCCTGCAACGATTACATCAACCCGGACGGCACGATCGAGGACACGGAACGGATCGACTATCTGCACGGCCACCTGCGGGCGGCGCACCGCGCGATCAGCGCGGGCGCCGACCTGCGCGGGTACTTCGCCTGGTCGCTGATGGATAACTTCGAGTGGGCGCACGGCTATTCGAAGCGGTTCGGCCTGGTGTTCACGGAGTACGGCACGCAGCGGCGCATCCCCAAGCGCAGCGCCGAATGGTTCGCCGCGGTTGCCCGCAGCAATTCGACCCCGGCGGAGTAGGCCGTGCGCCAGGCGGTTCCGGACGAGCCCCAGAGGTCCCGAGAATCCCAGGTACCCCAGGTACCCCAGGTACCCCGAGAATCCCAGGTATCCCAGAGGCCTTATGGGGTGGTCATCGCGCCGGACAAGTTCAAGGGCTCGCTGACCGCGCCGGACGTGGCTGTGCACCTGGCGCGGGGGCTGGCTGCGGCGGTCCCGGGCGTACGGACCGAGGAGATTCCGGTCGCCGACGGCGGGGACGGCACGGTGGACGCGGCGGTGGCGGCGGGCTACCGGCGGGTGGAGCGCCGTGTCAGCGGGCCCACTGGCGAACCGGTCACGGCGGCGTTCGCGCTCTCCGGCCCTGGCGACGTGGCGGTCGTCGAGGCGGCCCAGGCGTGCGGGCTCAGCCGGCTGCCCGGCGGCCGGCTCCGGCCGCTGACCGCGACGAGTTACGGCGTGGGTGAGCTGATCGCCGCCGCCGTGGACGCGGGTGCCCGGCAGATCGTGCTCGGGCTGGGCGGCAGCGCCACTACCGATGGCGGGGCCGGCCTGATCGCCGCCCTCGGAGCGCGGCTGCTGGCTGCGTCCGGTGAGCCGGTCCCGCCCGGCGGGGCCGCGCTGACCGGGCTGGGCACGCTCGACCTGTCCGGTCTGCGTGACCTGTCCGGGGTAGCGGTCCTCCTGGCCAGCGACGTCGACAATCCGTTGCTCGGGCCCGACGGGGCGGCGGCGGTCTACGGACCGCAGAAGGGGGCTTCGGCGGCGGACATCCGTGTGCTGGAGGATGGGCTCGCCCGGTGGGCCGACGCGGCGGAGTTGGCCCTCGGCCGGGGCTTCCGGGCCCGGGCGGGGGCGGGGGCGGGCGCGGGCAGCGGCTGGGACCCCGCCGGGGCGGGCGCGGCCGACGGTGGCTGGGACCCTGCCAGGGCGGGCGCGGCCGACGGTGGCTGGGAGCCAGCCGCAGAGGTGCCTGAGGAACAGGGCCTTTTCCGGGACCGGGCGGGGGCGGGCGCGGCAGGCGGCCTCGGGTTCGCGGCGCTGGCTTTCCTCGGCGCGCGGATGCGCCCCGGCATCGAGGTGGTGCTGGATCTTGTGTCGTTCCGTGAGCGGGTGGCCGGGTCCAGCCTCGTGATCACGGGCGAGGGATCGCTAGACACGCAGACGCTGCGCGGCAAGGCCCCGGCCGGGGTCGCCGCAGCAGCCCGGGCCGCCTCCCCCGGTACGCCGGTCGTCGCCGTGGCGGGTTCCTGCTCGCTCGACGAGGAATCCCTGGCCGACGCCGGGCTGGCTGGGGCGTACGCGCTCACCTCGCTCGAACCGGATGTGCCGACCAGCATGGCCAACGCCGGTCCCCTGCTGGAAAAGCTCGTCGCCCAGGTTGCCGCCGACTGGCTACCTCCGTCAGGGTGAAAGGAGTGCTCAGGGAGGCGCGCGCGACATCCCGGAGTCGGAGCAGCTTTCCGCGGGATCTCTGCATACCCAAAGAGCCGCCCGCCCGGAAAGGACAAAGCAGATTTAACACCCAAACATAGCGATTCGCATCATAGGCCTCCTAAAGCCCCCAGAATAGACACCATGATCACAGGTCCCTAACATAGCTACATGTCAGGGTTAACTCATGTATAATCCATACCGCTACACTTAATGCGCGCGTCGAAGGCCTATTGACTTCCAGCGCATAGCCAATCTGCCGCCAGGCGCAAATAAACTTCAAGGCAAGGGTCCGTCATGGAGCGTCAGGTAATACCAGTCGATGTGGACGGCGCGACAATCCTCGTAGAGGCTACAGTCCGCGGCGGCGACGAGGAAATAGCCGGAGCAGGAATACCATCCTTCGGGACAGCATGGAAATCAGTTACCAAATTAGTCCACGAAATAGCAAAGTCGCTCAACGACGTTAAGCCAAGCCACGCAACGATTGAGTTTGGCTGCCAGTTCGCCCTGGAAAACGGGCATCTGACCGCGCTGGTAGTGTCAGGATCGGCGTCCGGAAGCATAAAGGTCACGCTCGACTGGGAAAAGAATCAACTTGGAGCCTGATAACCGCGCACCGCTTCTGCGTGAGCTGATCAATTGCACCGTGGCAGTTAACGCTGGCAAGGTTGGGTCCGGCTATTTTGTCGGCCCTGGTCTGGTCCTCACCTGCGCACACGTGATCGAAAGAGAAACTGGCCGGCCAGCGGAGAGCATAAGTATCTCCTGGCACGGAGAATCATACAAAGCTGATCTGAGCGCCGAAAATTACTTCCCTAAGCCGGGTCCAGATTTTGCCTTGCTTCAGGTTGCGATCGAAGATAACCCTTGTGTGCTTATGGACGCCAGGTTCAGCCCCGTGCAAATTGGCGACTCAGTTGTAAGTTATGGATTCCCTGAGCGCGACAGATCCGGCGATATTGCCACATTCGAGGTTGAGGGGCCTGCGCCCTTCGTCGGTCTGGTGAAGCTAAAAGGAGGCCAAGCCGAACCGGGCATGAGCGGCGCCCCTGTCCTCAGTCTGGCAACGGGATCAGTATGCGGCATCCTACGTTACACACGTGACCGCCACAGTGACCTGGGTGGCCGCTTCCTAAGCATGCACGATGCCATAAGGGAATTGCCAATAATAGGTGACCGCCAAGATTTGGCTAGCATCGAACGATGGCTCGCTCTGCTCACTGATTCCCAGCTTTATAATGGTGAGAGAAAGTACGCCGGCCCCCGCCTTCGTGAATATCTATCATTGGCTAGCGCCGAGGCGAATGTGCATCCTTATGAGTTTGCGCTGGCACAGGCTCCGCCACTGGCGACCGTCTACGTACGGCAATCCGCTACGCTGACTGAGGCCGACTCCCCGGAACTCGACCCCAGTGCAAATTTCGCCTATCGTGAATCGGATACGCCGGTAGCCCGTGGTACCCCCATTCCTGCCAGTAACGTTGTGGACAACCATCAGGGTGCGATAGTGATCGGTGGGCCCGGGGCGGGAAAGTCAAGCTTGCTAAAACACCTTACACTGACGCTGGCGAAACGCTGGCTCAATGGTGAGATAGCTTCCTACGTGCCCGTAAAGATAACCGCTGAAGCCCTGATCACCGACATGCCGCTGGCGGATGTTCTGGCGTCAGCAGTGACCCAGGAGCTAGGCGCCACATCTATCCGGGCACATCTCCCGGATTTTTTCAGCACGCAAGCCCTTACCGGTACGCCGTGGCTGGTAATGGTTGACGGGATTGACGAGTTGCTTGATCCAAGAATTCGTTTGAAGGCTCTCAGGGCGATTAGCTTCCACCGCGATTCTCCCACGTACAAATTTCTTATTACGTCGCGGCCACTGACCGTCGACGAGTTGCATATTATCGCCAGTCCCGACCTTCCGGTCTACTTTATTGAACCTTTCTCGGAATATATGCTTCCGACGCTGGCCAACAACTGGTTCCGGGCTCTCCGCCCCAATCAAGCGGCGAATTTGTTCGAGGCTTTTACACGTCAGCTCGCTAACTATAACTTGCTTCAGCTGACCCGGATTCCGCTGATTGCCACCATGACGTGTATCGTTTTCGTCGGTGAGTCTGAGACGCTTCCGGTGTCTCGGATCGACCTTTATGAAAAGTTTATCAAGTGTCTATTTGAGAAACGTTGGAGCGATACTGGAATTCACGAACGCCTCCGGCTTCGAGTACCCCCCCATGTCTCCACGGCGACTGACGCCATAGATTCGCTAGTCAATTCCCTGCTACCTACTTTGCGGGCGATAGCATGTCAGCGCCAGGAGGGCAGCCGCGCAACAATCATGGCGCTCGCGTCGATCGAATTCGACAAGCTAAAGCCTGCTCAAGTTGATCAAGCTTTCTGGGAGAGCCTAATCCGGGAAGTGCTCCGCCAGTGCGGGCTCCTAGTAGAGCGTAATGGAGCTTTCAGCTTTATCCATCAGAGCATCGAAGAGTACCTCGCAGCGCGCCAGTTCTCTGCTTCGATATCTTCAAGCGGCAGACGCCGGGCAGACATACTTCTTGGCATTGGTAGAGGGCAGCACCTCGGCGAGAACCTCCGATTGTTTCTGGCGTCCATATGGCTTGAGACGGAAAATGAGCTTAGCGCATCACTTAACCGGATCATCAAGAAAGACACGCCGGAAGCGGCATCATTTATTGCCTCCCTGGTGCTGGATGGCGGCATACTCCCGGAGAACCTGCTTGACCCAGCTCTTGAGTTGCTGACAAAACACCTGGGCATGGGGAGCTTGAATAGTAGCGGCTTTCTCTCCGGGGAAGCCATCCTGCTTATTGAAGATGCACTGCGGATTCATAATACGATTCAGCTTGCATTCGACAAAACTGTGGCCCGGTCAAAGCGTCTTATTGATATCGGGACACTCAGTAATCTTACTTCTCCGGCCGATATTCGACGCGTCCGCGAGCTTGCCGCGCAAGGCGACTCCAGGGAGTTGCGCATAGTAGCGGCCAGAGTCCTGGCCACCAGCGGCTTGCCCGACGGTATAGAAATCCTCAAAAATATTATCTCGGATCCGGGCTGGTCGAGCGCACATCGGCTGATGGCGGTCAGTGAATTGAGGACGGTCAACCGGGAACTGTCACAGCAGATACTGGTGGGCCTCGCTCGCGATCCTGCGTTTCCCGTGCACGCGCGCATCGACGCTGCTGCCACAATTGTCAGGGATGACAGGGAGATTGCCCACGGCCTTATGGTTGAGCTGTCATATGCGGTCACGGAAAGCGTGGAACACAGACAGCTACTTGCCGAGTATCTCATCAGGTCATGGAAAGATCCTCGCGGGCAGGCAATATATATTGATTTGATTCGCGATCAGCGCCTAAGGCCTTATGACCGCTTCGAATCCGCGCTTATTCTTCTGAGATACGCGCCTGACATCGGCAAAAAGGAGATGCTAACACTCGCTACTGATCCCACCATGGAAACATCATTGCGGGTTTATATTCTTAAATATCTGAGCTCCGCGGACGCGAAGGTGGTATATAAATCTATTGTGTTCGATAGACGGGCGTCGGATGTGTACCGCATGGAGGCATTGCGGGCCATGACGCCTCTTGCCCCACAGCAGGCGATAGAAGCCATCAGGGTCCTTGCTCAGGACGAGTCCTTGGCCGCAGAAACACGGAACACCCTGGCCCAACTGCCACTGCCAGGAAAAGCTGGCGGGTGACGTACGCACGCTGGCCCGCCCGCGGGCCAAGGACGGCCGGATCGAGCCCGACCTCGCCATGTTTCCCAGGCCGAACGGCGACCGCCCGCAGCACGAACTCGACGTTCGCCGCCGACAGCCGCACCGATCATGGGACCCGGGGCTGAGGCGGCGACTGGACCGCTCAGGCGGCGCTGGGGCCCTGGGTCAGGGCGGCGGTGGTGAGGCGGCGGTAGACGGCGATGGCGGCTTCGACGGCGTCGTTTTCTGACGGGAGGGTGCGCACCCGGGTGAGGGCCGCGTCCGCCAGGCGGCGCGCCAGCGAGGGGCTGGTCAGCACGCGGCGGACGGCCGCGGCGAGGGCGGCCGGATCGCCGGGGGGGATCAGCAGGGCACCGTCCTCCCCGGTCAGGTAGGGGATACCGCCCACCCGGGTGGCAACGATGGGGCTGCCGGTGCGCAGCGCTTCCTGCAAGATGAGCGGCTGCCCCTCCCACACACTGGGCAGCACGAAGACATCGGCGGCGGCGAGCAGCGCGGGAACGTCAGCGCGGTGACCGAGGAAGCGGACCGCGGCTCCGAGCGGTGCGGCGGACGCGGTCAGCTCGGCGCGCAGCGGGCCCTCCCCGGCGATGGCCAGCAACGGCGCCGGGCTCAGGTCCTGCCAGCGGGTGGCGGCCTCGATCAGGGTGGCGAAACCCTTCTGCGGAGCGAGCCGACCAGCCGCCACGATGAGCGGCCGCCCGCCGGGCTCCCCTCCGGCAGCCTCCTGCGGGGCTCCCGCCCCAGCAGCGGTTCCCCCCGCGCCGAGTTCCCGCCGGATCGCCTCCCCGGCGGCCCGGCCCAGCCCGGCGCTTCCCGGCCCGGCGGCCCGGCCCAGCCCGGCACTTCCCTCCCCGGCTGCCCGGCCCAGCTCAGCGCTTCCCGGCCCGGCGCTTCCCAGGGACGGAACCAGGGCGCGACCGACGTCGCGGGCACCCGCCCGGCGCATCCGTTCCTCCAGGTCAGCCGACACGCACAGCACAGCGGCCGCGCTGCGCGCCACGATCAGCTCCAGCGCCTGGTAGATCGCGCCGTTGACCCCCGCCGACGGCGGGGCGTTGTGCACGGTGACCACGAGGGGCTGCGGCCCGCCAGCGGGCCGGAGGGAGAGGGCGAGGGCAGCCAGCGCGCCCGCCCGCAGCCCGTGCGCGTGCACCACGTCCGCGCCGGAACCGGCGAGCAGGTGACGTAGCCGCAGCACCGCCAGGGCGTCCCGCACGTTTGGCCGGTCACCGATGTCCACGGTCCCGAACTCCACGCCGTCACCGAAGCCGAACTCCCGCTGTGTCTCCCCCGGACCGAACACGGCGCAAGGGACGCCCCGCACGGCGCACCCGGCCGCCAGCATCTGCACGTGCCGGCCGGTGCCGCCGGCCGTGGTGCCGAGCACGAACGCGACCTTCACGGCTGCCCTTTCGCAGGGGTGGGGGTGTGCGCCACGGGCATCTCCCCCGGCACACCCTCACGGGCATCTCCAACCGGGCGCGCCGGGAGCGCGACGGGCATCTCCGCCGGGGCATGCGTTACGGGCACCGCCTCAGGCTCCGGCCTGCGGAGGCACCGGGGGCACCGGAGGCACCGGCCCGCCGAACCGCCCGAGCAGTCGCCCGGACGCGGCGCGCAGGTCACCGCCGTCGGCGAACATCGTCACGGCGAGGAACACCAGCGCCGCCACGGCGCACGCGAGCACGGTGACCGCGGCGTTCGGCAGGAAACCGCTGACGGGGAGGGATGCCGCCACCGCGGCTCCGGCGCCGGCGCCGGCCAGGGCGGCGGCGAGCCCGGCCAGCGTGGCGCGCGGCACACCCCACAGCGGGGCGGCCCCGAGTGACCGGCGCACCGTCGCGGTCAGCGCGATCCCGGCGGCGGACAGCCCGATCGTGGTGCCCAGACCGAGCGCGGGCACGACCCAGGAGTGCGGGACGAACGGAACGATGGCAACGTCGGCCACGATGACCAGCAGCCACCCGCCGCCGACCGCGGCCGCCGTGGCCCGGCTCCGCCCGGCCGCGAACATGACGCGGGACAGGGTCGCGGTCAGCCCGTAACCGGCCAGGCCCGGTGCGAACAGGGCGAGCGCCGCCGCGAGCTGGCTTGCCTGCGCGTGATCATGGGTGGCGAACACCCGCGCCAGGGGCACGCACGCGCCCACCAGCACCGCGGCCCCCAGCCAGGACATGAGCATGACCGCGCGGGTGGCTGCGGCGCTGGTGCCATCGAACTCGGCGCGGGCGGCGTCCGTGCGGTCACCGGCCCGCGCGGACAGCACCGGGAACACGCTGGTGGCAATGGGGACGGCGAGGCCCGCGTACACGATGAAGAAGACCTGCCAGCCATAGCTGTACAGGACGAGCGCGCCGCCTCCGCCGTGGCCGTTGGCGAGCACGATCGCCGCGACCGTCGACAGGTCCTGGGCGATCAGCGTGATCACGCCGACCATGGCCAGCCCGCGGACCCGGGCCGCGACGCCGTCCGGGAACCGCAGCGCGGGCCGCAACCCGAGCCGGAGCCCGGCCGGGACACCCGCGGTCAGGGCGAGGGCCGCCACCCCCGCCGTGGTGCCCAGCGCCAGGGTGAGTTCCGCGCTGGCCGGGAGGGCGCCGGGCCGGTTCTGGTAGCCGTTGCCGAGGGCTTGGAATCCGAAGTACGCGGCCGCCACCAGGACGCTGGACACGATGGGGGCCAGCGCCGGGGCGGTGAAACGGCGGTGTGACTGGAGGATGCCGTAGAGCACGACCGCGATGCCGTAGAGCGGGATCTGCGGCGCGAAGGCGACCAGCATCCGCGCGCTGACCGCCAGCGTGGCCGCGTGCTCGCAGCCGCGGGCGGCCGGGATGAGCAGCGCCGTCAGCGGCCCGGCCACCAGCGCGATCAGCGCGGCGGCCGGGACCAGCAGCAGCACCGTCCAGGTGAGCAGGGCCGACGCAATCCGCCGGGCCTCCGCCGCGGCGACGTCGACATCGCCGGGCGAGGCCGCCGCGCCAACAGGGCACCCGGCCAGGCGCGCAGAGCCGCCGGGGCCACCGGCTCCAGAGCCCGCGGCGCGCGCCACCGGACCGGCCAGGACGGGCACCACGGCACTGGTCAGCGCGCCGCCGAGGACGATGTCGTAGATGATGTTCGGCACCTGGTTGGCCGTGGTGTAGGCGGTGCCGACACAACTCGCCCCGACGGTGTGCGCGAACACCAGCTGCCGGACGAAGCCGATGACGCCGGACACCACGGTGAGGACACCGATGACCGCGGCGGCCCGGCCGATCCCCCTACCTGGCTGCCGAGTCGGCCCCCGCTCGGCTACCGGCGCGGTCACGGGGAATGCGGCGCAGCCAGTGCATTGTGCCCGGAACCCGCAGATGGCGAGCCCCCGGTCGCCGAGCGCCCATTCGACGAGCCCCCGGGCGACGTGACCCCGGGCGACGTGACCCCGGGCGACGTGACCCCGGACGAGCCTCCGGATGACGAGTCCAGGGACGACGCGGCGTACGGGCCGCCCTGGACCGGAATGCTCACCGTGGGAGCCGCCGCCGCGGCGGGGCCCGACGGGGCGGCGCGGCCCGACGGCGGGGCCGCGTGGGCGGGCCTGCGGCCGAGCATGTCCAGCCAATGCAGCGGCGGCGTCCGCTGGATGACCTTGGTGAAGCTAACGGCCTCGCTGGCCGCGGTCAGCGCGGTGACCCCGGCCAGGATGGTCAGCCGGGACCGGCGGGACAGGCTGCCCGCCGCCGCCGCGCCGAGCATGGCACCGAGCGCGTTGGCGCCGGCGTCCCCGAGCATGGCCCGTTCCCCCAGGTCCTCGGGCAACAGCGCAACGGCCGCCCCGAGCGGCACCGCAGCGCCCGCCGCCCCCGCGGCACGCGAGCCGCGGCGCGAAGCACGGCCAGGGCGCACCACGGGACGGCCCCCCGGCCGCACCCCGGGACGGCTCCCAGGCCGGGACACGAGCTGGCTGAGGCCGAGCGGTACGCCGGCGGCCAGCACCACCTTGAGGGCGCGGCCGGGCCTGAGGTCGAACAGGTTGAGCAGGTTCGCCGAGCCGGCGATGAGCGCGGAGTTGATCGCAACGTCCACGGCCGGCCCGCCGGTGAGGGCGGCCGCGGCGACGCCGGCCGCACCGATGCCGCCAATCTTCACCGCCCCCGTGGTCACCTCGCCGTGGGCGAGGGCGCCGAGGTGGCCGCGGAAGCCGCGCCGGTCGCCCGATCCGGCGATGTCGTCGTAACCGCCGAATGCGGCGGCGCCGGCCGCGGCGGTGGCCAGGGCGGCACGCGACCGGGCCGGAACTCCCGCCGCGGCGGCGGTCGCGACCGCGCAGGCCAGAGCCGCCGCCGGGCCCTCCAGCAGGGTGACCGGCTCACCGCGGTGGTTCGTGCGGGTCCAGCGTTCCGCTCCGCCCGGCGGGTTACGGGTGAGGGCCGTGTACGCGGCGCGGGCAGCCGCAGCCGCGATCACCGCCGTGACGGCCGGAGCCACAGATCGCCGGGCATTGGCCATTACTTCTTTCCCTTCGAGGTGGTCTTGGTCCCTGCGGACGGCGAGCCACTGGGGGCGGGCGCCGGACTCGGCCCCGCGGACGTCGCGTCTGACTGGGTACCGTAGCTGCCCGGCTTGTGCCCGTTCAACTGCTGCGAAAGAGCCTGAACGACAACAATCTGGCCATTGACCTCATCCGCGTTGTCCACCGTGGACGCATTGTTCGCGGCGCCGCTGGCGCGCACGGCCGAGATAGCGCTGCCCTGGCCCGACCCGGCGGACGGGCCGGCCACCACGGTGGCCTGGCTGCTGCTCCCGAACTCCTGCGCCAGCGACACGATCGCCTGGTTGGCCGGGTCGGAGGTGCCGCCGGACGGAGGCGTGGCCGCGGTCACGATGACGGCGAGCGTCGCGCCCTGCGCGGGCTGGCCGCTGACGGTGATGAACTGGCCGGCCGAATAGCTCGAAAGAATCGTCTGGGCCGCCTGGCTCCCGACCGTATGACCGCCAGACCCGGAAGACCCGCCAGAAGACCCGCCGGACCCCGAAGACCCCGAGGACACCAGGGCGCTGGCCAGTACCTGCGCCGCCTGCTGCTGCGGGGTGCCGTTGGCCAGGGTCAGGTCGGACGGTGCCACCCGCTGGGTGAGCTGGTCGAGCAGGCTCAGGTTGCTGGCGCTGGTGTCGGCGAACTTGGCCGACAGAGTGACCTGCCCGCTGACCGTCGCGCCCGCGTCGCCGAGGGCGGTCGTGATGCCGTTGATGACGGCGGACGGCGCGCCCGGCGCGGTGATGACGACGGCGCGCTTGCCGTCGAGCAGGTGGGCCAGCAGCACCGGCTCGGCCGCCTGCGCGAACGCCTGGTCCCCGCTGACCTCCTGCTGGAGAGCGCTGTTCTCGTTGTTGGCGGCGTCCAGCTTGTGGCTGAGCGCGTTCGACGTGCCCTCGAGGGCGGTGAACGCCGCGCCACGCAGCTCGGTGGAGCCGAGCACGATACCGACGGCCAGGGCCAGGAAAACCGCGACGATGGAAACCAGGTGGTAACGAAAATCGATCACTTAAACAATCCGGTCAGCCAGGACACGAACGAATGCCACGTTGCGTCGAAGTATCGGATGAGAATGGGCTCGGCGGGCGAGGCGGCCACCGCGACCAGCACGGTCACGGCGGCAGCGAGCGCCAGCACGATCAGGGCCCAGCCGGAAATCCTGCTGCGGTACAGCCGGCTGACGCCCTTCGCGTTAACAATCTTGGTACCGACCCGGAGCTGGGTCAGGAAGGTGCTGGCCATCCCGGACCGGCCCTTGTCGAGGAACTCCTCGAGAGTCCAGTGCGTGCCGACCGCCACGATCAGGCTCGCGCCCTTGCCGTCGGCGAGCAACAGGGCCACGTCCTCGCTGGTCCCGGCGGCCGGGCAGACGGCCCCGGTCAGGCCGAGTGCCTTGACGCGGGCCAGGCCCGGCGCGTGCCCGTCCGCGTAGGCGTGCACGACGAGCTCGGCGCCGCAGCGCAGGGTCTCGTCGGTGACGGAGTCCATGTCGCCGACGATCGCGTCCGGCACGTACCCGGCCTCCAGCAGCGCGTCCGCGCCGCCGTCGACCCCGATCATGACGGGCCGGTACTCGCGGATATAGGGGCGCAGCGCCGCCAGGTCCTCACGGTAGTGATAACCGCGGACGACGACCAGGACGTGGCGACCGTCCATCTTGGTCCGCAGGTCAGGCAGCGCGACCCCGTCGACAAGGAGTTCGTGCTCACGCTTGAGGAACTCCATGGTGTTCGCGGCGAACGCCTCGATCTGGGTGACGATTCCGGCCCGCGCCTCGGCCATCATCGCGCTGACCGTCTCCGCCGTCTGCGGCGTCCCCTTGGCGACGACCTGCTCGCCCAGGTAAAGGGTGTCACCGTCGAGCCGGACGGCGGCGCCCTCGGTCACCCGGGTGAACACCTCCGGGCCGACGTCATCGACGAGCGGGATGCCCGCGTCTATCAGCAACTGCGGCCCGAGGTTGGGGTAACGCCCGCTCATGCTGACCGCCGCGTTCACCACGGCGGAGACCTTGCGGCTGATCAGGGCGTCGGCCGCGACCCGGTCCAGGTCGGTGTGGTCGATAATGGCGATATCGCCCGGGCACAGCCGCTTGGTCAGGTTCTTCGTCCGCCGGTCCAGGCGCGCGGGAGCGACCACGCCGGGCAGTTCATCGGACTTGCCACGGCGGACAACCGGGATCCTCACGGACGGCACCTTCATCGTTGCTCCATCCTGCCAGAGCCCCCGACCACTCGCTGTCATCTGAATGATTACGGCGTGTCACTAAGGAGATACGGATTGCGCGAGCGCCGAGGCCGCGGTGCTGTTGTCCATAATGCGGCACGATGGCACGTGCTCATTGACCGCCGTGGCCAACGGGCCGCGGGCGGGCGGGCCGGGCGCCGTTTAACCACCGCGCCCGACGGGCCGCGAATGGGCGGGCCGGGCGCCGTTGATAATCCTTAACGGGACGGGCAGACGCCGGCCACGGACGGGGCCGCACCCGTCCGTAGATAACCGCGCGAGGGATGAGGACCCAGTGACCGATGACACGGTAACCAATGCCACGGCGGTAACCAGCCGCGCGCCGGCCGGGGACACGGCGGGCGGCGAGCGGGTCCGGCTGACCGCGCTGTCGCACGGCGCGGGCTGCGCGTGCAAGCTGCCGTTGTCCGCCCTGGACGAGCTGATGGCGACGCTCGGGACGGGCCCGGGCAGCCCGGACGGTCTCGTCCCGGCCACGGGTGACCTGCTCGTCGGGGCGGCCGAAGGCGACGACGCGGCGGTGCTCCGGCTCGACGCGGACCGCGCCCTGGTCCTCACCACCGACTTCTTCACGCCCATCGTCGACGATCCGCGTGACTGGGGCCGGGTGGCCGCCACCAACGCCCTGTCGGACGTCTACGCGATGGGCGGCCGGCCGGTTATCGCGCTCAACCTGACGGCCTGGCCGGGCAGCACGCTGCCGGTCAGCATGCTCGCCGACGTGCTGCGCGGCGGCGCGGAAGCGGCCGGGGCCGCGGGCTGCCTGGTGGTCGGGGGCCACACGATCGACGACCCCGAGCCCAAGTACGGGCTGGCCGTGGTCGGGATGGCCGATCCGCGGAAGCTGCTGACCGTGGACCGGGCCCGGGACGGCGACGTGCTCGTCCTGACCAAGCCGATCGGCACCGGCGTGGTGGCGACGGCGCACAAGCGTGGCGCGGCGCCGCCGGACGTGCTGGCGGCGGCGGTCGACGCCATGACCACGCTGAACGCGGCGGCCAGCGAGGCGGCAGTGCGCGCTGGGGCGGTGGCCGCCACCGACGTGACCGGGTTCGGCCTGCTGGGCCACCTGCACCGGATGCTGCGCGCCAGCGGGGTCGCCGCCGACGTGTGGGCCGATCAGGTGCCGCTGCTGCCCGGCGCCGCGGGCCTGGCCGCGGCCGGGTTCATCTCCGGCGGCACCAACGCCAACGTGTCCTACCTGGCGGACGTGACCGACATAGAGCCGGACACCGATCCGGTGACGGCCGTCCTGCTGCACGACGCCCAGACGTCCGGCGGCCTGCTGATCGCGATACCGCCGTCCGCCGTGGACTCGCTGCGCGAAGATCTGCGCGCACGGGGCGCGCACGCCGCAGTCGTCGGCACGGTGCAATCTGGTGAGCCCGGCCGCATCACGGTACGCGCCACACCCCCCGCCGGGTAACGGAGCCCGGCGTCCGCCCAGCCCACTCCAGGCCCGAGGTCCGCCCGCCCAGGCCGGGTAACGGATCTTGTGCATTCGCTGCTGTTCCGCCCGCAGAGACTGCACAAGTTCGACGGCGGCGTGGGAGCGGGGGGGGAGGCGGAGGCGGGCGCATTCTCCCGGTTGGGATCCCGGTGAGGGGAATCGGGGGGCCGGTGGGATGGTTGTCATCGTGACCAGCACGCGGCCATCAGAACGGAGCCCCCGCGCCTGATCAGCACCAAGGTTCGGAACGCCCGGCTTGCTCTCGCAGGCGCCGGGGGTTGGCCCTATTGTCCCGGCTCCGGTCCCGCCCGCCGCGTTTTGTCAGACCCCCTTGTTACGGTTTGGCACAGGATCTGCGCTCAGCATGATCCGTGCTCTCCAGGGAAGAGGGGGTGCCGATGAACTGGTCAGCTGAAGGGCCGGCGGACCGCGCGCTGACCGAGGAGGATGCCGAGGCGCACGTGCACGGCATCTGTTTCAAGACCGGGCCGCCGCGCCGGGTCGGCGTCGAACTTGAGTGGCTAATCCGCGATGCCCGTGATCCCGCGCTCCCCGTCCCGGCGGAACGCATCTTCCCGGCCGTCGCCGATCTCACCGCCCCGGCCGTTCTCCCCTCCCCAGCCGCGCTGCCCACCGGGGGCATGCTCACCACTGAGCCCGGCGGCCAGCTGGAACTAAGCTCCGCACCCGCCGACAGCCTCGGCGAATGCGTGACGGCCGTCCGGCAGGAGATGACCACCCTCCGACGGGCCGTACAGCGTGCGGGCCTGGCCCTGCAGGGTTATGGCTTCGATCCGATCCGCCCTCCCCGCCGTGTGCTGGAACTGCCCCGCTACGCGGCCATGGAGGAGTTCTTTGACCGCAGCGGCCCGTGGGGCCGCGAGATGATGTGCAACACCGCGTCGGTCCAGGTGTGCCTGGACGCCGGCCGCGATACCACGGCCACCGGTGGTTACCGCTGGCGCTGGCGCCTCGCCCACCACATCGGCCCCATGCTGGTAGCCGCGTTCGCCAACTCCCCGCTGCGGCAGGGCAGGCCGTCCGGCTGGCGGTCCACCCGTCAGGAAGTCTGGGGGCATCTCGACCCGGGCCGCACCCGGCCGCCGCCCGGCGACGGCGGCGCCGCCGACGCGCGTGATCCGCGGGACCGTTACGTCGCCTACGCGCTGGACGCCGAGCTCATGCTGGTACGCCGGCCCGGGTCGCCATCCTGGACCGCGCCGCCCGGCCTGACGTTCCGCGGCTGGATCCGCGACTGGGCCGGCGGCCGCGACGGGGAACACGGCCGCCGGGGTACCGGGCGGCCGCCCACGCTGGATGACCTCACCTATCACCTGTCCACGCTGTTTCCCCCGGTGCGGCCGCGCGGCCACCTGGAGCTGCGGATGATCGACGCGCAGCCCGGGGATGGCTGGATCGTCCCGGCCGCGGTCGCCTGGGCGCTGTTCGAGGACGCCCGTGCCGCGGATGAGGCGATGGCCGCGACCGAGCCCCTGTGGGACCGCCGCGCGAACGGCCACCCCAACAGCGCTCCGCCCGACCAGCACCGCGACGGCGGGCCGCCTAACCGGCGCGGCAACGGCGGCCCGCCCAACGGGCCAGGCGGCGCCGCCTGGCCCGGGGCAGGCAACGGAAGCGCCGGCCGCCGCCCGCGGGGCGGCCGGCGCACGGATAACGGGGCGCCGGATGGGAACCCGTGGCTGCGGGCGGCACGGGACGGCCTGGCCGATCCGGTGCGCGCCCGGGCTAGCCAGCAGTGCTTCGAGGCGGCGGATGCGGCCCTCGGCCGGGCCGGCGCGCCCGCGGACATCCGCCGCCGCGTCGCCGAATTCGCCGACCGTTACGTGCTCAGACGCCGATGCCCAGCCGACGACCTACTGGAGGGGATGCAGTGACCGCCGAAGGGACAGAGACCCTGCGCAGCCAGATCGCCGCCGCGCTGATCGCCGCGCGGGACCGCACGACCGCGCTGACCGACTGCGTGGACGAGGCCGACCTGGTCCTGCAGCATTCGCCGCTGATGTCCCCGCTGGTCTGGGACCTGGCGCACATCGCCAATCAGGAGGAGATGTGGCTGCTGCGCGCGGTCGGCGGCCAGGACCCGATTCACCCGGAGATCGACCCGCTGTACGACGCGTTCGAGCACCCCCGGTCGCAGCGGCCTTCGCTGCCGCTGCTCGCGCCGCGCGAGGCCCGCACGTACGCGTCCGACGTCCGCGGCCGGGTGCTCGACGTGGTGGCCCGGGCCCGGTTCGCCGGGACACCGCTCACCGACGACGGTTTCGCGTTCGGCATGATCGTGCAGCACGAGCAGCAGCACGACGAGACGATGCTGATCACCCACCAGCTACGGAAGGGACCGCCGGTGCTGGCCGCGCCGCTGCCCGCGGCCCCGCCGGCCGATGCGTTCAGCCTGCCGGCTGAGGTCGTCGTGCCGGGTGGCCCGTTCACGATGGGCACGTCCAGTGAGCCCTGGGCGCTGGACAACGAGCGGCAGGCCCACACCGTCCACGTGCGGCCATTCTTCATCGACACGACGCCGGTCAGCAACGCCGCCTATGCCGCCTTCATCGCCGGCGGCGGGTACGACGATCCGCGGTGGTGGACGCCGGGCGGCTGGGAGCACCGGCAGCGGGCCGGGCTGTCCGCGCCGATGACCTGGAAACGCGAGGGCGGCGAGTGGGTCCGCACGATCTTCGGCGTCACCGAGCCGGTGCCGCCGGCTGAGCCGGTGATGCACGTGTGCTGGTACGAGGCGGACGCCTACGCCCGGTGGGCGGGCCGCCGCCTGCCCACCGAAGCCGAATGGGAGAAGGCGGCCCGCTTCGACCCGGCGGCCGGGCGTTCCCGCCGTTTCCCGTGGGGCGACGACGCGCCCACGGCGGAGCGGGCGAACCTGGGCCAGCAGCACCTGCGGCCCGCCCCGGCCGGCTCCTACCCGGACGGCGCCGCCCCGTCCGGCGCCCGCCAGCTCATCGGGGACGTCTGGGAGTGGACGTCCAGCGACTTCCTGCCCTATCCCGGTTTCCGCGCGTGGCCGTACCGCGAATACTCGGAAGTCTTCTTCGGCCCGGAGTACAAGGTGCTGCGCGGCGGCTCCTTCGCGGTAAGCCCGGACGCCTGCCGTGGCACGTTCCGCAACTGGGACTACCCGATCCGCCGCCAGATCTTCGCCGGCTTCCGCACCGCGCGTTCCGCCGCCCCGGAGACCGTCTGATGTGCCGCCACCTGGCCTACCTGGGGCCGCCCGTCACCCTGCGCGAAGCGATCATTGACCCGCCCTACGGCCTGTACCGGCAGGCGTGGGCGCCACGGATGATGCGCAACAGCGGCACGATGAACGTGGACGGCTTCGGCGTCGGCTGGTACGCCGACGGGCAGCAGATTCCGGCCCGCTACCGGCGGCAAGGGCCGATCTGGGCGGACCCGTCCTTCGCCGACCTGACCCGGGTGACCCGTAGCGGCGCGCTGCTGGCCGCGGTCCGCGACGCGAGCGCCGGGACCGAGCCGGGGGCCTCGGCCTGCTCCCCCTTCGGCGCGGACCACTGGCTGTTCAGCCATAACGGGGCGCTCGTGGGCTGGCCGGAGACGGCCGCCGGGCTGGCCGCCACCCTGACCCCGCTGGAGCTGCTCGGCCTGGATGCCCGGGTCGATTCGGCGTTGCTGTGGGCGCTCACGCTGAAACAGCTGCGCGGTGGCGCCGCCCCGGGCGAGGCGCTGGCCGCGGTCCTCGGCCTGCTCGACATCGCGCAGGTCAGCGGGCGGTTCAACTTCCTGCTCACCGACGGGAGCTCGATCGCGGCGACCGCCGCCGGGCACACTCTCTGGTACCGGCAGACGGCGGGCAGCAGCCGCAGCAACGGCACCGGGCCCACCGGAGCAGCGGACAGCGTCGTCGTGGCGTCCGAGCCCGCCGACGAGGAGCCCGGCTGGATCGAGGTGCCGGACGGGTCGCTGCTCACCGCCACCGCGGCCGACGTGCGCGTCCGGTCGCTGCCCACTCCCCCCGAGGTCGACGCGGACGACGCCGAGCTGGTCCGGCACGGAAGTTTCCCCCAAGGAATGGCCGGCAGCACCATCCCCTACGGAAGGGACCAGCGTTAATGACGACTCCGCTCAGTATTGAGCGCCGACTGCCCGACGGTTTCCTGGCCAGCTCGTTGCGCGCCGACGCGCGGGCCGGGCTGGCCAGCGTCCCGAAGGCCCTGCCGCCCAAGTGGTTCTACGACGCGGCCGGAAGCGAGCTGTTCGAGAAGATCACCGGCCTGCCCGAGTACTACCCGACCCGGGCCGAGCGGGAGATCCTGCAGGCCGCGGCCGGCCAGATCGCCGCGCTGAGCGGCGCAGGCACGCTGGTCGAGCTGGGATCGGGGTCGTCGGAGAAGACGCGCCTGCTGATCGACGCGCTGCGCGCGGCCGGCACCCTCGGCAGCTACGTGCCGGTCGACGTCAGCGAGCCGGCCCTGCTGGCCGCGGCCACCGCCCTGCTCGCCGAGTACCCGGGGCTGGAGGTGCGCGCCGTGGTGTCCGACTTCGAGGAGCATCTCGGCCTGCCGCCCAGGGACGACAGCGGTGGGCCACGGCTGGTCGCGTTCCTGGGCAGCACGATCGGCAACCTGCTGCCGCCGCAGCGCGCCGCGTTCCTGGCCCGGATCCGGGCCAGCCTGGCCGAGGGCGACAGCCTGCTGCTGGGCACGGACCTGGTCAAGGACCCGGCGGTCCTGCTCGCCGCGTACGACGACGCCGCCGGGGTCACCGCGGCCTTCAACAAGAACGTGCTGGCCGTGCTGAACGCCGAGCTGGGCGCCGACTTCGATCTGGACGCGTTCGAGCACGTCGCCGTCTGGGACGTGAAACAGGAGTGGATCGAGATGCGGCTGCGTTCCGCGGTGGCGCAGACGGTACGCCTCCCGGCCATCGGTCTGGTCGCGGAGTTCACGGACGGAGAGGAAATGCGGACCGAGGTGTCGGCGAAGTTCCGCCGGGAGGGCGTGACCGCCGAGCTGGCCGCCGCGGGTTTGGCGCCGCGCGAATGGTGGACGGACCGGCAGGGCCGGTTCGGGCTATCCCTGTCCGTCCCGGCATAGGGCCAGGACGGACCGGCAAGGCCGGTTCGGGCTATCCCTGTCCGTCCCGGTATAGGGCCAGGACGGACCGGCAAGGCCGGTTCGGGCTATCCCTGTCCGTCCCGGTAGGGCCAGGACGGACCGGCAGGGCCGGATGGGCCTGTCTTTGTCCGTCCCGGTATAGGGCCCGGCCGTCCGCGTGCGCGCCGCCCGCGCATCGGTCGTGGTCGCGCCCGATGACCCCCCGGCGCCCGTCGATCGATGTTAGCCGAGATAGCAATGCATACGTGCATAACGCATTACATGCGTAATCGCAGGTCAGGCATGCCCTACGGTTAGTTTTCGTGGCTAATGATCAAGGTCCCGACATCGTGCACGACGGCCCGACGCCGATCTACGTGCAGATCGTGAAATACGTAACGGACCATATTGAAGACGGGTCGTGGCAGCCCGGTCACCGCTTGCCGGCCGAACGAGCCATGGCGGACGACTGGGGCGTGGCCTACCTGACGATCCGCCGGGCCATGAAGGAGCTACGCGAGAAAGGCCTGATCGTCAGCGTCCAGGGCCGCGGCACCTACGTCAAGGACCCGCGGACCACGTAGGCAGGACGCGCCCAGTCCGGCCGGCCGCCCTGCGTCCGCCCGGACGGCAGAACCTGGCCAGCGCTGGCGCGCGGGGAATCCGGCAGACTATGGCGAACGGCTGAGAGTGCGGGATGGCGGTGGAGGCGATCGCCGATGGGCTGGATCGAGTCAGGCCGGGCCTGGGGTGAGTGGGCCATCGATTGGGCGTATCTGATGGAGCCGTATGCGCGGCGCGCCAATGACGCGCTGTTTGACCGGGCTGGCGTCGGCCCGGGGACGCGGCTGCTCGACGTTGCCTGTGGCTCTGGGTATGCGGCCAGCGTCGCGGCTGGGCGCGGGGCTGTGGTTGCCGCCCTTGATGCTTCTGAGGCGCTGATCGCGATCGCGCGGGCGCGCACCCCGGGCGCCGATTTCCGGGTCGGCGACATGTTCGACCTGCCGTTCGATGACGGCCAGTTCGACGTGGCGACGAGCTTCAACGGGATCTGGAAGGGATGCGAGGATGCGCTGCGCGAGGCCCGTCGGGTGGTGCGCCCGGGCGGCCTGGTCGGGTTCACTTTCTGGGGCTCGCCCAAGCGGCTTGGCCTGCTGCCGTACTTCGCGGCGCTACTGGAACTGTCTCCGCCCGGCCATGTCGATGCCACCCTCAATCAGGGCGATACAGGGCGGCCCGGGGTGGCCGAGCAGATGCTCGCTGACGCCGGCCTGGATTTCGTTGAGCGGGGAACCGCGCAGGTCGTCAACGAGTGGCCAGATCTTGACCTGGCGGTGCGGGCGCTCGCTTCGGCGGGGCCATCGTGGCCGGCCCTGCAGGAGGCTGGCCACGAGCGGTTCGCCGGCGTGGTGCGCGAGGCGATCCGCCCGCTGTGCACCGAGGGTCTCGGCGTCCGGGTCATCTCCGAGTTCGGCTGGATCATGGGTCGGGCACCTGGCACCTGACACCCTGCTGCGGGCCTCCCCGGGTGCACGTCGCCGTCCCGGCCGGACGGGGGCGCTGCGGGCGATCGTTACGCTGCCGGGATGACGGACGTGGGGCGGCTGCGGATGCTGCACTGGAACATTCACTCGTGGCGGGACGACGCGGGCGCGCCGAACCACGCGGCGGTGACCGGCCTGATCCGGGAGACGGCGCCGGACGTGGTGTCGCTGGTGGAGGTCAGGGAATCGTGGGGCGCGCCATCGGCGCTGGGCGGGCTGGCCGGCGAGCTCGGGTACCACTGGGTCTTCGTTCCGGCGCTCGAGTTCAGCGGTAGCCCGCCGGAGCTGGGGTACGGGAATGCGCTGCTGACCCGGCTGCCGCTGACCGCGGCGCAGCAATGGCGGATTCACACCCGGGAGCGGTACGAGAACACCGAGCCGTCCGAGCCGCGCACGGCGGCGTGCGCCCGGGTCAGCGTGGGCGGCGCCCAGGTATGGATGATCAGCACCCATCTGCCCGCCAGCGACGCGGACGACCGGGCGCGTGCCCTGAGCCGGTTCGCCGCCTTGCTGCGGGGCCTGGATGGGTCCTGGCTGGCGTGCGGCGACTTCAACACCAGGCCGTCGG
The DNA here is from genome assembly GCA_963824545.1 of uncultured Actinomycetes bacterium. Classification (GTDB taxonomy): domain Bacteria; phylum Actinomycetota; class Actinomycetes; order Streptosporangiales; family Streptosporangiaceae; genus Bog-532. The sequence continues at coordinate 143,463 of CAWGPP010000002.1, read as the reverse complement.
ACTGGCTGGACGAGCTGCCCGGCGTTACGTTCTGCCCGAACCCGCCCAAGCCGACGCACCCGGCGCGGCGGGCGGTCCGGCCGATCGACTACTGCCTCGCGTCGCCGGGGGTGCGCGCGGAGGCACAGGTGCTGCGCAGGGCCGGCTCTGACCACCGGCCGGTGCTGGTGTCCGCGCACGTCTTACGGCATATGGATGCAATATTTTAATAAGAAGCTGCAAAATTTACTACTATGTAACGAAGGGATGTAACGCCACGGTCGGGCGGTGCCCGGTATCCAGGTGGCCGCATCGCGGGCTCATGTCCGCATCCCGGCGACGCTGCCCGCCCCGCCATCTGCCGGCTACGGCGCCACGTTGGTACCGCTGTTGTCGCGCCAGCGACCACGGTGGTGCCAACGCTGCCCCTGCGGAGGCGCGGGCGGGGCCTGGGGGCCGAGGCGGAGCCGGGGCAGGGCCGGGGAGGCGGGGCGGAGCTGCCAACGTGCGCAATAGCGCCGATAGGCGGTCGCCGGACCCGCCCGCCCCCTGTCGGGGGCCGGCGAGGCGGTCGCGGCAAAGGCACCTCTACGTACACCCGGGTCGCGGCAAAGGCACCTCTACGTACAAGGCGGCGGGGGGAGCCTGGGGCGGGGGTGCCCAGGGTGGCTCCGGGGCAGGCGAGGCTCCCCCCGCAGCTGGGTCGGCCGCTCGTAGCCGAGCACGTCCAGCGCGGTCAGGACGCCCGCGCGGGTCGATTCCGAGACGCCGGGGCGGCCGTTCAGCACGCGAGACACCGTGGCCTCGCTCACCCCCGCCCTACGTGCTACGTCGCCGAGCCGATGTGCCATGCTGCAAAATTACGGCAGGTTTTGTCATTTTCTTGCATGAATTTCAGGCCGGCTTGCGTTCCTGAGCGGCCATGGTGAGCAGTTCCTCCGCGTGCGCCCGGCCGAACTCCGAATCCTCCAGGCCGGCCAGCATGCGGGACAGCTCGCGCACCCGGCCGGGCTGATCCAGCCGGACCACGCCGCTGCTCGTTACCAGACCGTCGCCCGCCTTGGTCACGACCAGATGGTTGTCGGCGAACGCGGCGACCTGCGGCAGGTGTGTCACCACGATCACCTGGGCCAGCCGCGCCAGCCGGGCCAGCCGGCGGCCGATCTCCACCGCGGCCTTTCCCCCCACGCCCGCGTCAACTTCGTCGAACACGAACGTGGGGACCGGATCCGCGCCGGCGAACACCACCTCGATGGCGAGCATGACCCGGGACAGCTCACCGCCGGAGGCGCCCTTGTTCAGCGGCAGCGGCGGCGCGCCGGGGTGTGCGGCCAGCCTGATCTCCACGTCCTCGGCACCGTGCGGGCCCGGCTCCTCGATTGGCCGGAGCACCGCGGCGAGCCGGGCGTGCGGCATGGCCAGCGCCGTCAGCTCGGCGGTGACGTCGCGTGAGAACCGCGTCGCGGCGTCCTGGCGCAGCGCGGTCAGGGTGCCGGCCAGCTCGGTCACCCGCGCGGCCAGCTCGGCCTCCTGCCGTTCCAGCCCGGCGATCCGGTCGTCGTCGCCGTCCAGCTCACCGAGCCGGGCCGCGGCGACCTTGGTCCAGGCGAGCACCGTGGCCAGGTCGCCGATCCCGTCGCTGGCCGGCCGGACGGGCTCGCCGGTTCCCGTTACGGCTGCCGGGTCCGCCAGGTCCGCCGGGTCCGCCGGGTCCGGGGCGGGGCGGCGGGCGATTTCCGCGGCCGCGCGGCTGCCGTAGGCCCGCACCAGGCGGGCGAGCGCGGCGCGGCGCTCCTGCACCGCCGCGAGCCGCGCCGGGTCGGCGTCCAGCGCGTCGGTGTAGGAGGCCAGCTCTCCCGCGACGTCGGCCAGCAGGTAGGACGCCTCGTTCAGCCGGTCGGCCAGGCCCGCGAGCGCCGGGTCGTGCTGGCGCACCGCCTCCAGCTCCTGCCGCGCCCCGCCGACCAGGGTCATCGCGTCCGGGCGGTCGTAGGCCGCGGCCGCCGACGGGTCGCCTTGCAGCGCCTCGTGCGCGGCGGTGGCCGCGGCCCGCAGCGCCTCCGCGTTACCCAGCCGCTCCTCCTCCGCGAGCAGCACGGCGTCCTCACCGTCGGCCGGGTCGAGCGCCTCGATCTCCTCCAGAGCCCGGCGGAGATCCTCCGCCTCGGCGATCCGCTCGCGGGCCATCTGGGTCAGCTCGGCCAGCTCCGCGCGGGTCTCCCGGTGCCGGGTGTAGGCCCGCTGGTAGTCGGTGAGAACGTGCGTCAGCGCGGGCCCGGCGTAGGCGTCCAGCGCCTCCCGCTGCCGGCCGGGTCGCAGCAGCTGCTGCTGGTCCGACTGGCCGTGCACGGCGACCAGGTCGTCGGCGAGGTAGGTCAGCAGTGACACCTGCACCGAGCGGCCCCCGGCGTGCGCCCGCGACCGGCCTTCGGCCGACACCGAGCGGCTGATCACCAGGCCGGCGCCGTCGTCGTCCAGCTCTCCCCCGGCCTCTTCCACCTGACGCGCCACTTTGCCGTCGGGGTCGATCTGCAGCCGGCCCTCGACGACGGCGCGCTGGGCACCCGGCCGGACCCGCGCCGGGTCCGCGCGGCCGCCGAACAGCAGCCCCAGGCCGGTCACGACCATGGTCTTGCCGGCCCCGGTCTCGCCCGTCACCACCGTGAAACCCGGGGACAGCTCGAGCACCGCGTCGTCGATGACCCCGAGTCCCGTGATCCGGACTTCCTCAAGCATGACCGCCAGCCGTCTCCTCTTCGCCGTCGTGCCTCGTCCTGGGCCGGCCACTCAGCCGGCCGCCCCGCCAGCCCGCCACCGGCAGGCCGAACTTGGCGACCAGGCGGTCCGTGAACGGGGCACCGCCTTCGTCGCCCGACTCAGCGCCGTGCAGCAGCCGGGCCAGCAGGACCGGGAGCGCGCCGCGCCGGGCTTCTACCCGCGCGCCGGGTTCTAGGTCGACCCTACGGCGGCCGTCGCACCACATGACGGCACCGGCCGACGGCGCGCCGGCGTGTTCGGCCAGGATGTCTGGCGCGGCCGGCGTGGGCCCGCGGCCCGAGCCGCCGATGACCTCCACCGCGAGCACCGACCGGGGCGAGACGACCATCGGCCGGGCGAAGAGGGCGTGCGCGCTGATCGGCACCATGAGCAGGGCCTCGACCTCCGGCCATACCACCGGCCCGCCCGCCGAGAACGCGTACGCGGTCGATCCGGTCGGGGTGGCGCACACGACGCCGTTGCAGCCCCAGCGGGACAGCGGCCGGCCGTCGATCTCGGTGACCACCTCAAGCATCCGCTCGCGGCCCACCTTCTCGATCGTCGCCTCGTTCAGCGCCCACGTCGCCGCGATCGTGCCGCCATCCTGCATCACCATGACGTCGATCGTCATCCGTTCCTCGACCACGAAATGCCGTCCGACGATGCGGTCGACGGTGTCCTCCAGGCCGTCCGGTTCCGCCTCGGCCAGGAAGCCGACGTGGCCGAGGTTCACGCCGAGCAGGGGCGCCCTGGCGGGCCGGGCGAGCTCGGCGGCGCGCAGCAGCGTGCCATCCCCGCCGACCACGATCACGATCTCGGCCCCCTCGGCGGCATGCGGGCCAGGCGCCACCTCCTGCACGCCGGCACAGTCGATATCGAACGCCTCGGGCACGAGCACCCGCACGTTAATGCCGGCGGCAATGAGCCGCTCGACCACCAGCCGGGCGCTCCGCACCGAGTCCTTGCGCCCAGTATGCGCCACGACCAGAGCTGTCCGGCTGCGGCTCGTGACGTTCACTGCGCCCATTGTCGTCTGAGTGTCCTTCGCTTCCGTCGGCCCGTCACCGGGCGGCTGCACTGGAGGCTTCACTGCGGGCCTTCGGCGATGGCGCGCCGCAGGTCCTCGTCGTCCAGCGGCGGAGCTCCGCGACGCAGCCAGACGAAGTACTCGACGTTGCCGGCCGGTCCCGGCAGCGGGCTGGCCACGACGCCGCACACCCCCAGGCCCAGGCCGGCGGCGGCCCGCCCGACGGCGGTGACCGCTTCGGCCCGCAATCCAGCATCGCGTACGACCCCGCCCGCGCCAACCCGGCCCTTCCCCACTTCGAACTGAGGCTTGACCAGCAGGATGAAATCCGCGTCCGCGTCAGCAGCGCCGACCAGCGCGGGCAGCACGAGCGCCAGGGAGATGAACGACAGGTCGGCGACCACGAGATCGGGCAGGCGGCCATCCGGCCGGGCGACCTGCTCCGGCCGCAGGGAACGCACGTTGACCCGGTCCAGAACCGTCACCCGCGGGTCGGTCCGCAGCGACCAGGCCAGCTGGCCGTAGCCGACGTCGGCCGCGGTCACGTGGGCGGCGCCCGCGCGCAGCAGTACGTCGGTAAAGCCGCCGGTGGAGGCGCCGGCGTCCAGGCCGTGACGCCCGGCCACGGCCAGGTCGGGGAGGGCGGCGAGCGCGCCGGCCAGCTTGTGACCGCCGCGGGAGACGTAGCCGGGGTCCTGTTCGTCGCCGGCGATGGTGATCGGCGCATCCCGGGTCACCTGGGTGGCGGCCTTCATAGCGGCGTCGCCGCTGACCATGACGCGGCCGGCCGCGATCAGTTCGGCCGCCTGCTCACGCGAGCGGGCCAGGCCGCGCCGGACCAGTTCGGCGTCGAGCCGGGTGCGCGGGCTCCTGCGGGCGGTCCGTCCGGTCATGGGGTACCGCGCGAACCCGGGGTGCCCGGCGGCCCGGGGGTGGCGGAGCCGAGTTCGCCCAGCACTTCCCGCAGCCGGTCGTGGACGTCGCCGAGGATGACGGGGTGCTCGTCGAGCGGCGCGCCGGCTAGCTCGGCGAGCCGTGCCACCGCCGCGTCCACGCGCGCATCTCCCGTCCCGGGGATGCTATCGGCCCCGGTAACGTCCATTTCCCGCCAGGAGCCGGCCGTCGCGTCATCCTCGGTCATCTGCGTTCGCCCCTAACCTCGTTCTCGCGCCGACTGCGCTACCCTCCGTTGAACGCTACCGTCCCCATGATCCTGGAAGTGAAGCCGCGATGGCCACGGCCGTGGAATGCCGCGAGGCATTCGAGAAGCTGACGAGCCGGCTCTCCGAGCTGGACCCCAAGGACCGCGATGCCTTTTTCAGCGGCCGCTCATTCTCCTGCCATGTGTCGGACCTGGATGTCACGTTCGTGACCCGGTTCGGCCCGCAGGGCGCGGATCCGGTGCACGAGGCCGGGACCGACGAACCGCCGGCCAACGTCCGGCTCACCGCCCGCAGCGACGTGGTCCTGGAACTGGCCGACGACCTCGGCGCCTTCCCCCGGGCGTGGCTGACCGGCCGGGTCAAGGTCCAGGCCAGCGTGCGCGATCTAATGAGGCTCCGCAAGCTGCTGTGACGCTCCCGCGGGGACCGGGCGGCGCGCCCGGTCCAACCGGGACCGCCTGATGCGGACGCCTACCCACGTCAGCAGGACCAGGGCAGCAAGCGCCAGGACCGCCCCGGCCACCCCGTAGCCGTCGATCCGGGCCTTGTCGCGGTGCACGACCTGGATCGGGCCCGGAGAGCTCCCGAAACGCGACCCGGCGGCCAGGCCGGACGCCGGGGCCGTCGCCGCCAGCCGGGCCGCGGCCGACAGCGCCGCGGGCGCGTTCACCTCGCCGAACCCCACGCCCGGACTGTAGCCGCCGGACGGCCGGTCAGCCGCCGAGGAGATCACGGCCTGCTCGACCTGCACCGGGCTCAACCGCGGATACCGCGACCGGATCAGCGCCGCCACCCCGGCGACAAAGGCGGACGCGGGACTGGTGCCGCTGCCTTGCAGGTAGCTTCCGCCTGGTCCCGCGCCGATGACGTTCACCCCGGGCGCCGAGATCACCACGGAGGCGTTCCGGTCGGAGAAAAACGCGCGGCGGCCGTTGGCGCCCGCCGCGCCAACCGAGATGACCCCCGGGAACGCGGCGGGGTAGCTGTAGGGCGTGTAACCGCTGGTGGTGGCGCCGTCATTGCCCGCGGCCGCGACGACGACCACGTTGTGCGCGATCGCGTAGCCGACCGCGGCACGCAGGTTCCTGATGGGTGTCTCGCCGCCGAGCGACATGTTGATGACCGAGGCACCGTGGCTGACGGCATACCGGATGCCGTCGCCGATCGCTTCGTCGAAGGTGGAATTCGCGTTGTACCTGGCGAATCCGGGCTCCTGGTCATCGGGGATCACCCGGACCGACAAGATGTCGGCGGCCGGCGCCACGCCGATGATCCCGCCCGCGTCGCCGGGCCCGCTTCCGTGCCCGGCGATCAGCGACGCGATGTACGTGCCGTGCAGGTGCGGCGGCTGGTAACCGGGCGGGTCCGCCCCCCTGGTGTAGTCGGGGCCGACGGTCACCGACCCCACGAGGTCAGGCACGGTGGGGTCGGCGCCGGAGTCCAGCACCCCGACCGTCACCCCGTTCCCCCGGGTGATCCGCCAGGCCGCGGTGACGCCAATCGCCGCCAGTTGCGCCTGCTCAGCGGGCCGGATTTCGGGCGGCGGGTCCGTGGACCGGAGGGTGGCCGCGACCGCGGCGCGCGGGGATGACACCCCGGCTACACGAGACGGGGCCGCCGGGACGCGGGCCGGCGGCGCGGCCATCGCGGCCACCGCGGCCAGCACCGCCAGCACCGCGAAGGTGACGGCCATGGCCCGTGTGACGCAGCGCCCGCGCAGGCGGGAGGTCAGCATGACCACTCCGGCGTGGCGCAGCGGACGGTCACCGGCTCCGTCAGCGGCATGCCGATCTGGTTCGCGAGCTGGGTCGCCGGATCGAAGATGGACGCCCGCCGCTCGCCGGTCGCGGCGGCCAGGCCGTCCGCGTAGCCCGCCACGGTGAGCACCACGTAGGGCCCGTTCTGCCGCGCCGACGCCGCCTGCCGGGCCGGATCGCTGAAGGCCGCCGCGCCGGTCCCCGGCAGCGCCAGCGCGCGCAGGCCGCTGACCGGGCTCCGGCCGGCCTGATAGTGGCCGATGAAGTGACCCGCCGCGCCCGGGCTGGGGAACGCCAGCACCCCCACCGTGTAGACCACGCCACCGAGCTGATCCACGTAGCTGGCCCGCAGCGCCGCCCGGCAGCGGTAACGAAGGGCGGTCGCGGCCACCGGCGCGTCGAGGGCCGCCACGCAGTTGTCGGCGGGCACGATTCCGGCTCGCTGCGCCGTTTCCTGGTTGAGCAGGTCCGTTGTGTAGGACAGCCGCGCCGGGAAGATCTGGCCGGCGGTCCAGCGCTGCCAACGGCTCGCGACGCCCAGGGCGGCCGCGGCGGACAGTTCGGCGGCGGTGGGCTTCCTGGTCAGTTCGGCGTGCGCCCGGCTGCCCGCGCTGAACGCGGCGATCAGGCAGATCACCGCGACGACGGCGATGGCCAGCGTCACGGGCCAGCGACGCCGGCGCCTGGCCGCGGGGGTGCCCGTAGCCATGGGAGCGGCGGGGGTTCCGGGAGCCCAGGCAGCGGCAGCGGCGGCGGCGTCGGGGCCGGCGGGGGTTCCGGGAGCCCAGGCAGCGGCAGCGGCGGCGGCTTCAGGGCCGACGGGAGAATCGGGAACGACGGGAGCGGTGGGGACGAGCGCGTCTGGAGGGACGGGGCCATCGGGGGCCGTGGCAGGACTGGGAACGGCAGGGTTATTGGTCGCGGTGGGGCCACTGGTGACGTCTGGATCATTAGGGCCAGGAAGGTCAATGGGGGCCGTAGGTGTACTGGGAACGGTGGGGTTATTGGTCGCGGTGGGGTCGCTGATGTTGGCGGGGCCATTGGGGCCGGGGGTGACACTAGGGGCGGCGGGGTTGGCACTATGGGCGGCGGGGTTGGGGGCAGCGGGGCCAGCAACGTCAATAGGGGCCACAGGGACACTGGGCTCGGCGGAGCTACTGGGGCCAGGAGGGTCAACGGGAGCGGCGGGACTGCTGGGCTCGGCGGGGCGGGGTGACGGAGTGGCCGTGGGAGGCTCGGTACTCGCGGCAGTCTCGGCCGGGTCCGGGGTGGGTGAACGGTTGAACGGCTCGAACCAGGGGTTGGGGCCGTTCCCGCTCGGTGCCGGCATGCCTCGATCGTATGGGCTGCCCCATCTATCCGATATCGGCCCTATCGGCCTTTTAGCGACTCCCGGTGGCGGAGCCAGTCACCGAACACGGCGGCGACCAGCCAGGACGGCCGCGCAGCGGGAGGGCCGTGATTCCTGTCGCCCACGGCGCGGGTTTGGCCGTGGGCGACAGGCGTTAATTAATTCTCAGTAAAATACCCGGGCGCTAGCGGGTGACGTGCTCCAGCAGGTGACTGAAGTCCCAGCTGTTCTGGGCGATCCCGGAACACGTGCTGGCGCCGACGGCGCCGGGGCAGCCGCCGTTGTCTCGCTGGATGGCCCAGATGGACAGCAGGGCCAGTCCGTGCTCCCCGGCGAAACCGAGGACCTGCCGGGCGTCCGCCAGGCTGGTGATCTCGGTCTTGCCCGGGTAGTCGTCGATGCCGGGCATCAGCGTGATGCCCTCCATGGCCCGCAGCCGCGCAGAACTGGCCGCCGGGTAGAGCGCAGCCAGCTGGGTGTGCGCCGCCTGCGCGGCGCTGAGGGCCTCGGCGCCCATGTCGAGCGGGGCGGGCTCACTGGCCAGGTAGTAGTCGAAGGTCATGATGTTCACGACGTCGATGCGGGTCCCGGTGGCGACGGCATTCTGCAGGACCGCGATGCCACTCGCGGTCAGGCCGCTGGGCAGCACCGGGATCGTGTACTGCACCTGCAGCGGCAGCTGGCGGTGCGCCGCCCACTCTTCCACCAGCTGGCCGCCGTGGCGTTGCAGGGTCGCGATGTCCGCGGCGACGCTGGTCCCGGGGATCGGCTCGGTGCTGTCACCGTTCCAGGTCAGGCTGCACGAACCGGCGGCGGGGGCCTGGATGAAGGCGATGGTCTCGTACGGCGAACCCGACTGCGCGGCGCTCTGGGCGATGCCGCCGCTCTCCCATGATTCGTAGCAGGGCGCATAGACCTGGCGCGGCCGATCTCCGTTCCCCGGCCAGTAGCTGGCCGTCTGCTGCGCCCGTGTGCCCTGCGTGGCCTGGGGTGTTGCTGTGCTGGCTTGCGTGGCAATCTGGCCCGTCCCGGCCGCGGACGCGGCGAGCAGGGCGGCGGCGGTGACCATCCATCTGGTACGGGATCGGGACAACACCGGGACCTCCGGGACAAGTGGGCTAATTATTAAGAAACTTTCCTTACATAAACATCACCGCCGTAGCGCGGTCAAGAGATGTAACGGAAGCGATGCACGGCCCGGCAGATCGCCCGCGCCCTCGGCGCGGAAAGGCGTGATCGGCCGTTTCCCGGCGCAGACCAGCGGGATCGCCCGTTTCCCCGGCGCGGAAAGGCGTGATCGGCCGGTTCCCGGCGCAGACCGGCGGGATCGGCGGGTTGCCCCGCGGAAAGGCGGATTGTCAGCGTGGTCTGCGGGGAGATACCGGGCGGATATTGCCGCCCCGCACGCCACGGGCTGGCGGGCATCGCGAAGATGGTGGCCATGGGAAACCTGATCTTGGTCCGGCACGGTGAAACAGAGTGGAGCCGCATGGGCCGGCACACCGGCCGCACGGACCTTCCGCTGACCACGAAAGGGGAGGCCACCGCGGCAGCACTGGCCCCCGTACTGGCCAAACTGAACATCACCGCCACGTTCACCAGCCCCGCCCAGCGAGCCGAACGCACCGCGTCACTTGCTGGCCTGCCCAATGCCGTTCCCGACCCGGACCTGTGGGAATGGGATTACGGCGGCTATGAGGGCCGGACCACCCAGGAGATACAGGCCGGGCGGCCGGGCTGGTACCTGTGGCGGGACGGGGTGATCCCGGGCGGCGCCGGCCACCCCGGCGAGACGGTCGAGCAGGTCGGTGAACGCACGGACCGCGTGCTGGCCCGGGCCCGCCCGCTGCTCGAGCGCGGAAATGTGGCCCTGGTAGCGCACGCTCACGTGCTGCGGGTGCTGACCGCCCGCTGGCTGCAGCTCGACCCCTCGGGTGGCCGGCTGTTCCGGCTCGACACCGGCACGATCTCGACGCTCGGCATCGAGCATGCCATGCCGGTCATTCTCACCTGGAATGTTCCGCCGGAGGTCGGCTGACCGACGGAGCGTGCCTTTCGGAGAAGCGCGCCTTTCGCCGTTCTGGAGGGCGGCGTTAGCCGTGCGTTAGCCGTGCGTTAGCCGTTGGCGCGTTCGGCCGGCCGGGGGCGGGTTTCCTCCGTTATCCAGGTGAGGTAAGAGGCAGATCCACGGACGATGGGGGTGGCGACGATTTCGGGTTCGTCGTAGCTGTGCCGTTCGGTGAGCAGGGCGGCCAGCTCCTCGTAGCGGTCCGCGGGCAGCTTGAGCGCGACCAGCCATTCCTCGGCCCGCTCGACCCCGTCATCCCACCAGTAGGTGCTGGTCATGGGGCCTGCCACCTGCGCGCACGCGGCAAGCCTGGACTCGACCGCCACCCGTGCGAGCTCCATCGCCTCGGCCCGCGAATCGGTCGTGGTCTGCACCTGCAGGAATGCCGCGTCCAGGTGCTTCGCGCCATGCCGTGCTTCAGCCCCGGTCATCGTGCCGCCCTCCGCTGCCATGGCCCTGATCGTACGCCGGAGATCGCTAAACTTCCCGGGGGGCGTGACCTGCGCCGACCTTCCGCCGTTATCCGGGAGCGCTCGTGGAGCTCGTACATTCCGGCAAAGTCCGCGATCTGTACGCGGACGGAGACGACATCATCCTCGTCGCCTCCGACCGGGTGAGCGTCTACGACGTCATTTTGCCGACCCCCATCCCTGACAAAGGCAAAATCCTCACCCAGCTGTCACTGTGGTGGTTCGGCCAGCTGGCCGACGTGGTGCCGAACCACGTCGTGTCAGCGTCCGGCGTACCACCCGAGTGGGCGGGGCGGGCCATTCGAGCCGGCGGCTCGAGATGATCCCGGTGGAATGCATCGCGCGCGGCTACCTGGCTGGCCTCGGCCTCGCGTCTTATCGGGAGTCCGGAACGATTTCCGGGGTTCCGCTGCCCCCCGGCCTGACCGAGGGCGCGAAATTGCCCCAGCCCGTTTTCACGCCTACGACCAAGGCCGCCGCTGGCCATGACGAGCCGCTCAGCTATGACGAAACGGCCGCTGTGGTGGGGCCGGAAACGGCCGCCGCCTTGAAGCGGATCACGCTGGAGATCTACCGCCGGGGCGCCGATCTGGCGGCGGAACGCGGCGTCATCATCGCCGACACGAAACTGGAATTCGGCCGCGCGCCGGATGGGTCCATCGTCCTGGCCGACGAGGTGCTCACGCCCGACTCTTCGCGATTCTGGCCGGCTTCTTCCTGGGAACCGGGCCGGCCGCAGCATTCGCTGGACAAGCAGTTCCTGCGCGACTGGTCGGCCACGCTCGACTGGGACCGGACCCCGCCCGGACCGGCCATCCCCGGCGACATTGTTGACGCCACCGGCGCGCGGTATGTGGACGTATACGAGCGGCTGACGGGTGAGTCCTGGAAAGCCTGACGCCCTCGCCTCCTCGGCCTGCCGCATGAAGCGATCGTCTCACCGGGGTCCGACATTCTGACTCGACCTATGACGGCGGGCGATTGGACGCAGAGATTCCGTGTCAAGCTTATCGAATCTATGCGCTAGCACTATGGACAATATGAGAGATTAGCGATATCTTGTTCGAAGAAGGTGAGAGTATCCGGGGAGGCGAGCGGATGCCGATCAAGGGGCCAGCCGATGATGCCTCGCGCGATGATTCTCAGGATGGCGCGCCGCGAAATACCCCAGGAGATTCTCGCCGGGGGGAAGCTCGCCGTAGCGTTGTCGGGCCTGAGGCTTCCCTGGATGGGCCGCCAGCGGAGCCCGGCATGCGGACAGCTCCTGGATGGCTGCCCGCGCACCTGCTCGCGGCACTGAACCAGGACGCTCCGGCCGACAGTGACGACACGGTGGCTGAGGCGTTCTGCCAGGGCGGCCCACTGGACGAACTGCCGCCCGGGCCGACCCTTACCGCGTTCCTGATCAAGGCCTCAGCCCCTCAGCATCCCGCTGACGCCAGCGCCATTGCCAGTGCGGCCAGGTTTCCGGGCGCCGTCCCCGCTCCGCGGACTGAGGATCCGAGCACAGTTCCTCCGCACCGCACCGAAGACCAGGGCGCTGGACGTCGCGCCAGTCCCGCTACCAGATCGGGCGCGACGGAAGATCCGGGTGCCGTCCCCCCTCCCCGCACCGAGGGCACGGACGTTCCCGAGGTCACCGGATCGTGCGCTGAACCGAACGCGAGGCTGGCTCGTGTCGGCGACAATGCACTGCTGGGGCTTATCCGGGGCTGGCGGAGGGTCGCATCCATGGCCGCGGCCGCCGAACTTGCCGCGGTGGCCGAGTTCTCTGGCCGCCGTCAAGCCGAGGCCAAGAGCGCCGGGGAATGGGACAGTAAGGCAGTCAACGCGGCCGACCATGAGATTGCCGCTGCCCTGACCCTGACCTCCCGTTCGGCCGGGGTTCTCATCGACCGAGCCATGGCGCTGCGCGAATTGCCCGCGACCGCCGCTGCCCTGGCCGCCGGGCAGATCGACATGGCGAAGGCCCTGGTGTTTATGACGGGCCTGGACGGCCAGGACCCCAAGCTTGCCCGGACCATCGAAGATGGCCTTATCGGCCGCGCGCCCGCGCAGACCACGGGCCAGCTTCGCGCCGCGTTGCACCGCGCCCTGCTGGCTGCCGACCCGGACGCTGCCGAACGCCGCCGCCAGGCGGAGGAAAAGCAGGCACGGGTCGAGCAGATGCCCGAGTCGGGCGGGGTCACGGCCAGCCTGGCTGGCCGGCACCTACCGGTGCCGGCGACCGTTGCGGCCTGGAACCACATCACGGCGCTCGCGGGCCAGCTCCGCCGGTCTGGTGCGTCCGGCACCCTGGATGAGCTTCGGGTACACGTCTATCTGGCCCTGCTGTCCGGCCAGGCCACCAGTGGTCTCCCCCGCGGGGATGCGAAGGGTTCCCCGGGCACGAAGGGTTCGCCGGATACGGAGAGTTCCCCTGACACGGCAGCGGACGCGGACCCGGCTGTCACGTCGGTCCCGGAAGGAACGCCCCCGGAAGGAACGCCGGACGCGGAAGGAACGCCAGCCCCCGGAGAAACGCCGGCCCCCGGAGAAACCCCGGCCCCCGGAGGAACGCCGGACGCGGAAGCGGCAGGTACGGCAGGCTCCGAGGCCACGCGCGAAGCGGCGGCACCGGAACGGACGGCCGCGGCGACCAGCAGCCCGCCGGATGCCGCCGGTTCTCCCCCATGCGGTACCAGGGGCCTCACCGGCACCGTCAACCTCACCGTGCCGCTGACCACGTTGCTCGGTCTCACGGAGAGTCCCGGCGAACTTGGCGGCTTCGGGCCTATCACGGCATTCACCGCTCGCGACCTCGCCGGCCGCACGCTCAACGCTCCCTTGGTCCGGTGGTGTGTCACCGTCACCGGCAAAGACGGCGAGCCGATCGGGCACGGATGCGAGGTCCGGCGACGGCCCGGCCGTGACGGCGCGGCCTGTGCTTTCACCATGAACATCAGCGCCCTGGCCGGGACCGACTGCATGCACGCCCGTGAGAACAGTCACTACCGGCCGTCCCCATCACTCTGGCATCTTGTGCAGATCCGGAGCCCGCGGTGCACCGCACCGGGCTGTCGTATGCCCGCGGCCCGTTGCGACGGCGACCATACCCAGCCGTTCGAAGAAGGCGGCCGAACCTGCGAATGCAATCTCGGGCCGCTGTGCCGTTATCACCATCGCGTCAAGCACTCGCAGGGCTGGCGGCTCGAACAGCCCGAACCGGGCGTCCTCGCCTGGATCACCCCATCGGGCCGGAAATACTTCACCGGTCCCGCCATCCACGCCGCCTGATCTGCGGCCATCCCGCACGCGATGATCAACAGCCTTGCCGCGTCGGCCGGGAAACCGCAACCGCACGCCCCGCCCGCAGGCCCGGCGGCCCGCAGGCCCCCCCGGCATTGCGGCTAGAGGCCGCTGGCGGGGCGGCCGGGATGCCAGCGCCAGGTGCTGCGGTCGCCTTCTTCCGCGATGACCCGGTTCCGGATCGTTCCCACGCCTTCGATGGTGACCTCGATGACGCCGCCTGGATCCAGCCAGACCGGTGGTGTGCGGGCAAAGCCCACGCCGCCTGGGGTTCCGGTGGCAATGACGTCGCCGGGCCGCAGCGTCGTGAACGAGGAGAAGAATTCCACGGCGCTGGGGATGTCGACGATCATCTGCGACGTCCGCGCCGACTGCATGACCTGCCCGTTAAGAACCGTGGTCAGCGGCACATCGAGGATGTTGCCCTCGTCTGGGGTGACGATTTCCGGGCCGATCGGCATCGTGCCGTCGAAGTTCTTGCCGGCCGTCCACTGTGACGCGGCGCGCTGCCAGTCGCGGGCGGACGCATCGTTGAGCACGGTGAACCCGGCGATGGCGTCCATCGCCTTGCCCGCGGGAATGTACCGGCCGCCCGCGCCGATCACGATCCCCAGTTCACCCTCAAAGTCGAAGCGCTCCGTCAGCGCCGGCCGCACCAGATCCGCGTACGGGGCCAGAACCGTCTCGCCGCTGCGCATGAACGCGTCCGGGAAGGAGGGCATATCGCGGCCGCCCTCACGGACGTGCTCGCTGTAGTTCAGGCCCAGGCACAGGATCTGCCCCGGCGACGGGACCGCCGGGCCGAAGTCGGCCCGCTCGTACTCGCGGCCTTCGCCGGACGCGGCATGCCGGGCGGCGTCCCAGGCGGCTGCGCCATCCTCGAGGAACGGCCCCAGCAATGCGAAGCGCGGGTTCCCGGTCGCCTCGGCGACGTCCACGTAGCCGCTGCGGCCAAGGACGCGCCGGGCCGGGCGGGACGTCCGACGTCCCGCCCGGCCCGTCCGGCGGGATGTCCTTACCAGCAGGAGCCTGAACCGCAGCCGCCGCCGTTGATGGAGGAGGTGGGGCTCGGCGCGGGGGCAGGGTTGTTCTTCGCGGTGGAGTTCCCGGTGGAGCCGGTGCTGCCAGGGCCGGAACCAGTACTGCCGGTGGAGCCTGAGCTGCCGGTGGAGCCGGAGTTCATGCCGCTGGAGCCCGAGGTGGATGACGAGCCGTAGCTGTAACCAGATCCGTAGCCAGAAGATCCTGAGGAGCCGGAACCGGATGAGCCCATCGAGCCGGAGCCGGAACCCGAGCCGGAACTGGCGGACATCGACGTCGTGAGGTACTGCCCGGTGACGACGTGCCACACGCCACCTTCCCCGTTTCCTGACGTCTGTCCCGGCGCCATGTCCTCGGCGTAGCGGTAGAGCGGGTACCCGTTGTAGGTAGCCTGCACCGTCCCGTTGGCGTTGGTCACCGAGCCGAGCTTGCCGGCGAACGTTACTCCCATCGCCGCCGCAGGCTTGCCGGTGACGGCGGGCCACGCGGAAAGGCACGACCCCGTGCACGTTGATGGGCCGCCCTTCATGTCCTTCGCGAACCAGTAGAGCGTGTCGCCCTTCGCGTCAGCGAGAACGTCGCCGATCGCGGTCTTCTTGATCGTCAGCGTCACGGGTCCGGAGGTGCCCATGCCGGACGTCGACGCGCCGGCCGATCCGGTGGACATGGGGCTGGCCGTAGGGCTCGACGAACTGGCGCCGTAGGCAGAGCCGGGCGTGGTTGAGGAAGGACCACACGCCGCCAGCAGAAGGACAAGCCCTCCTAGGCCAAGGCTCCCTAGGCTGGTCGCCGCCCATCCATGCTTGCGCATAAGTGTTCTCTCCATTCACGTTGACCGTCGCTCCTACACAAGCGGTTCACGGGGCGCGAATGGGCGCGGTTCATCGATCCTTAAGGACTTTCCGTTTCGTCAGCGATCCATAAGGACTGCGGTCAGGGCGGGCGGACCCGGGTGGGCGGGCCGGGGCGGGCGGACCCGGGTGGGCGGGCCAGGATGGGAGGGCCGGGGTGGGCGGCTATTCGGCCATTCGCTGGCACAGCCAGGCCAAGGACAGCGGATACCGGTAATCGACGCCCATGTGGCTGGCGTCGAAGAGCTCGAAGTGGATCACGTCGTCGCGCACCCCAAGATCCCGCAGGGTGGCGTAGAACGCCTCGGCCCCGAGATCGAGGAACCACTCGTCCCGCGTCCCGGCGTCGATCCAGATGGCGCGGACCGACTGCAGCGCCTCCGCGTGCTGCGGCGCCATCCGGACCGGATCCCAGTCAAGCCAGCGCTGCCATACGTCGGGCCGGATCTCGGCGGTCGCCGGATCGAACGGCAGATCAAAGGAGCCGTCCTTATGAGCGGAAAAGCACGCCGAGACGCCGAGGAGCATCACCAGATCGTGATCTTCCGGCTTGGTGAACGGGGTACGGGACCGGAAATCGTCCCACCAGCGCCAGATGTCACCGTCGTATCCGCGCAGGTGCCGGGCGGATTTGGCGAACTCCGGAATGTAGGAGTACTCGTACAGCGAGTCCCCGGAGTGGGTGGCCAGCGCGCCGAACAGATCCGGCCGCATCATCGGCGTGATCATCGCGCCGAATCCTCCGCTGGATTTGCCCATGACGGCGCGGTAGGCGGCGGCCGGCATCGTGCGGTAATGCTCATCCACCCAGGGCACTACCTCATCGCACAGGTAAGAGTGGTATCTACCGGTGCCGGGCGAGTCCACGAACTGGCTGCCGCCGTACGACGTCCAGGCGTCCACGTACACGACGATCGCGGGGGGTGCCTCGCCGCGCGCGAACACGGCGTCGGCCGTCTCGGTGAACGGCTGGCGGAACGGCGACCGGTTCCGCCACATGGCCACATGGCCCGTGTAGCCCTGGAGGACGTACACCACCGGGTAGCGGCGCTCCTGATCGCTGTCGTATCCCGGCGGCACGTAGACGAGCAGCGGGCGCTGGTCCGGATCGCCCAGCGGATTACCGCGCAGCAGGTCACTGGTGATCACGTGCTCGTCAATGCGTCCGGCCAGATCAGCCGACCAGGGCAGCATTTCGTCTCCTTCCAGCGGGGTTCCCCCCAGCAAAGCATGCCCCATGACGGCGGGCGCCGGCGGCCGGGTGACCCGATGGCGCTGAACAGGTGACCCTATCGTGCTGGGCTGGATGACGGGTCCGCAGCGAGCAGCGGAGCGAGGTGGGCCTGCAGCGCGGCCGTGATCCGACCGGGGACCTCGTAATTGGCCAGGTGAGCAGCACCACGGACGACGGTGAAGCGGGCCCCGGCAATGGCGCTGGCGATCTGCGCGCCGTGCCACGGCGGGGTCGCGGGATCTTCGGCGGCCGCGATGACCAGGGTCGGCGCCGTGATGGCGGAAATCGCCGGGCGCTGGTCCATGGCGCCGATCGCTTCCGCGCAGCCCGCGTACCCCTCGGGGCTCGTTCCCTTGAGCATGGCGGCGACGGTCGCGACCGATTCCGGGCAGCGCTGGGCGTAGCCGGGGGTGAACCAGCGCGCGATCACCTGGTCCACGAGCGCCGCCATGCCCTCCGACCGGGCCGTCGCGGCCCGCTGCGCCCACATCGACGCCGGCGGCAGATGGGCCGACGTGCAGCACAGCCCCAGCCGGGTGATGCGCTCCGGCGCGTTCGCGGCCAGCCACAGGCCGACCATGCCGCCCAGTGACACGCCGCAGTAGGCGATCCGGCCGATATCGCGGGAGTTGAGCAGGGCCAGCACGTCGGCGCCCAGCTCCGCGATGGTGTACGGGCCGGGCGGGGCCGGGGACTGGGCACCGGGCACGCCGTGGCCGCGCATCTCGAAGCGGAGCAAGCGGAACTGCCTGCCCAGGACCGCCGCCTGCTTGTCCCACAGGCCCTGGCTGGTCCCGATCGACGTGCCGAGCGCCACGACGGGCGCACCAGCGGTCCCCTCCAGGGTCGCGTGCAGGCGCTCAGACATCGAAGAACACCGTCTCGTGCTCGCCTTGCAGGCGGATGTCGAACCTCAGTACGGTGCCGCCCGCCCCGTCCGGCTCGGGCCGGGCGATGAGCGTGTCGCGCCGTCCCGGTTCGTTGATCGAGGCCAGCACCGGGTCGGCGGCGTTCGCCTCGGCCTCGTCGGGAAAGTACAGCCGGGTCACGACGCGGTCCAGCAGCCCGCGGGCGAACACCGACACGTCGAGGTGCGGGGCCTCGGCCGCGCCGTCCGGATCCTCCGGGCACGGCAGCGGGCCGGGCTTCAGCGTCACGATGCGGTAGGAGCCGTCCGGCGCGGTCGGGCAGCGGCCAAAGCCGCGGAACGACCGGTAACCGGTGGCCGGCGCGCCGCGGGGGTCGTCCGGATGCGCGAAACGCCCGTGCGGATCGGCCTGCCACGTCTCGATGAGGCCGTCCGGGATCACCTGCCCGGCGCCATCGAACAGCCGGCCGGTGATGATGAGCGCCCCCGAGGTGCCCTCCGGCACCACGAACGGCCCATCCGCCCAGGGCAGCCGCATCGCGAAGAACGGCCCCACCGTCTGCGACGGAGTGATCACTATGCCTCCTCGAAGACGGTGGCGTCGCGGCCGCGCAGCACGATGTCCCAGCGGTAGCCGAGCGCCCATTCCGGCTGGGTGAGCCCGATGTCGAACTCGGCGATCATGCGCTGCCTGGCCTTCGGGTCGGCGACCGAGTTGAAGATCGGGTCGATTGGCTGGAGCGGGTCACCCGGAAAGTACATCTGCGTCACCAGGCGCTGGGTGAACGCCCGGCCGAACAGCGAGAAGTGGATGTGCGCGGGCCGCCAGGCGTTGTGGTGGTTGCCCCACGGGTACGCGCCTGGCTGGATGGTGATGAAACGGTAGTTGCCGCCTGCGTCGGTGATGGCGCGCCCGACACCGGTGAAGTTCGGGTCGAGCGGGGCCGGGTGGTGCTCGCGTGCGTGCCGGTAACGGCCGGCCGCGTTGGTCTGCCAGATCTCGATCAGCGTGTCCGGCACAGGGCGCCCACCTGAGTCGAGCACCCGGCCGGTCAGGATGATCCGCTGGCCCTGCGGCTCGCCGGCGTGCTGCATGGTCAGGTCGCCGTCGGCCGGCGTGATGAGCTCGTCGCCGAGCAGCGGCCCCGTCACCTCGGTCAGCCGCTGCGGCAGTAGGACCAGCGGTTTGCTCGGGTGGCGGAGGGCGGTGGAGCGGTACCCGGAGTAGTCGAGCGGCGGGTGCACGCCGCGCGGGCGGCCGTACGACGGCAGCGCCAGCCGGGACGGGAGAACGTCGGGCGCGTCAGCGGTCATTCGCTACTCCTTCGCATTCGCGGTAAAGCCGCGCAGCGCGGTCAGCTCGGCCGCCGACGGCGGCGGCACCGTCGTCAGCTCGGCCGCGGCGGCGAGGTCCCAGCCGGTCCGGGCGCGGGCGTCCTGGACGGGGACGCCGGGGTACAGCCCGGTGAGCACGAATTCCTGGGTGGCCGGATCCGGTTCCAGCACGCCGAGGTCGGTGATGATCTTGAGCGGCCCGGCGCCGGTAAGCCCGAGGCGCTGGCGCGTCCCCGGCCCGGAGCCGTGCCCCACCGACGTGACGAAGTCGACCCGCTCCACGAACGACCGCAGCGTCTGCCGGACGACGACGATGACCTCACGGCAGGACGCGGCGATTTCGGGGGCGCCGCCGGCCCCGGGCAGCCGCGTCTTCGGGGCCGCGTAGTCGCCGCCGATCACCGTCGTGTTGATGTTGCCGAACTTGTCGATCTGGGCGGCACCGAGGAAGCCGACGTCGATGCGGCCGGGCTGCAGCCAGTAGTTGAAGATCTCCGGGACGCTGACCACGGCGTCCGCGGTCTCGGCCAGGATGCCGTCGCCGATGGACAGCGGCAGCCGGTCCGGCTTGGCCCCGATCGTGCCCGACTCGTAGATGAGGACGAGCCCGGGCGCGTGCGTGGCCCGGGCCAGGTTTGCCGCCGCGCTGGGCAGCCCGATGCCGACGAAGCAGGTCACGTTGTCCCGCAGCGTCCGCGCCGCGGAGACCGTCATCATCTCGTCGGAGGTGTACTCCGCCATGCCCGCCTACCTTCCCCGGGCTGCTTCGGGCACACCGAAGACCTCGGCGTCCAGCCAGCGCCGGAACGCGTCCCGGTCCCGGGCGATCGGGTCCCAGGCCAGGTAGTAGTCGTTGTCCCGGTCGTAGTAGCCGAGCGCGTAGGACGGCCGGGAGCCACCGGGGACGGCGGCCACGTAGCTGACCGTCCAGCTGGGCAGGACCACGGCATCGGGGCGCGCGCCGAGGTGCGGCACCACTTCCTCGACGGTGACGATCGAGCGTTCCGCGGCCAGCACCGCTTCCTTCTGGACGCCGGTGATGCCCCAGAACTGCACGTTCCCGCTGGTGTCGGCGCGCTGGGCGTGGATGATGGCCACGTCAGGGTTGAGCGCGGAGACGGCGGTGAGGATCTCGCCGGTGAACGGGCAGGTGATGGGGCGGATGCTCGGCTGCACGACGCCGTCCATCAGGCCCGTGCCGCTGTAGCCGCGCAGCACGGCGAACGGCAGGCCGGAGGCGCCGGCCACGTAACGGTTGGCCATGCCCGCGTGGCTGTGCTCCTCCAGTTCCAGCGGGGCCGGCCAGGAGTGCTCAACCGCGTCGCGGAACCGGTGCAGCGAGCCGACGCCGGGGTTGCCGCCCCAGGAGAACACCAGCTTGCTGGCGCATCCGGCCCCGATGAGCTGGTCATAGATGAGGTCGGGGGTCATCCGGATGAGGGTGAGATCGCGCCGGCCCTGCCGGATGACCTCGTGCCCGGCAGCGAACGGGATCAGGTGGGTGAAACCCTCCATCGCGACCGTGTCGCCGTCCCGCACGGCCCGCCCAACCGCTTCGGCCAGTGACACGATCTCGGCCATACAACTCCCGTCAGCGACCGCTGGGTGCACACTCGTTCGATATCCGTACGATAGCGGCTGCCTGCGCTGACGTCGATGTCGCGCCGGTCACCCGGGGCCAGCCTCCCGGATGCCCCCGGCGCCCCCGCCCTCCCGGGCGCGCCCGGCCTCCCCGGCCTCCCCGGCTTCGGCCAGTGCCCGCTGCGCGACGGCGAAGGCGCGGTTCCCGGCCGGCACGCCGGCGTACACGGCCACCTGGAGCAGGACTTCCTGGATCTGCTCCGGGGTGAGGCCGTTACGCAGCGCCGCCTTGACGTGCAGGGCCAGCTCGCCCTCGTGCTGCAGCGCGGTGAGCACGGCCAGCGTGACGATGCTCCGCTCGGCGCGGGACAGCCCGGGCCGCGACCAGATATCACCCCAGGCGTACCGGGTGATGAAATCCTGGAACGGCTCGGTGAACGCGGTCGTGCCAGCCACGGCCCGGTCCACGTGCTCATCCCCGAGAACCTCGCGCCGGACGGACATCCCCTGCCGGATCCGTTCGGAATCATCCATGACCATCGCGGCCCTTCGGTGTCGGCATAGGCAGGGCGCTCTGCTGGTGCGCGGCCAGCGCGGCGCCGACGAAGGCGTGTGCGGCGCCGAGATATTCCGCGGGATCCAGCGCGGACTCGATCTGCTCGGGGGTGATGCCGGCCTTCTCCAGGCGTTCCGCGGACTGCGGCAGCCCGAGCAGCACGTCGCGCAGCGGCAGGCCGGCCGACACGGCGCGGGCCCCGGCCTCGGCGACGAGGTCGTGCGCGGCGGCGCGGCCGAGCGCGTCCGCCAGCAGCGACGTGACGTGCTCGGCGAGCGGCAGCCCCTTGGCCGCGGCCAGGTTGGCGCTCATCCGCGCCACGTCCACGGTCAGCCCGCCGAGCAGTTCGGCGGCCCAGGACGCGGCCGAGCCGGTCAGGCTGAGCAGGTCGGCCAGCGGTTCCCATTCCGCGTGCCAGGCGCCCGCGGCCCGCTGATACTCCTGCTCAGCGGCGGCGGCGATGGTCGCGAGCAGGCCGGGGACCCGCTTGGTGCAGCCGAGGATGGCGATGGCCGCGACCGGGTTCTGCTTTTGCGGCATGGCCGAGGAACCGCCGCGCGGCGGCGAACTGCCACCGGCGGCCCCAGAGCCGGGGCCGGGGCCGGGGCCTTCGTGCACCTCGGCCACCTCGGACTGCGACAGGAGCGTGATATCGCGGGCGATCTTGCCGAGGACGGCGTCCGCGCCGGCCAGCGCCGCGGACAGCTCGATCAGCCGCAGCCGGTCCGTGTGCCAGGGCAGGGCCGGCAGCGGCAGCGCCAGCTCCTCGGCCAGCAGCGCCGCCACCCGCGGCCCGCTGTCCCCCAGCGACGCCAGCGAGCCCGCGGCCCCGCCGAACTGGACCGCCAGCCGCCCGGCGCGGACCGCCGCCAGGCCGGCCCGCGCGTCATCCAGCGCGGCCAGCCAGCCCGCGGCCATCAGCCCGAACGTGATGGGCACGGCCTGCTGGAGCAGCGTCCGGCCGATCATGATGGTGGACCGGTGCGCGTCCGCCAGCGCCGCCGCGGCCCGCGCCGCGCCGGCCAGGTCGGCGCCGATGACGTCAAGCGCGTCACGAGCCAGCAGCATCGCGGCCGTGTCCACGATGTCCTGGCTGGTCGCGCCGCGGTGCACGGCGCCGGCCGCGGGCCGGGGCACCTGCCGGGCCAGCGCGCGGCTCAGCGCGGGAACGGGGTTGCCGGTGAGCGCGGCCAGTTCGCCCAGGTCCGCCACGTCGAAGTTCCCCGGCACGGCCGCCTTGGTCACCGCGGCGCCCGCGCCGGCGGGAGCGAGCCCGGCCCGCTCCAGCGCGCGGGCCAGGCCCGCCTCCACGTCCAGCATGGCCCGCAGCCACGCGTGGTCACCCGCGTCGACCCCGCCGCGGCGGAACACGCCGCCGAAGAGCACACCGCGGCTCGCGTCCTGCTCAGACATGGTTTCGACCACTCCTTTCCGGCTGTCCCCGCGTCCTGCCACCGCGCCTCGCTCGCCGACCACGATAGACGTATGGTCAGGACCATGAACGCGCCTTTGTTTGCGCCGGGCGGGCCGGCGCTCCCCCAGGAACGACGCCTCGTCACCGAAATCCCTGGACCGGCCTCACGCGAGCTGCTCGGCCGCCGGCAGCGCAGCGTCGCGCGCGGCGTGAGCCACGTGCTGCCTGTGTTCATCACCGCCGCCGGCGGCGGCGTGCTGGTCGACGCGGACGGCAACTCGCTCATCGACTTCGGCTCGGGCATCGCCGTGGTGTCGGCGGGCAACGCCGCGCCGCGCGTGGTGGAGCGGGTCAGCGAGCAGGTCGCCCGGTTCACCCACACCTGCTTCATGGTCACCCCGTACGAGGAGTACGTCGCGGTCTGCGAGCAGCTCGCGGCGCGCACGCCGGGCGATCACGAGAAGCGGTCCGCGCTGTTCAACTCGGGCGCGGAGGCGGTGGAGAACGCGGTCAAGGTCGCCCGGCACGCGACCGGGCGCCAGGCGGTCGTCGCGTTCGACCACGCCTATCACGGGCGCACCAACCTGACGATGGCGCTGACCGCCAAGAACATGCCGTACAAGCAGGGCTTCGGGCCGTTCGCCGGGGAGATCTACCGGGCGCCGATGGCCTACCCGCTGCGCTGGCCCGGCGGCCCCGAGGCATGCCGCGCCGAGGCCCTGGACGTCGTGACCGGGCTGATCCACACCCAGGTCGGCGAGCAAAACGTGGCCGCGGTCATCATCGAGCCGATCCAGGGCGAGGGCGGGTTCATCGTGCCGCCGCCCGGGTTCCTGGCCGGGCTGGCCGAATGGTGCCGAAGCCACGAGATCATCCTGATCGCGGACGAGATCCAGACCGGTTTCTGCCGGACCGGCGACTGGTTCGCGTGCGAGCACGAGGGCCTCGTCCCGGATCTGGTCACGACGGCCAAGGGGATCGCGGACGGGCTGCCGCTGGCCGGTGTCACCGGGCGGGCCGAGCTGATGGACGCCGTGCACGTGGGCGGGCTCGGCGGCACGTACGGCGGCAACCCGGTGGCGTGCGCGGCGGCGCTCGGCGCGATCGAGACGATGGAGACCGGGGATCTGGCCGGCCGGGCCCGGCACATCGGCGACATCGTGCTGCCGCGGCTGAACAAGCTGGCCGAAGCCACCCCGTGCATCGGCGAGGTCCGGGGGCGCGGCGCGATGATCGCCGTGGAGATCGTCCAGCCGGGCGGCATCGAGCCGGACCCGGTGGTCGCGGCCACCGTGGCCAAGGCCTGTCACCTGGCCGGCCTGGTCGTGCTGACGTGCGGGACGTTCGGGAACGTGCTGCGCTTCCTGCCTCCCCTGGTCATCGGCGACGCGCTGCTGGAGGAAGGCCTGTCGATCCTGGAGGACGCCTTCGCGGCGCTCTGAGGCCCCCGATACTGGGCCCATGGCGGGCAGCGGAGCACGGCGGCCGCGGACGAGCCGTCTCGCCGTCCACCGGAAGGTGGACGCCGGCCTGGCCGAGCTGGTGCCCGACGTCAGCCGCGCGGAGTCGTGGATCCTCTACCTGGCCGGCGCGCCGCAATCACAGGTCGACCTGGCCGACCCGACGTACCTGGAGTTCGAGTACGTGCGCCGGATCGCCCACCTGGTGGACACCGCCGGGCCCGCGGGGGCCCCGTTGCGCGTGCTGCACCTGGGCGGCGGTGCGCTGACCCTGCCCCGGTACGTGGCGGCGACCCGCCCCGGCTCGAGCCAGCTGGTGGCGGAATCGGACGCGGCGCTGATGAGCCTGGTCCGTGAGCACCTGCCGCTGGCCCGGCCACGCCGGCACCTCCGGATCCGGATCGGTGACGCCCGGGAGGTGCTGGAATCCGCGCGCCCGGCCAGCTTCGACATGGTGATCAGCGACGTCTTCGCGGGACCGCAGACGCCGCCGCACCTGACCACCGTGGAGTGCGCCCAGGCCGCGGCACGGGCGCTGCGGCCGGGCGGGATCTACGCCGTGAACGTGGCCGACGGGCCGCCGCTGCGGTACGCGAAGGAGCAGGTCTCCACCATCGGTTCCGTCTTCCCGGTCTGCTGCCTGATCGCCGAGCCCGCGGTGCTGCACCGCCGGCGCTTCGGCAACCTGGTCCTGGCCGGGAGCCACCGCGCGTTCCCCGAGGACGACCTGACGCGCCGCACGGCGGCCGACCCGTTCCCGGCCCGGGTGGTGTGCGGGGCGGAGCTGAACCGGTTCGCGGGCGGCGCGCGGCCGGTCACCGACGCCACCGCGCGGCCCTCCCCCGTCCCGCCCCGGGACACGCTCGATCCGCAGGCCGGCGCACCCTTACGGCGCGGTTCCGGCGGCGGAATGGACGCATTTGCCCGCTCTGCCCGCGTCCGCGCCTGCTGTTCCGCTAACCTGCTTGACCTTGGGTTAGGTCGGTGGAGGGCGGAATCTGGCCAACGGGATCACCGCGTGACATCGGCATAGGAGTCTGCCTTGGAGATGCCGTCCCCCGGCTGGTACGAGAACCCCGTTGAGGTGGGGGGCCCGCTGCGCTGGTGGGATGGGGCGCAGTGGACGGAGCACACGGCTCCCGTGGGCGGTACGGCCCAGCCCGCCATCGGGAACGGGCCGGCCGCCACCGCCAGCCCCGCCCCCGTTCTGCCCGCACCGGTCGCCCCGGAGAGCCCTGTGACCTGGCAGGGCTCGGCACGCCCAGATGCCCCAATGGGCTACGGGCAGGGCTACGGGCAGGGCTACGGCCGGGACCAGGGCCAGACCCGGGTCCTCGAGCGTGACGGACCCGGTGCGCTGGCCGGGTTCGGCTGGCAGCACGGCGCGCCGGTCACCGAAGACGACACGCCGCTGCTGGAACGCGGCGAGGCGGCCGGGATGCTGCGGCGCAACCGGGCGCGGCTGATGTGGGCGCTGGCCCTGGGCACGGCCCTGGCCATGCTGATCACCGGCATCCTGGTCGCGGTGTTCGGCTCCTCGCCGGCCCCGCGCACGACGCCGGCCGCCGCCACTGGCCATCCGTCCGCCGACGGCACCATGGCGCCGAAGGCCACGGCCGCACCGTCGGCCACTTCGTCGGCGCCGACCACCCCGTCGGCGGTCGCGACGACCGGCACGCCGGTCACCGACGCGGCGTCCGGCCTGTCGTACGCGACGCTGGCCGCGCCGTGGCAGGCGGGCTGCCCGGCGTCGATGAACAACGGCGTGTTCACCTGGACCGCCGGGGAGAGCGCGGTGGCCGGGACCGTGCCCGCGGCGGCCGGCACCCCCTGGTACGGCAGCGCCTGCTCGGGCCTGCTCGGCCAGCAGTACGCCTACACCGGCGTCGCCGATCTGCCGCAGACGGCGATGAACCTGACGGTCGCGTTCGACCCGGTGTACTTCGGCGGCCTGCCGCACGTCCGCGCCACCCAGCAGAACAACCCGCTGCAGGTCAGCGGGCATCCGGCGTGGATCGTGGAGTTCCAGATGACCTACCCGACGGCGGCGAGCCAGGGCCTGGCGTGGCAGACCCAGCTCGGCGCGGTGGTGGTCGTGGACCGGGGCCCGGGCCAGCCGCCCGCCGTGCTGTACGTGACGGTGCCCGACAACCTGGGCACCGCCAGCCTGGGCACGATCCTGGCCTCGATGCAGCTGGCCGCGCCGCCCGCCGCCGCGACGGCCCCCGCGCCCGCGACCCCGCCCGCGGCCGCACCCCCGGCGGCTGGGCCCCCGGCGGCCGGGCCCCCGGCGCCGTCCTAGGAGTTGACCGGGAAGCCGAGGCTGACGCCGCCGTGGCTCGGGTCGAGCCAGCGGGACGTGACGACCTTGCCGCGGGTGTAGAAGCGCACGCCCTCGGTGCCGTGCATGTGGCTGTCGCCGAACAGCGAGGACTTCCAGCCGCCGAAGGAGAAGTACGCCATCGGCACCGGGATCGGCACGTTGACGCCGACCATGCCCACCTCGATCTCGGCGACGAAACGGCGCGCCGCGCCCCCGTCGTTGGTGAAGACCGCCGTCCCGTTCCCGTACGGGCTCGCGTTGACCAGGGCCACCGCCGCCTCGTACGAGTCCACCCGGGCCACGCTCAGCACCGGGCCGAAGATCTCGTCGTCGTAGCAGCTCATGCCCGGCTCGACGTGGTCCAGGACGCTCGGGCCGAGCCAGAATCCCCCGGCCTGCCCGCCGATCACCGGGTGCGCGCGGCCGTCGACGGCCAGCGTGGCCCCCTCGCGCACCCCGGAATCGAGGTACGAGGCCACCCGGTCCCGGTGCGGCCCGGTGACCAGCGGCCCCATCTCGGACCGCTCGTCGGTGCCGGGGCCGACCCGCAGCCGGCTGATCCGGGCCCGGATCCGCTCGATCAGCTCGTCGCCGGCCGGCTCCACCGCGACCAGCGCGGAGATGGCCATGCACCGCTCTCCCGCCGAGCCGAACCCCGCCGACACCGCCGCGTCCGCCGCCAGGTCCAGGTCGGCGTCGGGCAGCACCACCATGTGGTTCTTGGCGCCGCCGAGCGCCTGGACCCGCTTGCCGGCGCGGGTGCCGTTCTCGTATATGTAACGGGCCACGGGGGTCGACCCGACAAAGCTCACCGCGGCAACATCAGGGTGGCCAAGGATCGCGTCGACCGCCGCCTTGGCCCCCTGCACCACGTTGAAAACGCCGTCCGGCAACCCGGCCTCGGCCCACAGCGACGCGATCAGCAGCGAGGCGGACGGGTCCTTCTCCGAGGGCTTGAGCACGAACGTGTTCCCGCAGGCGATCGCGATCGGGAACATCCACATCGGCACCATGGCGGGGAAGTTGAACGGGGTGATCCCGGCCACCACGCCGAGCGGCTGCCGGAGCGAGTAGGAGTCCACGCCGGTGGACACGTTCTCCGAGTAGCCGCCCTTGAGCAGGTGCGGGATGCCGCAGGCGAACTCGACGACCTCCAGGCCGCGGGCAACCTCCCCGGCCGCGTCGCTGGCCACCTTGCCGTGCTCGGCGGTGATCAGCGCGGCCAGCTCGCCCGTGTGCGCCTTGACCAGCTCACGGAAGCTGAACAGGATCGACGCGCGGCGGGACAGCGACGCCGTGCGCCAGTCCGCGAACGCCGCCCGGGCCGCCGCCACCGCCGCGTCGACCTCGGCCGGGCCGCCCAGGTCGACGTGCCCGCTGACCTGGCCGGTGGCCGGGTCGTATACGTCACCGCGGGCGGCCGCGGCGCCGGCCTGTGGCTTGCCGCCGATCCAGTGCGTGATGTGCGTCAGCTCCGCGCGCGGGCCGGCCCGCGCGCGCTGTCGCTTGGTGGGCTGCTCACGGTGTCGCTCATTGGGCCGCCCCCGCGCTGACGGCGCGCAGGGCGCCGGTGAGGATGGCCAGGCCCTCCCGCGCTTCGGCCGCGGAGAGGGTGAGCGGCGGCGCCATCCGCAGCGTGTTGCCGCGCAGCCCGCCCTTGCCGACCAGCAGGCCCCGTGCGCGGGTTTCCTCCAGCATCCGCGCGGCCAGCGGGGCGCTGGGCTCACCGGTCGCCGGGTCGGCCAGGTCGACGGCGAACATCAGTCCCCGCCCCCGTACCTCACCAGCGGCGGCGCAGCCCGCCGCGGCCTCGCGCAGGCCGGCGATGATGACCTGGCCCTGCTCGGCGGCGTTGCGCTGCAGATCGTGGGAGAGCACGTAGTCCAGCGTGGCGTTGGCCGCGGTGGTGGAGACCGGGTTGCCGCCGAAGGTGGAGATCCCGTTGCCGCGCAGCCCGTCCAGCAGGTCGCCGCGGGCCACCACGCCGCCGATGGCGAACCCGTTGCCGAGGCCCTTGGCGAACGTCATCGCGTCGGGGGTCACCCCGTGCGCGCCGATGCCCCAGAAGTGCGCGCCGGTGCGGCCCCAGCCGGTCTGCACCTCGTCGGAGATGAACAGGATGCCGTACGCGTCGAGGACCTCCTTGTACGCGGCGAGCAGCCCGTCCGGCGGCATGGTGAAGCCGCCGACGCCCTGGATCGGCTCGGCGATCAGGCAGGCGACGTCGGCCGGGTGCGCGGCGGTGGCCAGCAGGTGACGCAGGTCCGCGACGCAGGCCTCGATGAACGCGCCGTCGGGCATCCCCTGGTAGGCGGGCAGCCGCCGGTCCGTGCCCGGCAGGTAGTGCACACCGAACGGCGCAAGCGACGAGGGCTTCCAGACGGCGTTGCCGGTGATGGCCACGGCGCCGAACGACCGGCCGTGATAGCTGTTCCGCAGCGCGAGCACCTGGTCCGCGCGCCGGGCGGCGGTCGCCAGCAGCAGCGCGGTCTCGTTGGCCTCGGTGCCGGAGTTGGTGAAGAACACCTTGGCGCCCGGGATTCCGGACAACCGGGCGATCTTCTCGGCGAGCTCGACCTGGCTGCGGATCAGGTACAGCGTCGAGGTGTGCACGATGCCCGACGCGATCTGCCGCTCGACGGCCTCGCGTACCTCGGGCACGTCATAGCCGAGCATGTTGGTCAGGATGCCGCCGAAGAAGTCCAGGTAACTGCGGCCCGCCGCGTCGGTGACCCGGCATCCTTTGCCGCCCACCAGCTCGAGGGGCTCGTCGTAGTAGGTCGCGACCCAATTGGGGATGACCGCGCGATGGCGGGCGTAAAGATCCGGCATGGTCCCAGTCTGGCCGGCCCGGGCCGCCGGGCCCGGGAACATAATGTAAGGAGATTCGCCGAGCCGTTAACAGAGCGTCGGGAGGTCGCCGTGCTGCCGACCGTGGCCGCCGTGCTGGATCTGGACGTCGTGCGCCGGGGGCGGCCCGAGGTGCTGGCGGGCCGCGAGCGGCTGGGCGCCCTCGTGCGCTGGGTGCACGCGATGGAGATGGCCGACGTGGCGCGGCTGCTGCACGGGGGCGAGCTGGTGCTGAGCACCGGTATCGCGCTGCCCGACGACCCGGGCCTGCTCGCCGCGTACGTGGCCGAGCTGTCCGGGGCCGGGGTGAGCGGGCTGGCGGTGGAGCTGGGCCGCCGGTACGAGCGGCTGCCGGACGCGCTGGTCGGCGCGGCCGGGGCGCACGGCCTGCCGCTGATCGCGTTCCGCCGCGAGGTCCCGTTCGTGGAGATCACCGAGACCGTGCACGCGATGATCATCGACGCGCAGCTGGCCGAGCTGCGGGCGTCGGAGCGGGTGCACGAGACGTTCACGGACCTGTCGGTGGCCGGGGCCCCGCCCGAGGAAATCGTCCGCCAGGCGGCGCTGCTGGCCGGGTGCCCGGTGATCCTTGAGGACCTGTCGCACCGGGTGCTCGCGTGCGCTCCGGCCGGCGCCAGCCCGCGCCGGCTGCTGGCCGGGTTCGAGCAGCGGGCCCGCGCGGTGGCCGGGACCGGGCGGACGTTCTACGACGAGCGGATGGGCTGGCTGGTCACCACGGTGGGGGCGCGCGGGGAGGACTGGGGGCGCGTCATCCTGGCGCGCGACGGCGCCCCGGCCGGCCCGGACACCGTGCTCATCGAGCGGGCCGCCAGCGCGCTGGCACTCGGGCGGCTGCTGACCCGGCAGCAGGAAAGCCTGGAGCGGCAGGCACACCGCACGCTGATCAGCGCGATCGCGGACAGCGCGCACGCCGATCCGGACGAGGCGGCGGCGCGGGCCCGCGCGCTGGGCGTCCCGGTCAGCGGGCGGCAGCTGATCGCGGCCATCGTCCGCATCCGGGACTCCGGACCGGGCATCTCGGCGCACGCCCGGATCGTGACGGTCACCGAGGCGGTCGCCGACGCCTGCCGGGACGGCCGCGTACCGGCCCTGGTCGGGTCGCTGGACGACGTGCGGGCCGGGGCGCTGCTGTCGCTGCCGGCCCGCGCCGACGCCGACGAGGCCCTGACGGCGCTGTCCGCACGGCTGGGCCAGCGGCTCCGGCTGTCCGGAGCGGGCGGCGAGCCGTTCGTGCTCAGTATCGGCACCCCCACCGAAACGCTGCGCGACCTGCGGCGGTCGTTCCTGGAGGCTCGGCAGGTCGGTGACGTGGCCATCCGCCAGCCCGCGGGCACCGAAGGCGTCCCCGGCCGCGGTTTCTACCGGCTGCCCGACCTGCGGCTGCGCGGCCTGCTGCACCTGCTGCGCGACGACGCGCGGCTGCAGACGTTCGCCGAGCGCGAGCTGGGCCCGCTGCTGGCCGCCGACGACGCGCACGGCACCCGCCTGCTGGACTGCCTCGCCGCCTACCTGGAGGCGGGCGGCAACAAGGCGGCCGCGGCGCAGCGCGCGCATCTGGCTCGCCCCACCTTCTACCAGCGGCTGCAGCAGATCGAGCGGATCCTCGGCGCCGATCTCGGCTCCGCCGAATCGCGGACGTCCCTGCACGTGGCACTGCTGGCCTTGTCTGATCTGACTGTGCAGGGCCAGCACCGGGGCGGAATAGCCCATTAACGCAATTATCCGGGCTGGTAATTACTGACCGGGCGGGTTGGCTTGCCGGCCCGCGCCTCGTGCGTATGCTAAGCAGCGGATCGCCCACGGTAATGAGACAGCCGTCCGCTTTTTCGCAATATTTTCAGGCACCGGAAATGTGTCCGGAGATGTACCCGGAAATAAGGAATGAAAAGGAACAGGAGAAGGGCCTTGACCGGCAGGGGGATGTGGCCGGGGCGGCCGGCGTCCCGGCGCGCGGTGCTCCGGCGCGGGGTGTCCCGGCGCGTCACGGCCGCCGGGACGGGGCTGGCGCTGCTGGCCACGGGCCTGGTGGCGGCCCAGCTCACGGTGCAGCCGGCCGCGGCCATCACCACCTCGTCCGCGGCGACGATCGCGGCCGGGGTGAGCCATACGTGCACGATCCAGAGCGGCAAGGCCTACTGCTGGGGCGACAACACCTACGGTGAGCTGGGCAACGGCAGCACGACCAGCTCCAGTACGCCGCTGCCGGTCAGCACGTCGGGGGTGCTGTCGGGGGTGACGCTGACCCAGATCGTGGCGGGCAACCAGTTCACCTGCGCGCTCGGCGGCAGCACGGCCTACTGCTGGGGGCTGAACACCAGCGGCCAGCTCGGCAACGCCACCACGACGAACTCCAGCGTGCCGGTGACGGTGAGCCAGGCCGGCCTGAACGGGATCACCGCCGGATACAACTTCGCGTGCGGCTACAACGGCCTCACCGGCTACGCGTACTGCTGGGGCGACAATACCTACGGCGAACTCGGCAACGCCACCAATACCAGCTCAAGTACGCCGGTGGCGGTATACAGAGGCGGCGCCCTGAACGGCAAGATCGTGGCCTCGGTCGACACCGGCTACTACCACGCCTGCGCGCTGGATAACAGCGGCGCTGGCTTTTGCTGGGGCAGCGACAGCAACGGCCAGCTCGGCAACGGCGGCGCCAATACCAACTCCAACGTGCCGGTGAAACTCAGCAACTCGGGAGCGATATCAGGCAGCACGGTCCTGGCGCAGATCTCCGCCGGGGGTAACCACACCTGCGCGCTGTCATCGGCCGGCCACGCGTATTGCTGGGGCCAGAACAATTACGGTGAGCTGGGCAACAACTCCACCACCGACAGCAGCGTGGCGGTCGCGCCCACCTACAACGGCCTCTTCACCTCCGGCACCGTCGCGCAGATCACGTCCGGGCTGTATCACACCTGCGCGCTGACATCGCTCGGCGCCGCCTACTGCTGGGGGTATGGACAGCTCGGCCAGCGCGGCGACAACAACAACCTGGTCACTGCCCAGTCCACCCCGGTCGCGGTGGTCACCACCGGGGTGCTGTCGGGCAAGACGCTGACCCAGATCAGCGGCGGGACGTATCACACCTGCGCCATCGACAGCACCGGAGTCGTCTACTGCTGGGGCCAGGACAGCGCCGGCTCCGGCCAGGTCGGCGACAACGGCACCGCCACGATCCGGGCGTCCGCGGTCTACGTCTATTCCATGACGCCGACCGGCGTCACCGCGTTCCCCGGCAACGCGTCCGCCACCGTGTACTGGACCGCGCCCGGCTTCCTCAACGGCACACTGACCTCCTATACCGCCACCACCTCGCCGGGCAGCTTCACCTGTACCAGCACCAGCGCCACCCACTGCACGATCACCGGCCTGACCAACGGCACCACCTACACCGTCACCGTCACGGTGACCACCTCCACCGGCACCTCGGCCCCCAGCGCCGGCGCCACCGTCACCCCGGCCGCGGGGACGACCTCGATCAGCGCCGGCCTCGCGAACAGCTGCGTCCTGCAGAGCGGGAGGGCCTACTGCTGGGGCGACAACACCTACGGCGAGGCGGGCAACAACACCACCAGCCCGGTGACCCAGCTGTCCCCGGTGGCGGTGTACACCGGCGGCGCGCTGTCCGGCGTGACGCTCACCGAGGTGGACACCGGCAACGACTTCGCGTGCGGGCTGTCCAGCGCCGGCGCCGCCTACTGCTGGGGTTACAACAACGACGGGCAGCTCGGCAACGGCACGACCACCAACTCCAGCGTGCCCGTCGCCGTGACCACCACCGGCGCGCTGTCAGGGGTGACGCTGACCGCGCTCAGCGCCAACCGGTACACCGTGTGCGGGCTGTCCAGCACCGGCGCCGTCTACTGCTGGGGCGCCGACGACTTCGGCCAGCTCGGCAACGGCGGCACCAATTCCAACTCCAGCGTGCCGACCGCCGTCGCCACCACCAGCACCCCGATGGCGGGCGCGACGATCGTCCAGATCAGCGTCGGCTGGGAGCACGCCTGCGCGGTCGCCAGCACCGGCGCCCTTTACTGCTGGGGCGACAACAGCTCCGGTGAGCTCGGCAACGGCACGACGACCAGCACCGACCTGCCGGTCGCCGTCACCAACGGCGGCGTGGCGGCCTCCGCCGTCTCGGCCGGGTACTTCGAGACCTGCGGGCTGAACCCGACCGTTGGCACGTACTGCTGGGGCAACGACCAGTACGGCCAGCTCGGCAACGGCACGACCGGCGCCAGCGTCAGCACGCCCAGCGCGGTCACCACTGGCGGCGCCCTGTCCGGGGTGACCGTCACCCAGCTCAGCGTCGGCCAGGGCCACGTGTGCGCGCTGGGCGCCACGGGCGCCGCGTACTGCTGGGGCTACGACGCGTACGGCCAGCTCGGCAACAACAGCACCACCACCCCGGTCAACACGCCGGTCGCCGTGACCACCAGCGGCACCCTGTCGGGGGTGACGCTGGCCCAGATCAGCGCGGGCACCAACTACACCTGCGCGCAGTCCGCCACCGGCACCTCGTACTGCTGGGGCAGCGGCACCAGCGGCGAGCTCGGCAACAACAACGGCTCCGCCAACGCGCTGACCGCCGCCCTGGTCGGCCCGCAGGCGCCGACCGGCGTGACCGCGACGCCCGGCAGCGGCAGCGCCACCGTGTCCTGGACCGCGCCGGCCTACCTCAACAACGGCTCGCTCGTCAACTACACCGCGACCACGTCGCCGGGCAGCTTTACCTGCGTCAGCGCCGGCGCGACCAGCTGCACGATCATCGGGCTGACCGGCGGCACCCTGTACACCATCACGGTCAGCACCGCGGCCACCACCGGCACCTCCGCGCCCAGCCTCGCGGCGACGGTGACGCCAACCGGGTCCCTGACGATGACCGATCCCTCCTCGCTGACCTGGAGCGGCACCTCGACCGGCGTCAATCAGTCGATAGCGGACGGCGTCGCCGGGGACCAGCAGCTCGGCGTCACCGACGCCAGCGGGAGCAGTGCCGGCTGGCACATCACGATGTCGGCGACCACGGTCGCCGTCGGCGGGCACACGCTGCCCAACGCGTCCGCCCTGGACGTCAACGGCAGCGTCACCTCGCTCACCGGCGTCG
The DNA here is from genome assembly GCA_963824545.1 of uncultured Actinomycetes bacterium. Classification (GTDB taxonomy): domain Bacteria; phylum Actinomycetota; class Actinomycetes; order Streptosporangiales; family Streptosporangiaceae; genus Bog-532. The sequence goes on along the minus strand of CAWGPP010000002.1, from coordinate 108,959 downwards.
CCCCCAGCATTGCGTGCGTCAGCTCCTGCACCCTGCCGACCAACACGACGGCCTACCCCGTCGCCATCACCACCGCGGCGAGCGCGCCTTCGGCCTTCACGATCTACGACACCTCGGCCGCCACCGGCATCGGGGCCGTCACCATCGGCGGCAGCGCCGCCGCGCACCCCTGGGGATGGTGGGTCAACGTGCCCGGCTCGGCCTACGCGGGCAGCTACACGTCCACTATCACGCTGACCCTGGTATCCGGCCCCTGAGCAGGCATGCTGGCGTGCCACTGGGGTCGGGCACCGGTAGGCGATGATACAATCCGTTACCAATAAATCACTTAAAGTTGCTGACGCGGTGACACGGGGGAAGCATTGACCAGCGGAGGACCTTACGTTCAGCGAAGGCTCGCCGTCGCGGCCGTCCTGGCCGGGGTAGCCGCCCTCGCCGCCCTCGCCGCCGTCCCGGCCGCCCAGGCCGCCCAGGCCGCCCAGGCCGCCCAAGCCACCCAGGCCGCCCAAGCCACCCAGGCCGGCACGGCGATCGGTACCGGGAGTAACGGGGGCTTCGGCCTTACCCCGGCGCCGTCGAGCACGGGCCAGGTGCCCCCGTACTTCAAGATGACGCTGGGCGGCGGGCAATCGGGTACGGGTACCGCGATCATCAGCAATCCCGGTAAGACCAGCGAGAAGCTGAAGATCGGCGCGTCGCTCGGCGTGACCGCGGCCAACAGCGGCTCCGCGTTCGGCGGGGCTTTCAAGCCCTGCACCCGGAGCGCCTGCTGGGTGACGGTCACGCCCAGCGAGGTCACCCTGGCAGGCGGCACCGAGGAAGCGCTGAGCGTCAGCGTGCACGTTCCGGCCGGTACGGGAAACGGTCAGTACCTGGCCGGCCTCACCGCCACTCCCGCCGTGACCCCCGCCCCGGTGAAGGTCGGCACGAACGGGAAGAAGGCAGCGGCCCAGGCCATCATCGTCGAGCAGGTCACCGTCGGCGTCGCGGTGACCGTGGGACAGCTGTCCCAGCTCACGACGCGCATGCAGATCCCGACCGTCACCGGTGAGGCCATCGGGACCACCGCCCGGCTGAACATCAAGCTGGAGAACACCGGGCAGACGTTCGCACACGGCACGGGCACGGCGGCTTGCACCGCCGGCGGCACGCAGCACTCGTACAAGGCGTACGCGGACACCATCCTGCCGGGCTGGAGCGCAGTGATAGCCGTCAACGCGCCCGGGCTCCCAGAAGGGAGCACCGTGCCGTGTACGGTGCACATCGCCTACGGGACCAACCTGGTCGCGAGCTGGTCGGGCCCGGTCGCCCTGCCAGGTGCCCCAAAACAGCGCATCGTGCACACCGGACCGGGCAGTTACAGCGTGGTCTCAACCAGTAGTAGCAATCTGCTGCCCTGGCTGATCGCCGCGATCGGTGTCGGAATCGCGATTCTGGTCGTGCTCGCCTTCCTGCTGTGGCGGCGCGGCCGGAATCGCGGCGGACCGCACGCCGTACCCGGATGATGCGGCCTGGGCGAACCGGCCAGGCGGGCATCACCCAGGCACACCGACACAGGCAGGACGCGTTGCACGTGATCACGCGCGCCGCGCGGCGCTCGGTGCGGTTCCTGGCGGCCGGCGCGCTGCTGACCGGACTGACCGTCGGCCCGGCCCTGCTCGCCGCCGGGACGGCTGACGCGGGCGCGTGCGGGGGGCCGGTCGTGGCCGGGACCCCGTGCACGCTGGCCGGAACGCTTACCTTCACCGGCGGCACGCTGAGCCTGACCTCGCCCACCGCGCTGGCCTGGTCCACCACGTTGGCGGGTCTGAACAGCACCCTGGTCGACAGCACGGCCGGGCACACGTCGTTCGTCGTCAACGACGCCAGCGGCAGCGGCGCGGGCTGGAACGTGACCGTCTCCGCCACCACGTTCACCACCGGTGCCAAATCCCTGGCCAACTCGGGGACGCTGCAGCTCACCGGCAGCACCGGCGCGGAGTCGGCCACCACCGCGCCGGACGCGGTCTGCAACAGCGGCTCCACCTGCACGCTGCCCGTCAACGGCACGGCCTATCCCGTGCTCATCAGCACCGCCGCCTCGTCGCCCACCCCGGTCAAGATCTACAGCAGTTCCCTCACCAACGGGCTGGGGCAGATGACCATCGGCAACGCCAACCCGGTCGGCTGGTGGCTCAACGTGCCGGCCAACACGATCGCGGGCACCTACACCTCCACCTTCACCTGGCAGATCGCCTCCGGTCCCTGACCCGCGGCGCCGTTATTCCGGGGCCGTTACTCCGGGGCCGGCCAGCACGCTGGCCGGGGCCGTGCCGTGCCGTGCCCCGTCAGGGCGTTATCGGGCGCGGTAACCCATCGTCCTGCACCGCCCGCGCGCGGCGGCTCACTTCCGCCCGCTGACCACGACCCCGCACCCCCCACAGCCGGCCCGGACCACGGATCTCCCCGTGGCCCGGGCCGGCTTCGTCCTGTACGGCTGCTGTTTGCGGCAACCGCCTTGCAACCGCACGGCAAGCGGAAACACCACCGCCGCTCTCTTTCATAAGAGAGACAGCACGGACCGGGGCCGCACAGCACAAGGCCCGGCGCGACTCCACCGCACACACTTTCCTCGGGGGAAACCATGAACGCACGTGACCTGCTCGGCCGGGCCAAGACCCGCACCGCAGCCCTGGCCGGGACGGCCGCGCTGCTGGCCGGCGGCCTGGGCGCCAGCATCCTGCTGCCCGCCGGCGCCGCCGACGCCGCCGCCTGCACCGGCACCTCGCTGGCCGCCGGCACGTCCTGCACCCTCACCGGCACCGCCACCGTCACCGCCGGCACCCTGGCCATGGCCTCAATGCCCTCCGCGCTGGGCTGGTCGGTCACCATGAACGGCCTGGACAGCAAGCTCGTCGACACTGTGCCGGGGCACACGTCGCTCCAGGTCAACGACAACACCGGCAGCGGCGCGGGCTGGAACATCACGGTCTCGGCCACCACCTTCACCACCGGCACCAAGACCCTGGCCAACACCGGAACCCTGTCCCTGACCGGCAGCACTACCAACCAGACCGTCACCACCGCGCCCGACGCGGTCTGCGCCACCGGTACCTGCACGGTGCCGACCAACACCACGGCCTACCCGGTGGCCGTCACCACCGCGGCCTCCTCGCCCGCCGCGTACAAGATCTACGACACCTCGGCCAACACCGGCATGGGCGACATCACCATCGGCTACAACAACCCCACCGGCTGGTGGCTCAACGTGCCCGCCAACGCCTACGCCGGCACCTACACCTCCACGATCACCTGGCAGCTGACCTCCGCCCCCTAACCACCATCCCGCACCCCCCACAGCCGGCCCGGACCACGGATCTCCCCGTGGCCCGGGCCGACCTCGTCCTGCACGGCCCGCTGCGCGGCAACCGCCGATCTGCGACCGCAACGCCGCGCGGCATGACCGGCTACGCCGTCATCCCGCGCTCCTCTCGCCGCGCACTACATCTCCTCCGCAAGCCATCAGGTGCTGCGGTCCCGACGACCAACCAGAAGTCTCAGTGAAAGCTCATGAAGACTTTTCTTACTCCAATTATCGCGGCGGAATCTGAGGAGGTTCATTTCCACCGGTGAACAGATGACCGAGAGTATGAATGACCATTGTGAGGATGTGCTCTCCAACGCCTGCCGGAACTGTTGCGGAAATTGTCAGGGCAGTGACAGTTCCGAGAAGATAGATAAACCAGTCTTTCCGGCCCATTCGTGCGCTGGCTTCGACCACCTCGTCACGCCATTCTTCGATTCGCTCCATCTGTTCATTAGTTAGCTTGAATTGCTCCTTCAGTTGCTTTGCGGTCTCGCGCAACTGAGCTTCGATCTTGCTCTGCTCATCCTTAGTGAACGGCGTGTTGCTCGTATCAGTCTCTTGTATTTCAACAACAAACTCTCGGTTGTTTGCCATTTCTGCCCAGAGGTCAGGCGTTTCGATAAATTCCCTAACGTCTTGTGCCCAAACCCCGATCCTGCCAATATACTGGGAAACTTCCTGCACTCCCTCCGGATCCGCGCCGGCGGAGAACTCTTCACCGTTATCCATGACGGTCCGGTAAGCCGAATAGAAGGACCCTTTATTATATATCGTAAATACTGAGCCAGACGAGTGAAGGACGCTTATCCAGCGGGTTCCGTTCACTTCAATCGTGCATTCGAAAAGGTCCAGGGCACTTTCCTTAATGGCGTTGTAGACTACATTTCTCTCGACCTTAGTCAGCCGCATGGGGATAAGTGTACTGGCGCCAGCATCTTGGAACGAGGCCTTCCCCACATCACCGAAACTGTTTAGGAAGATCACAACGTGTCCGGCCTCGAAGCATGGAGAGGCTATCACCCACTAAGGCGAATGCTTCACGAGCAGTGAACAGACCTACCCGGCCCTGACATGGTTCGATGCGGCATAGTGGAGCTAACTTGGGTCCGTATTGGGCACGTACAGAACACGCTTTACCGGAGCGGCATAACCCAGTTGCAGGCAGATGGGCGGCAACTGCCTTGCTACCGGACGGCAAGCGGAAACACCACCGTCCCCCTCTTTCATAAGAGGGACAGCACGGACCGGGGCCGCACAGCACAAGGCCCGGCGACTCCACCGCACACACTTTCCTCGGGGGAAACCATGAACGCACGTCACCTGCTCGGCCGGGCCAAGACCCGCACCGCCGCCATCGCCGGCACCGCCGCCCTGCTGGCCGGCGGCCTGGGCGCCAGCGTCCTGCTGCCCGCCGCCGCGGCGAACGCCACGACCGGCTGTACCGGCACCTCGCTGGCCGCCGGCACCTCCTGCGCGATGACCGGCACCGCCACGGTCAGCGCCGGCACCCTGTCGATGGCCACCGAGCCCACCGCGCTGGGCTGGGGGGTCACCATGAACGGCCTGGACAGCAAGCTCATCGACACCACACCCGCGCACACGTACTTCACCGTCAACGACGCCACCGGCAGCGGCGTGGGCTGGAACGTGAACGTCGCGGCCACCACCTTCACCGCCGGCACCAAGACCCTCGCCAACACCGGAACCCTGGTCTTCACCGGCAGCGTCGGCAGCGTCACTTCCACCACCGCACCCGACGGGACCTGCGGGACCGGCACCTGCACGGCGCCCACCAACACCACGACCTACCCGGTGGCCGTCACCACCGCGGCCTCCTCGCCCACCCCGGTCAAGATCTTCGACACCTCCGCCAACAGCGGCATGGGGACGATCCTGGTCGGTTACAACAACCCGACCGGCTGGTGGCTCAATGTCCCGGCCAACGCCTACGCCGGCACGTACACCTCCACCATCACCTGGCAGCTCACCTCCGCCCCGTAACCACCGACCGCGCGCTACCCACCGGCCGGCCCGGGCCACCGCGATCCTGCACCCAGGATCCGGTGACCGGGCCGGTTTCGTTTATGGGCACCCGCTCAGGCGAGGCGGGCGGGAAATCCGCCGGTGGCCACCGGGCCCCACGCGCGGGGCGTGATGCGGAGCAGCGACTTGCCCTGGCGGGTCATGGCCTGCCGGTACTCGTCCCAGTCGGGATGTTCCCCGGCGATGGCGCGGTAGTAGTCGACGAGGGCGTCGGCGGCCTCGGGCATGTCGATCACCTCGGCGTCCCCGTCGACCTGCACCCAGGCGCCGCCGAAGTCATCGGACAGCATCAGGACGCTGACCTGCGGGTTTCGCCGGGCATTGCGGGTCTTGGCGCGTTCGGGGTAGGTCGAGACCACGATCCGGCCGTCGCCGTCGACCCCGCACGTCACGGGGGAGGCCTGCGGGCGGCCGCCGGCCCGCTGGGTGATGATGATCGCCTGGTGGCGGGGCCGGATGAAGTCGAGCAGCTTGTCCCGGCTGACGGGGGTGTTGGTCGCGATCTGAGGGCTCACGTGGATCACCCTACCGAGACCTTCGCCACCGACCGCATGGCGGCGTGGTCGGCGCCGGACGCCAGCCCCGCGTGGTAGAGCCGCAGATCGGTCGCGCCCGCCGCGAGCACCGCCCCGGCCTTGCCCGGCAGCTCGCTGACGTCGGCCCCCAGCGCGGCGACGGCGGGGAACGTCCCCGCGATCCGGCGGCCGGCCGGGGCGGCCCGCGCCGTTCGCCGCACCAGCGCGGCGGACGTATCCGCCGGGCCGGGACAGGCCAGGATGATGCCGTCCGCGCCGTCTGACGCCAGCAGCACGCCGGGGTCGTATCCGGGGTTGGCGCCGGCCTGCCCGGCGTCCGGATGGGAATGCACCCAGAGGTCCCGGCCCGGCGCGGCATCCCGCGCGGCGGCCAGGACGTGGCGCAGGAATGCCCCGGCCGTGGCGGCGCGGACCGCGGCGAACGGACCGGCCAGTGCGCCCAGCCCCGCCAGGCCGCCCCCCTGGTAGGCGGCGTCGAGGGCGGCCCGGACCTGCCGGGCCAGCTCGCCGGGATCAAGGCCGGCGTCCTGCAGTGCCCCGGTGCACGCCGCGCAGAAGCAGATGTCCAGCAGCCATCCGGGCGCGCCCGCCGGCAGGCCGCCGGCCTTGTCGTGCGCGCTGCCGTGGTCGTAGCCGTACCAGCCGCACGCCTCCAGTTCGATGCCCGCGACGCCATCCAGCGCGGCGACCTCGGCGGACAGCGTAGCCGCGTACCCGGCCACGTCCGGCGAGCCGATGCACAGCGCCCACGGGTAGGGATCCCCGTAGGCGTTGCGCACGGCGCACTCCGGGTGCGCCGCGCCGAGCCGCCCGTTGTGCGCGACGACGACCCAGGCGTTCACGCTCAGCCCGGCCGCGTACAGCGCAGCCGCGGCGCGTTCGAACGAGCCCGCGGCGCCGTCGCCCGGGTCGGCAGGGCGCAGCCGGGCGCCGCGCCACCGGTCCGGATCGGGCCGGTAGTACACCGCCGCGTCCCGGGTGACCACGCGATGGCCCGGATGGAACGGGGTGACCGCGCGGACGGCGTGGTAGGCGGCGGCCAGCGATACCTCGGTGACGCCGAGGCCGGCGATCCGGTCCGGCGCGGCGGGGTCCCCGTCCACGTCCCACGGATATAGGTACGCCGCAACCGTCATCGCTGACCTCCGCGCCGGTGTGCCGTCAGCTGGCCTGCTCGCCGGCCCGGCCGGCCCGGCCAGGCCCGGCGGCAAGAGCCCGGCCGGGAGGCCCTGGTAGGCGACCGGCACCAGCCAGCGCCGGATCGCCGCGGACCCGACCGAGGTGGAGGCCGGCACGGTCGTGGCGGGCCATGGGCCGCCGTGCTGCTGCGCCGCGTTCACCGCCACCCCGGTGGGCCAGCCGTTCCAGACGATCCGGCCGACGGTCCGCTCGAACACGGCCAGCACGCGCCGCGCCGCCGCCATGTCGGCCGCGGAACCGGTGTCGCCGTGCACGGAGCCGACGAGGTTACCGCCGAGGGCGGCCAGCACCGGCAGCAGGTCATCGGGCGACGGGTAGGCGATCATCAGGCCGGCCGGGCCGAACCGTTCCTTCGCCAGCACCGCGATGTCGGCGGCGAACTCCGCCAGGCCGGTACGGAACAGCCGGGGCGTCGCGCCCCACGGTCCCTCGCCGGTCGTCCCGGCGGCCACCGCGGTCACCGCGGGATGGGCCTCGATCTCCGCCAGCGCCGCCTCGTACCCCTCGTAGATCCGCTCGGACAGCATCGGGCCGCCGCTGGACGCGGTCACCGCGCCGGCGATCGCGGCGGGCAGCGCCAGGTCGCCGTCGGGCACGAACAGCAGGCCGGGGTTGGTGCAGAACTGGCCCGCGCCGAGGGTCAGCGACCCCGCGTAGCCGGACGCGATCTCAGCCCCGCGGGCGGCCGCGGCCCCGGGCAGCACCACCACCGGGTTGACCGCTCCCAGCTCGCCGTAGAACGGGATCGGCACGTCACGCTCGGCGCAGATCCGGGCCAGCTCGAGGCCGCCCCGGGTGGAGCCGGTGAACCCGGCCGCGCTGATCGCGGGGTGGGTGAGCAGCCGGATGCCCGCTTCGAACCCGTGCACCAGGCCGAACACCCCGGCCGGGGCACCCGCGCCGGCCAGGGCCTCGGTGATCGATCTGCGCGGTCAGCCCGGAGGTCCCGGGGTGCCCCTCGTGCGCCTTGACGACGACCGGGCACCCCGCGGCCAGCGCGGAGGCGGTGTCCCCGCCGGCCACCGAGAACGCGAAAGGGAAGTTGGACGCGGCGAACACCGCGACCGGCCCCACCGGGTGGCTGATCCGCCGGATCTCCGCGATCCCGCCGCCGGCCGGGCTGGCCGCCGCGTCGGCGTAGCCGCCGTCCCGCAGCACCCCGGCGAACAGCCGCAGCTGCCCGGTGGTCCGGGCCACCTCCCCGGTCAGCCGGGTCTCCCCCAGCGCCGTCTCCTCGTCCGCCAGCGGGACCAGCTCACCGGCGCGTGCGTCCAGCGCGCCGGCGACGGCCTCCAGGGCCCGGGCCCGCCCCTCGTCGCCGAGGCCGGCCCACTCCGACCGGGCCGCGGCCGCCGCCTCGGCGGCCGCGTCGACGTCGGCGTCGGCCGTCTCCGCGACCGGCTTGCCGGCCGGTTCCCCGGTCCGCGGGTTGAACCCCTGAATCATCAGATAACTCCCGTCGCGGAAATCCCGCCGTTCAGGGCGGGGAGGAGCGCCGGGTGCGGCGCGGTACAATTGTGGTGTGCACGGACCCGCCGCAGGGCATGCGGTGGCAGCGCGGTAAGCCCTCTTGGGTAGTTGACCATGGCGATGATCCGCGAACCTCCACGCGACTCGACATCCGTTGAAGATGCCACTCTCTCTCTTACCTACCCCCCCCCCGGTTTGGGCGGCCTACTGCGCGTTCGGGTCGGGATTGTGGGCGTGCCGGGCCAGGAAGGCGAAGTCACAGCCCTCGTTGGCCTGGGTGATCTGCTCGGTGAACAGGACGCCGTAGCCGCGCTCGAACTTCGGCTCCGGTGCCTGCCAGTGCGCCCGCCGCTCGGCCAGCTCCTGGTCGGGTACGTCCAGGCGCAGTTCGCGGGCGGCGGCGTCCAGGGTGATCGCGTCGCCGCTGCGGACCAGCGCGAGCGGCCCGCCGACGAACGCCTCCGGCGCGACGTGCAGGACACACGCGCCGTAGCTGGTCCCGCTCATCCGCGCGTCGGAGATCCGCACCATGTCCCGCACGCCCCGCGCCAGCAGGTAGTCCGGTATAGGGAGCATTCCGTACTCCGGCATGCCGGGGCCGCCCTTCGGGCCCGCGTTGCGGAGCACCAGAACCGAATCCGGCGTCACGTTCAGGGACGGGTCGTTAATTCGTTTCTGCATGTCGGTGTAACTGTCGAACACCACGGCCGGGCCGGTGTGCTTAAGCAGCCCGGGCTCGGCCGCGATGTGCTTGATGACCGCGCCGTCGGGGGCCAGGTTGCCGCGCAGCACGGCCACCCCGCCCTCGGCGGCCAGCGCGTTCCCCGGCGAGCGGATGACGTCCTCGTTGTACACGGGGACGCCGGTGATCTGCTCGCCGAACGTTCCGCCGCTGACCGTCGGCCGGCTCAGGTGCAGCGCCCCGGGCACGGTGGCGAGCTGGCCGAGCAGCGCGCGCAGGCCCCCCGCGTAGTAGAAGTCCTCCATCAGGTACGCCCCGCTGGGCCGGATGTTGGCCAGCACGGGGACGCGCCGGGAGATCTCGTCAAAGTCATCCAGGGTCAGGGTGACCCCGGCCCGCCCGGCCATGGCGATCAGGTGGATGAGCGCGTTGGTCGACCCGCCCAGGGCCAGCACCGTGGCCGCCGCGTCCTCGAACGCCTCCCGGGTGAGGATGCCGGCGGGCCGCAGATCGTCCCACACCATCTGCACGATCCGCTGGCCGCTGGCCGCGGCCATCCGGTAGTGCGCCGAGTCCACCGCCGGGATCGACGCGGCCCCGGGCAGCGTCATGCCCAGCGCTTCCGCCGCGGACGTCATCGTGGACGCGGTGCCCATGGTCATGCAGTGGCCAGGTGAGCGGGCGATGCCGCCCTCCAGATCGGCCATCTCGCACTCGCCGATCAGCCCGGCCCGCGCGTCGTCCCAGAACTTCCACATGTCGGTGCCGCTGCCGAGGGTCTGCCCCCGGTAGTGGCCGCGCAGCATCGGCCCGGCGGGCACGTAGATCGCCGGGAGGCGGGCGCTGGCCGCGCCCATGAGCAGCGCCGGGGTGGTCTTGTCGCACCCGCCCATCAGCACCGCGCCGTCGGCCGGGTAGGAGCGCAGCAGTTCCTCGGTGTCCATGGCGAGCAGGTTCCGGTACATCATCGGCGTCGGCTTCTGGAACGTCTCGGACAGCGTCGCGACCGGGAACTCCACCGGGAAGCCGCCCGCCTCCAGCACGCCGCGCTTGACCTGCTCGGCCCGTTCCCGCAGGTGCATGTGGCACGGGTTCATCTCCGACCACGTGTTGAGGATCGCGATGATCGGCTTGCCCAGGTGCTCCTCGGCCGAGACGCCGAGCTGGCGCATCCGCGAGCGGTGGCTGAAGGACCGCAGGCCCGCCATCCGCTCGCTGCCGAACCAGCCGTGGCTGCGGAGCTGTTCCGGCGCCCTCTTCCCGGGAATACTGTTCATGGGCGCGCCCCCGGCTGCACGGTCGTGGTCATGGGCGGGCTCCCGTTTCCACGCGGTCGGTCACGTCCAGGCCCGGCAGGCTCCACGACCGCAGGATGGCCGCCACCGCTTCCCGCTGCGTATCGGGCAGCGTGCGGCTCGGCGGCCGTACGTCACGGCCACACAAGCCCAGCTGGGCCAGGGCTTCCTTGACCACGGTCACGTTGTCGGCGGAGCCGTCGGCCGCGCGGAGGTCCTCGAACGGGCGGATCAGCTCCCACGTGTCCATCGCCCCGGCCAGGTCGCCGGACCGCAGCGCCCCCAGCAGGGACAGCGACAGCGACGGGCTGACGTTGGCCAGGCCCGAGGTGAAGCCGCGCGCGCCGTAGGCCCAGTAACCCGGGGCGTACGGCTCGGCCAGCCCGGCGATCCAGGTGAACCGGTCCAGCCCGGCGTCCCTGGCCACCGCCGCGAACTGCGCGGCGTCCTTCACCCCGTACTTGATGCCGATCACGTTCGGGCAGCGCGCGCCGAGTTCGGCGATCTGCGCGCCGGTGACGCGCTCGCTGCGGATGTAGAGCACCACGCCCAGGTCCGGCACGGCGTCGGCGATCTCCCGGTGGTAGGCCACCCAGCCCGCCGCGGACTGGTACGGGTGCACCGGCTGATGGACCATGACCATCTCGGCGCCGGTGTCCCCGGCGTGCCGGGCCGCCGCGGCCGCGCTCGCGGTGTCGTGCCCCACCCCCACCAGGACGAAGGCCCGGGCCCCGAGCGCGACCTGATCCCGGGCCCGGACCGTGGTCTCGGTGGCCTGCCGCGCTTCGGCCGGGGTCAGCGCGTAGAACTCGCCGGTGTTGCCGTTCGGCGTCACGACGCTGATCCCGGCGTCCACCACGCGCCGGATCAGGTCCGCGTACGTGCCCCACTCGGGGCTGCCGTCGGGACGCATCGGGGTCACGGGAATGACGACTACCGTGGCCAGCGCCTCTTTCAGCGCGCCGGCCGTGGACGGGTCAAGGGGCATCGGTATCTCCGCCGTCTCTGCTGCCTGTGCTGCCTGTGCTGTCTGCGAGGGAAGGGAAGTTCCTGGTCAGGAACGACTCAATGTGCGCTCTCAGCAGAGTAACGTCGCGCCACCCCGGCCTAGCGACCGCGTTCCGCACGCCCGGGCGGTCGCGCCGATCCGCCGGACGCCAGGTACGCCACCCTTCCTTGGAAGCGGGCAAATCCGGCGCTACTGTCCCTCCTGTGAGCCCGCTACGCCGACTGATCGTCGGATCCGGCCGCCTTCCCCCTGACCTCCGCGCCGCCATCGCCACGGAACTACTGGTCGTGCGGGAAGAGGAACTGCCTGGCTCCGTCACCTACCGGAACTACCGCACCCCTAAGCGGTACTCCAAGCTGCGCAAACAGGGGGTGATGGGATCGATCGTGGTGACCGACCGGCGCCTGCTGGTGTGGGCCAACCATGTGAAGCACGTCAATGTGCCGCACCATGATCCGCTGCGCGCCGGGGTTAAGGTCACGGTGGACCAGCCGGACCAGATCTGTGTCAGCTACGACGCCGGGGCCGGGGACCCGAGCATGTCCGGTCAGGTCGAGGTGCGGCTGCGCACGACCCGGGCGTCGACGATCGCCTGGCTGTGCCGCGACCTCGCCGCCCGCTGACAGCGCCCGCCGAACCGCTCCGCGTTGATGGCCGGGAGCAAGACGACGAGCAGCCGGCCGATACCCCAGCCGGGCCGAGCTTGCCGCAGGCAGCGCGGAAACTCAACGTGGTTTCAGCGGCCCTCCTCCGGAAGGTGATCCCCCGGAAGGTGCTCCTCCGGCAGGTGCCAGCGGAACGGCGCCACCAGGCGGCTGGTGGCGCGCTCGGGCCCCCACGACCCCAGCGCGTAGGGCAGCACGGGCGGCGGGTTCTGCAGCAGCGGCTCGGAGATCGTCCATAGTCGCTCGATGCTGTCCGAGCTGGTGAACAAGGACTGATCGCCGAGCATGGCCAGCAGGATCAGGTGCTCGTACCCCTCCAGCGAATTGGCCTGGTCGAAGGAGTCCTGGTAGCGGAACACCATCGCCGCCTCGCCGAGTGTGATCTCCGCGCCCGGCTCCTTGGCCAGGAACCGGACGGTGATCGACCCGGGGTCGGCGAAGTCGATGACCAGCTCGTTCCGGTAGCCCGCGGGGGCATCCTGCCGCTCGATGCGGAACATCCGCAGCGGCGGCTCTTCGAACCCGAGCGTGATCACCTGCCGGCTGGCCCCGAGGTTCTTCCCGGACCGCAGGAAGAACGGGACGCCGGCCCAGCGCCAGTTGTCGACCTCGGCGCGCACCGCGACCATCGTCTCGGTCTGCGAGTCCGGCAGCACGCCCGGCTCGCTGCGGTAGCCCTCGTACTGGCCGCGGACCACGTGCCGGACGTCGATCGGCCGCAAGGCGTCGTAGACCTTGGCCTTCTCCAGCTTCAGCGCCTTGGCCGCCATCGACGCCGGCGGCTCCATCGCGACGAACCCGAGCACCTGGAACAGGTGCGTGACGACCATGTCGCGGTAGGCGCCGGTGGAGTCGTAGAACGCGGCCCGGCCCTCGATCGACAGGGTCTCCGGCACGTCGATCTGGACGTAACGGATGTGGTGCCGGTCCCAGACCGGCTCGAATAGCCCGTTGGCGAAGCGGGGGGAGCGCGACGCCGACATCGGTCAGTCCGCCTTCTTCTCCTGGTGGCCGCCGAACCCGGACCGCATGGCGGACAGCACCTTGCCGGTGAACACGCCGTCGCCGCGGGACTCGAACCGCTCGTAGAGGGCCGCCGTGATCGCGCCGACCGGCACCCCGGTGTCGATGGCGGCCTGGACGGTCCACCGGCCCTCGCCGGAGTCGGAGACCCGGCCGGTGTAGTCGCTGAGGTCCGGGGACTTGGCGAAGGCGTCGGCGGTCAGGTCGATCAGCCAGGAACTGATCACCGAGCCGCGCCGCCACAGCTCGGCGACCTCACCCACGTCGATGTTGTACTTGTACGCCCACGGGTCGCGCAGCGGGGTGGTCTCCGCGTCGATCTCGTCCATGTGCTCGCCCGCGTCGGCGTGCTCGATGATGGACAGACCCTCGGCGATGGCGGCCATCATGCCGTACTCGATTCCGTTATGAATCATCTTGACGAAGTGCCCGGCGCCGTTCGGCCCGCAGTGCAGGTACCCCTCGGCGGCGGTGCTGGGGTCGTGGGTCCGGCTGGGCGTGGGCTCGGCGTCGCCCTTGCCCGGCGCGATCGTCCGGAAGATCGGGTCCAGCCGGTTGACCGGCTCGTCCTCCCCGCCGATCATCAGGCAGAAGCCGCGCTCCAGCCCCCACACCCCGCCGCTGGTCCCGCAGTCGATGTAGTGGATGCCGCCGTCTTTGAGCGCCTTGGCCCGGATGATGTCATCGCGGTAGTAGGAGTTGCCGCCGTCGATCACGATGTCGCCGGCGTCCAGCAGCGGGTGGAGTTTGTCCAGCGTCGGCTGCACGATGCCGGCCGGCACCATGAGCCACAGCGCCCGCGGCTGCTCCAGCATGCCGACGAACGTGGCCAGCTCGGTGGACCCGGTGGCGCCCTCGGCCTCCAGGCCCTTCACCGCGTCGGCGTTGATGTCGTACACGACGCAGCGGTGCCCGTCGCGCATCAGCCGACGGACCAGGTTCGCGCCCATCCGGCCGAGCCCGATCATCCCGAGCTGCATCGGCTTGTCAGTTGCCATGGCAGGTCAGCCTCCCCGTTTCTTCAGCGGTTCTTGAGCGAGCGGTAACGGCGGATCAGCGAGTTCGTGGACGAGTCGTGGTTCAGCTCCGGCTCCTCGGCGCTCTCCAGCTCCGGGATGATCTGCTGGGCAAGCACCTTGCCCAGCTCTACGCCCCACTGATCGAACGAGTCGATATCCCAGATGGTCCCCTGGGTGAACACGCTGTGCTCGTACAGGGCCACCAGCGAGCCCAGCAGCCGCGGGGTGAGGATCTCGGCCAGCAGCGTATTGGTCGGCCGGTTGCCCTCCATCACGCGGTGCGGCACCACGCGGTCCGGCGTGCCATCGGCCCGCACCTCGGCCTCGGTCTTGCCGAACGCCAGCGCCTGGGCCTGCGCGAACACGTTCGACGACAGCTTGTCATGGTGGTCGCGCAGCGGGTTCAGCGTCTTGCCGAACCCGATCAGGTCGACCGGGATCATCGTCGTGCCCTGGTGGATGAGCTGGTAGAAGCTGTGCTGCCCGTTGGTGCCGGGCTCCCCCCAGAACACCGCGCCGGTGTCGTAGTCGACGTGCCGCCCGGCCAGCGTGACGTGCTTGCCGTTCGATTCCATGGTCAGCTGCTGCAGGTAGGCGGGGAACCGCTTCAGGTACTGCTCGTACGGCATCACGCCGACGGTCTGGGCGCCGAAAAAGTCGCGGTACCAGACGGCCAGCAGGCCCATCAGGACCGGCAGGTTGGCCGCCAGCGGCGCGGTGCGGAAGTGCTCGTCCATCTCGTGGAAGCCCGCGAGCATCTCGCCGAAATGGTCCGGCCCGATCGCCACCATGATGGACAGCCCGATCGCGGAGTCCATCGAGTACCGGCCGCCGACCCAGTCCCAGAACCCGAACATGTTGGCCGTGTCGATGCCGAACTCGCGGACCCGCTCGGCGTTGGTGGAGACGGCCACGAAGTGCTTGGCCACGGCGGCCTCGTCGCCCAGCGCCTCGACCACCCAGTCCCGCGCGGAGGCCGCGTTGGTGAGGGTCTCCAGGGTGCCGAACGTCTTGGAGGAGATGATGAACAGCGTCTCGTCCGGCGACAGGTCGCGGGTGGCCTCGACGAAGTTGGTGGAATCAACATTGGAAACGAAACGGAACGTCATCTCGCGCGTGCTGTAGTACCGCAGCGCCTCGTACGCCATGACGGGGCCCAGGTCGGAACCGCCGATGCCGACGTTGACCACGTTACGAATCCGCTTGCCGGTGAAGCCGGTCCACTCCCCCGACCGGACCCGGTCCGCGAACTGCCGCATCCGGCCGAGCACCTCGTGCACCTCCGCGACCACGTCGGCGCCGTCGACGACCAGCGACTCGCCCGCCGGCATCCGCAGCGCGACGTGCAGCACGGCGCGGTCCTCGGACACGTTGATGTGCTCACCGCGGAACATCGCGTCGCGGCGCTCGGTCACGCCGCACTCCTCGGCCAGCTCGACCAGCAGCCGCATGGTCTCGTCGGTGACCCGGTTCTTGGAATAGTCGAGGAAGAGCCCGCAGGCCTCCGCGGTCAGCCGTTCCCCGCGCCCGGGGTCCGCGGCGAAAAGGTCACGCAGATGCCGCCCCTCGATCTCCTCATGGTGGCGCAGCAATGCCTGCCACGCCTTGCGTTCCCGCAGCGGCGTCCCTGACATATCTCCTCCTTCATCCGCCCGCCGAAAGGCCAGCCGATGAGCACTGTGCCTCGACGAGATCGTTTCATGCACCGGTGAACGACCGGCCGCGGCCTCGCGGCTTGCGGCCGAAAAATCCAGTGTGACCGAACGGGACTGGCTAGGAGTCGAACCCCAGCCCGAGCCGGTCCAGTGTCCGGAGCCACAGGTTCCGCCGGCCGGCGTCCCGGTCGGCCTGGGCCAGCGACGCCCGGGTGAGCTGAATGACCGCCGATCGGGCCGGCTCCGGCGGGAACGGCACCGGGCGGGAACGGACCATCTCCAGCCCGGTCCGCTCGGTGGGCAGCCCGGACAGCAGGTCCAGCACGACGTTGGCCGCGAACCGGCTCGCGCCGACGCCGAGGCCGGTGTGCCCGCAGGCGTAGCCGAGACGGCCGGCGTGGGCGGTCCCGTAGAAGGCGAAGAACCGGCTGCAGGTGTCGATGGCCCCTCCCCAGGCGTACTCGAAACTCACGTCCTCCAGCTGCGGGAACGTGCGGAAGAAATGCCCGGCCAGCCGCGCGAACGTCTCGGGACGCTGGTCATGGGCGGCGCTGACCCTCCCGCCGTTGAAGTAGACCGCGTTGTAGCCGCCCCACAGGATCCGGTTGTCGGCGGTGAGCCGGAAGTAGTGGAACTGGTTGCCGGCGTCGGCGGCGCCCTGCCGGTGCCGCCAGCCCAGACTGGCCAGCTGCGCGGCGGACAGCGGCTCGGTGACCAGCACGTAGTCGTAGACGGGGACGAAGAAAAGGCCGATCCGGCGGAGCAGCGACGGGTAGGCGCCGGTGGCCAGCACGACCTGCCGGGCCCGCACGCCGCCGTAGGGGGTGGCCAGGGACAGGGCCGCACCGTCGCTGGTGATCGCGCGGACCCGGGTGTTCTCATACAGCCGCACGCCGGTTTCCAGGCAGGCCCGGCGCAGCCCGCGGGCGAGGCGCGCCGGGTCGACCATTGCGCAGGTGTCCCGGTACCAGGCACCGCCCAGGAACGCCGCGGAATCGAGCTCGCGGCGGACCCCGGCCGCGTCCAGATCGGCGGCGTCGTGGCCGAGCTGGCGGGCCGCCTCGGTGTCCGCGTGCAGGTCGTCGAGCTGCCAGGGCTGGGTAGCGACCGTCAGCTCGCCCACCGGCGAGAAGTCGCAGTCGATGCCGCGCGCGGCGATCGTCTGCCCGATCTCGGCCAGGTTCTGCGCGCCGAGCTTTTCCAGCAGCGGCATCTCGGCGGGGAACCGGGCCAGCCCGTTGCCGATCCCGTGGGTGAGGCTGGCCGAGCAGAAGCCCCCGTTCCGCCCGGACGCGGCCCATCCGGACGTGGCCGCCTCGATCAGCACAACGTCCGCCGACGGATCGCGCTCGCGGGCCAGCAACGCGGCCCACAGGCCGGAGAACCCGCCGCCGATGACGGCCAGGTCGGCCGTGATGACGCCGGTCAGCGCGGGCGCGGGATCCGGGCGCCCGGTTGGCTGGTCCAGAACGACTCCGGTCGCGCGCCGGCCAACGAGGCGACGGCGCGGCCCCAGCCAGCACCCCCACCCGCCTGAA
Organism: uncultured Actinomycetes bacterium; assembly: GCA_963824545.1. Taxonomy (GTDB): domain Bacteria; phylum Actinomycetota; class Actinomycetes; order Streptosporangiales; family Streptosporangiaceae; genus Bog-532. The sequence goes on along the minus strand of CAWGPP010000002.1, from coordinate 91,478 downwards.
CGCCGCCCAAGCCGGACCGCGCCCGGCCCCAGCCAGCACCCCCACCCGCCTGAACGCCGCCCCAGCCGGCGCCCCGGCCGGCCCGTTCCCTCGCGATCATCGCGCCTCGATCCCCCCTCGTCACGCCGGGATTTCCGGCCGGCACGCTCCTTACCTATCATCCGGCTTTCGATCAACCGCGTCGCGGTTGTGGGCTGCGTCACAAGGGCGGTGGTATATTTGTGGGCAGTGGCAGAGCACCGCCTGCCCGCTTCCGAGCTTCCGATGGCCCGCGCCACGGCGGCGACGAGGACAAGGGTCCCCGACTCGCGGTCTCTTTCGTCAGGTCATGAACCGTGGCGCTTTCTGTCAGGTCATCCATCTTGGCGAGCCGACGCGGGCAGTCTCGCCGGGAAGAAATGATCATGACAAGGAACAAGGCCCCGAAGACCGCCGCACGTCAGCGTATGGCCCAGACCGGCGAACCCTACAGCGTCGCCCGCCGCGCCACCGCAGCCGGTAACGCAGGCCCGCCCACCCCCGGCGCGCCCGACGACCCGCCGACCCGGCGGGAGCCAATGAGCCGCCCCGACCTGCCGGGCCGCCCGGAGCCTATGGGCTCGCCACAACCAATGGGCTCCACGGAACCGATGGGCGCCCCAGAACCAATGGGCTCACCGCAACCAATGGGCTCACCGCAACCAATGGGCTCCCCGGACCCGATGGGCTCACCGCAACCAATGGGCTCCCCGGAATCAATGGGGCGGTCGTGGTCAGTGGGCCGCGCCGATCCGATGGGGCCGCCCGAGCCCATGGGGGGCCATGGGCCGATGGGCCGCCCGGGCGCAATGGGGTCCGCGGGACCGATGGGTGCCCGCGGATCGTTGCCGCCCGAGGAGCAGTTCGCCCGCGAAGCGGCGGCGGCCGGGCTGAGCGCTGCCGAGATCGAGGCCCGCACGGCCGCCTTCCACCTGCAGGAGGCCGCGGACCACGCGGAGCACGCCGCAGAGGAGGCACGGCAGCGCGCGGACCAGCTGGCGGACCTTGCCGACCAGGCCGAAGAACGGGCCATGCGCGCAAACGACGCCGCCGAGCAGGCGACCGAATGGGCCGAACCGGCCGAGCAGGAGCGCATGCAGGCCCGCGCCGAGACGCTGCAGGAAGAGGCCGACCGGTCGCACGAGCGGGCCAACCAGGCCGAGGAAGCGGCCGTCGAGGCGGAGGAACGGGCCGAGATGGCCCGGGACGCCGTCAGCGACGCGCTCGAGGACGTCGGCGAGACGCTCGGCAGGGCCGGCGGTCCGTGGCCGGAAGGCGGCGGTCCGTGGCCGGAGGACGGCGCTGCCCGGGTTGAGGCCGGCCGTGCATGGGCCGGCCGCGCACAGGAGCAGACCCGTACCCCATGGGAAGAGGCCGCGGCCGCACAGGAGGAGATCCGGGCCGCGCGCGATGAGATCCGGGCCGTGCAGGACGAAGCGCGGGCGGCGCGAGACGAGGCCCGGGCGGCGCAAGACGAGGCCGCTGGTTCCTCGGGCGGCGAACGCCCGTGGACTCCCGATGCCAGATCGCGGGCTGGCGCCGCCCGCTCACGGAACCCGGCCGACGGGCTGTACGGCCGGGCTAGCCAGTTGGAGGAACGGATCGTCCGGCTGCAGGACCGGATCGGCCGACGCCTGGCCCAGCTGTTCCCTGAGCCACCCGCTCCCCCGGAACAGCCCACCCCTCCGATGCCGCCCCATCCCCCGCAGGCACCGTAACCATCCGCGTCCCGCGCGCATCCCCCATCACCCGCCGCATCGCCCGCGCGGGGCGCCTGCCCAGCAGCCGCCCCGCGCAGCCCCAGGCACCCCCGCGCCCCACCCCCCTTCGCGGCAAAGGCACCTCTGCGTACAACGGGGTCGCGGGAAAGGCGCCTCTGCATACAACGGGACCGCGGGAAAGGAACCTTTACGTACACCGGGACCGCGCCTGGGGGCGGGCAACGGGGGCGGAGGTGGGGGCGCACCCATTGGTGGCGGTACATCCCGGACCGCCGCGGCGGAGTCAGCTGTTCCGGCGATCCCTCCCCACCCCCACTCAACGTCCACGTTGATCCCACCGTGGTCGCCCTAGCGTCCACGGTGGGATCAACGCTGCCCTTCCGCTGGCGGCGGCGGGGGCAGCGCCCGGGGGGGGGCGGGGGCGGGGATCGTATGGGGAGCGCGGGGGGTGGCGTTAGTCGCCGATGTAGCTCATGACGTGCTTGATGCGGGTGTAGTCCTCCAGGCCGTACATGGACAGGTCCTTGCCGTAACCGGAGTGCTTGAAGCCGCCGTGCGGCATCTCGGCCACGATCGGGATGTGCGTGTTGATCCAGACGGCGCCGAAGTCGAGGCGCTTGGACATCCGCATGGCGCGGCCGTGGTCCTTGGTCCACACGCTGGAGGCCAGGCCGTACTGGACGCCGTTGGCCCACGCGACGGCCTCGTCCTCGTCGCTGAACCGCTGCACGGTGATCACCGGGCCGAAGATCTCGTCCTGGACCATCTCGTCCTGCTGGCGCAGCCCGGACACGACGGTCGGGGCGTAGAAGTAGCCACGGTCGCCGAGCCGCTGGCCGCCGGTGACGACCTCGGCGTGGCCGGGCGTCCGCTCGACGAAACCCTCGACCCGGGTCAGCTGGCCGGCGTTGTTGAGCGGTCCGTAGTAGGCGTCCGCTACGTCCGGGCCACCTACCTTGGTGCCGCGCGCCTGCTCGGCCAGCGCGGCGGTCAGGTCCGCCGCGATGCCGGGGCCGGCCAGCACACGGGTCGCCGCCGTGCAGTCCTGCCCGGCGTTGAAGTAACCAGCGCCGGCGATCCCCTCCGCCGCGGCGCCGATGTCGGCGTCATCGAACACGATGACGGGAGCCTTGCCGCCCAACTCCAGGTGCACCCGCTTGAGGTCGGCGGCGGCCGCCACGGCCACCTCCCGGCCCGCGCGGACCGATCCGGTGATCGACACCATCTGCGGGATGTCGTGGGCCACCAGGGCCCGGCCGGTGTCCCGGTCGCCGCAGATGACGTTGAGCACCCCCGGCGGCAGGAACTCGCCGGCGATCTCGGCCAGCAGCAGCGTGCTGACGGGGGTGGTGTCGGACGGCTTCAGCACGACCGCGTTGCCGGCCGCGAGCGCCGGCGCGATCTTCCAGATCGCCATCATCAGCGGGTAGTTCCAGGGGGTGACCTGGGCGCACACCCCGATCGGCTCGCGCCGCACGTATGAGGTGTGGTCCGGCATGTACTCGCCGGCGGACCGCCCCTCCAGCACCCGCGCCGCGCCGGCGAAGAACCGGAGCTGGTCGACGATCGGCGGGAGTTCCTCGCTTATGGTCAGCGCGACCGGCTTGCCGGTATTGCGGCATTCGGCGGCGACCAGATCGTCGGCCCGGGCCTCGACGGCGTCGGCGATCTTGAGCAGGGCCAGGCTCCGGTCGGCCGGGGTGGCGTCCCGCCAGGCCCCGAAGGCCTCGGCGGCGGCGTGCAGTGCGGCGTCGACGTCCTCCGCCGAGGAGATGGGGGCCTGCGCGTAAGCCTCGCCGGTACTGGGGTCGATGACATCGCTGGTGCGGCCATCACGGGTGTCGGCGAACTTCCCGCCAACGAAATTCTTCAGCTCGGTCATCATCAGCCTCCTGCGCGCGAGACGGGGCCTGCTGTTCCGCCCAACTCACGACCTTCGCAAAGAATAGTGACCTACACAAGTGATTCAGTGGTTATCTTTGCAGCGAACTGCGGATTTAGTTGACACAGCCCCTGAATGTCACACATGATGCGATCACAGGGAGGCGACCTCATGGCACACGGCCCGAGGGTGATGCCGGCGCCCACCGTCGTGCTCGACGACATCTCCAAGCGGATCATCGAGCAGTTGCAGCAGGACGGCCGGCGCTCGTACGCGGCGGTTGGCAAGGCGGTGGGGCTGTCGGAGGCGGCGGTCCGGCAGCGGGTACAGCGGCTGCTCGACGGCGGCGTGATGCAGATCGTGGCGGTCACCGATCCGCTCACCCTCGGTTTCCGGCGGCAGACCATGATCGCCGTAAAGTGTAACGGCGATCTGGAAGAGGTCGCCGACCAGCTGGCCGACATCGACGAGATCGACTACGTCGTGATCACGGCCGGCTCCTTCGATCTCCTCCTCGAGGTCGTCTGCGAGGACGACGACCACCTGCTGGAGATCCTGAGCCGCGTCCGCGCCGTGCCGTCGGTGACGAGCACCGAGACGTTCGTGTACCTGAAGTTGCGCAAGCAGACCTATTCATGGGGAACAAGATGAACAACCCGCCCGAATCGAACGCCGAACTGCAGCACACGGCCCGGCGCAATCTCTGGATGCACTTCACCCGGATGTCCGCCTACGCCGATAGCGACGTTCCCGTGATCGTGCGCGGCGCCGGGCCGTACGTCTTCGACAGCCACGGCCGGCGGTACCTCGACGGCCTGTCCGGGCTGTTCGTGAGCCAGGTGGGACATGGCCGCACCGAGATCGCCGACGCCGCGCGGCGCCAGGCGTCCGAGCTGGCCTACTTCCCGCTGTGGTCGTACGCGCACCCGCAGGCGATCGAGCTGGCTGAGCGGCTCGCCGATCTGGCTCCCGGCGACCTGAACCGGGTGTTCTTCACCACCAGCGGCTCGGAGGCGGTCGAGTCGGCCTGGAAGCTGGCCAAGCAGTACTTCAAGCTGACCGGCCAGCCGGAACGTTACAAGGTGCTCAGCCGCGACATCGCCTACCACGGCACGTCGATGGGCGCGCTGGCCATCACCGGGCTGGCGGACATCAAGTACCCGTTCGAGCCGCTGCCCCCAGGCGGTATCCGCGTGCCGAACACCAACTTCTACCGCGCCCCCGACTTCGTCGCCGACGACATCACCGACTTCGGCCGGTGGGCCGCCGACGAGATCGAGCGGGCGATCCTGCGGGAGGGCCCGGAGTCCGTCGCGGCGGTGTTCCTGGAACCGGTGCAGAACTCCGGCGGCTGCTTCCCGCCGCCGCCCGGGTACTTCGCGCGGGTGCGGGAAATCTGTGACACCTACGGCGTGCTGCTCGTCTCGGACGAGGTGATCTGCGCGTTCGGCCGGCTCGGGCACTACTTCGGCTCGGCCCGGTACGGCTACCAGCCCGACATCGTTACCTTCGCCAAGGGGGTCACGTCCGGGTATTCCCCCCTCGGCGGCATGCTCGTGCGGGACGCGATCATGGACCCGTTCATCCGCGGCACGGCGACGTTCCTGCACGGCATCACGTTCGCCGGCCACCCGGTCTCGGCCGCCGTCGCCCTGGCCAACCTGGACATCTTCGAGAAGGAAGACCTGCTCGGGAACGTGCGCGCCAACCAGGCCGGCTTCCGCGCCACCCTGGAGAAGCTGTACGACCTGCCGATCGTCGGGGACGTCCGCGGCGACGGCTACTTCTACGGCATCGAGATGGTCAAGGACAAGGACACCCGGGAGACGTTCAGCGACGAGGAATCCGAGCGTCTGTTGCGCGGTTTCCTGTCCACGGCGCTGTTCGACGCCGGGCTGGTCTGCCGGGCCGACGACCGCGGCGACCCGGTGATCCAGCTCGCGCCGCCGCTGATCTGCGGACAGGAGCACTTCGACGAGATCGAGCACATCCTCCGCGAGGTGCTGACCGAGGCCTGGCAGCGAATGTAACGACCGGGGCGGCGCCTGCGGGTGGGGCGGCGCCTGCGGATGGGCGGGGCGCCTGCGCTCATCGGCGGCCGGGCTCACGCCGTGTTCATGTTCAGGTGTGGTAGGCGGTCTCGTTAAGTTGCCCGGAATTAACCAGAAACGGTCAGTATCGGCATATGACCGATGATGCTGACCACCCGGCCCTTACCCGGCGGCAGGTCCTGACGGCGGCGGGCGGCGCGGGCCTGCTGACCGCGGCGGGCGCCGGCGTGCTCGGCGCGGCGCCGCGCGCGCTGGCCGCCACCGCCCCGTCCGCCGGCGGCGGCACGCCCGAGCAGGTCCACCTGACGTGGGGAGACGACCCCGCGACCAGCGTCGTGGTGTCCTGGGCCTCGTCCGGGCCGGCCGCACATCCCCGGATCCGGATGGACGGTCACGGATACGTACCGGCCGTGACGCAAATCTACACCGACGGCATCAACGGCGAGCAGGTCTGGGCCTACCACGCGCGCGTCGGCGGCCTGCGCCCGGGGACCGGCTACTCCTACACGGTGACCGCCGACAATGACGCGCACGCCGGGGCGCCGTTCGCGGGCAGCTTCCAGACCGCGCCGCGGGGGCGGGCCGGGTTCCGGTTCACCAGCTTCGGCGACCTGGCCACGCCGAACACCCAGTGGGTGCTGTCGTACGGGCAGAGCGCGCAGGCGGTCGGTGCAGTGGAGTCGTTCCGGCCCCTGTTTCACCTGCTGAACGGCGACTTGTGCTACGCCAACCTCAACCCGCTGTCGCAGCCGTCGGTGTGGCGGGACTTCGGGAACAACAACCAGGCCTCGGCGGCGCACCGGCCGTGGATGCCGTGCCTGGGCAACCACGAGGTCGAGTTCGATAACGGCCCGCAGGGCTACACCTCCTACCTGACCCGTTACCACCTGCCGGACAACGGCGTGCCCGGGTTCGGCGGGCGCTGGTACGCGTTCCGGGTGGGGGCGGCGCTGTTCGTCTCGCTGGACGCCAGCGACGTGATCTACCAGGACGGCGCCGCGTTCGTCGGCGGGCCCGCACCGCTCACCCCGGCCGCCTCGACCGGGAACGCGCCCATCCCCGCGCCGAGCGCGGCCCCGCCGACCATGAACTGGCGGCGGCTGGGTGCGCCAGGCGTGGGTTCTTCGGCTTGTTCGTGGTCTTCGCGGTCAGTCACACGATCCTCCACACGACGGGCCGGCCGGGCGGCACGGCGGACGCTGCGTGCCGACGGTAGACAGGCCACCTGTCCGGGGCTCGACGGGGAGTTTACGTGGCGGTAACCGGCGTGGGAAGTCGTTGATTATTGCGTGGTTGATGGCGGGACCCGCCCCTGGGCCGGACGCGCGAACGCCCCCGGCCTCGCTGGCCGGGGGCGCGCCGTTACTCGGGGCTGGGCTGATCAGCCAGCCGGGGTGGTCTGTCCCGACCCGTTCTGCGCCGGGGCGGTATGGGCCGGGGCGGTGCTGACCGAGGGCACCGAACTGGGGCTCGGGGCCACGGTCCCGCTCGAGCTGGGCTGCGGGGCGGTCTGCCCCACGCCATTCGGGGTGACGCTCTGCGTGCCGGACGGGCTGACCGTCGGCGTCGGCGTCGGCGTCGGCGTCGGCGTCGTGCTGGAGGAGGAGCGGCCCCCGGTGACGTCGCCGAGCGTCGTGCCGGCACCCTGGTGGCCCCATACGCTGGTCGCGATCGGCTTGCCCGTGCCGAACTCGATCAGCGTGATCGCGAGCATGGCGACCAGGAACACGGCGGCCGACGTCGCCACTGCGACCACCCAGCGCGGGCGGCCCCGCAGGCCGTTGCCGCTGCCACCGGCCGCGCGGCCGTGCTTGCCGGGATCTCCGGGGCCGCCGCGGCCGCCGGGGGCTCCGGGGCCGTCGGCCGCGTTCCCGCCGGCCCTGCCGGTACCGTTCGGGCCGCCGTACCCGTCGCGGCCGTCCGGCCCGTTGGGTCCGCGCGGGCTGTTGTGGCCGGTGGCACCGATGCGCGCCGTGGGATCAGACCGCATCGTCTCGGTGGCGGCGGCGCGCACGGCGTCGACGTTGCCGGGACCGCCGTTCCCGCGGCCGGCGTTCGCCGGGCCGGTCTTCCCGGGGCCGGCGTACTCGGGACCCCGCCGGAAGCCGGCCGGGCGGGTGCCAGCGGGGCCGGCGTCCGCCCCCCGGCGATCCGGCTGGCCGGCGTCCGCCTGCCAGGGGCCCGGCTGGCCGAGGTCCGGGCGGGTGCGGCCGTCGCTGGGCACCGCGCGATCCGGGCTGGCCGTCGTGCGGGCCTGGGTCTGCTCGGCGACCGCGGCTCGCCTGCTGGAAGCTTGGGTAGTGGGAGTCCACTGACGCGCACGCTCCGCGATGACCGGAGTCACCTTTTCCTTGGTGCGCCCCAGGTAGTGCTTGTAGACGGCGAAGCCGGCGGTGCTGGTCCCGGCGCCGACCGCGGTCCCCACGATCGTCCCGCCATCGCCGAGGTAGGACGTAAGAACGGCACCCGTCACGGCCGCGCCCATGCTCGCGACGATCTGCACGGTGTTGAGATCAATTCCGGCCCGTTTGCTCATCATCCCCCTTCGGGCACCCACGCTCATGCCCGGTTCGGTGATTGGTTCCCTGTCTAACCGGCCGCGGCGCGGCCGGCCCGGCGAATCCGGTCCCCAGGTCTATGTCCACCCTATAAATCCTCGCCCGGGGATCGAAATCCCGCGGTGCGGCCGCGGCCGGTTCCGGCCGCATCCCCTCCCCCGCTAACGTCGGGAGGATGGACGGTAGCGAAATCGATGTCCTCGTGGCGGGCGCGGGCGTAATCGGCCTGACGACCGCCATCTGCCTGGCCGAATCGGGGCTGCGCACCGTTATTCGCACGGCGGCCCCGCCGGAGGCGACGACGTCGGCGGTGGCCGGGGCCGTCTGGGGCCCGGTCATGGCCGGGCCGGCCGGGCAGTGCCGGGAATGGGCCCGGACCGGCCTGGAAACGCTGCGGGAACTCGAAAAGATCCCGGGCACGGCAGTCCGGTCGGTCACCGGGCGCGAGCTGTCCCGCAAGCCGGACAAGCCCCCTAGCTGGATCGATCTCCTCGATGACGTGCGGCTTTGCCACGGCGACGATCTGCCGCCCGGCTTCGTGTCCGGCTGGCGGTACACCGCGCCGCTGGTACGGATGCCGGTCTACCTGGAGTACCTGCGGACCCGTTTCACGCGCGCGGGCGGGCGAATTGACGTGAATCCGGTCACATCGCTCACTGAAGTGGCCCGTGAGGCGCCTGTGGTCATCAACTGCACGGGGGTGGCCGCCCGCCACCTCGTACCGGATCCGGCCGTCACGCCGGTCCGCGGCCAGATCGTCGTGATCGCCAACCCGGGGATCGAGGAGTTCTACATCGACCACAGCCCGCCGGACCCGGGCGTGATCTACCTCTTCCCGCACGAGGACGCCGTCGTGCTCGGCGGCACGGTCGGCCGGGATGACTGGGACACCACCCCGCGCCCCGAGACGGCCGAGCGGATCCTGCGTGACTGCGCGGCCGTCGAGCCGCGGGTCCTCGGCACCGAGGTGCTGGCGCACCGCGTCGGGCTGCGGCCGTCCCGGCCCGAGGTCCGGCTGGAGGCCGAGCCACTGGACGGCGGCGGCGTGCTGTGGCACAACTATGGCCACGGCGGCGCCGGCGTCACCCTGTCCTGGGGATGCGCGCGGGAGATCACCGCGGCGGTTCTGGGCGCCGGCCAAGGGGACGCCGGCCCGGGCAGCGCCAGCCCAGGGAACGCCAGCTCCGGGGACGCCAGCCCCGGGAACGCCAGCCCCGGGGACGCCAGCCCCGGGGACGCCAGCCCCGGGCGCGCCGGGCGCGCCGGGCAGGAGAAGCCCGTTGGATGACCTGTCGGGGCGGACGTTCCTGGTGACCGGGGGCAACACCGGGATCGGCCTGGCCGCGGCGCGCGCGTTCGCCGGCCGCGGCGCCACCACGGAACTCGGCCGCGAGCTCTGGGAACGCGGCGAGGCCTGGGTCGCGGGCGTGGCCTAGCCCGTTCCCAGCCGGTTCCCAGCGGCCTCCCAGCCGGTTCCCGCCCTCGCACCCGGTTCTTCCAGGTTTCCGCGCTTACCTGGCCGGCATGGAACAGCTGGCCGACTCCAGCGGCCTGGCCGGTGACCCCGGGGTGCTGGCCGCCCGGCTGGCCGCCGACGGGTACCTGTTCTTTCGCGGGCTGCTGCCACCGGGGCGGATGCGGGCCGCCGGATCGGCGATCGCGGCGCAGCTCCGCGCGGGCGGCTGGTTCGGCCCTGACGGGTCCCCGTGCGCCGGGGCGGGCGGCACAGGCGTCCGGGAGGCACTCGCCGACCCGGCGTTCCTCGCGGCGATTACCAGTCCCGCGTTCAACCAGATCCCCTACCTCCCGCCGCTGCGCGCGCTGGTCCGGCGGATTCTCGGGCCCGGCGCCTTCTCCTACCCCTCGAAGGTGCTGCGCGCCGTTGGCCCCGAAGAGCCCGGCGGCGGCCTGCCCCGGGGCCGTTACGTACATTGCGACTACGCGGTGTCCGGCGTCCAGGACATGCTGACGACCTGGCTGCCGCTGATGGACATCCCGCCGGTCCTGGGCGGCCTGGCCATCCGGCCCGGTGGCCATCTCGGCCCGTGGCGGCCGCCGCACCTGCTCGGCGCGGCCGAACGGCACTGGGCGACCGCGCACTATCACCCGGGCGACGTCCTGCTCTTTCACTGCCTGACCCCGCACGCGGCGCTGCCGAACAACGGGACCGCGCTCCGGCTTTCCGGCGATTTCCGCTGGCAGCGGCCGGACCGGCCGGCGCCAGCGGAGCTCATCCTCGGCCCCGGGCTGGGCCGGGCCGGGACGCCAGACGGGCGCCGCCCCGGATGGGATCCCGGACGCGGTCCCGGGCCGGGCCCCGGGCCGGAGATGTTCAGCCGCCTGCTGGCTCACCAGGAGTGGTGGGAGCCCGTCCCGGCCGGGCTCACCCTGTGCCCGCGGGCCCGGCTGACCGTCCGCCCGCCGGGACCGTCACAGTTCTTCGCCGTTCACCCGGGCTGGCAGCGGTGGCGGCCGCCGCCCGCCGAAACGCACTGAACGTGTCCCACCCTGGCCCACCCTGGCCCGCGGCCACCCGCCCCGGCCGTACTGCCTAGGGTGAGAGCCATGGAGATTGGATTCGGCGCCCCGGTGTCGGGAGCATGGGCCACGCCCGCGGACCTGGCCAGCTTCGGCGGCCGGGCCGAGGAGGCGGGTTACGCCTCGCTGTGGACATTCCAGCGGCTGCTGATCCCGGAAGGCTCCCAGATGGAGCCGGTGTACCAGAGCGTGCTCGACCCGCTGGTGGCCCTCGGTTTCCTGGCCGCGCGGACGTCACGGGTCCGGCTCGGCGTGGCGCTCATCAACATGCCGTTCGTCTCGCCCGGTTACCTGGCCAAGCAGGCCGCCACGGTCGACGTGCTGTCCGGCGGGCGGCTCGACCTGGGCCTGGGGATCGGCTGGCTGCCCGAGGAGTTCACGCTGACCGGGGCGTCCATGGCCCGGCGCGGCGCGCGGGCCGAGGAGTACCTCGCCGTGCTGCGGGCCCTGTGGGGCGGGAGCCCCGGCGGGCTGGCGCGCTTCGACGGCGAGTTCTACGCGGTGCCGGCCGGGCGGCAGGACCCGGAACCGGTGCAGCGGCCGGGGCCGCCGATCATCCTCGGCGGCATGTCCCGGGCCGCGATGGAACGGGCCGGGCGGATCGCGGACGGCTGGATGACCTCCAGCCGGGCGGACCTGTCCCGCATCAGCGACGACATCACGGTGGTACGGACCGCCGCCGCCGGGGCCGGGCGCGACCCGGACCAGATCCGCATCATCTGCCGGGGAGTGGTCCGGGCGGGCGAGGAAGCGCGCTCCCCCGAGACCGGCGAGCGGCGGCTGCTGTCCGGTAGTTACGCGCAGATCCGGGCGGACGCCGCCTGGCTCGGCGAAAACGGTGTAACGGAGCTTTTCTACGATCTGAACTGGGACCCGCTCATCGGTTCGCCGACGGTCGCGCACGAGGCGGCCACGGCCCGGGCCGGCGAAATAATGGCCGGGCTCGCGCCCGGCAGGAGCTAGGCACCGTTACTTCGGGTTACCTCGAGCCACGCCTTCGCGCAGGGCCACGGCCGCGGCTTCGGTCCGGCTGGCCACGCCCAGCTTGCCGAGGATGTTGGACACGTGCACGCTGGCCGTCTTGGCCGAAATGAACAGGACGGCACCGATCTCCCGGTTGCTGCGCCCTTCGGCGATGAGGCGGAGAACCTCGCGCTCGCGTGCGGTGAGACCCGCCAGGGCCGCTGTCCCGCTGGCTCCGCTCGCCGCAGCCCCGGCCGGCAGGCCGCCGGGCGCGCCCGGCGGGCGGGTACCGCCCAGCCGGGCCCGCCGGGCCAGGTCATCCAGCGCCGCGCGCAGCGGCGCGGCGCGGAGCTGATCGGCGGTCCGGGCCGCCTGCCACCACTGTTCCTCCGCGCCGGGCCGGTCCCCCGCCTCCGCGAGCGCCTCGGCCAGCCGCCACCGGGTGCGGGCCACCTCATACACGAAGGGCGGGCCGAACTCCTCCAGCGCGGTGCGCCACGCGGCCGGGTCGTTGGCGCCGCTGGCACGCAGCCACTCCGCCTCGCCGCGGGCCAGCCAGCCGCGTCCCTCCGGGCCGAGCACAAAATGCGGCCGGTACGGGAAGGCAGCGCCGACCCGGGCCACCTCGAGCAGCGCGCCGGCCGCCGCGACCTCGGCCGCCGCCCGCGCCGCGTCGCCCGCGGCGCGCGCGTGGACGGCCCGGTCGGCGCGCGCGCCGAGCCCGACGACCGCCGGCCGGATGATCGAGGGACCGTAGCCGTACGGTTCCTCGGTATCGGCGCGGATCGCCGCCTCTGCCTCCTGCACCGCGAGGCTGGTGTCACCCTGCCACCAGGCCCGTTCGGCAAAAAGGCCGCGGGCGATATACGCGCAGAAGTGGTCCGCCGCCCACAGTGGCTCCAGCCAGACGCGCCGCTCGGCGGCCACCGGCCGGCCGCGGGCGACGTCGATGAACAGCGCCATCGCGGACAGCAGGGCCTCCGGGATGGTGGCGACCCGCACCGCGAACCCGTCGGCCAGCTGCTGCGCGTGATCCCACTGGCCGTCCGCGAAGTGTGCCTGGAAGTGCAGGTGCAGCACGTCGAGGCCGTACGGGGCCAGGCTCAGCCCGGTCTCCTCGGCGCGCTTGACGCCCTGGTGCGCGACGCGGGCGGCGGCGGTCAGCTCGCCGCGTTCCAGCTGGGCGCGGGCTAGATGCGTGGCGGCGCGCAACTCGACCCCGAGCACGCCGGCCTCCCGCGCCTGCGCGTGCGCGGCGGTGAACAGCGTGATCGCCTCGTCGTTGCGCCCCTGCCGGTGGCTGAGCAGGCCCAGCGTGACCAGCGAGTCAGCCTCGACCGACCGGGAGTGCGCGGCGCGGGCGGCCGTCCGCCCGTGCTCGGCCCATTCGGCCGCAGCCGGATCCTCCGCGGCCAGCAGGCTGTTGGCGTACGTGGCGATGGCCCGGGCGCGTTCCCAGGTCGGTGGGTCCGCGGGCAGCACGTCCACCGCGGCCCGGGCGGCCGTGACCGCGTCGGCGGCCGCGTCCTCCTGGTCGGTCTGCAGCAGGAAGTACGCCAGCCGCTCGCCAGCCTTCGCGGCCAGCACGGGATCCGATCCGGCGTCCACGACGGCGCGCAGGCTCTGCATCTGGTGCACGGCGCGTGGCACGTCCCCGGCGGCCGCGGCGCTGCTTGCGGAGTACAGGGCCAGCTCCCCGCGCCTGAGGCCGGCCAGCTTCTCCGGCTCGCTGACCCGTTCCCACAGCGCCAGCGCCTGATCGAAGTGGCCGTGCGCCTCGGCGGGCGCGCCGAGCCGCTCGGCCTCCATCCCGGCGCGTACCGAGGCCGTGAACGCGCCCGGGATGTCGTGGCTGGCCAGGTAGTGATGGGCCAGCTCGGCTGCGGTGCCCGGGTTGGCGGCCAGCCGTTCCTCATCGGCGAGCAGCCCGGCCAGCACGCCATGCAGCCGGGTGCGCTCACCGGGCAGCAGGTCCGCGTAGACCGCCTCCCGCAGCAGCGCGTGCCGGAACGCGTACCCGTCAGCGCCGTCCGGGACCAGCAACTGCTGCGCGACCACCTCCCGTACCGCGTCCTCGTAACCGGCGAGCGGCAGCCCGGACGCGGCGCGGATCAGCTCGTCGTCGGCCCGCCGCCCGGCGGCAGCGGCCACCCGCAGCACGCGCTGCGCCGCGTCGGAGAGTCGTTCCACCCGGCTGAGCAGCAGCGCGGCCAGCCCGGCGGGGAGCCGGTGGTCTTCGGCGGCCCGGTCCGCCGACGCGGCCAGCAGCTCCTCCGCGTAGTAGGCGTTGCCCTCGGCCCTGGCGATGATGCCGTTGAGGACCGCGGCGTCCACGGCGAGTTCGGGACCGGCCGTCCCGGTTCCGGCGCGGCCGGGGTCCACCGCGCCGGGACCGGGACGCTGCGCGTCCGCCAGCGCGGTCAGGTGCTCGGCCAGGGCGGCCGGCGGCAGCGGGCCCAGCGACAGGGCGGTCACGGTCGGCAGGCGCTGCAGTTCGGCCAGGACCGGGCGGAGCGGATGGCGGCGGTGCAGATCGTCGGTGCGGTAGGTGCCGGCGATCGCGACCCGCTCGGTGCGCAGCACCCGGGACAAGAACGTGAGCAGGTCGCGGGTTGACGCGTCCGCCCAGTGCAGGTCCTCCAGCACCAGCAGCACCGGGGCGGCGGCGGCCAGCTCGGCCAGCAGCCCCAGGACCGCGCCGAACATCTGCTGGCGGGCCATCCCGGACCCGTCGCCGGCGGCCGGAGCGGCCGTCCCGCTCTCCGGCAGCAGGCGGCCGAGCAGCGGGCGGGCGGCGAGGGCGTCGTGCAGCAGCGGCGCCGATCCCCCCGGAGCCCCCGGTGGCTGCCTAGCCCCCGGCTTCTGGCTAGCCCCCGGCTTCTGGCTAGCGCCCGGCTTCTGGCTAGCCCCCGGCTTCTGGCTAGCGCCCGGCTTCTGGCTAGTACCGTTCCGCTGGCTCACCCCCGATTGGCTGGCCCTCGCATCGTTATTCTGGCCAGCACCGCGCAGCGCGTCGGCCAGGGGCAGGTAGGGGACGCTTTCGCCCAGCTCGGCGCAATGCCCGGACAGCACGGTGAAATGCTGCTCGGCGGCCAGCCGGATCACCTCGGCCATCAGCCGGGTCTTGCCCACCCCGGCGTCGCCGCCGATGAGCGCGACCACCGCCTGGCCGGACGCGGCGTCGTCAAGGAGCGTCAGCAGGCGCGCGAGCTCCGCCTCACGCCCGACCAGCCGTCCCCACGGCACCTGCTGGAACATGCCCCGAGTATCGCATCAGCGCCCGGCAGGGCCGAAGGATTAACTGGCCCGCCCGGGTGGTTTTCTCCAATATGGAAAAGGTCGTCAGGACGGAAGCCGAATGGCGCGAGCAGCTCGCGCCCGAAGAGTACAAGGTGCTGCGCCAGGCCGGGACCGAAGCCCCGTGGACCGGCGAGTACACCGACACCAAGACGGTGGGCGTGTACCGCTGCCGTGCGTGCGGAGCGGAACTGTTCCGCTCGGGAGAGAAGTTCGAGTCGCACTGCGGCTGGCCGTCGTTCTACCAGCCGACCAGCGACGATGCCGTCACGCTGATCGAGGACCGGACGCTGGGGATGAAGCGGACCGAGGTCCGCTGTGCACGCTGTGACTCACACCTGGGCCATGTGTTCGAAGGTGAGGGGTACGACGTCCCCACCGACCAGCGCTGGTGCATCAACTCGGTATCGCTCACCCTGGAGCCGGCCGACGCGTGAGCGAGCGGAAACGGGCGGGAGAAGGCCAATGAGCCAGCTGCGCGTGATCCGCGCCGATGAGCTTTCCGGCGGCACGGCGCAGACGCCCGGGATGCAGCGGTCCGCCGCGATCTCCGGCGACCTGGTCGGGGCGAGCGGGCTGTGGATGGGCCGCACCGTCGTGCGGCCCGGCGCGTCCTCCGGCGACCACCATCACGGCGCGTCGGAGACGGGCATCTACGTGGTATCCGGGCACCCGGTGTTCGTGTTCCGTGACCCGGGTAGCGGCCAGATCACCTGGCTGGAGACCGGGCCCGGCGATTACGTCTGGGTGCCGCCGCACGTGCCGCACCGCGAGGAGAACCCGTCCCCCGACACCGACGCCGTCGTCGTGATCGCCCGCTCCACTCAGGAAGCTATCGTCGTCAGCGTCCCCGCCCTCTGAGCGTTCCGGCCCGCCGGGGTGCGGCGGCCCGTCAGACGGCAGGCCCGGGGGCCCGCCGGGCGGCCCGGGCAGCCTGCGGGGCCTCGATGGCGACACAGAGCGCGGCCTGGACGGCGGTCCGCCGGGCGAAGCCGGCAGCGGACCCGCCGCCGCGCTCGCGTCGCGCCGGGCCAAGCCGAGCCAGGCCCAGATGCCGAGCGGGTACACGAAATACCCCCAGCGGCTGGCCGGGGCGAGCAGGAACATCACCGCCAGGGCCAGCGCCAGGAACGCGGCGGCGGCCGGCAGCCGGCCGGGCGGCCGGCGCGCGAGTACGGCCGTCAGCACGCACGCGGCCGTGACCAGAAGCGCTACCGCGGTCGCGTGCCCGGCTGCCCCGCTCGCCGCGAGCAGGTGGCCGGGCAGCGGGCTGGCCGCCGTGGACACCGTGGCGGTCAGGCCGAGCGGGAACATGATCGTGTTCTGGATCAGCGCGACCGGCTCGGTGACCAGGACCGGGGTCGTGGTCACGGCCAGCACGGCGAGCGCGGCCACCGCGAAACGCCCCGCGCTCCTCGCCCCGTCCCTGGTGGCGACGAGCACCCCGATGATCACTAGGGTCGGCCACGCGATGGCCTTCAGCGCGGCCGCGGCGCCCAGCGCCAGCCCGGCCGCGGCCGTCATCCGGCTGGCCGCCTGCACCCGGTCCGGGGTCCCCGCGAAGGCCAGGCCCAGCAGGATCAGCCCGATCACCGGCAGGTCGTTGCCGCTCACCGCGAGCGGGAACGCGATCAGCGGCGAGGCCACCAGCAGCGCCGTACGCCGGCCCGGGTGCGTGGCCCCCGCGACCCACAGCGCCGCGGCGGCCAGGACCGCGAACACCAGGCCGTCCCACAGCCGCGGATCCGTCCACAGGCCCGGCCCGGCCAGCGCGTGCGGCAGCCCGAACGCCATCATCAGCGGCAGGTACGGGTCGTAACCGTACAGCTGATGACCGGCCGCCAGCGCCGCCGAGGACTCGTATAGCTGGCCGTGCCGCAGCAGCATCGCGGCCGAACGTTCCACGACCCCCACTTCTGGCATGGCGGTGCCGCTCGCCGCGAGCCAGCCGAGCGGGGCCAGCACGGCCCCGCCGAGCGCGATGGCCAGCGGCACCTGGCGGACCCGGGCCGGCCGCCAGGCGCCGGCCAGTGCGGCGCCCGCGTAGGCCACGGCGGCGAAGGTTCCCCAGAGCCGGTGCGGCGCCTCGCCACTGACCATGGCCACCGATCCGGCGAAGATCGCGAATCCCGCGTACAGCACGGCCGGATGACGGATGACGGCGGAGCCGGGGACCCGCCCCGCGATCCCCCGGGCGGAGCCGGGGACCCGCCCCGCGATCCCCCGGGCGGAGCCGGGGACCCGCCCCGCGATCCCCCGGGCGGAGCCGGGGACCCGCCCCGCGATCCCCCGGGCGGAGCCGGGGACCCGCCCCGCGATCCCCCGGGCGGAGCCGGGGACCCGCCCCGCGATCCCCCGGGCGGAGCCGGGGACCCGCCCCGCGATCCCCCGGGCGGAGCCGGGGACCCGCCCCGCGATCCCCCGGGCGGAGCCGGGGACCCGCCCGGCGATCTGCCCGGCCCGCTGCGCGGTGGCGCGGACGTCTGGCCGGCGGCCCGTGCCCGCCCGGTCGGTTTCGTCCATGACCGTCACGCTATGGCCGCGGCCCGCGGGCCCACATCGCCCGGCAGGACGGGATTATGGCCACCGCTGGGCGCAGCCGTCACCCGCACGGATGAGGTCCGGGTCGCCCGGAAGGCTGACGTGCCCGGCGACCCGGCGACGTATGGTCAGGCCATGAACGCGGAGTCCCGGGCGCTCTGGCCGGCCCACGCACTGCGCCGGGCAAGGCCGCCGCTGGCCGATACGGCGGTCGCGATCGGCCTGGCCTGCGCGTTTTCCGAACCGGGGTTCGATGCCTATCACCACGACAGCGGGGCGTGGTGGGCGGCGGGTGGCGTGGCCGCCGCCTGCGTGCTGGCCTGGCGGCGGTCCCGTCCGGTCACCGTCTGGCTGGTCTGCACCGCCCTCAGCGCCTGGCTGCTCGCCACCCGGCACGGGGATGACTGGGGTGGGCTGAGCCCGCTGGTGCTGCTGCCGGCGCCGCTGCTGGCGCTGTACTCGGTGGCGGCGCTCCGGACTCGCCGGGCCGGCCTGCTGGCCCTGGCCGGGTCGGCCGCGGCGCTGCTCGGCGCGCTGCCGGTCCGGGTGGTCCGGCCGGAAGCGCTGGCGATCACCGCGGCGCTGCTGGTGACGGCGTGGGCGCTGGGCGAAAGCACCCGGTCGAGCCGGGCTGGGGTCGCCGCGTTGCGGGACCGCGCCGCGGCGCTGGAGGCGGAACGAGCGGAACGGGACCGGCGCGCGGCCGCCGACGAACGATCAAGGATCGCCCGCGACCTGCACGACATCGTGGCCCACCACGTGAGCGTCATGACGCTGCAGGCGGGCACGGCCCGGCTGCTGGCCGAGTCCGGGCAGCCGCCCGGTACCGGACTGCTGAACGGCATCGAGACGGCCGGCCTGCAGGCGATGACCGAACTGCGGGAGGCGCTCGGGGTCATCCGGCATGAGCCGGGCGGGGCCAGCCCGCGGCCCGGCCTGGCCCAGCTGCCGGAACTGACCGGGCGGATCAGGAGTTCCGGGCTCGAGGTCACGGTGACCGGGTGGGCGGGATCGCTGCCGGGCACCGCCGACCTGGCCGCCTACCGGATCATCCAGGAGGGCCTGACCAACGTGCTGCGTCATTCCGCGGCGCGCACGGCCCGGGTGCAGTTCACGCATGCGGAGCACGGCACCGAGATCCGCGTCCGGGACGACGGCCCCGCACGCCGGCCCGGTCCGGCGGCTAACGGCGGCGGGCCGGGCCGGACCGACGGCCACGGCGCGAGGCTGGCGACCGGCAGCGGCAGCCGGGCAGGCAGGCCCGGCGGCTATGGGCTGATCGGGCTGCGCGAGCGCGTGGCCGCGCTCGGCGGAACGATCAGCGCGGCCGCCGTCCCCGACGGCGGCTTCGAGCTGCGGGCCATGCTGCCATCCGGTGATACCGGCGGAACCAGCAGGACTGGCGAGATAAGTGGTGTCGGTGTGACCGGCGGGGCTGGCATGACCGGCGGGGCTGGCATGACCGGCGGGGCTGGGGTGACTGATGAGGCTGGCATGACCGGCGGGGCTGGCATGACCGGCGGGGCTGGCATGACCGGCGGGGCTGGCATGACCGGCGAGGCTGGCATGACCGGCGAGGCTGGCATGACCGGCGAGGCTGGCATGACCGGCGAGGCTGGCATGACCGGCGAGGCTGGCATGACCGGCGGGGCTGGCGCGACCGGCGGGGTCGGCCGCCGTGGCGAGCTGAGCGGGACCGGTGATCCCGGGGAGATGGCCGGGCCATGACGATCGGGGTGGTAGTCGCGGATGACCAGCCGCTGATCCGGGTCGGGTTGCGGACGCTGCTCGGCGCGCAGCCCGACATGACCGTGCTGGGCGAGGCGGGCGACGGTGCCGCCGCCGTCGCCGCGGCGGCCCGGTTCCGGCCCGACGTGATGCTCATGGACGTCCGGATGCCGGGCACCGACGGTATCGAGGCGACCCGGCGGGTCAGCCAGGGTGCCGTCGCGCCCCGGGTGCTGGTCCTGACCACCTACGACCGGGACGAGTACGTGTTCGACGCGCTGGCCGCGGGCGCCAGCGGTTTCCTGCTCAAGGACGCCCGCCCGGAGGAACTGGTGGCGGGCGTCCGCACCGTCGCGTCCGGCGACGCATTGCTGGCGCCATCGGTGACCCGGCGGCTGATCCAGCTGTTCTGCCGGGCCGGGCCCGCCGCCCCGGGCCACCGGGGCGCGCCAGATGCGGCGCGCCGGGCCGATGCCCGGCTGGCCCGGCTGACCGGCCGGGAACGTGAGGTGCTGCGGCTTGTTGCGCGCGGCCTGTCCAACGCGGAGATCGCCGGCGTCCTGAACGTCACGGACCACACGGTGAAGACGCACGTGGCCCACCTGCTGGCCAAGCTGGACGCGCGGGACCGCGTACACGCGGTGATCTTCGCCTATGAATCCGGCCTGGCCCAGCCCGGCGGCCCGGCGGCCTGACCGGACCGGCCCAGCCGCCCCGTTACCTATCAGGACGTTCCGTATGCCTCATTCCAGCCGGCACGGCGTGCCCCAGGCGGGCGGAATGGGCTCAGTCGGGGTCGCCAGGATCGGGGCGGCGGGCCCGCTTGATCGCGCTGCGGCGCCGTTTGTCGGCGAGGCGGCGCTCGCGGGCGCCGCGGCCGGGGCGGGTGGGAATGCGCGGCCGCTGCGGCGGGGCGATCGCCTCACGGAGCAGGTTGGCCAGCCGGCCGCGGGCGGCCCGCCGGTTCAGCAGCTGGCTGCGCTGCTCGGAGGCGACGACGGTCAGCACGCCGTCGGTGAGCCGCCCGCCCAGCTGGCTCAGCGCACGCTCGCGGGCGCAGGTGGGCAGCGCCGCCGAGTGGGCGACGTCGAAGGACAGCTCGACCCGCGTGTCGGCGGTGTTGACGGACTGGCCGCCGGGACCGGAGGACCGGGAGAACCGCTCGTGAAGTTCCCCCGCCGGTATCACCAGCCATCCGTTCACCCGCAGATCGTCCGCCATGTGACTAAGGATGCCCGACCGCGGACCGCACGGCGGAACCCGTCACGGCAGGGCGGCGACCAGTTCCCGTACCGGCTTGCGGCGACCGGTGTAGAACGGGATCTCCACCCGGGTGTGCCGGCGGGCATCGGCCCCCCGTAGGTGGCGCATCAGGTCGACGATCCGGTGCAGCTCGTCGGCCTCGAAGGCCAGGATCCACTCGTAATCGTTGAGCGCGAAGCTGGACACGGTGTTGGCCCGGACGTCCGGGTACTCGCGCGCCATCTTGCCGTGATCGGCCAGCATCGCCCGGCGCTCGGCCGGATCCAGCAGGTACCACTCGTACGACCGTACGAACGGGTAGACGCACACGTAGGACCGGGGCTCCTCCTCGGCTAGGAACGCCGGGATGTGGCCCTTGTTAAACTCGGCGGGCCGGTGCAGCGCCATGACCGACCAGACCGGCTCGCTGGCCCGGCCCAGCCGGGTCCGCCGAAAGCGCGCGTACATCTCCTGCAGGTCATCAGAGGACGGCGCGATCCACCAGAGCATGTAGTCGGCGTCGGCACGCAGCCCTTGCACGTCGTAGCAGCCGCGGGTCACGGTGCCCTTGCCGGCCGCCTCCTCCAGCAGCCCGGTTACCTCGTCGGCGACCACGTTCCGGTGGCCGGGATTGGGCTTTTCGCCGCCGCCGTCGAGCGCCGCCCGGTCGCTGACCCGGAACACCGACCACATCGTGTAGCGGATCAGCTCGTTCAGGTCACGGGCCTTGAGCCGGGCCGCCTCGCCCTCGGGGCGGCCCCCTTCGTCATTCGCAGCCATGCTCCCATTGTCCGCCATGACCGGGCCGGGGTATGCGCCCGGGCCGGCTACGCGGCGTGGCCGGGGCTATGCGCCCGGCCGGGCTCTGCGCCCGCACCTGGGATGTGTCCTAGGAGACCGTGCGGGCCCGCAAGTAGTCAATGATCGCGCCGGCCGCGGTGCGCGCGGTGGCGATGCAGGCCGGGATGCCGATCCCGTCGTAGGCGGCGCCGCAGACGGCCAGCCCCGGCTGGGCCGCGACGCCGGCCCGGATGGCCGCGACCCGGTCCAGGTGCCCGACGGTGTACTGCGGCAGCGCGCCGCCCCACCGGGTCACGCGCGCGTCCAGCGGGGCGCCCTGGGCACCGGCCTCGTCCGCCAGGTCGGCGGCCGCGAGCGCGGCGAGTTCCCGGTCGTCCCGCTGGAGCAGGCCCTCCTCGCCGATCCGGCCGATGGAGCAGCGGATCAGGTCGACCGGCTCGGCGGAACCGGCCAGGCCGGCCAGGCCGACGACGTGCGGCCACTTCACGGTCGAGAACGTAACGGCCTTGACCGGGCGTCCTTCGACGGCCGGCACCAGGTATCCGCTCCGTTCCGTTCCCGCGGCCACCGCGTCCCGTATCGCGGGGAATCGCGAACGCGGATAGGCGAGGGTCACGATCGCCATGCTCGCGTACTCGATGCCGCCGAGCGCGGCGGCGGCCGCGGACGTCCCGGGCACGCCGCTCAGCAGGCGGCTGGCCGGCCGGGCGGGCAGGGCCAGCAGCACGGCATCCGCGGTGATCTCCTCCGGCGCCGCGGCCGATCCGGCTATGAGCCGCCAGCCGGTCGCGGCGCGGGCCAGTCCGCGGACCGTCGTACGGGTCCGGATGACCGCACCCGAGGCCTGGGCCACGGCGCCGGGCAGCGTGCCGAGGCCGCCGGCCAGCGTGGTGAACACCGGCGGCCGCCTGGGCGGGGCGGCGGCCTGGCCTGGCGGGGCGTCGCGCTCGGGTGGGCCGTCGCGCTCGGGTGGGGTGCTGTCGCGTTCCGGCGGGGCGGGCAGCAGGGTCGCGGCGGCGTCGGCCAGCGAGCGGTGCGTCCGCGCCGCCGCGGCCAGCGGCCCGAGCGTCGCCTCGAACGACAGGTCCTCCGAGCGGCCCGCGTAGACCCCGCCGAGCAGCGGGTCGACGAGCCGCTCGACCAGTTCACGCCCGAACCGGGCGCCCACGTAGGCGGCGACGGGGGTGTCGCCGGCCCGCGGCGTGGCCGGCAGCTCCAGGTCACGCCGGGCCCGGGCCATCCCCCGGTCCGACAGCACCCCGGACCGGGCCAGGTCCGGCAGGTCCGCGGGCACGCCCATAAACTGGCGCTGCGGCAACGGCCGCAGCGCGCCCCGCGTCCAGATGGCCGACGACGTTGTGCCGGGCGTCACGAGCTGGCCGCCGAGGCCGACGTCCTTGATCAGGCCGGTGCCCTCGGGGCGCCGCACGAGCAGCGCCTCCGCGCCCTCGTCCAGGGCCACTCCGGCGATGTCCGACACCGCGAGCTTGCCGCCGAGCCGCGCTGCTCCTTCCAGCACCGTGACCTGGACGGGTTCACCGCGCAGGAAGTACGCCGCCGCGAGCCCGGCGATCCCGCCGCCGACGATGACGACGTGCGGCCGCGGCCGCCGGTCTTCCCCGGTGCCCTCCGCTGTCACGGCTGTCCCGCCCGTTCCGCCCGTTCCGCCTGTCCCGAAGTCTGCACCCGCCCAGCCTAGGGTGGTTGCATGCGCGTAGACATCTGGAGTGATGTCGTCTGCCCGTGGTGCTACGTGGGCAAGGCGAGGTTCGAGAAGGCGCTGGCCGGTTCCGGGGCGGCGGACGAGGCCGAGGTCGTCTACCGGTCCTTCGAGCTGGACCCCAGCTGGCCGGCCGGCCAGACGATGCCGATCCTGGAGATGCTGGCCAGCAAGTACCGTATGTCCCCCATGGACGCCGCGGCCGCCGAAGGCCAGGTGGCCGGGCTGGCCCGGGACGAGGGGCTCGGTTTCCGTACCGACCGCGAGCTGGGCAACACCTTCGACGTCCACCGTGTGCTGCAACTCGGCCGCGCCCAGGGTTTCCAGCACAAGCTGCTCGACCGGATATACCGCGCCTACTTCGCCGAGGCACAGCCGATCTTCGAACCCGCCACGCTGGCCAGCGTGGCCGCGGACGCCGGGCTGGACCCGGCTGATGTCCAGCAGACCCTGGACGGCGAGGACTTCGCCGACGCGGTCCGCGACGACGAACGGCAGGCCCGGGAGCTGGGGATCAGCGGCGTCCCGTTCTTTCTGTTCGACGGCCGGCTCGGCGTCTCCGGCGCGCAGCCGGTCGCCACGCTCGTGGAGGCGCTGCGCCAGGCCGCCATCCCCCCGACCTGATCGTGCGCTCGCCGCCACGGCGCTTACGGGCAGACTTTTCGGCAGCATTTGCCCGGCAGCATTTGCCCAAAACTCTGCCCGTAAGCGGAGGCTGGGCGGGACGCGGGCGGTCAGCGCGCGGATTCCTCGTGCACGAAATCGGTGAGCCGGGCCAGCATGTCCGGATCGGTCTCGGGCAGCACGCCGTGCCCCAGGTTAAAGATGTGGCTTTCCGCGATCCGGCCGCTCGCGAGCACGGCCCGGACGCGTGCGGCCACGACGTCCCACGGCGCCAGCAGCACGGCCGGATCCAGGTTGCCCTGGAGCGCGGTCCCGGCCTCGACCCGGCTCGCGGCCTCGTCCAGCGGCACCCGCCAGTCGACGCCGACCACGTCCGCGCCGACGCGCCGCATCAGGCCGAGCAGTTCCCCCGTGCCCACGCCGAAGTGGATCCGGGGCACGTGGCGGGACTCCAGCGCGGTGAAGATCTGGGCGGAGTGCGGGAGCACGAAGGCGCGGTAGTCGGCCGGGCTGAGCGCCCCGACCCAGGAGTCGAACAGCTGGACCGCTGCGGCCCCCGCGGCGACCTGAACGTCCAGGAATGTAACGGTGATGTCGGTGAGCCGCTCCATCAACGCGTGCCACAGCGCGGGCTCGGCGTACATCATGGCGCGGGTACGGTCGTGGTGCCGGGACGGGCCGCCCTCGATGAGGTAGGACGCCAGCGTGAAGGGCGCACCGGCGAAGCCGATCAGCGGGCGGGCCCCGAGTTCGCCGACCAGCGCGCCCACGGCATCGGTGATGTACGGCACGTCGCCGGGTTCCAGCGGGCGGAGCCGGTCCAGGTCGTGCCGCTCCCGGATGGGCTCGTCGATGACCGGGCCGACGCCGGGCTTGATGTCGATGCCGAAGCCGACCGCCTTCAGCGGCACCACGATGTCGCTGAACAGGATGGCCGCGTCAACGTCGTAACGCCGCATGGGCTGCAGCGTGATCTCGGTGATCAGGTCAGCCTTGGTGCACGATTCGAGCATGGGCATGCCCGCGCGAATCTGGCGGTATTCGGGGATCGACCGCCCGGCCTGCCGCATGAACCAGACCGGCGTGTACGGCACCGGCTCCCGGCGGCAGGCACGCAGGAACGGCGAGTCCTTCGCAAGCGACGTCACAGCAGGGATCGTCTCATAGACCGGATGACTGACACGCCGCCCGGCCTCCCGCGCTTTGTCGTACACGCGTGCCAATATCATCCTCAGCCCCGCAAAGTGCCGCCGAAGGAGGTTACAGGCCATGAGCCAGATGCCTTGGTACTGTCCCGGATGCGCTGGGGAGCAGCTGTTCGAGCAGTTTCATGATGTGCCCGGCCGCTGCCCGGACTCACCGGACGGGCACTGCCCCGAGTGGGCCTGCTGTGCCTGCGGCACGGCCCTGATCGTGGGCTTCCTGCCGCAGGAGGAACCGTTCCGCGGTGACGCGCCGCACCGTCCCGGCCGGGCGGCATGAGGCCGGGAAAACCGGCATGATGCCCGCTGACGGCGGTATTCGCGCCGGAGTTTGCGCGAGGAAGCAGCGGGCCCGGCATACGCTCTGTACATGAGATCGGCCGACCGGCCGGTGCGGACGCACCCGGCACCGAACGATGCGCCGCAGCCTGACGACGAGGCCGCTACGGCGTTCGGTACCGCGGTGGCCGGATTCCGGGCGGGGCTCGATCGCCAGGGCAGCCTGCGGGACGAGTTCACCTTCGAGGACGTTCCGGCGCCCAAGCGGCTGGCGCCATATGCCACCGCGACCGCCGCCACCGTGCGGCGCGACCAGGCGGACATCGCGTGGGGGCGCCTGGTCCTGCTGTTCGACCCGGAAGAGCCGGAAGGCTGGCACGGCTGTTACCGGCTCATCAGCTATCTGCGCGCGGAGATCGACCCGGAGATCGCGGCCGACCCGATGCTCGGCCAGGTCGGCTGGACCTGGCTGATCGAAGCCCTGGACGCGCGCACTCCCGGATACGAGGCCCCGAGCGGGACGGTCACCCGGGTGACGACCGAGGGATTCGGCGGCAAGGAGGACGAGCCGCCCGTTCACGGATACGAACAGCGCGCCAGCTGGTCCCCCACCATGGCCGGCGGCACGTCCCTGGACGGGCCGGACATCGCTGCGCACGTGACCGCGTGGTGCGACTCGCTGGCCGCCGCGGCCGGCCTGCCGCCGCTAGCCCTGGGCGCGCGCCCGCTGCCGCCGCCGGGCCGGGCCGCGGAGCAACGCCAGCGGCGGCGCCGGTGACCGCGGAGAGCAAACCCGCCGGCGACGGCGGACAGGTGGTCCCCCTGCTCGAGCCGCGTGACGGCCTGCCCCCGGTGGTGGAGACGGCCGAGGATCTGGACCGGGTGACCCGGGCGATGGCCGACGGCATCGGCCCGGTCGCGGTCGACGCCGAACGGGCCTCCGGCTATCGCTACGGGCACCGCGCCTACCTGGTGCAGTTGCGCCGCGCGGGCGCGGGCACGGCCCTGATCGACCCGGTCACCTGCCCGGACCTGTCCGGCCTGGACGCCGCGCTGGCCGACTCCGAGGCCGTGCTGCACGCCGCGTCGCAGGATCTCCCCTGCCTGGCCGAGCTCAACTACCGCCCGCGGATGCTGTTCGACACCGAACTGGCCGGGCGGCTGCTTGGCTTCCCGCGGGTGGCGCTGGGCACGCTGGTGGAGACCGTGCTCGGCCTGCACCTGGAGAAGGGCCACTCGGCGGCCGACTGGTCGACGCGCCCGCTGCCGGCCGACTGGCTGCGGTACGCCGCCCTCGACGTCGAGGTGCTCATCGAACTGCGGGACGCGCTCGACGAGATGCTCGTTGACCAGGGCAAGCTGGACTGGGCCCGGCAGGAATTCGCCGCCGTGCTGGCCGCCGCCCCGCCCGCGCCGCGCCCCGACCCGTGGCGGCGCACCTCCGGCATCCACCGGGTGCGCAGCCGGCGCAGCCTGGCCGTGGTCCGCCAAATGTGGGAGCAGCGCGACAAGATCGCACAGGAGATGAACCTGTCACCGGGGCGGGTGCTGCCCGACGCCGCGATCGTCGAGGCGGCCCGCGCGCTGCCGACCAGCAACGGCACGCTGACCCGGATACCGGGCTTCACCAGCCGGGTCGCGCGCAAGCACCTGGCGGAATGGCTGGGCGCGATCCGGCAGGCCCGGGGGCTGCCGGACAGCGCGCTGCCGGACACCGGCGGCCCCACGGCGGCCAGCGGTCCGCCGCCCACCCACCGCTGGGCCGAACGCGATCCCGCCGCCGCGGCACGCCTGGTCGCGGTCCGCGCCACCGTGGCCGACCTGGCGGCGGAGCACACGATGCCCGCGGAGAACCTGCTCCCGCCGGATGCGGTCCGGCGGATCAGCTGGGAACCGCCGGATCCGCCCGGCCCGCTCGGGGTCGAGGCGGCGCTGGCCGGTTACGGTGCCCGCGCCTGGCAGCGCGAACTGGCTGCCGGGCCCATCTCGGCGGCCATCGAGGATCCGGCCGCGCACACCCCGAACACCCACGGGCCGGATGCCCACGGCCCGGCGGTCGTCCAGCAGGCGGACAGCGAGCCGGAGACCGAGGCGTGAGCTCGCCCGCGCTGCCGGGCATCTTCGGCGCGATGGAGCCTGTGCTCAACCATTACGGGTACCTCGCCGTGGCGGCCCTGGTCATGCTGGAGGACTTCGGCATCCCGGTGCCGGGCGAGACCGTGCTGATCGCCGCCTCGCTGTACGCAGGCGCGGGCCGGCTGAACGTCGTGCTGGTCGGCGTGATCGCCACCCTCGCCGCGATCGTCGGCGACAACATCGGCTTCGCGATCGGGCACTTCGGCGGGCGCGCGCTGGCGCTTCGCTGGGGGAAGTACATCTTCCTGACCGCGGAGCGGCTGGACAAGGCGGAGTACTTCTTCGAGCATCACGGCGGCAAGATCATCGTGATCGCGCGCTTCGTCGAGGGCCTGCGGCAGGCCAACGGCATCGTGGCCGGCATCACCGGCATGCACTGGAGACGTTTCGTCTTCTTCAACGCGATCGGCGCCGCGCTCTGGGTCGGCGTCTGGGTCAGCCTCGGCTACCTGGCCGGAAACTACATCACGACCATCTACACCCAGATCACCCGCTACTCGCTGTATGCGCTGATCGCCCTCGTGGTGGCGATCGTCGGCTTCATCGCGTGGCGGCTGTCGCGCCGCCGGGCCCGGCGGGCCAAGCGGGCGCAGCGGGCCCACCCGCCGGGGCACGCGGAGACCGCCGGGACTCCAGAGGTTACTGAGACTGCATCGGTCAACGAGACCCCAAAGGCAGCCGAGGCTCCAGACTCTGCAGAGGCCAGTGAGCCGACTGTGACTTCAGAGGCCGCCGGGACATCACAGGCCGAGGGAAGACCACAGGTCGGGGGGACTCCAGAGTCAGCCGGTGCACAGGATGGCACAGCGGGCACAGGGGGCACAGGGACGCCGGAGGCTGGGGGAACTCCAGGATACGGCCGGCCGGCCGCGACCCCGGACCCGGCCGCGACCCCCGACCCGGCCCAGACACGGGATCCGGCCCCAGCCGCGACCCCCGACCCGGCCCAGACACCGGCCCCAGCCGCGACCCCCGACCCGGCCCAGACACGGGATCCGGCCGCGACCCCGGACCCGGACCCGGCCCAGGCACCGGACGCAGCCGCGACCCCGGATCCGGCCCAGACACGGGATCCGGCCCCAGGCACCGGACCCGGCCGCCACCGCTGAAGGGCCGCTGGGAGGTTGCGGAGCATAGTCAGTGAATAACGCCGACTTTGCTCCCCAACCTCCTCTGATCGACAGGCCGAGTCGCTAGGCCGGGGGGGCAACGTCGCATCGCTCCATCCCGGCCAGGCTGCTCTCGGCGGCCTGCAGCACCCAGAAGCTGGCCTTGGCCAGATAGGCCTCGCGCGGCGGCTTGGCCCCGAGGTAGTCACACGCCAGGGCGAGCAGTTCGGGGATGTTTTCCCGGTGCGCGCATACGAGGGTCGGCACGCCGGCGGCCAGGAGCCGCCCCACGGCGGGCCCCGGATCGGCGCGTTCCGTCCGGTGTGCTGAATCGCGGACCGGTACCAGCAATGCGTCGTCAATCTCGACGGGCGCGCCGACGTGCGCCGCGTACGGCGCCACCGTCTCGGTGCAGCGCAGCGCGGACGAGCTGACCACCCGGACCGGCTCGAAGCAGGCGAGCAGCGGCACCAGGGCCAGCGCGTCCGCTCGCCCCTGGTGGTCGAGCGGCCTGAGCAGGTCGTCGCCATCCCAATCCTGCTTGCGGCCCGCGGACGCATGCCGCATGACGATGAGCGGGACCGTCCGGTGCGGCCACTGCGCGAAGTCCTCGAGCACGGCCACGTCGTCCGGGTAGGACAGCCGCTCGAAGGCGCGCGGGAGGCTGAGCCACTCGATCCCGTCGACCTCGTTGTTCGGGAGGAACCGGCCGCCCCGGCCTGGCACCGGCCCGGCCGCCGCCCAGTAGTGCACGACCTTGGGGTGGCCGCTGGCCAGGTACCGGACGGTCCGTAGCCGACGGCCGAGCACCGGGCGCAGGCCCGTCTCCTCGACGACCTCGCGGACGGCGGTCTGCGGAAGCTGCTCCCCCGGGTCACGCTTGCCCTTGGCGAGCGACCAGTCGTCGCGCCGCGGGCGGTGGATGAGCAGCACTTCGGGGCCGTCCGGGCCGCGCCGCCACACGATGGCACCGGCGGCCACGATCTCCCCGGACTCTGTGGCCGGCCCGCCGCCGCGCCCAGCCCCGGACTCGGTGACCGGCCCGCCGCCGCGCCCAGCCCCGGACTCGGTGACCGACCCGCCCAGCTCAGCCCCCGACTCGGTGGCCGGCCCGTCGCCACGCTGAGCTCCCGGCCCGCCCTGCCGCTGGCTGGCAGGCTCAGGCATCGGAGGCGCGGCCGCGGCGATCCCCGATCAGCATGGCCTGGATGTCGCGCAGCCGTTCCCCGTCTGGGCCCCGATTGTGCCGGGTCCAGTTCCCGTCCCCGTCCAGCCACCACGACGCGATGCCGTCGTCCATCCCAAGGTCGAGCAGTCTGCGCAGTTCGCGGGCGTTGCCCCGGTCGGTGACGCGCACGATCACTTCCACCCGGCGGTCCAGGTTCCGGTGCATCAGGTCGGGGCTACCCAGCCACACCTCGCCGACCCTGCCCGGGTCGGCTTCGTCGTACTCCCCGGTGCCGAACGCGTACACCCGCGAATGCTCAAGGAACCTGCCGAGCACGCTGTGCACGCGGATGGTCTCCGACAGCCCGGGGATGCCTGGGCGCAGCGCACAGATCCCGCGAATCCACAGGTCGATCGGCACCCCGGCCTGGGAGGCGCGGTAGAGTGCGTCGACGATCACCTCGTCGATCAGCGCGTTGCATTTGAGCTGGATGCGGGCGGACTTCCCGGCCCGCATCCGGTCCGCCTGGTGCGCGATCCGGCCGACCAGCCCGGCCCGCAGCGATTCGGGGGCGACCAGAAGCTGCCGGTAGGAATCCTGCCGGCTGTACCCCGTGAGGTGGTTGTACAGGTCGGTGACGTCCTCGCTGACGGCCGGGTCGGTGGTCAGCAGGCCGAAGTCCTCATACAGCCGGGCGGTCGCCGGGTTGTAGTTGCCGGTGCCGATGTGGCAGTAGCGCAGCAACGACCCGTCGGCTTCCTCGCGGACGATGAGCAGCACCTTGCAGTGCGTCTTCAGGCCGACGAAGCCGTAGACGACGTGGCAGCCCGCCTCCTCCAGCTTCCTGGCCCAGGCGATGTTGGCCCGCTCGTCACCGCGGGCCTTGATCTCGACGACCACGACCACCTGCTTGCCGAGCTCGGCCGCGTCGATCAGCGCGTCCACGATCGGCGAGTCGCCGCTGGTCCGGTAGAGCGTCTGCTTGATGGCCAGCACGCTGGGGTCGGCCGCCGCCGCCTCGATGAGCCGCTCGACGCTGGTCGTGAACGACTCGTACGGGTGGTGCACCAGGACGTCACGCTCGCGCAGGGCGGCGAAGATGTCGGTGTCCTTCGGGATGGCGGATGAGGAGGGCACGAACGGCGGGTAACGGAGCTCGCCGATGTCGAGGTCGGCGATCGCGGACAGCCCGGACAGGTCCAGCGGCCCGGGTACCCGGTACACCGCACGCCGGTCCACCCCCAGCTCGGTGATGAGCCGGTCCAGCACGTCGCTGGACATCGAGTCCTCCACCTCGAGCCGGACCGCGGGATCGAAGCGCCGCCGCAGCAGCTCGCGCTCCAGCGCCTGCAGAAGGTCCTCGGTGACGTCCTCGTCCACTTCCACGTCCCTGACCCGGGTGACCCGGAAGGCGTGATGCTCGATGATGTCCAGGCCCGCGAACAGCTGCGTCAGGTGCGCCGCGATGACGTCCTCGATCGGGACGAACCGCTGCGGGGCGACGGCCAGGAACCGGGGCAGCAGCGGCGGCACCTTGACCCGCGCGAACATCGTCGCGCCGGTCCGCGGGTCGGCCACCATGACCGCCAGGTTGAGCGACAGGCCGGAGATGAAGGGGAACGGGTGCGCCGGGTCCACGACAAGCGGCGTCAGCACCGGGTAGATCCGGTCCCGGAACAGTTCCCGCAGGTTGGCGCGTTCGGCTGAGGACAGTTCCTTCCAGCGGAGGACTTCGATCCCTTCCCCGCCGAGCGAGGGCAGGATCTGGTTGGTGAAGCAGGCCGCGTGCCGCGCGGTCAGCCGGCCCGCGAGATCCAGGGTCCGGTTCAGCACCTGGCCGGGAAGCTGGAGGCTGACCCCCTCGACCGGGAGGCCCGCGGCCATCCGGCGCATCAGGCCGGCCACCCTGACCATGAAGAACTCGTCCAGATTGCTCGCGAAGATGGCCAGGAACCGGACCCGCTCCAGCAGCGGGACGCTCTCGTCTTCGGCCAGCTCCAGCACCCGCTGGTTGAACCGGAGCCAGCTTTCCTCCCGGTCGAGGTACCGGTTCGCGGGCAGCGTCGCAAGATCGTGGGGCATGGTACGGGTCTCGGCGGTGCCCACGGCCGCGTCGGCACTGGTCCCGGACGTCCCCATGGCTCCGGCGGCGCTGGGCCCGGCCGGGCCGCCGCCCGGCTGGGGGTGGCCGTTCTGGCGCACGTTCCTGAGCTGGGCGTTCCTCGTCCCGGGGCTCCTGGTCTCGGCGTTTCTCGGCTTGGCGTTCTTCGACGTCAGCCGGCCTTTACCGGCCGCCGGGACCGGCGCGATGCCCTCCGGAGCGTCCCGGCTCGCGGTGACGGGCGGCATCTCGTCACGCACCTGATCATCCGCGGCCGCTTCCCGGGCCATGCCCAGGGTGGTCTCAAAACCGCCAGAAAGGCGCGGCTCGCCGTCGTTCATGCTCCCATTGTCACAGGCATGCGATCCACCGAGAACCCCCGAGTACGTGACACATTGTGTTCAGGCATCGTCACATTTCGTTACATATGTCGCGTCGCCGCAGCCCGTTGCCGGTGCACGGCCGGATGAGGCGCTGGTGGGCGCGCTGGACAGAGCGCCCATGGATTACTGAGGGTAGCAACGGAAAATCCAGTAGTAACGGGAGTGGCACGCCAGCACGCACGTAACGCGAATTGCCTATCATACTGGTGTGCTTTCAGGTGAACACGGCTCAGATGAACAGGAAACGGCGCGCGGGATCGGCAGCTGGGCCCGGCCCCGGCCTGGTGCCGGCGTGGTCGCGGTGGTGCCGCCAGGAACGGGACCTGGGTACTGGGCCGGCGGCCCGTCCGCGGTGTTCGCCGACGGGGAGATCTTCCTGGCCTACCGGCTGCGACGGCCGCTGGGGCACGGCCGGGGATACGCGGTGGCGGTGGCCCGCTCGGCCGACGGTGAGCGTTTCGAGCCGCTGGTGATGATCCACAAGGATGACATGGCCACCGATTCCCTGGAGCGCCCGTTCCTGGTGCGGACGCCCGAGGGCACCTGGCGGCTGTACCTCAGCTGCGCGACGCCGGGCACGAAGCACTGGCGGGTCGACGTGATCGAGGCCGCCCATCCGTCCGAGTTCGACTCCCGCCGCAGCCAGCTGGTGCTGCCCGGCGATTCGAAGAAGGGCGTCAAGGACCCGGTGATCGTGCGGCGCGACGGCGAGTGGCACATGTGGGTCACCTGCCATCCGCTGGACGATCCCGCCGAGGCGGACCAGATGGTCACCGAATACGCCACCAGCACGGACGGCATGACCTGGACGTGGGACGGGGTCGCGCTCGCTGGGCGGCCCGGGCGGTGGGATTCGCGGGGCGCCCGGGTGACGGCGGTCTGCTATTTCGGGGATACCATCGCGGCCTACTACGACGGCCGGGCGACGGCCGCGGAGAATTACGAGGAACGGACCGGGATCGCGTCCGGCACCGAGCCGACCGTGCTCACCGCGGTTAGCGACGAGCCCGTGGCCTGGTCGCCGTATCACGGCGGCGGCCTGCGTTACCTGGACATCCTGGCGCTGCCGGGCGGCCGTCAGCGCCTCTACTACGAGATGACCCGGCCCGACGGCGCGCACGAGCTGCGCACCGAACTGCGGTAGCGCGCCCGGTTCCGCTCGCGCCCGGTCAGCTCAGCTGGACCGGGCGGCCGTTCTTGGCCTGCGACTGTCCCTCCGGCCGGGCGCCGACCATCCCGCCCGACCGGTCACGCGGGGCGCGCCAGTCACTGAAGTCCCCGCCGAGGAGCCGTTCGAGCAGGTGCAGGTCCGCCTCGAAGCGCGGGATGAGCTCCTGGCGCTGCTGCCAGCCGAGCGGCTGCCGTTCCCGGTTGTGACGCTGCAGGAACCGCTCGAGCCGCGCCGTGGCCGCGGCCGACACCGACCCCGGCAGGAACCGGCCCGTGGCCGAGCCCGCCCGCAGGACCTGGCCGACCGCGCGGTGGGCCAGCGTCGCCTCGGGATGCGCGGTGACGTTCTGCCTCGGCACTTCGGTCACGATCCCTGGCTCCACGCCGAGGAAGCCGAAGATGCCGTCGAGGGTCGCCGCCGGCTGGTCCACGAGCTGGCGGTAGCGGATCACGTAGACCTGCTCGCGCGGGAACAGCGAAAAGACGTGCTCGAACTGCTCCCCGTACCGGCCCAGGCCGGTGTAGTGCCAGAACGACGCCCAGCCGGCCGCGATGCGGCAATCCTCTTCCTCGCAGGCCTGAATGAAGTCGCCCACCGGCTCGAGCCCCGCCGACCACAGGTGTGTCCAGTTCGAGTGCGCGCGCTCCACCGGGTCGCGGATGATCGCGATGAGCCTGGCCGTCGGGATCAGGTCACGGATGCGGCGCATGGCCGCACGGTCGTATAGGTACAGCGGCGTCGACTCGCCCCGCAGCGTACCCCCGGGGGCCGCGTCGAAGAGGGCCTCGTAGTCCACCCGTTTCCAGACGTGCTCCCGGTAGGTGAGCGCGTCACCGGGACCGCCCCGCGTGGGGGGCGGCCCGTCGCTGAGGAAGAACTTCGGTTCCTTAATCGGGGACATGTAGAGGGCCGGATGGCCAGCCAGGGCCGTGTGCAGCGCGGTTGTCCCCGCCTTCGGCGCGCCGATCACCAGGAAGTCAGGCAGTGCCACAGGGGCCTCCTCACCAGGCAAGACTCCAGGAAGACACGAGTTCTGAATTATGTCGATTCAATAACTAGGTTATTGGCGTGAACCTACCATCCCGTCCGGGCGCGGCGGACTCGCACCCCGTCCGTGACCGGCTCCGCCGGCCCCGGGGAGCCCTGTGACCGGCCCCGCCAGCCCCCAGCGAACCCTATGGCCGACTCCCGCCGGTCCCCGGGAGGAACCCCATCTGTACGAGCCAGTTTCCTACCCCGCCCGGCGGCAATGAACCCCACGGCACGGCCCCACGGCACGGTCCCACGGCGCCGCCTCACGGCGCCGCCCCACAGCGCCGCCCCACAGCGCCGCCCCACAGCGCCGCCCGCCCGGATCGAGGTCTCCGCCGATCGCTACCTCTCCCACGGCCCGGACGGCGCGACGTGGGGCGACGGGCCGGTGCTGGAATTCGATCCGCCCCGGCGACTGGTCCACGAATGGCGCTCGCTGTACGACGCGGACATGGCGCAGGAGCAGCCGAGTCGGGTCACCTGGGAGATCGAGCAGGAAGAGGGCGGCTACTGCACGCTGACGCTGACCCACGACCGGCTCGACGGAGCGCCCAGGACCGCGGCCAGCGTCTCGGGACGGGGCTGGATGTTCGTGCTCAGCGGCCTGAAGACACTGCTGGAGACCGGCTCACCGCTCGCCGCACGTTAGGGCGCGCCAATCTGGGCGTTACACGCCAGTGCAATCGGGTAACGCGGTGCCCAACGGACGTGAGCTGGGTAACAGTGGACCGGCAGCGGGGGGCGGTCAGGAAGCAAACCCCCGATGGTGCTGCAACCCGAAGAAACTGGCCGTGCCCGTGCGGTGGACGAGTCCGGCCGCCGACGGCAGACCCGCCTCGCGGCGGTCGCCAGCGTGGTCGGGACCTCGATCGGCCGGCTCATCGGGTGCCGCTGACCGTCAGCGGCTCATGAGGGGGCCGCGGACGGCTGCCACTCCTGGCGCAGGCCGGCGAGCACGGCGTGGAAGTCCGGGAACGTTTTGCGGACACACCCGGGATCATCGAGGCTCAGGCCCGGGACCCGCAGGCCGGTGATGCTGAAGCTCATCGCGATGCGGTGGTCGCCGCGGCATTCGACCTGGGCGGCCTTGGGCGTGCAAGGCCAGATCTCGATCCAGTCCGGCCCGGTCGCGACCTGCACGCCGAGCCGCCGCAGGTTGACCGCGCAGGCATCCAGCCGGTCGGACTCCTTGACCCGCGTGTTCCCCACGTCGACGATCCGTACCGGGCCGTCCGCGAACGGGGCGATCGCGGCCAGGGTCGGCATCGTGTCGGAGATGTCCCGCATGTTCACCTCGCCGCCGTGCAGCGCGCCCGTGCCAGTAACGGAGATCCCGTCCGGCTCGAACATGACCCGCGCCCCCAGTCGGCGCAGGATGCGCGCGAACTCGACGTCCCCTTGCAGCGAGTCCGCGTACAGCCCGGGGACGAAGACCGTCTCGCCGGTCACCGCGGCGGCCGCGAAGAAGTAACTGGCGGCGGAGGCATCCGGCTCGATCATGAAACTGCGGGCCGCGTACCCGCCGGCGCGGACGGTGAAGGTGTCGCCGTCGCGGGTGACGCGCGCGCCGAACTGGCGCATCATCTTCACGGTCATTTCCACGTACGGGGCCGACACCATGCCGGTCACGGTGATCGTCAGGCCGTCGCTGGCCAGCGGGGCCGCCATCAGCAGCGCGGTCAGGAACTGCGAGGAGACGCTCGCATCCAGCGTGACCTGGCCGCCGGCGATGCCGTCCGTGCTCACCGTCAGCGGGAGATGCCCCTCGGCCTGCTCGTGGGTCACGGTCACGCCGAGCCCGCGCAGCGCGCCGACCATCGGCCCGACCGGGCGCCGGCGCATCTGCGGGGAGGCGTCGAACCGGAACGTGCCGTGCCCAGTGGCCGCCAGGGCGGGCAGGAACCGGGCCGCCGTGCCCGCGTCACGGCAGTAGACGTCGGCCGACGTGCCGGGCGGGCCGGACGGGCTGCCCATGAGGACCCAGTCATCCCCGGAAAGCTGCACGCTGTAACCGAGCGCGGCCAGCCCTTCGGCGAAGGCCTCGGTGTCGTCGGACAGCAGCGGCCGTCGCAGGTATGTCAGGCCGGGGGCGCAGGCCCCGAGGAACAGGGCGCGCGCGGTCACCGACTTCGATCCAGGAATCCGAACCTCGGCCACGATGCTCCCCGTCCGCCCGCCCATCTCTGCAGCCAGCCAGCGTATCGGACCTGTCATGCCACCCGGCCGGGACACGGTCCGGGCTTGCTTCCTGCTCATCCGGCGCGGGTACGGCTCCCTCGGGGCCCGGGTCATCGCACAGCCGCGACCACCTCGCGGGCCATGGCCTGCTCGCCCGGCGCGTTCGGGTGCATCGGGATCGCCAGCGAGGTGGGGATCAGGCCCTCCACCCACTTCACGCCCGGGTGCTGGCAGGCGTCGTGCCCGGCGCTGGCCGCGTAGGTGTCCACGAACGTGTCGCCGTGCGCGGCGGCCGCGGCGGCCAGCATCGCATTGAGCTGCATTTCGATCCCGCGCAGGTAGGGCACGTCACCG
This sequence comes from uncultured Actinomycetes bacterium, assembly GCA_963824545.1. Taxonomy (GTDB): domain Bacteria; phylum Actinomycetota; class Actinomycetes; order Streptosporangiales; family Streptosporangiaceae; genus Bog-532. Next base: position 54,681 of record CAWGPP010000002.1, on the reverse strand, counting down.
TGGGAGACGGCCACCTCGGGCCAGCACCCGTTCCCGCTGGCCGGGAGGATCTGCGGGTACCCGACGAGCAGGATCCGCGCGTGCGGCGCGCGCTGCCGGATCGCACTCAGCACCGCGGCCACCTTCGGGCCAGTCTGGGTGATGACCCGGGCGAGCTGGTCGGTACCGCCCGCGGTGTAGTGCGCGCGGCACGGGTCGCCGACCGGGCTGGTCAGGCTCAGCGCCGCGCAGGTGGTCGCGATGCGCCCGACGCCGATGTCATCCCCGCCGACCTGTACCGTGACCAGCGTGTCCGCGGCGGAGAGCGCGTTCAGCTGCGGAGGGACCGGGTTGCCGGCGGCGTGCTGGGTCTGGCTCATGTCGCCGGTCGACGCGCCGAAGCAGCTCACGTTGACGAAGGACGTGGGGTGCAGGGCCGCCGCGACCAGGGACGGGTAGTCCTGGACCGACCGCAGGCAGCCGACGGGCGACGACCCGCTCGGTGAGTGCGCGAGCGGCGCGGCGGCGAACGAGTCACCGAGGGCCACGTACGTCCCGCTCAGATGAGGCGTGCCGCCGCCGCTCGCGGGGCCGTCCGCCTGGCCGTGGCCGCTTGTGGCGGGTGAGGTGGGTGGGGTGGGTGAGGCAGAGCGCCCGGGCCCATCCCGGTTCCCGCTGCCGTGGCCGCACGCGGTAAGCGCGATCACCAGCAGCAGGCACGCGGAAGCCAGCATGGTCCGGCGGTGCGAGCGGTGCGAGCGGTGCACGCTGCCAGCCATGCGATCTCCCTGCCGCAGGATCCGTCACTTCACGTTACGGACTGTGCCCGGGCGGCGCAATCCGGGCGGCGCGCCGGGAGCGGAGCGGGCGTGCTCGCGCGGCGGGGACGGCGACGGGGACGGGGACGGGGACGCCTTCTAGCCCGTTTGTGACGCGAAATCCTTGCCGCGGATCGCGACCAGCGACACGACGCCCGCGGCGAACGCGATGATCGCCGCGACCAGCAGGATGTGGTTGAGCCCGGTGGTGAAAGCGGTCCGGGTGATCGTGGCCACGGTCTGCCGGGCCTGGGCCGGTAGCGAGCCGATCAGCGTCCCGACCTTGCCGGACTGCACCGCGGAGGCGACCTCCGGCCCCTTGCCGGACAGGCCGGGCACCGCGGCCACCTTAGCCTGCACGACGTTCTTCACCTGGCTGGAGAACAGCGTCCCGAGCAGGGCGATGCCGGTCGCGATGCCGACCTGGCGGAAGGTGGAGTTGATACCCGACGCCATCCCGGCGCGCTGAGGGGCGACGACACCGACCGCGGTGGAGGCGAGCGGCGGGTTCACCAGGCCGATGCCCGCACCGCCCACGATCATGCCCGGGATGAGATGAGTCCAGCCCGAACCCGCGTTGAGCCCACGCATGAGCAGCAGCCCCACGCCGATAAGGATCAGCCCCGGCCCGATCAGCAGGCGGACCGGCACCTTCGAGGACAGCCGGCCCGCCACGGTCGCGGTCACCAGGATCGCGCCGGACAGCACCATGACGCGCACACCAGTCGCCAGCGCCGAAAAGCCCAGAACGTCCTGGAGGTACAGGACCAGGTAAAGCAGCACCGAGAAAATCGATGCGCTGAGGCCGAACGCCGCGACCGAGCCTCCGGTGAACGTGGGCAGCGTGAACAGCTTCAAGTCGAACATGGGGTGCGCCATCCGCATTTCGGCGATGACGAAGGCGACGAGCAGGACGGCCGCCAGCGCGAAGCAGCCAAGCACGAGCCGGTCGGTGAACGACTTCTGGTTCGACTCGATCAGCCCGTAGACCAGGCTGGACAGCGCCACCGTGAAGAGGACGAACCCCAGCCAGTCCGGACCGCTGGCCTGCGGAGAGCGCGATTCGGCCACCTTGAGCATGGCGATGATGACCGCCGCGACGCCGAACGGCACGTTCACGAAGAAGATCCAGCGCCAGGAAAGTCCGGTGGTGAGCACCCCGCCGGCCAGTGGGCCGATCGCCACGGCCAGGCCCGTGACGGCGCCCCAGACGCCGAACGCGGCACCGCGTTCCTTACCGCGGAAGGCGTCGGCGAGCAGCGCCAGCGATACCGCGAACATGATCGCGCCGCCGACGCCCTGCAGGCCGCGGGACAGTTGCAGCATCAGCGTGGTCTGGGCGAAACCGCACAGCGCGGACGCGGCCGTGAAAACGACCAGGCCAACTAGGTACATCAGCCGCCGCCCGTACATGTCCGCGAGGCTGCCGGCGGTCAGCAGGAACGCGGCGAGGGTCAGCGCGTAGGCGTCGACGACCCACTGAAGGTCGGAGAAGCTGGAGTGCAGCGCCCGCTGGATGTCCGGCAGCGCCACGTTCACAATCGTGATGTCCAGCAGCAGCATGAACGTGCCGAGGCACACCGCGACCAGCGTCCACCACTTGTTGCCACGCTGCGTGTTCACGACCTGGGCCTGATGCCCGGTGTCGTTGGTGTGCACGCGCTGGGCACCCTCGTGCTGGCCATGGTGGCCGCCGTCGCGGGCGTGGTGATGCGGGCGGTCGGCCACACCGGACGCATCCGGCGCACCGGCCGCGCCGGACAGATCTTCGTGGGCGTCGGTCACCATGACTCCTGGAGGCGCGGCGGCAGATTGACACAGTCAGGTTGCGCGCGACGTGTCATCACTCCAGGGTTTCATGCAGGCCCGGCGTAGCGTGGCCGGCCCGGTCTTACCGCCGGGGACGGACGGTGAACCGGGCTGTGAACCGGGCTGTGAACCGGGCTCCGGGCCGGCAGTGATCAACGGATGGGCACGCCCACATGATCGGATAAGCGTCTTTTCTGTGTCGGCGCGCACCCCTCCGGCCGTTCTACCAGGTGATCACCGGTGCCTTCATCCGTTCTGGACAATATGATCGGTCTCTTGTTGTCATGACCTGATAAATCGCCGAAAATTGCCAGGAACATCCATCAAGTATGCCTGTGAAGCTTATCTGGGCGTCGTTAAACTTGACTATCTCCGGAAAATGAACGCGTGAAGCGGCTGGCCGCAGCCCGGTGATCGGGCTGCGGCCAGCCGCCATTTATGGCGAGTGATCTAACCAGTCAGAGACCGAGCGCGGTGAGAATCTGATTGAGGAGCGCGGAAAGGGTGCTCAGGCTGCCGGCGCCATTCAGCAGGTTGGCCACGGCGCACAGCAGGTTCCCCAGCAGGTTGCCGGCGCCGGGGACGGCCGTGATGGTCAGATGGACCTGGTTGAGCGTGACGACGAGTCCGAGCAGGTTGAGGTTCAGCGGCCCGAGAACCAGGTTGAGCACGTTGCATGCCGCCGGGGCGGCGGCGGCGTTGCTGGTGTTGACGGAGTTGGTGACGGTCTGGTTGACGGTGCCGAGGCTGGTGCCGTTGGCGTCGGTGAGCGTCCCCTTCAGCACCCCGGTCGCCTTCAGGACACCATTCACGACGCTGAACTTCTGCGGCGTGAATGTGCCGTCGAAGATACCCTTCCCATCGGCATTGGTGAATGTTCCCGTTACCACGGATGTGAGCTGGCCCGGGGAGGCCGTAGGCGCTTTGGCGACCGCCCGGGTGGCGGGTGCGGTAACGACGGCGCCGGCCGAGGTAGCGCTGAGTCCGGTAAGTGCGGCCAGCGAACCAGCGGAAACGGCGAGAATCCGCGCGGAAGGTGCTTTCATGGCTCCCACTCTCCATTTCGGCAATAATTGGACGCATCTGACGTAACCCAGCCAGACACCTCCAAACACACCCGATGGCGCAAAACTCCCCGCGCCGTTGACAGCGTTATCCCGAAGTGAGGCCATCCCGGCTGTTTTGCCTGCTGAGCGTACGGTCACCACCGAACAGTTTGTCCGGAATGATCAAGAAACTTTTTTTCCTCGTCCACGCTTCGTGATCATGGACACCGCCCGTTTCCCGCCGTACCCAGCGCCCAGCCCTCCCCCATCCCCGTGCTCATGTGACGCATGAGGTCCCTGTGGCGATCCTGGCTCAGGCGCGAACGGACGCAATGGCGCCATTGCTACCGCTGCCCGGCAGGCAACCCCGGCCCGAGCGGCGGGGCTCGGCCGGGGGCGAGGCCGGGGGCGAGGCCGGGGGGAACGGCCAGACGGCCGGGCGGCACGGACATAACAGGAGCCCCAGCACATGTCGGTGTCTTCGTTCGCGCGCTCGGTCCTCACCTGGCTGAGAGCCGGCTACCCAGACGGACTCCCCCCCCAGGACTACATCCCGTTGTTCGCGCTGCTGGGCACGCAGGTGACCAACGAGGACCTGCACGCCATCGCCGACGAGCTAGCCAATAGCAGCGACCCAGAGTCCGCCGCCGCGATCAAGAAGGCGATCACCGACGTGATGAACGTGCATCCAAACGAGCACGACGTGGCCCGGGTCCGGGCGCGGTTGGCCGCGGGCGGCTGGCCACTGGCCAGGCCAGAACAAATCGGCTGAGAGGAAGTCAGCCGGCGGTATCGTCGCTCACCGCGTCGCCCGCGGGCCAGCAGGCGGCGAACAGAGCGTCCCTGCCGTGCAGCTTGACCCGGTCGCCGCGGCCCAGCGAGCGGGCCAGTTCCGCCTCGGCCGCCTCCACGCGCAGCCATTCCGCGTAGCGCACCGGGCGGATCCCCCGGTGCGCGAGGGCTTCGGTCAGCGCCCGGACCCGTGATCCCTCGGGCGCGGGCTCCGCGTCCGGGTAACGGAGCACCCCGGGGCGGGGCAGTGCCGCCTCGTCCGCGTCGGGAGCGCCGACGAGGTCGGAGAGCAGGCTGCGGACGGTCTCCGCCGCGTCGGACTTGTTGGTGCCGATCACGCCGGTTGGGCCGCGCTTGAGCCAGCCGGACACGTATTCGCCCGGCAGGGGGCGGCCGTCGGGGCCGAGGACACGGCCGGCGGCGTTGGGCACCACGGCGTTCCGCTCGTCGAAGGGAACGCCGTCCAGCGGAACGCTCTGATAGCCCACCGACCGCAGCACCATCTGCGCGTCAAGTGTCTCCAACTCCCCGGTGCCCTGAAAGGCGCCGTTCTCGTCCAGCCGTGTCCGCTCCAGGATCAGCCCGGTGACTCGCTCGTCCCCGGTGATCTCGACCGGCCGGAGCCAAAACCGGATGGTCAGCGTCCGCGCGTGCCCGTCCGGCGAGCCGCTCAGCTGCCCGTCCTCTGGGGCGGAACGGCTAGAAGAAGCGTCCGGGACGGACGAAGTGTCCGGGGCCGAGGGGACGGCGGAGGCGCCTGGGGCGGAAGGGGCGGCGGAGGCGGCGGAGGCGGCGGAGGCGGCGGCCCACTTTTTGATCACGACCAGGTTGCCGCGAACGCGGCGGTCCGATTCGGCCAGCGCGGTGCCGTGACCGGCCCGGTCGAACGAGTCCAGGTCCGCTTCCTGGTCCGGGACGATGACGTCGACGCCGGGCAGCTCGCCGAGTTCGCGCAGCTCCTTCGTGGTGAACTTGGCGTGCGCCGGGCCACGCCGGCCGATCATGTGGACCTCGCGGACCTTGCTCGCCTGCAAGGCCTCCAGAACCTGCTGCGACACGTCGGTGCCGTGCAGCTCGGCCGGGTCCCGGGCCAGGATGCGGGCCACGTCCACCGCCACGTTGCCGACGCCGATGACCGCGACCGACTCGGCGTCGAGGGTGAACGTGCTGGGGCCGACGTCCGGGTGCCCGCAGTACCAGTTGACGAAGTTGGTGGCCGCGTAGCTGCCGGGCAGGTCCTCCCCCGGGATGCCGAGGCGGCGGTCGCGCATCGCGCCGGTCGCGTAGACCACCGCGTCGTAGGCCGACAGCAGGTCGGCCCGGGTCACGTCGCCGCCGAAGTGCACGCCGCCGAGAAACCGGACGTCCGGGCTTTCCAGCACCTTGCGCAGGTACTCGGCGATCGACTTGATCGACTTGTGGTCGGGGGCGACCCCGTACCGGACCAGCCCGTAAGGAGTGGGCAGCCGGTCGAGGACGTCTACCCGCACCCGGACCGGACCGTCCGGGCCGGACAGCGCGACCGCGTGTTTGACCAGGGCCTCCGCGGTGTACAGTCCGGCCGGCCCGGAGCCGACGACTGCGACCTCGAGCACTCTCATATTTCACACCCTAGGCCCCCGCGTCATCGCGCGGGCCCAGGTCGGCGTGTGACGTCTTGTCGCGCCTTGTTACCGCGCCTCGTTACTGCGCCTCGGGAGGTTCCGTCACGGCGTCGGCTCCCGCCAGGCCCCGTTCGGCGGAATGATCGGGTGGCGTGGTGACCTCGCCGTTGGAGCGGCGCGCCACCGCCTCGGTGATCTGCCGGGCCAGATGCTGGGCGGTCAGCCCGGCTTCGGCCAGCACCTCGCCGCGGTCGCCGTGGGTGAGGAATGCCTGCGGCAGCCCGAACGTCTTGACCGGGACGTCGACGTCGCGGTCGCGCAGCAGCCGTGACACCGCGTCGCCGTACCCGCCGACGCGACCGTTGTCCTCGACCACGGCCACCAGCCGGTGCCGGCGGGCCGCGTCCACCACGGCCTCGTCGACCGGCTTGATCCAGCGGGGGTCGACGACGGTCACGCCGATGCCGTGGTCCGCGAGCCGTTCCGCGGCCGCCAGGCACATCAGCGCCATCGGCCCGGCGCCGAGCAGCAGCACGTCGCGCGGAGCGTCCGGGCCCGGCTCACGCAGCACGTCCATGCCGCCGAGCGTGGCGATGGCCTCCACCTCGCCGCCCACCGTGCCCTTGGGGAACCGCACCACGGTCGGCCCGTCGGTGACCGCGACCGCCTCGTTCAGGAGTTCGACGACGCGGGCCGCGTCGCGCGGGGCGGCGATCTTCAGGCCGGGCACGACCTGCAGGATCGAGCCGTCCCACATGCCGTTGTGGCTGGCGCCGTCCGGCCCGGTGACACCGGCCCGGTCCAGCACCAGGGTGACCGGCAGTTCGTGCAGCGCCACGTCCATCAGCACCTGGTCGAAGGCGCGGTTCAGGAACGTCGCGTAGATGGCCACCACCGGGTGCAGGCCGCCCATGGCCAGGCCGGCGGCGCTGGTCACGGCGTGCTGCTCGGCGATGCCAACGTCGTAGACCCGGTCCGGGAAGGCCCGCGCGAACGCGCCGAGGCCGGTCGGGTGCAGCATGGCCGCGGTGATCGCGACAACGTCCGGGCGGCGCTGGCCGATCTTCACCAGCTCGTCGCCGAAGACCTGGGACCACGTTGTAGTGACCGCGCCGGGCACCGTGCCGGCCCGGGGGCGCCGGGCACCTGGTGCAGGCAGTCGTCCTCGTTCTCCACGGCCGGGCCGTAGCCGAAGCCCTTCTGGGTGATCACGTGCACCAGGACCGGGCCGCCGTAGTCCTTCGCGCGGCGCAGCGCCTGCTCGACCATGACCTCGTCGTGGCCGTCGATGGGGCCCAGGTACTTCAGGCCGAGGTCCTCGAACAGCACCTGCGGCTGCAGGACGTCCTTGAGGCCCTTCTTGATGCCGTGCAGCGTCCCGTAGACCGGCGGCCCGACGACGGGCGTCCGGGACAGCGTCGTCTTGATGTAGTCGAGGACGTTCTCGTACCGCTGGCTGATGCGGACCGAGGCCAGGTTGTTGGCGAGGCCGCCGATCGTCGGCTGGTAGGACCGGCCGTTGTCGTTGACCACGACGACCAGGTGAGAGTCCTCGGCCACGGAGATGTTGTTCAGCGCCTCCCAGGCCATGCCGCCGGTCAGCGCGCCGTCGCCGATGACCGCGACGACCGCCCGGTCCGTCTCGCCGCGCAGCGTATAGGCCTTGGCCAGCCCGTCGGCGTAGGACAGGCTGGTCGAGGCGTGCGAGTTCTCCACGACGTCGTGCTCGGACTCGGCGCGGTTCGGGTACCCGGACATGCCGCCGCGCTGGCGCAGCGTGCCGAACTCGCCCTGCCGGCCGGTCAGCAGCTTGTGCACGTAGGCCTGATGCCCGGTGTCGAAGACGATGCGGTCCCGCGGCGAGCTGAAGACGCGGTGCAGCGCGATCGTAAGCTCGACGACGCCGAGGTTCGGCCCCAGGTGCCCGCTGGTGCGGATGACGGTCTCGATGAGGGTGTCACGGATCTCGCTCGCCAGGATGTTGAGCTGTTCCTGGCTGAGGCCCTTCAGGTCTTCGGGGCCTCCGATGGACTCCAACAGGGTCACGTGTGGACGCTCCTCGGTTCCGGGTCGCCGGATGGGACGGCAATTCCCCGAGTCTATTTGCGGCACTCCATGGGACACACGCGACACCCGGGCTAAGACTGACGCCCGTGTCGTCTAACGGCGGGCGGTGCCGCCGCGCGGCGCCGCTGAGCTTGCCGGTCAGCAGCTGGACTGGGCCAGCTGCGCCGCGGCCGTGATTTCGGCCACTACCGCGGGGCCGGGCTGCCACAGGCCGACCTGATCGGCCGAGGAGCGGTCGCCGAACGCCCCCGGCTGGCCAATCGGCCGGACCGGGATGACGTCGGCCATGTGACCATCGTGCCCGATGCTGACCACCGGGCGCGCCAGCGGCCGAGGATCGGTAAGCCGCCAGTGGTGGGAGCCGGGCCGGGCCCACTCGCCGCAGTCGCAGCTCTCCCCCGACATCGCCGCGGAGCACACGCCCGCCAGCGTGACCACGGCTACGATGCCGCCAATAGCGGCGACCGGGTCGTCCGGATCCCAGCCGGCGAACCAGAGCAGCGGTTCCTCGGCAGCCAGGAGGTCAACGCGCATCGAGGCGTAGATCGCCACTGACCCTCGGTAGGACGGCGCCCAGTCCCGGTTCTCGACTGGCTTGCGGCCGCGCGCGATGGCCCACGCCCACGGCTGGCTCACGCTGAGCAACTGCACGTTACCTCCAGCAACCAACACCGGTGGGCGCCGTCGCCCGTTAACCGGTCTCGTGTTTGGCTTGTGAATATTTGTACTCTGCTGGGGCCAGATGGGATTGCGGGTCCGGGCAGAAACAAGCGACGAATTCCATCGATGTCACTCGCGAGCGCCCGTGGCGCCGTCCTTGCCACCTGTGGTCAGAGTGACACGCCGCCGGACTGGGCGCACGTCAATAATTCCGGTGCGCCGCACCGGCCGCCAGGCGCGTTGCGTGCCGACCCGTGGGCAGTACCTTCGGCCGGCCCGCGAACAGGCCGACCGCCAGCTCCACACCGCAGATGATCAGCAGCATAGCGACTGGTACCGTCCATCCCCCAGTCGCCGCGCGGAGGAAGCCGACCGCCAGTGGGCCGGCCGCCGAGAGCAGGTAGCCAACGGACTGGGCGAGCGAGGACAGCGACGCGGCGGTGGCCGGATCGGGCGCCCGCGCCATCGTGAAGAAGATCGCCAGCCCGAGTGCCGCGCCCTGGGCCGCGCCGAGCACCAGCATCCAGAACACGGCGGAGCCGAGCGGCGCCCACAGCGCGCCCGCGAGGCCGCCCGCAGTCACGATCACGACCGGGACGACCAGGACGCGCTGGTCCCGCATGCGGTGCGCCAGCACCGGGGTGCTCAGCGAGGTGAGCAGGTTGCCGAGGCCGAGCACGGCCAGCAAGGTGCCGGCCGCCGCCGCGCCGTCACCCCGGTCCCTGAACAGTTCCGGCAGCCAGGACACGCCCGCGTAGTACAGCAGGCTCTGCAGTCCCATGAACGCGGTGACCTGCCACGCCAGCGTGTGCCGGTACACGGCGATCCCCGCCCGGCCCGCCGGGGCCGCCGGTGCCTCCGCTGGTCCTGGTGCCGGTGCCGGTGCTGGTGCCGGTGCTTGTGCCGGTGCGGGTGCTGGTGGTGGTGCTGGCGGTGGTGCCGGTGCTGGTGCCGGTGCTGGTGCCGGTCCTGATGGGGGTGCTGGTGCGGCGGGGTGGGCGGAGCGTGCGGCGCGCGATCGGTACCGGAGCTGGCTGATCCACACCAGGGTCGCGGCGACGGCGGGCAGCCCCCACAGCCCGAGCGTGATCCGCACCGAGCCGCCGGTCGCGTCGAACAGCGGGACGCTGATCAGCGAGGCGATCACCGCCCCGGTGGCCAGGCTGGTGAGGTAGATGCCGATGAGCAGCCCGGCGCGGGCCGGGGCGCGCCGTTTGATCATGCTGGACAGCAGGACGTTCATGATCGCGATCGCGCCGCAGGCCACGATGGTGCCGGGGAACAGCATGGAGCCGGGCAGCGCGCCGCGCAGCAGCAGGCCGGCCGACACCAGGATGAGCGCCCCGAACAGCGCCCGCTCCTCTCCCAGCCGCCGGCTGAGCCACGCGGCCAGCCCGGAGACCGCGCCGAAGCACAGCACCGGGGTCGCGGCCAGCAGCGTTACGGTCGCCGAGGACAGGTGCAGCCGGGTCTCCAGTTCCGGGAAGACCGGCGGGAGGCTGGTGATGGCCGCGCGCAGGTTGAACGCGAGCGCGGCGATCGACACGACGAGCAGCGCCCCGGTCAGCGACCGCCGGCGCAGCCCGGCGGTCGCGGCCGGTGCGACAGAAGCGGCCGGTGCGACAGAAGCGGCCGGTGCGACAGAAGCGGCCGGTGCGGCAGAGGCGGCGGAAGGTGCGGGGGCGGCGGAAGGAGACCCGGCCGGCTGGCGGGGCGGCTCGCCGGAAACGGCAGGAGGCGGCTGAGGTGGTTCACCGGAAACGGCAGGAGACGGCTGAGGTGGCTTGCCGGTCACGGCAGCAGGAGCAGCTTGCCTGTGGTGCGTCGCGCCGCCAGGTCCTGCTGGGCTCTGGCCGCGTCGGCCAGCGGGTACGTGCCGCCGATCCGGACGTCGAGCAGGCCCTCGGCCAGCCAGCCGAACAGGTCACCGGCCCGCCAGAGCAGCTCGTGCCGGTCGGCGATGTAGTTCGCCAGCGTGGGCCGGGTGAGGTACAGAGAGCCGCCGCGGTTCAGCCGCTGCGGGTCCATCGGCGGGACCTGGCCGCTGCACGCGCCGTACAGCACCATCATGCCGCGCGGGTGCAGCGACGCCAGGCTGTCTTCGAAGGTCGCCTGGCCGACCCCGTCGTAGACCACGTTGCAGCCGTGGCCGCTGGTTACGCCGAACACGGCCGCACGGAACCCGTCGTACCCGACGACCACGTCGGCGCCCGCCCGCTCGGACAGGGCCACCTTCTCCCCGTCCGCGCCGCCCGACGTGGTGGCCACCACGATGCCGCCGCGTTGCTTGATCAGCTGGGTCAGCAGCAGCCCGACGCCGCCCGCGGCGGCGTGCACGACCGCGATGTCGCCTTCGCCGACCGGGTAGGTGCTAAAGCACAGGTAGTGCGCCGTCATGCCCTGCAGCATGACCGCCGCCGCGACCTGCAGGTCGACCCCGGGCGGCACCGGGACGATACGGTCCGCGGGGACCGCCACCTGCCCGGCGTAGCTTCCGGGCGCGTTCGCCCAGGCCACGCGGTCACCCACGGACAGCCCGGTGGCGCCGTCGCCCACCGCGGTGACCGTGCCCGCACCCTCCGCGCCGGGGACCACCGGAAACTGGGACGGTTTATACCCGCCGACGCCTTCCCGCTGGTAGATGTCCATGTAGTTGACGCCGGCCGCGGCGACCCGGACGATCACCTGGCCCGCGCCCGGTTCCGGGTCCGGGATCTCGGTGACGCCGAAAACCTCGGGGCCGCCCAGCTTCCTGGCGACGACCGCGCGCATGCGGACCACGCTCCCTGCCTAGACATTCGCCCGACAACCGGCAGCCCCACCATAGAACGCCTGGCCGGCCTGCAGGGCAGCGTGGCACCACCGTGACCGCCCGGCGTCGCCGGTGACGCCGATGTGGTTGATCTTGATGGAGGGGGCGGGGTTCTCACCTAATAGACGTGCGTCGATGCGATGCGAGGGCTTTGGACGGATGGGGCGCAAGGGAGCAGGGCACAAGCGCGAGCAGAGGTATGAGGGGAGGCGAAAGGGCCAAGGAGCGGGGCGAGGGCGGGAGGCGATGGGGCGAGGGAAGCGGGGGGCGCGAGGGCGGGGGCGCGGAGGGGGCGGTCAGGCGACGGCGCCACCCGGGGGCAGGTAGTGCGCGCCCGCGGGAAGCTTGCGGGACTCCAGGTCGTCGCGGATCTCCTCCAGGTGCGAGGGCTGGCCCGCAGCCGGGCTGGCGGCCGCCGAGACCGGCACGGTCACCCCGGCGAGCACGTCGTCGGTCCGGGGCGCGCTGAGCGTGAGCACGTCACCGAAGCCGGGCGCGGCCGCGTCGCGCGCGGTCAGCGCGGCCAGATTCCAGCGCTGCTCGACGGTCTTGAGGATCGAGGTGTGGTCGAGCGGGGTGCTGCCGGCCAGGACCCGGAACACCGTGCCCGGCGCGATCAGCGGGGAGACCAGGACGGTGGGCACCCGGACGCCGAACCGGGTGAAGTCGAAGCCGAACTCCCCCGCGTTGTTGTCAGGCGGCGTCGCGTCCCACGGCGGCGGGACGTGGTCGTAGCAGCCGCCGTGCTCGTCGTAGGTGATCACCAGCAGGGTCTGGCCCCAGCCGGGGCTGGCCCGGAGCGCCTCGTAGACGTCGTGGATGAACTGCTCGCCAAGGGCCACGTCGTAGTTGGGGTGCTGGCTGTTCCCGGTCGAGCTCCAGCTCGGCTCCAGGAACGTGAACGGCGGCAGCGTCCCGGCCGCCGCCGCGGCCTGGAAGCTGGTGAACAGGCCGAAGTGCGCGGCGGGGGCCCGGCTGATGTCGGTGAACGTGTCCTTGGTCAGCGGCGTGGCGGTGTAGCCGTAGATGGCCCAGCCCAGGTTCTGCGCGGTCAGCGCGCCGAAAATGCTGGGCGAGGTGAACGTGTGTGTCTTATCGTCCATGTGGCCCTGGCTGGTGCCGGAGCAGGCGAACGCGCGGTTCGGCATGGTCTCGGTCGGCACCGAGGAGAACCACCGGTCGCAGACGGCGTACCCCGTGGCCAGGGCGGACAGCACGGGCAGCGCCTCCGGGGTGAAGCAGCCCATGATGTCGCTGGCGGTGGTCCCGGCCACGATGGACCAGCCGTCCTTGGCTTCCCAGCCGAGGGAGTAGGCGTAATTGGTCACGAAACCCTGGTTGGTGGCCGCCGTCCCCTTCGCGGGGGCGACGTCGCTGCCGTAGAGCTGGTCGTTGGTGGCCCTATAGCCCTCGCCGGGGTCGGCGCCGGGCATGAGGTAGGCGTTCGGGGTGCCCGGCTCGATCTTGAACACGGTAACGGGCTGGCCGCTGGCGTCGGGGTTCGACTCCGTGCCCGTCAGGCCGTCGAAGGGCTGGCCGGATGGGGAGACGTTCCCGGCGCCGGTGTACAGGAAGCCGAGCATGTGATCGAAGGACCTGTTCTCCAGCATGAGGACCACCACATGCTCGATCGACGCCAGCCCGTTCGCCATCAAATCCTCCAGACAGTAGGTCAGCGCCTACATACTGCGGGCCTTCACGGATCCTGTCCGGCAATTACCAGGTGTTCGCCATCGGTTCGCCCGCCCGATGACGGTCAGCCAGGATCCGGGCAGCGTTCCCAGGACATATCCCTGGGAACGCTGCCCAAACCGGGGGCTGGGCCGAGCAGAGGGAGGCGCGCCCGCGGGCGGGGCCGGGTGAAAGGGGCGCGCCCCGGGCGGGGCCGGGTGAAGGGACGCGCCCGGGGCCGGGCGGAGGGGAGCCGCCCCCGGGGCGGAGCCGGGCGGACGGGAGCCGCCCCCCAGGGCGGAGCCGGGTGAAGCGGCGCGCCCCGGGCGGGCCGGGTGAAGGGACGCGCCCCCCCGGGCGGGGTCAGGCGCGGTCGCGGAGGGAGCGCAGGACGTATTGCATGATGCCGCCGTGCCGGTAGTAGGCCGCCTCGCCAGGTGTGTCGATCCGCACCGTCGCCTGGAACGCCTTGCCGTCGGCGTGCACCGTGACCTCGCGCGGCGTCTGGCCGGCGTTAATTTCCTCGATTCCGGTGATGTCGAACGTCTCGTGGCCGGTCAGCCCGAGGGCGGCAACCGACTCGCCCGGCTTGAACTGCAGCGGCAGCACGCCCATGCCGATCAGGTTGGACCGGTGGATCCGCTCGAACGACTCGGTCAGCACCGCGCGGACGCCGAGCAGCGCGGTGCCCTTGGCGGCCCAGTCGCGCGATGAGCCGGTGCCGTACTCCTTGCCGGCCAGCACGATCAGCGGGGTGCCCTGCTCGATGTAGGCGCGGGAGGCGTCGTAGATGCTCATCTGCTTGTCTTCGGGCAGCTTGGTGGTGACGCCGCCCTCGGTGCCCGGGGCGAGCAGGTTCCGCAGCCGGATGTTGGCGAAGGTGCCGCGGATCATGACCTCGTGGTTGCCGCGGCGCGACCCGTAGGAGTTGAAGTCGCGGCGCGGGATGTCATGGTCGGTGAGGTACTGCCCGGCGGGGCTATCGGTCTTGATCGCGCCGGCCGGGGAGATGTGGTCGGTGGTCACCGAGTCGCCGAGCAGGGCGAGCACGCGGGCCCCGTGGATGTCGGTGACCGGCTCCGGCTCGTCGGGCATGTCGTCGAAGTACGGCGGCCGCCGCACGTAGGTCGAGTACTCGTCCCACGCGAACGTGTCACCGGACGGGACGTCCAGCCCGCGCCACCGCTCGTCGCCCTGGAAGACGTCGGCGTAGTCCCGGGTGAACATCTCGGCGGCGACGGCGTCCTGCACCACCTCGGCGATCTCCGCGGGCGAAGGCCAGATGTCGCGCAGGTAGACCGGCTGCCCGTCGGTCCCGGTGCCGATCGGGTCGTTCACCATGTCGACGTCCATCGAGCCGGTCAGCGCGTACGCCACCACGAGCGGCGGTGAGGCCAGGTAGTTCATCTTCACGTCCGGGTTGATCCGGCCCTCGAAGTTCCGGTTGCCGGACAGCACCGCCACGACGGCGAGGTCGCTCTCGCTGACCGCGGCGCTGATCTCTTCCGGCAGCGGCCCGGAGTTGCCGATACAGGTCGTGCAGCCGTACCCGACCAGGTTGAAGCCGAGCTTGTCCAGGTAGGGGATCAGCCCGGCCCGCTCGTAGTAGTCCATGACCACCTTCGACCCGGGCGCCAGCGTGGTCTTGACCCACGGCTTGCGGCTCAGCCCGGCCTCCACGGCCTTCCTGGCCAGCAGGGCCGCGCCGACCATGACGGACGGGTTGGAGGTGTTGGTGCACGAGGTGATGGCCGCGATCACGACCGAGCCGTGGTCGATGGTGACCGTGGTGCCGTCGTCCAGCGTAGCCTGGGTCGGCTTAGACGGCTTGCCGACCGGCTCGGCGGCCACCGGGTCGGAGGCCGGGAACGTGTCGGCGACGCCGTCGTCCTGCTCGGACCCGGGCACGTAGGCGGTGACGGCCTCACGGAAGGCGTTCTTGGCGTCGGACAGGGCCACCCGGTCCTGCGGGCGCTTCGGCCCGGCGATCGACGGCACGATCGTGGCCAGGTCGAGCCCGAGTTCCTCGGAGTAGGTGGCCTCGTGGGCCGGGTCGTGCCAGAGGCCCTGCTCCTTGGCGTAGGCCTCGACCAGCGCGACGTGCTCCTCGGCGCGGCCGGTCAGCCGCAGGTAGGCCAGGGTCTCGTCGTCGATCGGGAAGATCGCGCAGGTCGAGCCGAACTCTGGGCTCATGTTGCCGATCGTGGCGCGGTTGGCGACCGGGACCGCGGCGACGCCTTCGCCGTGGAACTCGACGAACTTGCCGACGACGCCGTGCTTGCGGAGCAGTTCGGTGATCGTGAGCACCAGGTCGGTGGCGGTCGCGCCGGGCGGCAGCTCACCGGACAGCCGGAACCCGACCACTTTGGGGATCAGCATGCTGATGGGCTGGCCGAGCATGGCCGCCTCGGCCTCGATGCCGCCGACGCCCCAGCCGAGCACGCCGAGCCCGTTCTGCATCGTCGTGTGCGAGTCCGTGCCGACGCAGGTGTCCGGGTAGGCGCTCACGGTGCCGTCGATGTCGCGGGTCATGATCACGCGGGCGAGGTGCTCGATGTTGACCTGGTGCACGATCCCGGTGCCCGGCGGAACGACCTTGAACTGGTCAAACGCGGACTGGCCCCAGCGCAGGAACTGGAAGCGCTCCTTGTTCCGCCCGTATTCGAAGTCCACGTTGCGCTCGAAGGCGTCCGGGCGGCCGAAGACGTCGGCGATGACCGAGTGGTCGATGACGAGCTCGGCCGGGACCAGCGGGTTGATCTTCGACGCGTCGCCGCCCAGGGCCTCCATCGCCTCGCGCATGGCGGCCAGGTCCACCACGGCCGGCACGCCGGTGAGGTCCTGCATGATGACGCGTGCCGGGGAGAACTGGATCTCGGTGTCCGGTTCGGCCTTCGGATCCCAGCCGGCCAGCGCGCGCACGTGGCCGGCGGTCACGTTCACGCCGTCCTCGGTGCGGAGCAGGTTCTCCAGCAGGACCTTCAGGCTGAACGGAAGGCGTTCGGCACCCGGTACGGCCCCGAGGCGGTGGATCTCGTACGACGTGCCCGCGGCCTTAAGCGTCGCGCGGCTGTCGAAGCTGTTCCCGGTCATCGTCGTGAGCCTCCTTGCCCAAGCCCTGCTATGCCCTTGGCCGGAGGGCCGTCGGCTGCGTCCGGCGGGGCCTCCGGCTGTTCACGTCCCAGCGGCTGTTCACGTCCCAGCGGCGCTGCGTCTCGGCCGCTGCGTTCCAGCCTGCTACTCAACCTACAGTATCTCGACATCAAGCTATCGATCAAGACCACAAGTTACCGACGAGTAGGCCTCGGGTATACTCAGCTGATCAGGTGGGAGTAGACGACGATGTTGTCGAGGTACTGCCCGTCGGCCGAGTCGAACGGGCCGCCGCAGGTGATCAGGCGCAGGCCCGGGTAAGGCACGTTGCCGTAGATCGTGCTGGTGGGGAACGTCGCTTTGACGACCTTCTGCACGCCGTCCACCGCGAACACGGCGGTGCTGCCGTCGGCCCGGACCACCCTGATCTGGTCCCCGGGGTGCAGGTTCTTGATGGAGAAGAACACCGAGATGCCGGTGTAGGAGTCGACGTGCCCGAGGATCACCGAGGAACCGCGCTCACCCGGGGTGACGCTGTTTTTGTACCAGCCGGCCAGGTTGTGGTTGCTGAGCGGCGGGACCTGCACGGAACCGTCGGCGTTCAGGCCCAGTTGCGTGACCGGCGCCGAGACCTTCAGCGCGGGAATCTCGATCCGGACCGGGGTGGAGGCGGTGAGCGGCGCCGCGGTCGGCGCCACGGACGGAGTTGGGACGGCGGTCCCCACGTTGGACGGGATAACGAGCGCGCCCGCCGGCAGGCTGCCGCTCGATCCGATGAGCGCGTGCGTGATCAGGAACGCACCGGCCGCGGCCGCGAGGGAGCCGACGACCGCGACGATGAGCCAGCGCCGCGCCGGGCTCTTCGGCTGAGGAAGGTAGTGCTGCGGTACCGAGGAGATGCCCCCCGAAACACAGGACGGAGCCTAGAGCAACAACAGTCGCCGCATACGCTCAATCAATCTCCACCTCTACCGCCGTGATCAAAACGGCAGGCGTGCGTGGCTGATTTGGAATGAAGATTTTTGTGCTCTGCAGTAAACCGAAACCGTCCAAAGGCGGTGACCAGCACAATCTGGGCGAAGCCTCGCGCGGGGATCGCTTCTTTTCAGCGTTTGCCGTGCCACACCCGATGCCAGAACCGGCGACTGCCGAGCAATCGCAGCCGGAAACGGAACGGGAGCCGCGGCGGCTGGTGCATGCACCCGCCTATCTCACTGGGGAGCATGCACTCACCGTTGCAGTTGCCCCAGCAATGTCGGCAGTGGCGGGGTGCGGACCGGTCCACCCACCCATTGTGAGCGGCGGGGCTGTCGGGCGTGGCGGCCGGGCCTGTGTGTGCGGTAGCCAGGACTCTGTGGGCGGCCGCGGCCCGCCGGGGAGACCCGGCAGGCCGCCCTGCGCGACCAGGCAATAGGGTCGGATCGCAATGCTCGCGGCCGGCAGGGCGCTCGCGGGCGGTGACGGCCGAGGAGGCGCTGAGCGAATGCGATTCGCGATCAAGACACGGCCCGAGCACACCACCTGGGCGCAGATCCGCGACATCTGGGTGGCGGCCGACACCATCCCGCTGTTCGAGTCGGCGTGGAACTGGGACCATTTCTATCCGCTGACCGGCGACCTCAACGGCCCGAACCTCGAAGCCTGGACGATGCTCGCCGCGCTGGCCCAGGCCACGAAGCGGATCCGGCTGGGCTGCCAGGTAACGGGCATGATCTACCGTCATCCGGCGGTGCTCGCGAACATGGCGGCAACCGTGGACATCATCGCCGACGGCCGTCTGGAACTGGGTCTGGGCGCTGGCTGGAACCAGATGGAGTGCGACGCTTACGGGATCGACCTGCCCCCGCTGAAGGAACGTTTCGATCGGTTCGACGAGGGCGTGGAGGCCATCGCCTGCCTGCTCAGCCTGGAGACGACGACGCTGGCCGGGCGGTACGTCAAGCTTACGAACGCACGCTGTGACCCGAAACCGGTCCAGCGTCCCTATCCCCCCATCACGATCGGCGGCCGGGGCCGGACCCGGACGCTGCGTACCGCGGCGCGCTGGGCGCAGCAATGGAACTGCCTTCCCGACAGCCTGGACGAGTGGCGCGACCTCAAGCAGACGCTGGTCGCGCACTGCGACCGGATCGGCCGGGACCCCAGCGAGATCACTTGCTCGGTGAACGTCCGGATCGACCCGGACCTGGGCATCGAGCCCGCTGTCGCGCTGACTTCCGCCTATCGTGACGTCGGCGTCGACCTGGTGATCATCAACCTGCCGCATGGCGCCAAGCCGGACATGCTGGCCCCGCTCGCGGACGCGCTGGCGCCGCTGGCCTGAGCCGCGGCACCGCCGCCACCCCGCGCGCCTGAACCCGCAGCGCACGCGGTCGGTTGCTGCGGGGGCCGTGGTCGGTTGCTCGCTGGGGCCGCGGTCAAGTGCTGCTGGGATCGTGGTCGGTGATGACCGGCTGATCCGCCTGGCCTGGTTGGCCCGCCTGGCCTGATTGGCCCGCCTGGCCTTCCTGGCCCCGCTGGTCCAGCGGGGCGACGCGCGCCTTGCCCCCGCCGATCCCGCTCTCCTTGAAGTAATCGCTGATCAGCTCGCGCTGACGCTGCAAGAGCGCGTCGAAGTGCTTATCGACGTTGTGATCCCCGATGGCCTCGACAGTGAGGTAGAGGTCCTTGATCTTCTCGAGCTTCTCCTCGGAGCCATCGCGGTCGGACTCCCCCTCGGCGTCCAGGCCAGCGGCTCCATACCGGACCGGAACGTCGGTCCGGGAGCCGTCATCCGGCAGGCAGGCGTCCGGGATGCGGCCGTCCCCGCGGCCATCCCCGATGCCGTCTGCAGCGTGGGCGTCCGGCCGCGGGCCAGCGTCCGCCGAACTGGCTGGAGCCCCATCGGACGATGCCATCGCGGCGGGCAGCGGCCCGGTGGGCTGGTAGTCGCTGAGTTTGGGCTGGGCGGGATGAGGCTCGAACGGCCCGCGGAACGGCTCGGTGTCCGCCCCGGTATTGGGATCGTAGGGGGCGACGTACGGCGCTGGTTCGGCCGTGTCGTCGTGGGCGGACGGCTCGTCCGGGCCAGCAATGAACGCGGTCGCGTCTTCTTCGTCGCCAGAGCGGGGCGACGGCGGATCGCCGGAGCCGGGGCCGGCTGGCTCCCCGCCGGACGCGGGCTCCGGTTCGCGATAGGTATAGGCCTCGTCGATCGTGTCCTCGGCTCCAGCGGGGTCGGCCGTCGCGTCAGGACCGCCGTAGGCGGCGGTATCACCTGGCCCCTCGTAACCAGCAGCTGCACCGGGGACGTACTCATCCGCAGCCCCGGGATCCCGATAGGCCGCCACGTCAGCCGGATCGCTATAGCCGACAGCCCGGGCCGGGGACCCGTAACCGAACTCGCTCGTTGCCTGCCGGTCATAACCGCGGTCCTCGGCGCCGTAGCCCGGCTCCCCGGCGCCCAGGTAGGCGGCCGACTCGTCACGGTCGCCGTAATGCGCCGTCCCCTCGTGGCCAGGCCCAGGAGAGGCGCCGGGCCGGTGGCGGCCACCGCCCTCGGCATAGCCGTCCGGGGTTCCCTCGGCATAGCCGTCCGGGCCGCTCACGTCGTATTGGTCCGCCCCGCTGTCGTCGTAACCGGCGGCAGCTGCCTCGCTGTACGTCCGGCCCCGTTGACCTCGTAGCCGGCCCCGTTGCCCTCGTAGCCGGCCCGTTGCCCTCGTAGCCGGCCCCGCTGACCTCGTAGCCGTCCGGGGCGCTCTCGCCGTAACCCGCCTGTGCGCCGCCGTGGCCGGCTCGCGGGCCGTCGTCGTAAGCGCCCGGCTCGCCGCCGTCGCAACCGCCCTGGGAAGGCTCGCGGTAGGCGTCCCTCTGGCCGTGGCCGTAATCGGCCTGGGCAGGCTCGCGGTAGGCGTCTCCCGGGCCGTGGCCGTAATCGGCCTGGGCAGGCTCGTCGTAGCCAGCCGAACCACCGTCGTCATAACGGGCCTGCTCACGGTGGCCGTAGCCATTGCGGATGTCGCCGGCGTAACCGGCCGATGCGGCCTGGTCGTGGCCGGCTGGGGGGCGCTTGCCATAGTCGGCGGGCGTGTCGTTGTAATAACCGGACGCGCCGCGTCCCGCGTCGTACCCGGCCTCGGGGCCGTCCGCATCCGGGTAACCGGACGGACCCGTTTCCGGCCGGTACTCCGGCCGAGCGGCGTCGTACCCGTACCGGGAGCGTTCGCCGGGCGGGCGACGGTACCCGGGCGAGGAGCCGCTGACCGGGGACTCATAGCCGGGCTGGCCGCCGGCGTAACCGGGTCGGCCATCGTAGCCAGGCTGCTGGCCGTAGCCAGGCTGTTCGCCGTAATCAGGCTGCTCGCCGTAGCCAGGCTGCTCGCCGTAATCAGGCTGCGCGCCATAACCAGGCTGGCCGCCCGAGCCTGGCTGGCCGCGTGGTCCCGGCGGAGCCCTGTATGGGCCAGGCGCCTCCTGCGCGGGCGGGCGCCGGTTACCGGGCGGAACGCCGCGGCTGGGTGGGCGCCGGTATCCCGCCCCGCCGCCGGGCACGCCGCCGTTACCGGGCACGGCCCCGTAGCCGGGCACGGCCCCGTAGCCGGGCGCACCGCCGTTACCGGGCACGGTGGCGTGACCGGCAGGTGCTCCGTTCCCCGGTGGCGTCCGGTAGCCGGACGGGGCGCCGTTGCCCGCCACGCGCCGGTAATACGGCGGGTTCTCGCCGCCCGGCGGCGGCCGGTAATCGGGGGGCGGCCGCCGATCGGCGGGAGCCTGGTAGCCACGCGGGGGCGCCGCGGCCCGGTAGCCCGGATCGCCGGCCGGCGCGGTATCCGCGGGGCGGTCGCCGACGCCGTGGTAGCCGGCCGCGGAGGCTGGCGCTCCGTCCTGGCGGACGGCGGGCATGGGGCCGGTGGCGAGCAGGCCGCCCCAGGGGGCGTCCGGGCTGGGGGTGTCATGGCCCGAGCCGGAATGGAACTCCTCCCCGTCGCTCACGGTGTAGGCGTAACTGCCATCGGCGTAGCCGGGCTCGTACGCCACCGGGCCGCCCGGGCCGCCCGGGCCGGGATAGGGCGCCGCCCCGGCGGGTGGATAGTAGCCCGAAGACGGGCCGGGATAGTAACTGGCCTGCGGCGGCCCGTACGGGCCCGCGGCCGACGGCCCCGGGTAGGACGGCCGGGCCGAGCCGGCGGGGCCCGGGTCCCGGGCCGTACCCGGCCTGCGGGCCAGGCGGCGGCGCGTATCCGGGCCCGGCGCCGTATGGCGGCGGGGCCGCGTACGGCGGGGGGTTACCGTAACCCGGCGGTTCCTCGACGGGACCCACCTCCGAGTCGGGACCCGGCGGATAGGCCGCCCCCGTCTCGTACCCCGGGGTGTGCGCGGGGACGTGGCCGGCGGCGGGAACGTGGCCACCCGGGGAGCCATAGGCGAGCCGCGGATCGTAGGAAGGCGGGTAGGCGTACCCGGTGCCCGGCCCGTACGCCGGCCCGGCCGGGTAGGGACCGGGGGCACCAGGGGGCCCGGGGTAGGGGGAATCGCTGGGCCCGTACGCGGCGGCATCGTCATTAACGGGACCGTATGCCTGGTACGGGCCCGTATCACCGCCGGGGCCCGCGCCGTACGGGTCGTCCGTCGCCTGGTCAGGCCGGGGACCGCCCACCAGGCCGCCCGGCGAGATCACCGACGTGGGCTGGAGGACCTCGTCCTTGTTGCGGAATCGCGACTGGTGAGAGCGCCCGGCGGGGCGTGGGCCGCCGGAACGAGGCGCGCCGTGCCGGCCGTCCTCACCGTGGTAGCCGTCGCCGCCCGCGCGAGGCTCGGCCTCATGGCCGTCCTGCGGCGGATACCGCCCAGGGGGCTCATCGGGGTACGCCCCGTCGTCGTCGTAGCCGCCACCCTCGTAGGCGTCCCCGTCGTACGCCTCACCGGGATGCTGGTGGTCATCCTTGCGCCGTCCCGGCCGGAACCGGCTCACCGCGGGCCCGCCCCAGGCATGCGTGCCGTGGCCCCCGCGACCGCCGGGGCCACGAGGACCCGTACCTTCCGGGCGGAAACGGAGCCAACACGCACCCAACCACGATCGCATTGCCGGGATTACGGCCGCAAGCCAAATCCCCAGGTCCGCCCGGGGAAGGCGATCACCAGGCGTAGCCCGGTAAGCGGTTAACGCTATCCGGCGAGTGTCCGGCCTGGCCGCTACATTGGCCAGATGACAGATCAGGCGGCCAGAACTGAACATTTCCTCAGCCTTCACCGCGGCCCTGAACCGCTCCTGCTGCCGAACGCATGGGACCGCGGCTCAGCGGTCCTGCTCGCCTCGCTGGGGTTCGCGGCGATCGCGACGACGAGCTCCGGCTTCGCGGCGACCCTGGGACGGCTCGACGGCAACGTGACGCGGGACGAGGCCCTCGGGCACGCCGCGTTCATCGCCGCGTCCACCGGCCTTCCGGTCTCCGCCGACCTGGAAAACTGCTTCGCCGACGATCCGGCCGGCGTCGCCGAGACGGTCCGCCTGGGCGACCGCGACCGGGCTGGCCGGCTGCTCGCTGCGCCAAGATCGCCAGCGGAGGTACTGAAGGCATGTGCTAGCGGGCCGCTGGGAGACGACGTCAGGAGCGAGTCTGCTGCGGCAATTCTCACGGCGCAGCCAGACGGTACGCGGGACCGTAGCTCCGCGTTGGGCAGGCGGTGGCTGAACGTCGGCGGTAGATGAGCGGTAGCCGGATCATGGCCGCCTCGCAGCCGGGTGGGCGGCGTGCTGGGGGCCGGCCCACCGGGCCGGCTGGCCGCGGGCAGCAAAGCCGTTGCCCCGGCCGGGGCGTCCCGCGCGGCGGGTAAACCAGACGGCCAGGGCTATCGCCGCGTTGACCACCACGACCCGCGCCACCTGCCACGCCGGTGAGCTATCCAGCCCGGCCAGCACGGCGAAGGCCAGCCCTCCGGAGGCCACCACAGCCGGCAACACGGCCGGCACCGTAGGCTTACGTGCGTAACAGCCGTCAGGCCGGAACCGAGCGGAGAGCCCCGCCGGCGGGGCTCTCCCTTTTTGGGGACCGCCCCTGCCCCCTGCGGGCTCGCGTATGGTCCCGGCCGCCCGCCACGCGGCGGCAGGTGCCTGTGCGCACGCGCTGGCGGGAAGGGAGGCGCCTCCGCGCCCGTGGCCCGCCCAGCTAGCACGCTCAACGGCGCGCCCGCTGAGGGCGCGGGCGCCGGGCACGGTAGAGCCGAGCCCGGGCTCGGCCCGGGTTCGGATACCGAGCGTGGCCCGGGTTCATATATCCGTCAGCTGACGGATGTCTTGCTGTGCAACTTGCATGAGACTTGCCCCTGCAAACGGCATGATCTGGCGTGCGACCGGTGAGGCGGGATCCTCAGGCCGCGCGCTGGCGTGCCCGGATCCGCGGGCTGGCGGTGACGGCGCAGAAAGGCAGGACCGTTGGACGTTGCCGGGCCCGGAGGCAGTGCGATGGCGGCGCGCGAGAGCCCGGCCGGCAAGCCGGTGGCGGGTGCCGCGGCGCAGCGGCCGGGACCCGGCCCGCGAGCCGGGCCGGACGGCGATCCGGGCCACGCCGGTGCGGGTGACCGCCGGCCTGGACCCGGCCACCGCTGCGGAGCTGAACGCCGGGTGGGCCGGTGCCGCGGTCGCGGCCGGCGCGGGCTTCTCGCGGCTGCCGGCGGCGAAGGCGATCCGCGCGATGATCCGCGCCGCGACGGCCAGCACGGCAGTGACCAGCGCAGTCATCGCGCAGCTGCGCCAGGGCCAGGGCTTAGCACGCCATGACGCATACCGGCGGCGACAGCGCCACATCAGGGTTCCGCGCGCAGATGAGCGGGCAGCTGCGGGCCGCCCGCGTGCTCACCGGCCTGCTCCAGCGCGGGGACCGCGAGGGCCTGCCCGTGCTGGAGTGGACGATCAGCCACAACGGCGCCCAGGTCACCGGACGGTCCTACGCCCAGCCGGGCAGTGCCCGCCGGGCCGCGCTCGCCGCGTGGGCCGCGGCGCTCGAAATCACCCTCGGCGAGGAATATCACCAGGACAGCAGGATGACCACGATCGCCGGCACGGCTCAGCCGGACCGCACCCGGCACGGGCCCGCGGCAATCACGCTCACCGGCGACATCTGGGAAGACTGACCCGCCCGCGGGGACCAGCGCGGGCCCTCCAGCACGCGCTGCAGCAGCTCATCTTGCGCAGCACCACTCGTCAGCTACTTGGCACTTCCTGGCACGAGCCTTACCTGTACGTGCCGAAAATCGCATCCACGGCTCTGACCAGCAGAGTTGCTCGTCCGACGCTCCGCCCGTGATGATCACCGGTCATGTGCCTGCGGTTCGCCTTCCTCCTGATCACGCGGATGACCTCATGGCTGCGGCTGTCCCGGCGTGAGGGGGCATGGCAGGCTGCAGAAATCTTGATCCTGCGCCACCAGCTCGCCGTCCTGCAACGGCGGCAGCCGCGCCGCCCACACCTGACCTGGGCGGACCGGGCACTGCTCGCGGCCCTGCTCAGCGTGATACCGAAAGCGCGGCGCCAGGGGCTGCGGCTGCTGGTCACCCCGGACACGATCCTGCGCTGGCACCGCGACATCGCCCGGCGCCGCTGGGCCGCCAGATCCAAGCGGGGCAGGACCGGCCGCCCGGCCATCCGCCGGGACATCAAGGCCCTGGTCCTCCGGCTGGCCAGGGAGAACCCCGGCTGGGGATACCGCCGAATCCACGGCGAGCTGGCGGGCCTGGGAGTCAAGGTCGCGGCGTCGACCGTATGGGAGATCCTCCGGACCAACGGCATCGACCCCGCGGCGCGGCGGACCGGGCCGACCTGGGCACAGTTCCTGCGCTCCCAGGCCGAGACGATCCTGGCCTGCGATTTCTTCAGCGTTGACCTGCTCGACGGCACCCAGGCCTACGTCCTGACCGTGATCGGGCACGCGGCGCGGCGCATCCGCATCCTCGGCGTCACGCTGCATCCCACCGGGGACTGGACCGCCCAGCAGGCCCGCAACCTGATCATGGACCTCGGCGACCAGGCAGAGCGGATGAAGTTCATGATCCGCGACCGTGGCTCGAACTTCACCGCCGCGTTCGACGCGGTCCTCGCCGATGCCGGGATCCGGCTCGTGCTCTGCCACGTGCGGACGCCCCGTATGAACGCGATCGCCGAAAGCTGGATCGGGGGATGCCGCCGTGAGCTCCTGGACCGCACCCTTATCTGGAACCGGGCCCATCTGCGGCAGATCTTGCGCGATTACGAGAATCACCATAACCGGCACCGGCCTCACCGTTTCCTGCACAGCGCGGCGCCGCTGAAACCGCTACCCGAAGCGGTCGATCTTGAGCATTACCGCGTCCGGAGACAGGCTCGCGCCGGTGGCCTGATCAACGAGTATTGCCTGGTCGCGTGACGTGGATAAGGTTCTCGGCACCCACACCACCGTAACGACGGCGGGACCGCCAGAACCGCCGCGCAGACAACGTAGCGGGAATGGTCATCGATGATGGACAGCACCTTGCACTTCCGCCCGTCAGCCAGGTAAATCCCGCCAACGAGATCTAGCTGCCACAGCGTCATCGGCGTCTCCCGGGCCCACCGCCGGTACTTGCGCTTACGCTGCTGGGCCTGCGGCGTGACCATCGCGTTGCGGACCAGAACGCGGTGCACCGTCGCCCGCGACGGCGCGGCCGCCACACCGCGCTGCGCCACCTCGAACGCGATCCGGCGGGCACCCCACCGCGGATGCCCGCCGTAGCTCGCAGACCAGCGCCTCGGTCTCTGCCGCCAGCCGCGACGGCGAGTTCCGCGGCCGCCGCGAGACCTCCCGCAGCCCGTCGACCCCGGCCGCCGAGTACCGGACCTCCACGCATACACCGACTGCCGCGAGACCCTGTACCGGACCGCGACCTCGCTGACCGGCGACCCGTCCAGCACCTCCAGCACTGCCCGGTACCGCTACTCCACCAGCCAGGCCCGGTCATCCCCCTGCTTCTCCTCTGCCCCCATCGCGGGCCGGGGACAACAGCGATACCGGTGCCCGGCGGTTGGCGGGCCGGACCACCGTGACGATCACGCAGGCCCGGCGGCTGCCTGCCTGCCCTGGATAGGAGGATCGCCCGTGAGCAGCGGCACCTGGCGCGGCCCCGGCTGGCGGTGGTTCGACGCCGATCCAGCGTGCGGGAAGGCGGTCCGGGACTGGATCGCCCGCGTCGTCGGCGCTCACGGCTGCCCGGTCGACGCGCCGGACGCGGCCTTGGTGGTCAGCGAGTTGTTCGGCAACGCGGTGAGGCACGGCCCGGACGCGGGCAACGTGCTGGTCGCCTACCTCCTGTGGCGCGACGGCGCCCGGATCGTGGTGTGCGACCGCGGCGGCCCCACCCTGCCCCGGCTGCGCGACCGCGACAGCTGTGCCGAAGGCGGCCGCGGCCTGCAGGTGGTCGACGCGCTGGCCGCCTGCTGGGGCAGCTTCCGTGCCGCGCATGTCCAGGTCGTGTGGTGCGACCTCGGCCAGCCGCTGCCCGCGACCGGCGCCCACGCCGTCGCCTTCACCGGGCACCCGTACCGGGCCGGCCCCGAGCTGAGCATCGATGGCCGTCCCACCGTGACCCGGCACCTCAGCGGCCAGCCGGGCCCCACGGCCACAGCTGACGCGGCAGGCGAGCTGCTGATCGCCACCCTGACGGACCTGGTCGGCCTGGCCGGCAGCGCACCCCACATCGCCGTCGTATCCGGACAGCCGGAGTTCAGCAAGCAGGACGCCGCCGAAGCCGTCACACGATGGCAGCGCTCCCAGCGCTCCAACGGCGGGCGCAGCAGCATCGACGTCTATGGCCACGACTGGACCCTCCACCGATGAGCGGCCCGCGCCCAGCGGGATGTCCTCGATGTGGCCCTGGAGAAACTCGACGTTCGTGGCGCCTGCCTCCACGGCATTGGCCCGGGCCAGATCGAGCATTTCGCTGGTCATGTCCAGGCCGTACGCCTTACCCGGCAGAGCGATGAACCCGGTCAGCTCACGAGCGCCCGGTCCGGCGGGCAGGATGCCCTGGCGGTAGTTGCGGAACTCCTTCCAGACCAAATCCGGGTTGCGCTGGCTTTGTGCTTGTTGACCTCGGCGACAGCTCGGCCTGGGCGCCGCCTGGGCGGGAGACGTACCCCTCAGTGGTTGCCTCGGCCACGTGCTTCAGGTGAATCTTGGCAGCGAGGATGCCGCCGGGCCGGTAGGCCAGCTCGATCACCAGTGTCCTGCGCAGGGCCCGGAGGCTCACGGGTGTCCGGGACTGCGGCGAGTCCGAGTCGCTGTCCTGCCAGACCGTAGATCCTGGTCACCTACGGGCGAGGTGGCGCAGGCGCAGGCCCTGGCCGCCCGGGCGGAGGCCGCCGGGCCGGGACCGCGGCGCAGCTGGCTGCTGGCACACTGGATTTCCTCGCCGGCCGGGCCGCCGCGGCCGAGGCCCGGCGGCGCGAAGGGTGGCAGGCCCGCGACCCGGCCCGGACCCGGCCGTGAGCGGCGCCGCCGGCTGGCAGCAGCCCGAGCAGCGACTGGCCAAGGACGCTCTTGGCGGACCCGGACTCGCCGATCAGGCCGAGTATCTCGCCGCGGCGTACCTCCAGGCTGACCCCGCGGATCGCCCGGATGGCCAGGCCGGCCCGCCGGAACGTGACGGTCAGGTTCTCGACCTTGGCGACCGCCTACATGGTGCCCGGCTGGGGCGGAGGGTGTCCAGGGTGGTCACGTCGGCCTCTTCGGCAGGTGGCCGGCCCGTACCAGGCAGCCGAGCGTGTCACAGATGACCCGGGTAGCCAGCAGCGAGGTAATGTCCGCGTTGTCATACGGCGGCGAGCACTCGACGACCTCGATGCCGGCCAGCGGGGTGGCCGCGACGAGCTGGATGAACTTCAGCACCTCGCGGGGGAGGAAGCCGCCGGGCTCCGGCCACCCGGTGCCGGGCACGAACGCCGCGTCGAGGCAGTCCACATCGAAGCTGAGCCAGACCGCCTCGGCGCCGTCCCAGGCGATCTCAAGGGCGCGGGCGGCCGCCTCCTCGATGCCCATCTCGACGCAGTCAGTGACCGTCATGATCGTCGTCTTGCGTTCCCTGCCCACCTTCACCCCGGGCCTGGGCGCCTGCCAGCCGCCGATGCCGATCTGCACCAGGTTCTCCGGCGGGACGTTCGGCAGGTTGGTGGCGTGGAACCACGGCGTGGTGTGCATCCGCTCGTCGAGATCGGTTTCCTGCGTGTCGACGTGGCGGTCGAAATGGATGATGCCAAGCTTGCCTTCGAGATGCCCGGCCACGCCGCGGGTGGTCGGGTAGCCGATGGAGTGGTCGCCGCCGAGCACCACGGGGAAGGCGCCGGAGCCGTAGACGTGGCTGACCGCCTTGGTGATCTGGCCGAAGGTCTTCTCGATGTTGGCCGGGATGGTGAACACGTCGCCGAGGTCGGCCATGGTCACCGACTCGCGCAGGTCGACACCGAGCTCGAAGCTGTACGGGCCGTACAGCGCGGAGATACGCCTGATACCTTGCGGGCCGAACCGGGTTCCCGGCCGGTACGTGGTGCCGCCGTCGAACGGAACCCCGAGGATCGCGATGTCGTACTCACCGCAGGTGCGCACGTCCTCCACGTAGGGCGCCTTGAGAAACGTGTTGATGCCGGCGAAGTGCGGCAGCTCGCCGCGGGAGAACGTGGGGATCCGCTTGTCGTTGATCGAGTCGGCGCCAGGCAGGCCGAGCTCAAGGCCGCGGGCGATCTCCTCCTCCCACTTCGTGGTCGGCAGGCTGGCCTCGGCCGCCACCGCGTAGCGGGCCTCCGGGCCGTAGCGGTCGTGCAGTTCGTCCTCGGGATAGTTCGTCGACATCGCGGTTACGGCCTCCAGGTGACATGGCCCGTTTTACGGGCCGCAACTCGTATCCCGGGCTTTTGTCCCGCCGTGGAATGGACGCCGTCCGCTATACGCAGCGCATGCGCGCATGCTTCACCGGTCACGTCCTCCAGCCGGATGCGGGCGGCTCAGGCGAGGTCTACCTCGGGTGCTGCGAGATGGGCTTCCTGGGCCGGGTGGGCGTGGAATCTCGTGAGCGGGATGACTGCGGCGGTACGGCGCAGTCGCTGGTGGACGAAGACCCCGACGAGCAGGGTGAGGCCGATGAAGAGCACGGCGCTCCACTGAAGCCACCAGGTGTGGCCGGTAGGGTCATAGACCGCCTTCCGCGGCCAGGCGAGATTAACGATGGCGACAATCTGGTAGGCGACCGCGATCAGGTTGAGCGGGATTCCCCAGCGTCCGAGGCTGAATAGCCGGCGCCCGGTCTCGTCGACTTCAGCCGACAGCGATCCGCGATGGCGGGCCTGCCGGATGCGGGCGACGAGAAGAGGCCCGGTGACGCCCAGGTAGGCGAGATAGAGCATGGCGATGCACAGGCTCGCGAGCGCACTGAAGATCGCGCTCCGGCCGACGTTGACCGCCAGGGTCAGCGCGGCGCCCGCGCCGACGACGATGGATGTGACGATCGGCGTACCGGTGCGCGGAGAAACGCGGCCAAGGGCGCGATGGAACGGGAGCGCGCGCTGCCGTGACATCGAGTACATCATGCGGGAGCCGGATGCCTGGCACGCGAGGGTGCAGACGCAGACGGCGATCGTGACATCGACCAGCATAATACGGCCGCCGACCGGGCCCATGATGGACGTCAGCACCCACGGCAGGCCCAGGGTCGCCAGGTGCCCGTCGGTGAGGCTTGGCGCGGCCAGCAGCGCGCCGAACAGCAGGAAAGCACCGCCGATACCGGAGACGACGAGGGCGCGGATGATCGTCCGCGCCGTGATGCGGCGCGGCGCGTGAGTCTCTTCGGAAAGCTCGCCCGCGGAGTCGAATCCGACCATGACGTAGCAGGCCATCAGGCCCGACGCCAGCCAGGCCCAGATGTAGGGGGTGCCAGGCGTCGGTGCCGCGCCGGTCGTGGTAAAGAGCACCGACGGCCCACGACGCACATGGAACAGCAAGGTGGCGACGATCGCGATCACGCCCAGGAGCTCAAGCACGACGCCGGTGCTGTTGACGATCGACATCAGGCGCACGCCGATGATGTTGATCGTCGTCGTGACGGTCAGCAGGATCAGACCGAGCACAACAGCGTTTTGGGCACCCGTCGGTGACGTGGGCGACGGGTTCGCGCCTGCTCCGCCGATGAACTGGAAGCCCGCCCAGATGGACGGCAGTACCACCTGCAAAGCGATGGCTGCCGCCGCGACTACCAGGATCTGACCGATGATCATGATCCAGCCGGTGAACCAGCCGAACGTCTGCCCCGCCAGCCGCGACGACCACTGGTAGATCGCGCCGGAGATGGGGAACCTGGCGGCCAGGGTGGAGAAGTTCAGCGCGACGAGCAACTGGCCGAGGAAGACGGCCGGCCAGGTCCAGAAGAAGGCGGCGCCGCCGAAACCGAACCCGAGGAAGAACAGCTGGAAGACGGTAGTGAGGATCGAGACGTATGAAAAACCCGCAGCGAAAGATGAAAAGGATCCGACCCGGCGGTGCAGTTCCTGCTTGTAGCCGAACCGTGCAAGGTCGGCCTGCTCGACCGGCTGATCAGTAGCGGACGGTGCAGATTTGCCGGCGGCGGACCGCGTCATGACTGCTCCTAACCCTGAGAATTCATGCCTCCGTCTGAGCTGACCGGTGCGGCAATCATAAGAAATGCTCCTGACCTAGGAGCCTGATGAAAGGGTCAAATGTCGCAAGATCAACTTGTCGAAACCGCCTGGTCAGCGGATTGCACGTCGATCGGGGGAAACAGGGTTATTCAGAGCCCTCCTAGGACGATAAGGCAGTCGAAGTCCTTACATTAACCCGGATCGAGGAGCACTTACAAGGTAGACGGGCACTTACGAGGTAAAGGCTACAGGCTGGCTGAAGGGCCTGCAAGGCACCGCGGACACAGGGCCTTTCAAGATAGCTCAGCGTGACGCGGTCACGCTACGTGGTCATGAATTGAAGTGCCCGCATCCTGTCGGCGGCTATCCATTCCGTCGTTTCCTTGATGACCTTCACTCCTTTCAGCCGGAGCAGTCCTATTGCAGGGTTATGGAGTGATGCGAGCGCTCGGGGTCCTTTTCCGGCCCATGCCCGGCAGTGATATCATCGGTATATGACGTCGCGGACGTAATGGCTCTTGTTCTCGATTCCCGGTGAATTCTGGCGTGGCGCTTCACGTCAGCCGCAGTCATCTTTCCTGCGTTCCTGCTGGCGAGCATCAGCACACTCTCCTTGCTTATCCTGGTGCCGGATATTTCGAATATCTTGCGGCGGAGGAATCCGGCCGGGCACGCGTGCGAGAATCTATCTCCTCCGCTCCGGTGATCCAGCAGGACCATTTCCTGATGTGCCCTTGCGCGTGTTCCAGCACTACGTCGCACGGGCTGCCCTTAAGTAGCGGGAGGACTTTACCGAACACTTCCCTTTACAGGGCCGGCTGGTTTCCCCGATCCTCATCAGGTAATCCCATCCTGCCTCTGAGATCTCCTCTGCCATCTCACTGCGCGTGGACGGCATCGACTGTGACGAGCGCAGGTTCTCCTTTCGGGATCTCCATCGCGCCGGGAAGCTCGCCCGCCAGAGTGATCTCGTTGGTACCGCAGGGTACGCTGACCTCGGCTATCGTGATGGCTTCGCGGTGGATCATCGCGGAGAAGAGCGTCACCTGGCCGTTCTCGTCAGTCCCATGCCGCGCACTACCTTCCCGTCGAGCGCGAATTCCCATTCGCCTTCCCTGTTCTTCCCTGGCCCTCTGCAAGAGCCACGCGCCCGCTGTCATGTCGAGCGCGTTCCCGTCGACCCGGTCAGCACGTTCCGTATCGCTGACATGCCCGGCCACTGATAGCGAAGCTTGAACCAGTTCCATTCTGCCCCCAGCATCTTCAGCAAACGCTGGGCATGTCACGGACCCTCCTGGCGATTTCCGCGTAATTCCTCGCCCCGGCCAGAGTCGCCACCATGCAGACCGCGAGAACGAATGTCAGCGGATACTCCCTCCCCGCGGGTCGCGGGGGATCCCCGACGGTGCCGAGCATTTCAATGAGGCTGGAAATATCTGCGCTCCCGGAACCCGCGGCTCCCGTGCCAGAGTCCGAACTTGACGGCGCGCAGCAGTAATGTGAGAAGAGCACCTGGTGACCTTCTCTTTTTGGCTGATAGCTTGTGTAGTAACAACCATCCCGGAAAAGGGAGAGTCTTCTTCACGTAATGTAACTGGTTAGGTTCCCCGGTTTGGTTCGAGGTGGCCTGTGCTATTTACGGCAGCGGTTACGTGGTGCCGGGATTCAGGCGTTGCCTTCGTAGTACAGTCGTGGTTTCGCGGTGCGGATCTATCATGTCGCGGATTGTGACGATCCGTTCAGGGTGTGCGATTACTTCAAGTCACCTCTTTTAGGTCGCCGTGGGTCAGGTGGCTGCCGCGGCCAGCAGCCGGATGCTGTAGTGGTGCCACCGGGCGCGGGCCTGGTGACGGTGCCGCCACCGGGGGCATTTCCCGAAGACCCGGCAGCCACGCGGTCTGGACTCGCGCGGCGCTTCCCGTTGCGGCCTTCTCAGCGATGCGGCGGATCCTGTAGAGCGAGGCCGACACTCATCGATCAGCCCGGGAACTGCTCGGACAGGTCAATCACGAGATCGTCCGCCGGGCGCATCGGGTACTCGAACTCACCCTGCCCGGCGCACGCGAGTCACCAGAGCCGCGCGTGACCACGCCGAGCGGGCCAGGACGACCAAGCCGGGGTCAGCGGCTTACCGCCTGAGCGCGTTGACGAAGCGCGGCTCGAACAGCCTGTCAAGGCTGGGGCTGATCTGGGTCAGCCCGTTCTCCACGAGGAAGTTGGAGATGGACTGGGCCTGGTAGGAGAGGTTGGCGGGAGTCTGTCCCGGCTGGAACGCCCGCTGGTTATCCTCCAGCGAGAAGATCTTCGTCCCCGCGTCATAGCTGGCGTATTCGGCCGGGGTGACCCCGGCCCGCTTGGCCATGATCTTTACCGCCTCCGCCCTGTTGGCCGAGATCCAGGCGAGCGTGTCGAACCAGGTCTTCACCAGCGCTTGTACGGCGTCCGGCCGCCGGTCCAGGAACGCCCCGGAAACCACCAGGTGGTCGGGTATCGCGCCGGGAAAGTCCCTCGACGTGACAAGCGCCCGGCTGCCCGGACGTTTGAGCGCGGTGGTGGTGAACGGCGCGAACACACCGACCGCGTCGACCTTACCCGCGACGAACTGCTCGGCCGCGGCGTCGGTCGCGAGCGGGACGAACCGTACGTCCCCGGGGGTGAGTCCCGACTGTTTCAGGGCCAGCATCAGCAGGTAGTGGTCGACGGTACCCTCCTCCGCCGCGACCGTCTTGCCTCTAAGGTCGGCCATCCTGCGGATACCGGGCCGGGCGATTATCTGGTCGTTACCGGTGGAGTTGTCGTTGACCAGGACGATCGTCTCTCGTGAGCCGTCCGCAACCGCCGAGAGGGTGTCGTTCAGCGTCTGGCTGTTGGCGTCGATGTCACCGTTATTGAGCGCCGTCAGGCTGTCGGTGTAGTTATCGTAGTAACGCAGGTTAACCGTGATTCCGTTCTTCAGGAAGAAGCCCTTCTCTGCAGCCACTTCCCAGGGGAACCAGCCCGGCCAGGCGCTGAATCCCAGAGTTATCGGTGCGTTACCCGGCGTGCCACCGCCGGGCAGGCTGCACGACGCGACGGTCACCGTCCCGAGCAGGACAGCGCAGATCAGCCGGAGTATCGAAGTCATGGTGGTCCCTGTGATGTGGTGATCGGGTGGTCGGGGGTCGTCATGCCGAGGCGGCGGCGGCGACGACCATGATGCTCTCGAGGCAGACGACGAGCACCTGCTTGACCGACTCTCGATCCCGCGCGTCGCAGATGGTAACGGGAATCCGTTCCTGCACACCGAGGGCCTCACGGACCTCATCCAGCTCGAATCGCTGGGATCCGGGGAAGTGGTTGACACCGACGGCGAAGGGTATGCCCGCCTCTTCGAAGAAGTCCAGCGCCGGGAAAGCCTGGTCGATACGTCGGGTGTCGACGAGGACCACACACCCGATCGCGCCCTCGATGAGATCGTCCCACAAGAAGGAGAACCGATCCTGCCCGGGCGTACCGAACAGGTAGAGAACGATCTGCTCGTCCAGGGTGATCCGGCCGAAGTCGAAGGCGACCGTGGTCGTCGTCTTCTGCTCGACGCCGAACAGGTCGTCCACCCCTTCTGACACCTCGGTCATGGCGGCCTCGGTGGTGAGGGGCTCAATCTCGGAGATGGCACCGACAAAGGTCGTCTTCCCCACGCCGAACCCACCCGATACGATGATCTTGGCGGACTGTACCCGCGATGCGGCGCCGGGGGACTCGGAGCGGCCCTTAGAGTGCACGGACACCGTCGCGGATCCTCTCTAGTAGGTGCATCGACGTAGAGTCGTGCAAGTTCAGCGGCTGCACGACCGTCACATACCGCTCGGCAACAAGATCGGCGATGATCACCCGGACCACCCCGGTCGGAGTGGCCAGGCTGTTGGCGATCTCGGCTATCGAGAGCGGGCGCTGGCAAATCTCCACGATATGACGGCGCTCGAACCTCAGCGGCGCCGACAGAGCCGAAGGCAAGGCCGTGACGAGCGTCTCCACCCGGAGTCGCTCATCGGTCGGCCGAGTCCGCCCGCCTGTGACAATGAAGGGACGGACGATGGGCCCGACCTCTGCGTCGGACGTCTCGCCCGGGTCATCAGGGGGCACTGGCACGGTTGTGCCGGGCGGCGTCTGGAAGACCTGGCGCGCCTCGGTCGTCCACGGACCGGTCCGCCAGGGGCCGAACGGCCGCCGGCCGGATTCGCCCGGCAAGTCGTGCTCGCTCATCTCAGCACCTCGTTCTTGAGCTCAGCCACGATCTGCGGTGTAAGCAGGGTGCCGAACCGATGGCAGAGCACGGCGATCTCATGACCAACCAGCCCGAGATCACACTGACCGGTCGCCACCACTCCGAGGCAGCTGCCGTCGGAGATCGCCGAAACGAGGAGGAAGCCACGCCGCATCTCGATCATCACGAGCTTCAGGCCCTCGAATCCGTACCGGCGTGAGGCGCTTCGCGCCAGGCTCACCACACCGGAGACGATGGCCGCCAGTTGCTCCGCGCCGGCCCGGTCCAAGCCCTCGGACAGGGCCATGGGCAATCCATCCGACGAGACGGCCACGGCATCGGTTACGCCATCGGTCTCCCGAACGAACTTGCCGAGGAGCCAGTTGAAGTTCTGGTTCTCTGAAACCGCCTGCGTCATCGGTGTCGTTCCTTCCTCATCACTGTGGCCCTCGTCACTGTGGCTCGTCGGTGCGTCTGTGCTCGCCGCGATGGACACCGGACCGGAAGACGTCCAGCATGGCCCCCACCTCGCTCGGTGTCCGCTCTGCCTCGGCAGCGGGCGGAGGGGGCGGCGGAACCGCCGGACCGACCGGCCGCGCGCGCGTCTTCTCCCGGGGCTGCCGCTTCACCAGGCCGTTGCGGGTCGTCGCGATGCCGCCTCCGTCGGGGGTTACGCCGAGGGTCGTCGCCGCGGACCGGAAGGCGTTCAGCATGGCCCCCACCTCGCTCGGTGTCCGCTCTGCCTCGGCAGCGGGCGGAGGGGGCGGCGGAACCGCCGGACCGGCCGACCGCGCGCGCGTCTTCTCCCGGGGCTGCCGCTTCACCAGGCCGTTGCGGGTCGTCGCCATGCCGCCTCCGTCGGCGGCTACGTTGACGGTCGTCGCCGTGTCGGCGTCTGGCGTGGGCGCGGGCGGCGGGACGGCCAGCGCCGTCCCTGTGCGCGTCGGTTCCGCGGCGGCGAGTACGCGCCCCGCCACGGGACCCGCCTCCGTGCGGAATCCGCCGGGTGTCTCCGCTCAGCTGGGCGGGGACACCCGCACCAGGTGGCGCGACGCCCGACCGCTCGGGTTTCACGATGAGATCCCTAGGCACCACGACTCGGGCGGTCACGCCGGTCAGCGGTGAATCGTGCAGCCAGACCGCAATGCCCTGCCGCTGGGCCAGCCGGCCGACGACGTAGTGACCGAGGTCACGGGCCGGAGTGAGGAGGAAGCTCTGCTGGCCGCGGAGCCGCGCGTTTGCGACGGCCATCGCCTCCGGCGACATTCCGACACCCTGGTCGACGATGGCGATGTGGTACTGATCGCCGCTGCTTCGTGCCTGGACCTCCACCTCCTGGCCCGGCGGGGAGAAGGAGAGCGCGTTCTCGACCAGCTCGGCGAGCATGTGCGCGAGCTCGGCCGCGACCGTCCCCTGCACCTTGGCCTCGTCCGCCCGCCGCAGGATGACCCGCCGGTAGTCCTCGACCTCGGCGAAGGCGGACCGAAGAACGTCTCGAACATCGACCGCACCCGACCAGCGCCGGGGGCTGTGCTCACCGACGAGGACGAGGAGGCTCTCGGCGTTCCGGCGCATGCGGGTGGCCAGATGATCGAGCTCGAACAGGTTAGCCAGCGCAGTGGGGTCGGCCTCCTCGCGTTCCAACGCGCTGATGAAGCCAAGCTGCCTGCGCACCAGGTTCTGGTTGCGCCGGCCGAGGTTGGCCAGGGACTCGGCCGTGTTGTGCCGCATGACCGCCTGATCGACCGCCAGCCGCACCGCCGTCTGCTGCAGGTGATCCAACGCCTCCGCCACGTCGGCGAACTCGTCCACGCGCCGGAGCAACGTCGAGGCCGACGAGTCCAGCACCACATCGCTCGGCTCCTCGGCGGCCTGGATCCGGGCGACAGCGCTCGGCAGCCTGCGTTCGGCCGCCTCACGGGCCTCGGAGGTCAGCACCTGCAACGGCCTGATGATCGAACGGAAGGTGTAGCGCCAGAGCAGCAGGGCGAACAGGAACGTGAGCGCGGCGGCTGCGGCGTACGCGACGAGCAGCAGGTCGGCGGCTGCTGTGACCTGCGCCGCCCTGGCCCTGGTGTCGGCGCCGATGTCCCGTTGGATCGCACGCAGGTCGTAACCGACCGTGGCCATCGCGGCCGACCACCTCGGTGCGCTGAGGAGCAACGGCTGGCCGGCGGCGCCGCCCAGCGCGCGTTCCTCGTAGCCGGCGGCGAAGGTCGCCTCGGGCGTCTGTTGCGCGGCCCGCAGCGCGGCGACCCGCTGGGGGGTCGCCACCTGTTCGAACCTGGCGAGCGCATCGAGCTTGGCGGCGCGGCTCTCGGTGAAGCTGATGTAGTCGCTCTGGGTGAACCTGCCCTGAGCAAAGACGCCGTTGAGTTGCCCGCGTTCGAGGGCGATCGCCTCCTTGGCCTCTCCCAGGGTGCGCAGGGACTCGAGATCGCTGCGCAGCCCGACGTCGTCCTGGCCGACGGAGGCGTCGGCAGAGGCGTTGCTGAGCGCCACGATCGCGTTCGTGTAGAAGTCCAGCATCGATGACCGGTCTATCTGGCCCGCGTCGACCGCCGCTCGGACCGACCCCAGCCTGTTCAGGTCGTTCAGGGCAGCGCGAACCGCGCGGGTGCTCGGGCTGTGCGTACTCGCGAGCAGCCGGTCGAGCGTCGCCCGGTTCTGGTCCGACGCGCGACGCTGGGCGTCGACCTGCGTCCGGTATGGCGTGGCGCCGCCGAGGAGCCCGCTGGTCAGTCCGCGTTCCTGCTGG
Source organism: uncultured Actinomycetes bacterium (assembly GCA_963824545.1). GTDB lineage: Bacteria > Actinomycetota > Actinomycetes > Streptosporangiales > Streptosporangiaceae > Bog-532. The sequence continues at coordinate 16,697 of CAWGPP010000002.1, read as the reverse complement.
AACGAGTTGATCAGGTCCTGGGTGGCGAGTACGAGTTCGCTGTTGGCCGCGGCGGCCTTCGCGTCGGTGACGACCCGGTACTGGTTGATGACCCCAAGAGCGGCCAGGATCACCAGCAGGACAGTCGGCACGGAGAAGATCAGGGCGAGCTTGCCCCGGATGGTTCGTCCTCGGGTGAGGTGACCTCGCTCAGCAGACCCCGAGTCATCAGGACGCGTGTTACCGGCGCGCGAAATACCCGGATGCGAATCATCAGGAGGCGGATCGTCAGAAGGAGGTGAAGGATCGCCAGGTCCCGGCCCGCGCATTTGCGGCGATACCGGACGCGCTCGGTGCGCTAGCTCGGCCCAATCGGTGGTCTCGTCGAAGCGACGGCGGCTGGAAGCACGGTGCCGCGAGCTCATTCTTCCTCCCCCGTTTGCGCTGGAATCGCGCTGGACCGCCCTGTGGTCCTGTGCACGCCGTCCACGCATGTCCCTCGTGCACGTGCGGCACCGAGGATAGCGATATAGATGACGCTTGCTCTGGAATAAGGCAGAAATCAACCGGAAAGTTACTTTGCCTTGGTAGCGAGATCGTTGGTTGAGCTGGGCATCTATGCTCTGGTCCCGGTTTTGTGGTGTCTACGTGGTGCTCAGGGGTGAACGGATGGGTGCGCCGATGAGCTCGAAGGCACGGCACTGGTCTGCCACCGCCATGATGCCGGAACCGGGGGTACCAGGTGCAGCCGGGCTGCGATCACGTCCCTCACGGCCGCGATCCGAACGCGGCCGTGTGGGGACGTCCGGCCCTGCCGGCACGGGCCGGTCGCCTCTTTCGGAGCAACGTCGGGGTTCAGGCCTATCGCCGTCCAGGGCCAGGGTCGGCGAGCGGGATCGTTAACCGCTGGCCCGCCGCCATGCTGGCGGCGATCAAGATGACTGATGCAGGACAGGCAGCTGCCGGGGCGCGTAGCCGGTACCGGGCTGTGGGCCGTGCACCCGCGCCCGCCCGGCTCGAAGGAGCCGCACGGCGCCTTAAGCGAGTCCGGGGAGGAGTGAAATGCCGACGATGAAACGGGCCGCGGCTGAGTTTCTGGCAGGCAAACGGGTCGCCGTCACCGGGGTCAAACGGGTCGCCGTCACCGGGGTATCGAGGAAGCCGCAGGGACATGGCAGCAATGCGGTGTACCAGCGTCTGCGGCAGCGGGGCTACGAGGTTTTCGCGGTCAACCCCAACGCCAGCGAAGTCGAAGGTGACAGTTGCTATCACGACCTGAGGTCTATACCCGGTGGCGTCGACTGGGTGCTGATCGGGACTAGCCCGAGTTTCCGGGCTATGTTGATCGCTGGGATCGTTTCCGCAGGTCAGTGAGGGTTGCTGTGGTGTTCGCGGCTATGACCTAACTGCGGGGTGCCCAGCGGTCCAGGCCGAAGATCTCGTGCAGGGCCGGCTGGTCTCCGGTGAGGTCGGTGGTCATCCGGCGGGCTTTGGGCCGTCCGCCGGCGGACGGGTAGATCAGCACGGTCTCCCCGATGCCGGCGAGCTGGCCGAGCAGTTCGCGGACGGACATTTTCAGCCCGGCCTGGCGGGCGCGGTGCCGCATCAGGTGGGCGAGCTGGAGGGCCAGGACGCAGGTGAAGACGTGGACCCGGATGTTGTGCTCGGTCCAGTGGTGCATCGGGGAGAACGACACGACGCGGGTGTCCTTCATCTGCCGGAACCCGAATTCGGCTTCGGACTGGGACCGGTACCCGGCTACGACCTCGGCGACGGCCCAGTCGTCGTGGTCAGTGATGAGGACGTGCTTGCCGAAGATCTCCTCTTCCAGCGCGTCCCGGGCATCCGGGTCGATGTTCCAGGCCAGCCGCAGGTCTTTGGGCTGGTCGCCGGCCAGTTCCCAGGTGATGACGCGGCGGGTCCAGGGCTTGGCGGTGATCTTCCCGATCTCGGCGATGACTTTCTCGCGGGGACGGCGGGTCTTGCCGCGGGCCAGGGTGGCGGCCAGTTCGCCCAGCTTCGCGCCGGCCTTGGCCAGCGTGGTGCCGTCGAAGCCGAGGGCCTGGCTGTCGTGTAGTTCCGGGGAATGCGTCAAGATGGCGCGGCGCTGCGCGCCGTAGACCTCGCGGCGGGTGTCACAGGCGGTCAGCCCGCCGAACCGGTCCGCATCGACGACGGTGCGGGCGGAGGCGGGCAGGGCGAGCAGGTCCGGGCAGTCGCTGGCCGGCGCCGACCCGACGTAGTGCAGCTCCGCGGCGGCCAGGTGCGCGAAGTTGCCGTCGCTGTTCTGCCCGGCGTCGAAGACGACGGTCAGGTCCGCCGCCGCAGCCGGAATCCCGGCTGCGGCGGAAACCGCCCCGTACCGGTCTTTGAGCTGGGTGATCATGTCCTGGAACTGGGTGACGTCGGGCTTGCTGCCGGGGTAGGCGTGCCAGGTCAGCGGGATCCCGCCGTCCCGGGTGACCACCAGGCCCAGCCCGACCAGCCGCAGGTCAGACCGTTTCTGCTTGGCCTTGCCGCGCTGCGCGACCGGCGCCTTGCCGTTGGCGGTGGCGATGAACGTGGCGAAGTTCGTCATGTCCAGGGCCACCGACGAGCAGTCCACCCCGGACACCTGGACGATCCGTGCCGCGATCTTCTCCGAGACCTCCTCCAGCTGCTCCAGGGTGACCGCGTGCATCGCGTCCCAGAACCGGCGGTGGTCCAGCGCCCGCGCCGGGATCTTGGTGAACCGGTCCGCCGCCGTGGTCTTCCACCAGTCCGCGAACGCCAGCTTCGAGCACGGGGCGACCAGCCGGTTCAGCGCCGCCAGCGCCAGGTACGTCCCGGCGGACGCCCCCGCATCCGCGCGGCGTGGCCCGGTCACCTCGTCGATGATCGCCACGACGCCGAGCTCGTCCAGCACGCCCCAGGCGGCGGCGACGTCCCCGAACGCCCGGTGACGGGTCCGTTCCGGGAGCACCGCGGCCTCCCGGGCGTCCAGCAGCGCCTCGATGTCGGCCGCCGTGCCCAGGTACCGCTCGGACACCAGCACCGGCTTGCCGTCCGCCCAGCCCATCTCACGCAGGTACCAGTACGGCTTGCCGCTGATGATCTTCTTATACAGACTAGCCACAACTTTAGGTCATAGGCCAATCCGGCCCGCAAAACAAGCCCACACGCCGGGAAACCCCCAGATCACAAGCGATCCGCCACGAAACTCAGCGGTTCACGATCCGTCTAGCCCGGAAACTCGGGCTAGGAGCGTGCTGAAAAAGGCCCATTTTGCCGTGATCAACTTTGCAAAACCGCAGGTCAGTGGATTGCTTCATGATCGGAAACAGGGTTATTCAGCGGCCTCCTAGGCCGCAGACGGCCGAGGCCACCATGCGCGAATGCGCCGGCCTTGGCATCAAACGTGTCTGGATGCACCGGGGGCCCGGTGCCGGAAGCGTGTCGCAAGCAGCCGCTGATTATGGCCGTCAGCACGGCGTCACGGTGATCGAGGGCGGGTGCCCGTGCATGTTCGGCCCCACCGCCGATCCCGGTCACAAGGCGATGCGGGTGGTGTTCGCCATGACGGGCAACGTGCCCAGGCGCGTGCAATAGCTGGCAGGCGGTCTTGCGCTGTCTTGGGGAGCAGTCCCTTACCTGCCCAGCTCGCCAGCGGGAGGCTGCCCGCCCGCCGGTGACAGCTGGCCGGGCGTGGCGGGAACGCGCCCTGTGACCGGTGAGCTGAAAGCGGCGCCACGCGTACCGCCGTAAACGTCCCAGGACATGCTGGCGGCGGTGGCTCCGGGACACATCGCTGACGGTCCGCGTGAGTGTGGCCGGGCGGGAACGACGATCGCGTCGTTCCCGCGCGTCGGTGGCCGGTGACTTCCACGTCAGCGCCACCCCCGGCGCCGGTGCCGGGGGAACGGCCGCCACCGGCGGCGACGTGCTCTGGTATGCCGTGGCGCACAGCGCAGGCGCCGGGGCGGTGTTCCTGGTCCGCGCTGGAACCGGCACCGCGCAGATCCTCATCACCGCGGTGCGCCGGGTCTTGGCGCGCTGCGAGCAGGGACACGCCATGACAGCGAGCCGCACGCTCCGGGCCGACGACCGGAGCGTTCGGATGGCTCCTAGCCCGAGTTTCCGGGCTAGACGGATCGTGAACCGCTGAGTTTCGTGGCGGATCGCTTGTGATCTGGGGGTTTCCCGGCGTGTGGGCTTGTTTTGCGGGCCGGATTGGCCTATGACCTAAAGTTGTGGCTAGTCTGTATAAGAAGATCATCAGCGGCAAGCCGTACTGGTACCTGCGTGAGATGGGCTGGGCGGACGGCAAGCCGGTGCTGGTGTCCGAGCGGTACCTGGGCACGGCGGCCGACATCGAGGCGCTGCTGGACGCCCGGGAGGCCGCGGTGCTCCCGGAACGGACCCGTCACCGGGCGTTCGGGGACGTCGCCGCCGCCTGGGGCGTGCTGGACGAGCTCGGCGTCGTGGCGATCATCGACGAGGTGACCGGGCCACGCCGCGCGGATGCGGGGGCGTCCGCCGGGACGTACCTGGCGCTGGCGGCGCTGAACCGGCTGGTCGCCCCGTGCTCGAAGCTGGCGTTCGCGGACTGGTGGAAGACCACGGCGGCGGACCGGTTCACCAAGATCCCGGCGCGGGCGCTGGACCACCGCCGGTTCTGGGACGCGATGCACGCGGTCACCCTGGAGCAGCTGGAGGAGGTCTCGGAGAAGATCGCGGCACGGATCGTCCAGGTGTCCGGGGTGGACTGCTCGTCGGTGGCCCTGGACATGACGAACTTCGCCACGTTCATCGCCACCGCCAACGGCAAGGCGCCGGTCGCGCAGCGCGGCAAGGCCAAGCAGAAACGGTCTGACCTGCGGCTGGTCGGGCTGGGCCTGGTGGTCACCCGGGACGGCGGGATCCCGCTGACCTGGCACGCCTACCCCGGCAGCAAGCCCGACGTCACCCAGTTCCAGGACATGATCACCCAGCTCAAAGACCGGTACGGGGCGGTTTCCGCCGCAGCCGGGATTCCGGCTGCGGCGGCGGACCTGACCGTCGTCTTCGACGCCGGGCAGAACAGCGACGGCAACTTCGCGCACCTGGCCGCCGCGGAGCTGCACTACGTCGGGTCGGCGCCGGCCAGCGACTGCCCGGACCTGCTCGCCCTGCCCGCCTCCGCCCGCACCGTCGTCGATGCGGACCGGTTCGGCGGGCTGACCGCCTGTGACACCCGCCGCGAGGTCTACGGCGCGCAGCGCCGCGCCATCTTGACGCATTCCCCGGAACTACACGACAGCCAGGCCCTCGGCTTCGACGGCACCACGCTGGCCAAGGCCGGCGCGAAGCTGGGCGAACTGGCCGCCACCCTGGCCCGCGGCAAGACCCGCCGTCCCCGCGAGAAAGTCATCGCCGAGATCGGGAAGATCACCGCCAAGCCCTGGACCCGCCGCGTCATCACCTGGGAACTGGCCGGCGACCAGCCCAAAGACCTGCGGCTGGCCTGGAACATCGACCCGGATGCCCGGGACGCGCTGGAAGAGGAGATCTTCGGCAAGCACGTCCTCATCACTGACCACGACGACTGGGCCGTCGCCGAGGTCGTAGCCGGGTACCGGTCCCAGTCCGAAGCCGAATTCGGGTTCCGGCAGATGAAGGACACCCGCGTCGTGTCGTTCTCCCCGATGCACCACTGGACCGAGCACAACATCCGGGTCCACGTCTTCACCTGCGTCCTGGCCCTCCAGCTCGCCCACCTGATGCGGCACCGCGCCCGCCAGGCCGGGCTGAAAATGTCCGTCCGCGAACTGCTCGGCCAGCTCGCCGGCATCGGGGAGACCGTGCTGATCTACCCGTCCGCCGGCGGACGGCCCAAAGCCCGCCGGATGACCACCGACCTCACCGGAGACCAGCCGGCCCTGCACGAGATCTTCGGCCTGGACCGCTGGGCACCCCGCAGTTAGGTCATAGCCGCGAACACCACAGCAACCCTCACTGACCTGCGGAAACGATCCCAGCGATCAACATAGCCCGGAAACTCGGGCTAGGGGGAACCCGTCATCGACTGGTAGTACGGAGTCATCGGGATCTGCTTGGATCCGCCGCCTGGCGGGCCGGCCGAGCCGATCACGCTCCGCGACAAGCTGGCCGGCGTATGGAAGCAACTCCTGGCTGCCCTGTCACAAATTAGCGTCGCCGTTGATCTTCGATCCATGACCAGAGAATCATGCCGATAACACTTTGTACCGGGCGGCTATCTTGCGAAGCTCGCCGCGTCCCATCACCGGCAGCAAAGCGTGACAGACAAGGGCAGCTTCTGCGATCTCATCACGGAGCACATCGGCATCGACCCCCACCGGGACCCGCACGACGTATCTTTTCCCCTCATCTTCATCCTCGACCAGCAGATAGAATCCGGCGATCCGCTTTTGTTCCTCATCCTGACCTGCGATTACCTGCCCGTCGGTTTCAGTGCTCACTGCTGGCTCCAGGGAAAGAAGGGGAAGAAGAAGAAGAGGATAGGGACCGGGGCATACGCGTATTGGCTCACAGGTCAAGCAGCCTGCGATGCACCCGCGCGAGCAGCCCAGGATCACGCTGGAACAGGCCCGGTGCCCGGTAGGACCCGGCCAGTACACCGGTACGCTGTGGCAGGCCAGAGGCGGGGACGGTGTGCTCCGGCAGCGCCAGCTCAGCCCACACGGCCTTGCCGCCCTGCGGTCCCGGAAAGCAGCCCCACCGCGTGCTGAGCGCGGTGACGATCAGAAGCCCCCGGCCGCCTTCTTCACCGGCGGTCACGTCCTGCGGTACTGGCGCTGCCCGGTCGCGGTCCCACACCTCGATGACGATGCTGGTCTCGAACAACAGCAGCCGCACATGAATGGCCGCGACGTTCCCGGTGCCGGCCCACTCCGGGTCCGCATCTGCCACGCCGGTTGCCTGAATAGCGTTGGTCGCCAGCTCCGAGACCACCAGCTCCCCGTCCGCGGCCAGGACCCCCAGTCCCCAGCGGTCCAGGCCCAGGCGCACGAACTGGCGGCTGCACCCGGCCGCAGCCGGGACCGCAGCCAGCGTCAGGAAGCTGATACCCAGCGCGCGGGACGGATACGGGAAGTCCAGCTCCCTGCCCGTGCGTACCTCTTCCGGCCGGGCTGGCTGGCACTCACCGTTCGGGGCTGGCACTGCTGGTCACCCGCTTCCAGCTATAGGCAAGGTGTATGTTCGTCCATCATGCCCTCGCATAACTAGAGAACGCAAGGTATGCGTTCATAACGATTGCGAATGTTATTGCCGGGGCTGGCGGCCCTCCCGTGCGCGCACACCGTGCGGGTACCATCTATGCAGATGAGGAGATCGCGGGTGCCTACTACGCGGCCGAAACCACCGACGGTCCGGCTCAGGCGTCTTGCTGCCGAGCTGCGCAGGCTGCGCGCTGGCGCGGAGCTGAGCCGGGAGAACGTCGAGGAGCGAACCGGGATCAACGAGGCAACGCTCTACCGGATCGAGACGGCACGCGCCCGGCCGCAGCGCCGGACGCTCGTCGCGCTGCTCGATCTGTACGACGTCACCGATCCGCAGCGCGCCGACTTGCTGACCATCTCCCGTGGCGCCGAGCACCAGGGCTGGCTGCAGCCGTACCACTCCGAACTGCCCGAGGAATACACCGCCTACATCAGCTTCGAGGCTGAGGCGCAATCAGTGCGGAACTATGAATCGCTGTACATCCCCGGCCTGCTCCAGACCGAAGACTATGCCCGGGCGGGCATGGTCGGCGGCCTTCCCACAGCGAGCCACACCCTAGTAGAACAGCGCGTTCAAGCGCGCCTGGAGCGCCAGGCGCTGCTGACACGCGACAACCCGCTTCAACTGTGGGCCATCGTTGACGAAGCAGCTATCCGGCGCGTCGTCGGCGGCCCCCCGATCATGAAGGCGCAGCTCAAGCACATCCTGGAAGCAGCGCAAGCACCCAACGTCACGTTCCAGATCATCTCCTACGATAAGGGCGCCCATCCCGGCATGTCCGGTTCGTTCGTGCACATGGGCTTCGATGATCCACTTGATCCCGAGCTGGTATACATCGACACCCTCGCCGGCGACCTGTTCCTGGAGGCAGACGCCGATGTCCGGCGCTACAAGCTGATGTTCGAGCACCTGCAAGCCATCGCGATGAGCCCACGCGAGACGAGCGCGGAGCTGGTTAAGACCACGAAGTCATGACGGGCTGGAGAGGAGGTGACAGCAAAGATGAACGATGTTGACATCCCGCAGCTCCAGTGGTTCAAGAGCAGCAGGTCATCACCAAATGGCCAGTGTGTCGAGAGCGCACGGCTATCTGGCGGCATGGCCGTCAGGGACTCCAAGCATCCTGACGGCCCCGTACTGCTGTTCTCAGCCGATCAGTGGCAAGCGTTCACCGAGGGGGTCAATCTCGGTGAGTTCAACTGATCTAACAGCGCCGGCCCAGCAACGATCAAAGGCCGCCTTCCAGCCCGCGAAGGCGGCCTTTGCCGCATCCACAAGCCGGACGGCACGCCGATTCCCCGGTACGGCCGCACCCCCGCCGAACCGGGCGAAAACATTCCGCTATCGATATCCCGTGACCGGCCAGCTTGCGGCCGTACTCCGGTTGCCCGCTCCGGTCCCCGGCCGCTGCCCCCGCACCCGGCTGCCGGGAATCTGGCTGCCGGAAATTGCCGGTGGCTGCCGGAGAATGACCGTTCCGGCCCGGCCGCGATGGGCACCGGGATAAACGTGGTGCCATGCCGCCCGCCCCCGCCCGGCGGTCTGACCCGAATCCGTGAGTAGGCCGGTGACACGGCAGCGCAAATGCCGATAGGTGCCTCTTTGACCTGGGATGATGATCGCTGCGAAGTAATGATCATCTCAGGCGGAGAGGCACCTACCTGGTGAAAAGGATACGCAGCGGGGCGGGCAGATCGCGGCAGCAGCCGCGGATCGGCGCGCCGGATCCGGCGCTGACGCCGAACGCCGGCCTGGCGGCCATCACCGAGCTGTGTGACCGGCTCGGCGTGATCGGGGCGCTGGATGCGGCGGTCGGCCCGATCAAGCAGCGCGAACGCGGGTTCGGGGCCGGGGAGCTGCTGGCGGGCCTGGCCGCGGCGCAGCTGGCCGGGGAGGACTTCCTGACCGGGCTGGACCGGCAGCGCGCCGATGCGGCTGGCCAGCTGCTCACACCGGTGCCGGGGCTGGCTGCGACGACCGCCGCCGGCCTGGCCCGGCGGATCACCCCGGTGCAGTGGCGGGCGGCAGAGTCCGGCCTGGCGGCGGTGACCGGCCGTGTGCTGTCGCTGCTGCCCGCGGAGCGGGCCGCGCCGCTGGCCGATGGGCCGGTCACCATCGGCCTGGACACCACCGACGTGGAGGTCTATGGCCGCAAGAAGCGCGGCGTGGCCTATAACCACCAGGGCCAGCGGGTCGGCCGCCCGCACGTGGCCGCCTGGGCTGAGACGGAGAACGTGCTGGCCGCCGACCTGGGCGACGGCACCGATGACCCGCGCGCGACCGCGCCGGGCCTGCTGCGCCGCGCCCTGGCCGCCCTGCCGCAGCGGGCACGGGCCTCGGGCCAGGTGGCCATGCGCGCCGACGCCGGGTACTTCGCCGGGCAGCTCGCCCGCGCCGCCCACGACGAGCAGATCGCCTTCGCGATCGGCGCCAAGCGCATCGCGCCGCTGTGGCGGCTGCTGGCCGGCATCGCCGAGGACGCCTGGCACGACGCCATCGACATGGACGGCGCGCAGGTCGCCGTCGCGGAGTACTGCCCGGACTGGTGGCCGGCGAACACGGCGCTGCTGGTCCGCCGGGTGCTGCTGGACCCGGCGCAGGTCTCCGCCGACCCGCGGTCCCGGCGCCGCCGCACCCTGCACCCGGACCAGCGGGGCATGCTGTTCCCGGAGCTGGCGCAGCAGCCAGCCGTCTACGCCTATTCGTTCATCTTGACCAGCCTGGACGTGTCCAGCCCGGATAAGGCGGCCGCCGTGGAGCACTGGTACCGTCACCGCACCACGGTGGAGAACATCTTCCGCGACAGCAAGCTCGGCGCCGCTCTCCGGCACCTCCCCTCCGGCTACCCGCAGGTGAACATGGCCTGGATGTGGGGCGCGCTGCTCGCCGCGACCATGGCCGCCTGGCTGCACCAGCTCACCGCGATCACCGCCGGCGAGGACATCCTGGCCGGTCACGGCGTGCGCGGCGGCAAGGCCATGATCGCCACCTTGCGGTGGCGGCTGATCGCCGTCCCGGGACGGCTGATCCGCCACGCCCGCCACCTGGTGCTGCGGCTCCCGCCCGGCCACTACCTGCTTCCCGAGGTCCTCGCCCGGCTGCGGCAACTACCAGCACCGGCCTGACCTGCGCCCGCACCCCTGAGCCCCGGCTCCCCGTCCTTACCCACGGCTGACCAGCCCCGATCCGCAGAAACCTACCCACCCGCGAACCCGGCGCTGACTGCGGCCGGCAGCATGCCCGCCACCCGGAATCCCGGGCCCATGAAGATCATTTACGGAGACACAGCCGGTTCACCGCGCTACTCGCGGATTCGGGTCTGACGCCGGGATGGTCAAGCTCACCGGCCGGGACATCACCGGCCTGGTGCTGTGCGCCGAACAATACGGGGCACCGTATGACCTGCTCGCCGCCGCCCTGGACGTGCGCCCGGACCGGCTGCGCGGCATCGTGGCCCGGTGGCGGCACGCCGGGTACGCCCACACCGGCACCCTCGGCCCCGGCCCCGGCTGGTGCTGGCTGACCGGCGCCGGGATGGCGGTGACCGGGCTGCGGTACCCGGCGTCGCGTCCGGCGGTCTCCCGGCTGGCGCACATCCGCGCCGTCCTCGCCGTCCGGCTCTGGCTGGAAGCCGGGGAAGTCTACCGGGAGGGGCGGGCGTGGTGGCGCAGCGAACGCCGGATCCGCGCCGCGATCGGCGGCCGGGCCGACCGCATCCACGTCCCGGACGCCGAGGTGCACTGGCCGTCCCTGGACGCCTCCCCCTACGCCGGGCAGATCTGGGCGATCGAAGCCGAACTAACCCCCAAACCCCTCACTCGCACCGTGACGATCATCCGCGCCCTGCTGGGGCGGACCAGCGACTACGGCCCCGGCGCGGCGGCTCCCGGGCACGGGCCGCGTTACGGGCAGGTGGTCTACCTGACCGCCCCGGCCGCCCGCCCGGTCGTGCTGCGCGCGGCCGATGCGCTGCCCGGCCGGCTCGCGCCCCGGATCGTGGTCCGGGACCTGCCGGAAGGGGCCGCGCTGTGAGCATCTGGTCGTGGCTGAAGCTCACCGCCGCGTTGTGGCTGCTCGGTAAGATGGTCAAGGGGGTCGGGTGGCTGCTGCTGGCCGCGGTCGCCGTGACCGCCTGGCCGTTAACCGTGGTGGCCGGGATCGGGTTCCTGGCCGGGTGGCTGCGCGGCTGGCCCCCGGCCCGGCTGTGGCGGGCCGCTTGCTGGTCGCTGCCGATGACCGCCGTCTACGCGATCGGCGAAGCGATCCGGCTGCACGCCTGGCCCGCGATCGCGCTCGCCCCGGCCAGCGACTACGGGCACGCCTGGCAGTTGCTCGCGGCCGGGGGCATCGTGCGGGCCGGGCTGCTCGTCGCGCCGGTCGCGGTCCCGGCCGGGCTCGCGGTGGCCGGCGTGTTGTGGGCGTGGCGGATTTACGCCATCACCACCGGCCTGGCCGGGCTGACCGCCTCCGCCCCGATCGAGTTCGACGCCCGGCAATGGCGCCGCCAGGTGCGGGCGGCGCGGGGCCGGGCCGCCGCCCCCGGCACCGTCCCCCTCCTGGCCCGGGCCGGCCTGGTCGTGATCGGGCCGGTCATCCGCGCCATCCGGCACCCGTGGCGGCCGGTCCTGGCCGTCCCCTACACCTCGTTCGGCCGGCACGCGGTGATCATCGGCTCGTCCGGGTCGGGGAAAACCAACCTGATGATGCGGTTGTGGGCCGGCTGGTACGCCGCCGCCCACACCGCCCATCTGCGCGGGGAGGGGGACCGGCCGCTGCTGGTGGTGCTCGATTGCAAGGGCGGCCCGGACGCCCGGGTCAAGGCCGGGCGGACCCGCCGCCTGCTCCATGGCGTGGGAGCGCGGCGGGTCGCGATCTGGCCGGATGAGGCCCGGCTGTGCCTGTGGGACCTGCCCCCGCGCGACCTGGGGGTGCTGCTGCTGGCGATGATCGAGACCGGCGATGGGGCGGCCGCCTACTACACCGACATCATGCAGGCGGTGGTGAATCTCGCGCTGGCCGCGCCCGGCGGGCCGCCCGCCAACGCCGCGAGTTTCCTGGACCGCCTCGATGTGGCCTGGCTGGAGGCCGCCTACGGCGACGGCCTGCACGGCGCCGCCCTGTCCCGGATCCGGGCCGCTAAACCGCATGTCGGCGACATCCAGCTCCGGTACGCCACTCTCCTTGGCCGGCTCGGCCCCGCCCTGGACGGTCCCGGTGCGCTGGCCGGGGCCGATGCCTGGTACTGCATCCTGGAAGGCACCCGCGAAACCTCCGTCGCCGAAGCCCAGGCGATGGCCCTGACCGAACTGGTCGCGCACGCCGCCACCGACCCGGGCACGGAGCGGCGGGCGATCCTGCTGGCTGCCGACGACTACTCCGCCGTGTCCCGCCGGGTGCCGATCTCCAACCTGTATGAACGGGGCCGGTCCCTCGGGCTGGGGGTGCAGGTCTCCGCGCAGTCCTGGCAAGGGCTGGGCCGGGATGAGGACGAGCGGTACCGGATCGCCGCCACCGCTGATGGCGGCATCTGGCTGATGCAAACGCCCCACCCCGAACCGGTCGTGCAGCTGGCCGGCACCCGCCGGGTGCTGGAATCGGCGCACAAGCTGATCGGCGCCACCTGGGGCGACGAGGGCACCACCCGCACCCAGCACGCGTGGGTCGCCGACCCGGATCTGATCCGCACCCTGGACGTCGGCCAGGCGTGCTACATCCGCCGCGGCGGCGCCACCTTCGTCCAGGTCGCCCGGCCCAAACCGTCCCCGCTCAGCCTCCCCGCGGCCAAGGCAGCCTCCGTGATCATCCCGCCGCCCGCGCCGCCGCTGGACGACCAGGCCGCACCGCCGGAACCGGGCCGGGAGCCGGGGACGGGGAGCCTGGATGACGTGCTCGGACCGGAGGCCACCGCGTGAACCCGTTCACCGTGCTGGGCCTGCCCACCAGCCTGGAGGTGACCGACGCACAGGTCCGGGCCGCGTGGCGGGCGATCGCCGCCGCCACCCACCCGGACCGGCCCGACGGCGGCAACGCCGCCCGGTACACCGCCGCCACCACCGCCTACGCCCAGTTGCGCACCGCGTGGGGCAGGTCGGAGGCCTACGCCGACCTGGCCGCCGAACAGCCCTACGTGCCCGCCCCGGCCACGCCGGTCTCACCAGGTGTGGAGCTGGTGCGTGCGGCCCGGCTGGTCCCGGCCCGGATCCGGCAAGGCCGGCCCTGGCATCTGCTGGCCCGCGCCCTGACCGCCGCGCTGTTGTCCCTGCTGGTAATCGATCTGCTGCCGGGGCAGCCGGCCGGTCCGGCCGTGGTAACGGGCCTGGTCATCTGGTTCGTCTTCACCGGGCGCGGGGACCTGGCCCCGCCACCCGGACGGTAAGAGGGGGTGTGCTGGTGCGCGGCGGGTGATTTTTTAGCCACCTCCCGGCTCCGGGCATCGCGCGGGAACCCCTGCGGCGGGCCCGCCGGGCACGATCGCGGGCAGCAGCCAAGCTTGCCCGGCCCGCCCGGGCAAGCGTAGGGCCTGCCGCCCGGTGATCTGATCGGGCCGGGGATCGCGGTCGATGAGACCGCGCAGCTCAAGGACGGGGACGCCACCGCGTGCGTGGCGCCGCAGCATGCCGGGTGCACCGGGCACGTGGAGAATTGCGTCACCACGGTGTTCTCCGCGTGGGTGACCACCTCCGGGCAGGCCTGGGCGGACTTCGATGTGTTCATGCCGGAGCGCTGGGAGAAAGATGGGCAGCGGCGCCGGGCCGCCCGGATCCCCGGCGGGCTGGGGCACCAGGCGAAACCGCAGCTGACCATCGGCCAGCTGAAGCGGCTGCTGGGCGCGGGCCTGCCCGTGAAATGGGCGGCGTACGACGAGGTGTACGGCCGCAGCAGCGAACTGCGCCGGTTCTGTGAGTCCAGGAACCTGGCCTATGTGGCGGTCGTTCCCTGCGACTTCCGCGTCACCCTGCCGTCCGGGGCCGTCATCCGCGCTGACCAGGCGGTGAAAGACGCCGTCTTCGAGCGGCGCTCGTGCGGGAACGGGTCCAAAGGCCCCCGGTTCGCGGACTGGGCGCTGCTCGCCACCAGCAGCCCGCGGCACGTCCTGCTCATCCGCCGCCTGCTGTCCCGCCCGGACGACCTGACGTTCTGCCTGTGCTGGGCGCCGGAGGGCGCCCCGGCGACGATGACGTTCTTCGTCACCATCGCAGGCCGCAGGTGGCCGGCGGAGGAAACCTTCAAAACCGGGAAAAACGTCCTCGGCTGGGACCAGTGCCAGGCCCGCGCCTGGGACGCGGTTCTGCCGGCACACCGCCCTGGCCGCCGTCGCCCAGCTGCGGCAGGCAGCTGTCCGCAACCACCTGTGCGGCGACATCACCCTCCCGCCCGCCCCCGGCACAAGCAGCGACTACGGCCGTCGCGACGACGGCGACGTCAGCGGCTCTGACCTTGGCATCCCGCTCGGCGACGCGCCCGTTCCCGCCCGCGGCGGGCAGCCCTGCCCGCCCCGCATCGCCGCGATCAAGCTCACCATCGCCGAGACCACCCGCATCGAACGCCTGGCCAGGCAGCACGCCGCCGGGCTCATCACCCGCGCCCGTCTCGCCTTTCACCTGCGCTGGTCCGCCTGGCGGCGCCGCCACCAGGCCCGCGCCCGGTGGCACCACTACAGCACCCGGCTGCTGACCACGGCAGCCACCTGATCCACGGCGGCCGGAAGGAGGTGACCCGATGTAACCGCAAACCCGGCAATCATGTGACAATCTGCGACACAGCAGCCCCGGACCGCGAAACCGCGACTGTACTACCCGGCAAAACGGCCAGCCAGACAGGGGCCGGGAAATGCGCTCGCGCGCATAAACAACCCCGTGCCGAACGAGTAAAGGAAAAGCAGAAGATGGCCTCTGAGCAGGCAGGGCGTGAACCTGGAAAGGCCGAAGAACAGGACGGTAATTCACCGGGAATCATTAAAGGATCATGCATTATCAGCTATAATCTAGAGGAAGAGGAAAGGCCGACCGGGATAATGGTCCGGTGGAAATGGCGGGTCGAGACCGGGCGGAAAGCCCAGGTCCTGGACGCCCGGCAGGCCGACGTGATCAGGAGGATCCTGCAATGGCAGTACGACCGAAAACACGAACCGGCCTAGCCGCCCCGGCCGAGCCGGTGCCGGTGGCGATGCTGGGCCGCACCTCCACCCTCGAACTCCAGGACCCCTACGGGTCCATCACCCGGCAGATCACCTCCGCGCGGGAATGGCTGCCGGACGGGTTCTACCTGGCCGGGTACTACTGGGACATTGAATCCGGCGGCCTGGACCTCGAGCAGCGCGGCCGCGCGGGCAACCATCAGGCGTTCGTGGACAAGGGCCTGCCGCGGGACGGGGGGCTGGCTGACCTGCTGGCCGAAGCCCGCTCCCCGGCCCCCCGGTTCGCCGCCGTCGTCTGCGAAGACATTGAGCGCAGCGGCCGGGACACCTTAAACGCCCTCAAACTGGAACGCGAACTCGGCGATAACGGGATTTTGCTGTTCGCCGCCGATGAGCCGATCGACCTGGACGGCACCGACCCGGCCACCATCTTGCTGCGGCGCACCAAGCAGAACATCGCGGAATACTTCCGGCTGTCGCTGAAGCAGAAAATGTGGCGCGGCCTGCGCACCCACGCCGCCCAGGGCTACAACCTCGGCAAAGTCCTCGACGGCTACCTTCCCGGAGAAGATCCCGCACCCGGCCCCGTCGAAGGCGTCCCAGGGCCGCACCAAAACCCTCCTCGTGCTGGACGAGCAGCGCGCGCCGATCATCGCCGCGATCTTCGACCTGCGCGCCTACCAGAAGCTGGGCGTGCCGGCCATTCACGCCCGGCTGTCCGCCGACCCGGGCACCTACCCGCCCGCCGACCCCGAG
Source organism: uncultured Actinomycetes bacterium (assembly GCA_963824545.1). Taxonomy (GTDB): domain Bacteria; phylum Actinomycetota; class Actinomycetes; order Streptosporangiales; family Streptosporangiaceae; genus Bog-532. Next base: position 604 of record CAWGPP010000002.1, on the reverse strand, counting down.
ACCGGCTGGACGATCGGCGGGATCTACTCGATTCTCGCGAACCCGAAGTACACCGGGTATCAGGTGTTCGGCCGGACCCGCAAAGGCAGGCCCGTCCCGCCGGGCCAGTGGTACTGGCCCGAGGCGCAGACCCATCCCGCGATCGTGGACCGGGACACCTGGGAAGCCGCCCAGCGCACCGGGGCCGAGCACCGCAGCTCCCGCGACGGCGCCATCCACAACCCGGCCAGCTGGCGGAGCTACCCGTTCCGGTCCCGGGTCCGCTGCAAAGTGTGCAAGCGGCGGATGTGCGGGCTGACCAAGGTGCACGCGGCCAACAAGACCCCGACCGAGTACGCGTATTACGTGTGCCAGTACAACCCGCGTACCCCCAGCCATGTGGCCGCCGCCCCCGATCACCCGCGCACCGTGCAGGTCCGGGAAGATGTCCTGCTGGCGGAGACGTTCCGCGGGCTATCGGCTTACGCGCTGGCCCCCGGCCGGGAACAGCGGCTGGCCGAGCTCATCCCGCACACCGCCACCGCCCGGCAAGCCCAGCACGACCGGCAGGCCGCCACCCTCGCCAAACGGCTCAAGCGCCTCACCGCCCGGCAAGACAACCTGA
>CAWGPP010000001.1:0-285119 GCA_963824545.1 uncultured Actinomycetes bacterium | reverse complement strand
GCCGACTCCACCAGGCCGACGGTGTCCATGCCGCGAACCATCCGCCGAAGCGGGCGACGACGGCATCACGGCCGTGCTCTTCGATCGGGCCACCGGGCAGCAACGCCCGCAGCCGGACAGTGCCGGTGACCGCAGCGGCTAGCTGGGTCCTGTTCTGGCCCGCCACGGCCGCGGCGATCGCCTTGGCGTGGGGGTGCTCGTTCATGACGCGCTCCTTTCGCGGCGGCCGGCCAGTGCGTCGAGGTGGCCGGCGAGGTGGCTGGTCAGCTCGGCGTGCGTCGCCTGCCGCCCCGTCGATCAGGCTCGACTTGCGGCGGCGCAAGAACGGCATGCCGATCAGGTACAGGCCCGGGCAGGCCGTCACACCGCCGTCGTGCACGACCCCGCCCCTCGGCGGTCGAGCACCGGGACCTCCAGCCAGGACAGATCGGGGTCGGTATCCGGTCGCCCATACGATCGTGCTGATCTCGGCCGGACCGCAGGTCCAGGCCCAGCGGCGCGGTGGACACGGTTGTCGGCGCGAACCGCTCACCGGCTGCCCCCGCCCAGGCGTCGATCGCGTCCAGCAGCCGCCCCAGCTTCAGGTCGGCCAGCGCGGACAATGTCGGCAGGGAGCCGGAGAACTGGGCGACCCCGCCCGGCGATCCCGGCCAGGCGGCCGGCCAGCCGCACCCCGGCCGAGCTCAATGCGTTCAGGTCCACCGTCCGGCCCGGCGAGCCAACCAGCTGCATGGACGGCACGTTCCGCGCCGCACCAGATCATCGACCTCGTCGTGGCGCTGGTCCAGCACCCCTGAGGCGTCCAGCCACCACAAGATGTCCTGGCCGCGGTAGGTGCGTGGCATGCGGACGTGCTCGCCGGCGGCGAGCGTGACCGGGCGCCCGGAGCGGGCCAGCTCGTCGGCGAGCTGGACCCCGCTGGCCGAGGCGCCGACTACCAGCACGCCGCCGCCGGGCAGCTCGCCCGGGTTGCGGTAGCCCGCCGGGGTGACCGAGGTGATCCCGGCCGGCACCCGCCGCGCCAGCGCCGGCACCGCGGGCACCGTCGCCGCCCCGCAGGCCAGCACCACCGTCGGCGCGCGCCAGCTGCCCTGGTCGGTCCGCACGACGTAGCCGCCTCCGGCCGCCCGCACCGATGTCACCGTCGTGCCGGTCAGTACCGGCGCCGCGGATGCATCGGCGTAGTCCGCGAGCATCGCCGTGACCTGCCGCGCGCTGAGGTAGCCGTCCGGGTCGGTGCCGCAGTAGGCGTACCCGGGCAGCCGGGTCATCCAGTTCGGGGTGAGCAGCCGCAGCGAGTCCCACCGCTGCGTGCGCCAGGAGTTCGCGACCTCTCCGCGTTCCAGGACGACATGGTTGATCGAACGAGCCGCGAGGCGGTGGCTCATCGCCAGCCCGCAGTGCCCGGCACCGACGATCACGGTGGTCGTATTCGGCACGGCTGCGCCTCCCGCTCGCTCGGACCGGATCAGGAGACGTCGACGGTGACGCTGGTCGGGTTGGTGAGGATGTCGTAGACGGCGGAGCGCTTCTGCGACTGCGCGACCAGCGCCCTGATCTCCTCGGCGGTGGCGTCGGCGTCGATCTGGTAGCTGACGGTGACACCGCTGAAGCCGTTGCGAACATCCGGGTCGGCGCCGAGAATCCCGTGCAGGTCCATCCCGGCGGCGAGGGTGGCCCGCACCGACCGGAGCTGGATCGACCTCTGCTGGGCCACGGCGGCGACGCCCGCGGTCAGGCAGCCGCCGAGCGCGACCAGGACATACTCCACCGGCGTGACGCCGTTGTCCTGCGAGGCGAACTGCAGCGGGTGGTCGACGTCGTAGCTGAACGTCATGTGGTGCTGCTGCTCGTCGCCGAGGCCGTAGAACGTCTCCACGTCCGAGCGGCTGTGCGTGCCGTTGACCCAGGACACCGTGGAACGCCACTGGAACTGGGCGATCTCCGGGGTGTCAGCCAGGGCGCCGCGGACGCCGAGCAGCGCCTCGACGTTGACGCCGTTGTCGACTGGGATCTCGGTTGCGGTCATGTGGTGCCTCCTTGAGGTGATGATGGTCTCCATTCGGTCGACCGACGTATATACGGAGACGGATTTCGGTCCGGTGATACACGGCGTTTACGTGCTAGACGAGGTCGGCGATGACGGCTGCGGCATCAGGCCCAGCTGCGTGAGCAGCGAGACCTGGTTGTAGTAGAGGTCCCCGCCGGCGACCCGCCCGCTCGAGTCGAAGTGCCACATCTCGCACAGCGGCAGCGCGAACTTTTTGCCGGTGGCGGGGAACGGTCCGAGCGGCCCGTCATGCGTGCCGGCGACGGTGAAGGTGCATACTACCGTCTGGCCAGCGTCGATGTAGCGGGGGCCGGTGATTCTGATGTCGGGGGAGGCCCCGACCCACCCTGCCAGGAAGTCGTCCCTGAACTCCTGGGTGTCCTGAACGTCCGGCCCTGCGAGTGATCAGTCCAGCTGATGCTATCGGCGTATTGCTTGGTCATGGCGTCGAAGTCCCTCTGGTTGAAGGCCTCGTGACCGGCGCGGTAGGTCTCGACGGTCCTGGATTCCATGGCTCCTCCTAAGCGGCTCTGGCAGTCGATGACGAGAAGATCGTGGCAGCCGTCGCTTTCGTGAACCCTGCGCTGTCCTTTCGAAGACCTTTCCGTATCCTTGCCTGCATCAGAGGGATAGGACCGTGGACCCGAGGTCGCCTGATGGGCCAGTGGACGAAGGCCAGAATCCAGCTGTGCGGCCGCTTCGTCGCCGACATCGATGGCTCACGCGTCGAAGACACGCTGCCCGGCCGCATAGGGCGAGTCCTGTTCGCCTACCTCGTCCTCAACCGTGGCCGCCCATTGCCCCGGGATCAGCTGCTCATGGCCGGCTGGGGAGAGGACGCCCCACCAGAGGCAAGAAACGCGCTGAACGTGCAACTGTCCAAACTGCGGCACAGCCTGGGCGCCGAACATCTCCACGGGCGGGCCGAGATCGAGCTGCTCCTGCCGCCGGCGATCTTCGTCGATGCCGAGGCGGCCCTGGAAGGCGCCCACCGGGCGGAGTCCAGCATCGCGGAGGGACAGTGGGCGCAGGCATGGGGGCCAGCCGGGATCGCCTATCACGTCGCCACCAGGCCCTTCCTCACCGGGCTGGAGGCACCCTGGATCGACGAATGGCGGCGCCGGCTGGAAGAGGTCCGGCTGCGCGGCCTGGAGTGCTTCGCCGCCGCTAGCCTCGGCCTTGGCGGCCCGGCCCTGGCCCAAGCCGAGGAACGCGCCAGGATCCTGACCGCACTCGCGCCCTACCGCGAGACCGGGCACCGCCTCCTCATGGAAGCGCTCGCGCAGCGCGGCAACGTCGCCGAAGCGCTCCGCGCCTACGAGCGGCTACGAATCCTGCTCCAAGACGAGCTCGGGATCGCGCCCAGCCCCACCGTGCAAGGCGTCCACCGACGACTGCTGGAAAGCGCCGACAGCTAGAGCCGCTCGGCCTGCGCGAGGATGTCCTCGCGCGTCACGTTGCCAACCAGCTCGGGGTGCAAGACACCCATATGCTCTTGCGCGTTCCTCCACAGCTCGCCGTCGTCATCGCCCCGGATGACATACCCGCACATGCAGACGATCCTCAGCGCCACCGCCAACCTCCAAGCCAACCCGCTGCCATCTTCACGCTCGGTCGCTGAGGGGCACGAGCGTCCCGCCAGGCGTCATCCAGCCCGTAATCCGCCTTATCAGCCGCCGCCATCGCCCACCGCCCTCACCTGCCCCACGACCACGCCTGCGCCTGCGAGCCCGCCGGTGCGGCACCCCAACGCGGCGTGCGCCGAATCCGGGTGCTCCGCCGCCTCATCCCGCTCTGCCCAGCTTGCCAAGCGGAGCCCTTCCCCGTCGAGGTGCCCCCGTCATCCGCCGAATCGGGACGTCGGTCAGCCGTGCCGGCCACACCCGTGGCCGCGCACAGATTGTTCGTTCGGGCGCGGCACCGACGGACAGGCCGAGCGGCCGAGGCGGGCGCCAGAATGGCGGATCTCGCGCGCCGCATCCCGGGCCTGCCGTCACCGTCCGTGACGTAAACCGGGGTACCGCCATGCGCCGGCTGGAGCCGCCAAGGTGAGGATCCCGGTGCCAGGGTGAGCACGGCGGAGACGCCCACTGGATGGGTATGCCAGCAACCGGGGCTCGCCGTGAGTGACGTCCGGCGCTCATGGCGAACGACCCCCGGAGAACGCGTAACACCCGGGACGCAAATGCACCCCGGCCCAACGTCGTGATCTTGAATCCGCCGACCGCATGGCGGCCACTCAGAGGCCGCATGCAGACCTTAACAGTCTTCCCCGGGTACTGCTGTACTGCTGCTGTACATGGCGAAGAAGCGTTCGAAAAACCGTCGGGACGGCGGGATTTGAACCCGCGACCCCTTGACCCCCAGTCACGAACGGCCCGTCTGGCCCGGTCGGACTGAGTCGGCCGGGGAGCCTCTCACCTGCGACAACGCCCTGACGGCGTCGCGGGCAGTCTGGACGAGTCGATCTGCGTTGGCTCCCGTTCCTGGCTCCCCGCGGCTCCCCTTGGGCGGGGGAGGGGCTACCCCATGTCAACCAAGATCAACGACGACTCCATGTCCCTGGACATCGACGGCCGCGTCATCGCAATCGCGGAGTTCCGCGACCACGCCGCGGCCGACGGACACGGTGCCTGGATCGTCTCGTGTCACCCGGGCCGCCTGTTCACCCGGAACCAGGCGATCACGGCCATGGTCCTCGCTGAGCGGCTTGCCGCCGGCCACGGCGATGATGACCCGTTCGTGGTCGGCTGGCGCGAGGAGCTGGGCCTGTGACCGACCGGCTCATCAGGATCACGACGGCGCTCGCGGTCATGGGCGTGGCGGTGGTCGCCGCGATCATCTCCTATCAGCACGCCTACGAGCTGGTGCGCTCGCATGGCGAGGCTGGCGTGACGGCCCGGCTGCTGCCGTTCACGGTAGACGGGCTGATCTGGGCTGCGTCAATGGTGGTGCTGGACGCCAGCCGCCGGAACCAGCCCGTACCGCGGCTGGCCGCCTGGAGCCTCGGCGCGGGCATCGTGGCCACGGTCGGTGCCAACCTGGCGCACGGCGTAGGCCATGGCCCGATCGGCGCACTGGTCAGCGCATGGCCCGCCCTGGCGCTAGTCGGCTCGTTCGAGCTACTCATGATGCTGATCCGCGCCGGGCGTGGTACACGGGGGAGTGAGGCTCTGCCCGAGCCCCACGACCAGGCTGCACCACCGCTGGTACATGAGGCACCGCCGGAACTGACGGTTGCGCCAACCCTGGAGCGGGCCGTCCGTGCGCGATACGAGGCTGGCCAGAGCCAGCGCGCCATAGCCCGAGAACTCAACATCGACCGCCGCAAGGTCAAGCGCATCCTCGACCAAGCGGCCTAACTAACCAACCACGCCGGAAACACCGTTCGCGAGATAGACCCGACAGACAGGCACGCCCGGGGACACGGGCGGCGCCGTAACCTGGGCAAAATCCCAGTGATCTGCATCATTGTCCTTTATCTGAACGGAAGCGCTCACCGCGCTAATGCAGCCGAGGAACGTTACGGGCCGCGTGTGATCTGCGTGCGTCTGGTGTCTTAAAACTAGACGTCGCGCAGCAGGTGATGTGCTGGGCGGCGTATGGCCTGACGGCTTGTTGATCCCGGCGCGTAGACGATCGGCGCCGCAGCGTCTTTACTTCGACAGCGAAATATAGTGCGTACCAACTACTCTGAATCGCCAGGCGTCTGCCGACGCCATGCGACGACCTTTATTTCCTCGCCTTTGCGGGCGAGGCTTTCTTGGCAATTCTTCGCCAGGGGTTCAAAGTAAGCCCACGGATGGTATCCATGGGTGCGCTCGCGGTGCGCTATATATGGTTGAGCGGTAAGCCACGCCCTGTATATTGACATGGCCCAGATGTCCAGTACATCTTGTTCATCTAAATAACCATTCTTTACGTAAAGACCGAGGGTATTAAATGCCGTGATAGCCCGGTGGACGTCCCGATACTCGCGATCACTAAGACTCTCTACGCTAGCCTCATCGGTTACTCTTTGGTGGAGGACGTACCGGCCGCGAAGAATATCTTCGCTTGTAAGATATTCATTAATCTTCAGGAAGACATCGCGACGATCCCGCCTGCGGCTGTCGACGAAAACGAACAAGGAGAACCCGAAGGCCAGGACAGACAATAGAATTGAGAAGACCGCGCTCACTTCCCGTTTCTCCTTCCTGCAGGAAACGCGCCCGGGTGCCGATATTATCTTGACTGATCGCAATCAATGACCATCCGGTCGGCGTCGTCCAGCAGTCGATGGGTGATTAGCTCCAAAAGATCTCCGGCGCATGATCTCATCTAGCGAGAATGGGCAACGAACATACCCGATGATCGCATACTCGCATGCCACGGAATTTGCGCCGAAGCCGAGCCTGTGCCGCGCCAACACTCATTTACCATTGCTGAGCTGGTGCTTCGCGCTCCTCAGGCTGCTCTGCGGTACTCTTTGATCAAGCCGTGGATGACCTGCCTGCGCTTGATCTGGGCGGTCACATCGACTGTGCGTGCCGAGAATCTCGTCCATGGCTCTGGCCAGAAGAGTTGCTCTCTCTGCCGTTCGGCCGTGATGATCACCGGTCATGTGCCCGCGGTTCATGTTCCTCCTGACCACGCGGCTAGCCGCTTGGCTGCGGCTCGCCCGGCGTGAGGAGAGATGGAAGACCGCAGAGATCTTGATCCTGCGCCATCAGCTCGCTGTTCTGCAGCGGCGGCAGCCGCGCCGCCCGAGGCTGGACTGGGCGGACCGGGCACTTCTGACGACCCTGCTCGGCGTGATACCGAAAGCCCGCCGCCACGGGCTGCATCTGCTGGTTACCCCGGACACGGTCCTGCGCTGGCACCGCGATATCACCCGCCGCCGCTGGGCCGCCGGGTCCCGGCGAGCAAGACCGGCCGGCCAGCTACCCGCCGGAACATCAGGGCCGTGGTCCTTCGGCTGGCCCGTGAGAACCCCGGCTGGGGCTACCGCAGGATTCACGGGGAACTGGCCGGGCTGGGGGTACGAGTCTCGGCGTCGACGGTATGGGAGATCTTGAACAAGGCTGGCATCGATCCTGCGCCGCGGCGGACCGGCCCTACCTGGTCGCTGTTCCTGCGTTCCCAGGCCGGGGCGATCCTGGCGTGCGACTTCTTCACGGCGGACCTGGGCGATGGGACCCAGGCCTATGTCCTGGCCGTGTTCGAGCACGCCAACAGGCGCATCAGGATTCTCGGAGTCACGCTGCATCCCACCGGGGACTGGACCGCCCAGCAGGCCCGCAACCTGCTCATGGACCTCGGCAAGCATGCGCACCGGGTCAAGTTCATGATCCGCGACCGCGGCTCGAACTTCACCGCCGCATTGAACGCGGTCCTCGCCGATGCCGGGATCCGGACCGCGCTGTGCAACGTCCGGACGCCGCGCATGAACGCGATAGCCGAAACATGGATCGGCGGATGCCGACGCGAGCTCCTGGACCGCGCCCTTGTCTGGAACCGGGCCCATCTGCGGCGGATCTTGCGCGCGTACGAGATCCACCATAATCAGCACCGGCCGCACCGTTCCCTGGATGCGGCCGCGTACCTGAAACCCATGCCCGTACCGGTCGATCTCGACCGGTACCGCGCCCGACGGCAGACTCACACGGCTTGCCCGATCAACGAGTACCGCCTGGTCGCATTACGTGGACGAGGTTTTCGGCACGCACAGGACGCCAACCCTGGCCGGGCGGCCCTACGACCTGCGGCACGCGGGCGCGTCCCTGGCGCTGAACGCCGGGGTGCCCGCCACCGAGGTCGCCCGCCGCGCCGGGGCACAGCGTCGTCTCCTTCCGCGCGCCAGCGACAGGATCGTGAGCGCGCGACTTGGCGGGAGCCGTTGCCGTGACCCTGCGACTGGTCGGCCATCGACACGGCGAGTGACCGCGCCGGGATGTCATGGACGGGCAGGGCGCGCGGAACGACCGGAAGCACTATCCACATCCTCCCTGCCGAATATTTGCGAGTCAGTCGTCGACCGGCCGCGACGCTAAGCGCTCGGATCGCCCCAATCTGGACGGTCTGCGTCTCGATCGGCCTTGGGCGGACGTCCGCGCCCGGATCGGGCGCCGCGGACACGCCGACGGGCAGGACCTTCTGGCGGCAACGCTTATCCCGCTGCCTGGACCCGGGCAGGCTCGGGTGCCTGGCTGCCTCCCTGCTGGTCGGCCGGGAGTTGCCGTTCGGCTCAGGCCGGCCAGCTCCGCGCCCGTGGTTCCCGATCAGCCCGGCCGTCCGGGACCCGCCGGTTCAGAACCTGTCCCCATGCCAGGTGCGGCCGGCATCCAATGTCCGCAGCAGCTGGCGGAGGCCCGGGATCCCCAGCTGGCTAATCACGACCCAGCCCGCCGTCGGGCTCACGTAGGACAGGGAGGAGAAGCTCACCCCGCCGGTGAGACCGGGGACCGCGATCTTGGCCCAGGCCTTCCCGCCGTTGGCCGAGCGGCGGTGGTGATCACTGCGGCGCGGGACGGCGGTACGGCGAACCCGGCCACGTCGCCTGCGACCGGGGCCTGCCCGGTGATCGAGGACGCTACCACCTGGTCAAACATGGTGGCCTATCGGTTTGGGGGAACTTGGGCCTAGGGTACGCATGGGGGCCCGGTCGGCGCGATGCTGGTAGGAGTCGTCACCGGCAATCACCCGGCAAGGGGAGACCGATGGCAGGGACGGACGAGCCGGTTGCGGTGCTCGGTATTGGAGCGATGGGCCATGGGATGGCGGCCAGTGTTTTGCGCGCTGGCATCCCGACGATTGTCTGGAACCGCAGGATGGAGGCGACCCGGGACCTGGCGGAGCTCGGCGCGGAGGTCGCCGGGACCGCCGCCGACGCGGCGCGGCGAGCCGCGATCGTACTGACGATGGTGACCGACGCCGATGCCGTCATGTCGGTCGCTAGGGACCAGGGGATGCTTGCTGCTCTGGCTCCGGGCGCGATCTGGGCCCAGATGAGCACCATCGGCGTGGCGGGGACCGACCGCGTCGCGGCCATGGCAAGTGCTGAGCGCCCGGACGTAATGCTCCTGGACGCACCGGTGTCGGGAAGCAAGGATCCGACAGAACGCGGCCAGCTGACCATCTTCGCGTCAGGACCCGGCGGGGCGCGTTCGCGTGTGACTCCGCTGTTCGACGCGCTGGGCCAGCGCACGTTCTGGGTCGGCGAGGCCGGGGCCGGAACACGGCTGAAGCTCGTGAACAACACCTGGCTGGCGTTCGCGGCGGAGGCGGTTGCCGCGTCTGTGGCTCTTGCTCGTCGGCTGGGTCTTCAGACCGAGATGGTGGTGGATGCGCTTGGCGGCGGCCCGCTCGTGTCGCCATGGCAGGCTGCGAAGCTGCAACGGATCGCCAACGGCGAGTTCTCGGCCCAGTTCGCGCTGTCGCTCGCGCTCAAGGATGTCCGCCTTGCGCTGCAAGCGGCCGGTGACGACCGGTTCGCCGTTCTCGCCTGCCTGGCTGAGGAATGGCAGCAGGCCGTTGATCAAGGGCTCGGCGAGCAGGACCTGACCATCGTGACCCGCGTGCTCGAGCAGCAGGGAAGAACGCCCTGACCCTGACCGGGATGCTTCGCGTCCACCGCCACCCGGACAAGACGCGAGCCGCCGTCGCGTCCAGGCTTCAGCGATCGGATGCCCCGACCGGCGATGCGGTGGCGGAGGCAGTGAGGTGATCCGTGCGACAGTTCGGCGTCCGTGGCTGCGCCGGCCTCATGGCCGGCCGCCACGGCGAGTGCACGCCGGGCTACCTGGAGGACATGCACAGGCGCATCGCCGGATCACAGCTGGCGATCATCGAGGATGCCCCCCATCTGTGCTTCGCGAGCAGCCCGGCCGACTTCACCGCAATTGTCAATTCTTTCCCCGTTCGCTGTGCACGAGTGCGCGCCTCCCTGCCGGTTCTATTCTCCCGGCTCCGCTGTATCTGGCAGTGAGAGGCGATCCCGCGCCTGTCTTGCCGTTCTGGCGAGGCCGGGGCGGGGTGTCCAGGTCAGGGTGCACCGGCGGTCAAGCCTCGCGGAGCCATCCCCAGCGGTTCCCCGGCGGTGTCCCTGGTGGCGCTGAGTAGGTCTGGCAGCGGCTGATATCCGGCAGCCACTCTGCCAGGCCGCGGCCAGCCCCGGTGGCCGGCGGGGTCAGCCCGATGTGCCGGCGGCGGGGCTGGTGACGCCGAAGGCGTCCCCGAGGCCGGTCAGGTCAACGGGGAGCCGTGCCTGCTCGGGCACAAGGTCCAGGAACGGGCGCATCGCTTCGAGGGCGGCGAGGATTTCGCGCCCGACCTGCGGCGCGGAACGCATCGCATCCACAGATACCAGGATCCCGCGGTCCCGGTACCACGAGATGATGGGGGATGTCACGTCATGGTAAACAGCAAGGCGCTGGGCAATGACCTCTGCCGTGTCGTCGGAGCGATGCTCGAGCGCGGCCCGCGCGAGCAGCCTCCGCGGGCTTCGAAGGTGGTGTGAGCCATGACGCCGGATACCCCGCGGGGCGGTGAGCCGCAGGACCCCGGCGGCGCGTTCCGCGACAAGGTGCCGCCACGACCTGCCCCCTTCCTCACCTCGCGCCAGATGGGACCGCGGCGGGCATGCCTTATCGACCAGAGCGGGGTGACATCTTCTTGGTGCCAGCTGCCCGCGACGGCGAGTCCTTGGCGGGCTGATCAACGAGTACTACCGGCGGCCTGATCCTCACCCGCGTTCGAAATGCCCACGAGGCGGGTTATGGTTCGGCACTGGGTTCTCGGCATCCGGGGCGAGCTGACCGGGCTGCGCGTCGACCCGGGGCTGCCCGCGGCGCGGCCCGGCTTCACCGCCACCCGGCGCTCCCGCGGCGGAACCTATGAGATCAGCGTCCGCAACCCTGATCATGTCAGCGGGCGGGCCGCCCGCCTGCCCGTCGAGGGCCAGCGGATCGAGGGAACGCTCGTGCCGCCGGTACCGCCAGGCGCGACTGCGCTGCCGACGTAGTCATCGGATAGCCGAACGGTCTGGGCGCTGGAAGTTCCCGGTGACGCTTGCGGCATGATGAAGTAGCGTCGATTGCGTGCTGCTGGCCGCTGATGGTGCCGTGCTGCTGCTGATCGACCTGCAGCAGGGGCTGGTGCCCGTCATCTATGACAACGAGACCGTTGTCGCCCGGGCCGTGCGGCTGGCGGAGGCCGCCCGCGTTTTGGATGTGCCGGTCCGCGCGACTGAGCAGTTCCCGGCCGGCCTGGGCCCGACGGTGCCGGCGCTGGTGGCTTACCCGCAGGTGGTCGTGTCCAAGACGACGTTCTCGGCGGCGGGCGCTCCGGATTTTTCTGCGCTGCTGCCCGCTGGGGTGAGCGAGGTCGTCGTCGCGGGGTGCGAGGCGCACGTGTGTGTGCTGCAGACGGTGCTTGACCTGCTCACAGCCGGGCATCACGTGGTCTTGGCGGCCGACGCGACCGGCTCGCGTGATCCGGCTGACCGGGCGGCCGCCATCGACCGGGCCAGGCAGCATGGCGCGGAGATCGTGACATCGGAGATGGTGCTGTTCGAGTGGCTGCGTGACTCGCAGCACCCGAACTTCCGCGAGGTGCACAAGCTGCTCAAGTGAGCTGGCCCGGGCGCGGAAGACTTCGTCGAACATCGCGGTGAACTTGGAGTCACAATCACGGATCAGGAATCTGAAGTCGCCTGCGTGGTCGCCTAGGTCGAGCATCAAGTTGCGGCCTGCTGGAAGTTGCGGCCTGCTGGGCGGCCCATGCAGCGGTCGGGATTTGCGGTAACACCCAGGACCCGGACGTGGCGGGCGGCGTGCTCGACAACGGCGAAGCAGTACAGCCTGGTCAGGGTGATCGTGTCGGCATGAAGAAATCACAGGCGAGGATCCTTCGGCCTGGGCCTGCAGCCCGGATTATGCCGAGCCTCAGCGGTCCTCATAACCCCCGAACTGGGCAAACCCCGACCTCAGCCCGGCTACCCGGCATAATCCGGCACTCGGCATAACACCACAATCAGCACCGGCCGCACCGTTCCCTGGACGCGGCCGCGTACCTGAAACCCCTGCCCGAACCGGTCGATCTCGACCGATACCGCGTCCGACGGCAGACTCACACGGCTTGCCTGATCAACGAGTACCGCCTGGTCGGATTACGTGGACGAGGTTTTCGGCACGCACAGGTCGTGCGGTTCCGCTGGCCTGGTGCTGGGCGCGGGTACGTCTGGTATCCGGATTCGGATGGTGGCGTGGCTTACCGGGCTGGTCGCGAATGCCGTCGCGAAGGCGATCGCGAGGTCAAGTGCCCGCGCGCTCCGGCGAGAAGTTGAGTGACGGCGGCGTACCAGGCGACCCCGTCAGCGATCGCCGGTCTCAGAGCGAGACGCCGCAGGGCCCCTGAGAGGGCGGAGGCCTCGGTTTTCTTGCTGCCACGGAGGTGCACGAGTGGCTGACGGTCGTAGCGGAGGCTCCACCGGAACCACCGACGCCGCACCTCGAGCCGAGCGGCGTTCGTGCTGAAATAGTGACGCGGCCCGACGCTTGAGCGAGGGCCATCTCCGTGTCGGTGACGGTAACCGTCCAGCCCTTGCCCGACCACTCGTGGTGCTCATCGGGCATTGCGAGCGCCGTCGCGGACCACAGGCGTCGTCGTACGCCGGCCGGTGTCGATCTCCTCTTCCAGCGCGGCGCGGAACTCCGAGAGGATGCGGGTCAGCTCGGCGCGTTCCGCCTCGCCGGACAGCAGCGAGGACGCGTTGGTCACCGCCATTCGTCTCGCTCCCCTCCACCTGGACTCTGGATATGTGGCCTCATGGTACGGGGGCTTGCGCTTGTTGGGGTGCTGACGGGTCCGTTGTTGTCAGCAGCCCGGTCCCCTCGCTCAACCGCTACCGGCGCTTCTCCGGTACCAGCACCTGCTGGAGGGCGTCGAAGTCCTCGATGCATTTGCCTGTGCCGAGCACGACCGATTCCAGCGGATTGTCGGCCAGCTGGATCGGCATCCCTGTCTCTTCGCGCAGCCGCTCATCGAGGCCGCGCAACAGCGCACCACCGCCGGTGAGCGCGATACCGCGGTCCATGACGTCGCCGGCCAGCTCGGGCGGGCACGTGTCGAGCGTGGTCTTGACGATGTCCACGATGGTGCTGACGGGTCCCTGGATCGCGTGCCGAACCTCCCCGGCACCAATCACGATGGTCTTCGGCAGGCCGCTGACCAGGTTGCGGCCGCGGATCTCGGTGTGCGGTTCATCCGGCGACGGGTAGGCCGACCCGATCGCCATCTTGATCTCCTCGGCGGTCCGCTCGCCCAGCATGAGCGAGTACTCCTTCTTGGCGAACGTGATGATCGCCTGGTCCATTTCGTCGCCGCCGACCTTGATGGACCGGGAGGTCACGACGCCGCCGAGCGAGATCACCGCGACCTCGGTGGTCCCCCCGCCGACGTCGACGACCATGTTTCCGGTGGGCTCGTCCACCGGCAGCCCGGCGCCGATCGCGGCCGCCATCGGCTCTTCGATGATGTAAACGCGCCGGGCACCGGCCTGGCGCCCGGCTTCTTTCACCGCGCTTTGCTCCACGCCGGTGATCCCGCTGGGCACGGCCACCACCAGCCGCGGCTTGGCCAGGTGGTGGCGGCGGTGGACCTTCTGGATGAAGTAGCGCAGCATCCGCTCAGTGACATCGAAGTCAGCGATGACACCGTCCTTGAGCGGCCGGATCGCCACGATGTTGCCGGACGTCCGGCCGATCATCCGTTTGGCTTGGACGCCGACCGCGAGGCGGCGACTGCCTGAAAAAGGTGTTGAGAAGTCGGTGTGTCCAGCAACTCCGGCACCGCCGTTTCCCGTACGGTCGGAGGGTGACGTTGACCCCGGCCGGCCACGCCAGCGCCGGCCACGACGACCTGCTCGCGCCCGAGCCGGCGAACCTGACCGGCGCGCTGATCGGGTACGCCCGGGTGTCCACGTCCGGGCAGATCCTGGACCGGCAGACCCGCGCCCTGACCGAGGCCGGCTGCATCCGGATCTTGGCCGACAAGCTTTCGGGCAAGACCGCCGACCGTTGAGTTGACAGACCCGTACTCACCTGAGTTTCTGTCCGTAGAGATGCGGTCGATACGGCATTGGCTACGCTGTGAACGTGAAGTATCAGCCGCTAACCCTTGCCGATCTGGCTCGTCTTGTTGCGGGCGAGCGGGACTTCGACTCGCAGTGGCGGCTGGTCGTTGAATTCCTTAAGGATTACCACCAGGAACCAGCCGGGGTCCGGCTGAGTTTGCTCGAAGATGCACCGGGACCGGTCGGCGACGAGCGCTGGGATGTTCTGTTCGCCGGGCTTGCGGAGCATCTTGCCATGCGGGATGGCCAGGCTGCGCCGGGCTGGTCGGCCGCCCGTGGGCTGAGGCGGTTCTGGTTCCCGTTCGACGGGCCGGGCGCGCGTGCGCAGGCGCTGGTGCATGCTCCGGCCGCGTTCCGCAGGCGGGGTGTTTTCGTCGCGGATTACGAGATAGACGCCGCGTGAGCGAACCAACGCCTCTGCTCGATCGGAAGGGCGGGGGGGGGGGGGGGGGGGGGGGGGGGGGGGGGGGGGGGGGGGGGGGGGGGGGGGGGGGGGGGGGGGGGGGGGGGGGGGGGGGGGGGGGGGGGGGGGCGGGGGGGGGGGGGGGGGGGGGGGGGGGGGGGGGGGGGGGGGGGGGGGGGGGGGGGGGGGGGGCGGGGGGGGGGGGGGGGGGGGGGGGGGGGGGGGCGCGCGGTGGTGGGGGGGGGGGGGGGGGGGGGGGGGGGGGGCGGCGGAGAGGGGGGGCCTAGGCAGGGGCCGCGGGGCGGTGGGGGGGGGGGGGGGGCGGCGTTGGGGGGGCGGAGATAGTGGGGGGGGGGCGGGCCTGGGCAGAGGTTTTGGGGGGGGGGGGGGATGGGGAGGGGGGGGGGGGGGGGTGGGTGGGTGGGGGGGGGTGTTTGGTTTGGGGGTGGGGTGGTTTTTTTTCTCCGGCCGGTGGGGGGGGGGGGGGGGGGGGGGGGGGGGGACGGCGGGGGGGGGGGGGGGGGTCTAAACTCCCACGACCGCACCGCGCCCTGGACCAGGCCGCGCCACTCCGGCCGCTGCCAGATGCGTCGCCGACTTGGATCATTTCCGGGTCCGGCGGCATGACCGCGTGGGTGGCGTCATCCACGAATATCGCCTGGTGGCATAGGTTTTCGGCACCCACAACAATGCCACGGCCGCAAGGTCACCATCGATATGGCATCGGGCCGCAAGCCAGCCGCTTACCGTGGCCAGAGGCCGGCGTGGTCGCGGCGTGACGTATCACTGTGATATCCAGATGGTTCCGGCTGGCAGCCATCCCACGTGCGCGATGTCACCAGGGCCTACGGGACCCACTCTGCCGGACACCACCGCGGTCGATGAGACGCGAGCCGCTCATCGACCGCCATCGGGCAGAACTCCGGCAAGTAGCTCGGCAACCGGTTTCTCCGCAGCTGCGGCTGCCGGGCGGGTGAGGAAACAGTCGGCGTGGTACCAGCCCTCCGCCTCCTTCCCGGCCGGGTCCAGGCCGCGGAGGACGACGTCGTGGTTCGCCGCCTCGAACTCTTCGGGGTCGGCGAAGCGCCGCTGCCGGAACGTCACTCCCGGCATCCGCTCGGTGACCAGGCCGTACCGGGCGAACGTGTCGGCGATCTCGTCGTAGGCGAAGACGCGCAACACGAAGATCGCCAGCCAGAGGCCGTGCGGACCGCCGATGGCACGCAGGAGCCGGTCGAATGTCCGGGGCCCGACGTACCCCACACCTCCGGTGCAGATGATCACGCCGACTTCCCGGATGCCGGCGGCCAGCGCCGGGGACGGGTCGGACGTCTCCAGGTCCTCGGCCCAGCCCCGGGCCAGCAGGCCCGCTCGGACGGCGTAGTCGATCGCGGGCGCCGAGACGTCCAGGCCGAGCACCGCGAGGTCGGGGCGGCGCAGCCGGTGGGCGTAGAACTCCGCGTCGGCCTTGATCAGCTCGTCGGGTGAGAGCGCGGCCCGTTCGGTGTCGGTGCAGCGGGCGCCGATCTCGCCCAGATCGACCTCGCAGCGCAGTAATGCGGCATTGATCCCGTAGGAGCAGCAGACGTCGAGGACCGTCTGAGGGCGCCCCTCCCGCACCGCCGCGGCGAGCACGGCCTCGAAGATGGGCAGCGCCTGCTGTGGGACCTGGTACTCCAGGTCGTTCAGGGTGCGGAAGTACGCCCTCGGATCCGGCTGGTTGTAGATCCGGGTGAAGTCCGCCTTGCGATCACTGGTCAACGCCCCGTCATCGAACATTGGTACCCCTTTGAGCCGCTGAGCTTCGATCATCCACTGTCTTCGGCGGTGAGCAGATCCTCCAGTTCGCGGACCGCCTCCGGGAGCTTCCCGGCGAATACGGACATCTGCTCGCTCACCGCTCGCGGCGTGCTCAGGTAAAGGTCGAAGCGATCGGGGAGCAACACGTAGCCGACGCCGATGCACTTCCGGCTGGTCGACCCGAAACCCCAGTACTGGATGTGGGTGGACGGTGCGGCGCTGGTGCTCAGGTAATCGTCCCGCATCTTCAGCCAGCCCGGCGTCTCGTACAGGGCCAGCGGCTCGGTCACGCCGAGTTCCGCGCCGCGGCGCTTCTGGATCAGCTGCAGCTCCCACAGGTGCTGCTCGGGCGCGTGCCCTATCTGGCACTCCCGCGTGCGTTCCACGTGCTTCTCGGCGGCCGCCCGGAACGCCGCCCTGCGGGTCCGCTCGTCCGCTTCCGCGTCGTCCATCGCGGTCACGAACCGCACCACCTCAGGCGTGACGACGCGCATCGCCTCCGTGCGCCCGTGCCGGTAGTGCCGGGTGGCAATCGACTCGTACGTGGCCCCCACATGGCCCTTGGCGCGCTGGTGGGCGAGCTGGAAGGCCATCTGCGCGAACGCGTCCGGCGACATCCGCAGCTGCTTGGCCCGTTCGCTGCTGAAGCGCTCGATCGACAGGATGCAGGACGCGGTGCCGGCCGCGTACGCGGCGAACGCGGCGGCGGCGGCCTGCACATCGGCCCGCAGGCCGGCGTCGAGCACGAAATCGAGGGGTGCGCAGGTCGGGGTCCCCTGCGACTGGGCCACCGACCGGCGCGAGTGCTCCTCCGCCGAGGAGCCCAGGGCCGCGTCGATGAAGCTCACGATGGTGGTGCCGTCCAGCTTGCAGTGCTCGCCGTTGAGGCCCGCCGTCCCGTCCCCGAAGACGATCAGCGACAGGGCCTTGTCGAACCACCGGTTGCCGCTGTCACCGTGCAGCAGCAGATCGGACGCCTCCCGGGGGCCCTCGGGGGTTGCGTCCTCGAGGCACAGGCAGAACAGCGCGGTCTCCACCACGTCGAGCTTGCCCGCGTTGCCGGGATCGCAGTCGAGCAGCGCCTGCCGGCTCGCCGCCCACTCCGCCCGCGCCTTCGTGGTGAGGTGCCCGACCGCCATGCCCGGCGCGGCCGGGGCCGCACCGGCCTCCATCACCGCACGCAGCCCGGCCGCGATCTCGTCCAGGGCGTGCGGACGGCCGTTCGGGCCGATCACGTCCAGGCGGAACATGTTGCCGCGGACGAAGACCACGATGTGGCGCTCCCGGGACGGGCCCGGCCAGTCCTCGCTGTAGGGCGTGCGGACACTGTCCTGCACCGCTCCCGGGATCCGGGTGGCCGAGAACACGTACTTGTTCTGCTCCATGGACAGCGGCTCTCCTCGCTGGATGGCCGGCGGGATGAGCTGCTCGTCGATCAGGAGCTTATAGCCGACGGCCGCGGCGACGAGCCCCGCCGCCCGCTCCACCTGTCCCTGATCGGAGTCCTCGAAGAGAAAGAAGAAGTTCGCGTTGAGCGCGATGCGGTCGCGGCGGCCCAGGTACCGGTACGGCCAGAACGTGTCGAGCCAGCTGTGCACGCCGTCGGCGGCGTCGTATTGCTCGAGCGCGGCGTGGAGCTCTCGAGCGGGACCGCCGGGGCGGAGGAATGACGCCACCGCGGTCTCGGTCGCCGCCCGTTCGTCGGCGGTCAACAGCGGCCCGCACCACTCGAGGAACCTGTCGCAGCTCTCCTCCAAGGTGGGCAGCGGCACGCGTGGCAGACGATTCTCGTTGCCGAAGGTCAGGGGAGACAGTTCCTGGCTGCTGCGCACGATCCTCCTTGATCTCGGTGTCCGGAACGGGGAACGGGCAGGGCGGCGCCCTAGTCCATCAGCTGGTCGACCCGCACCGCGCGGCCCTCGGCGGCCAGGTGCGCGGCCGCGACGCGGCCGAAGAGCTGCCGCGTCCGCGCGACGGTGCCGATCACGCCGGGACGCTGGCTATAGGCGAAGATCGCCGAGTGACGCGCGGTCCCGTCCACAGAGGTCACGCGGTGCAAGGAGTAGCGGCCCGTGAACAGCTGGAGATAGCCCGGACGCAACGCGAGGCGGCGAATCAGGTGCTCACCGCGTCCGGCCAGCACGGCGCGGACATCCTCGAAGTTCTCCGCTCGCGCCGACCGGATATTCGGGCAGTATTCGAACACGCCACCCGCCTCCGGCTCCTGGGTGACCATGCTGACCGTGAACTCGTTCGTGTCAAAATGCCACGGATGCGCCCGTCCCGGAGCGATGACGTTGAGGCACAGCCCGGACAGGGGGTCCGCCAGCTCGTGGACCTGGGGCAGCGCAAAGCACCTGGCGACGAAGAGCTGGAACAGCGGGCTGGTGTAGAGCCGGTGGATGATGAACTCCTCGGGGATGCAGTCGCGCGCAACGAACGCGTTGCCGCGCTCTATCGTCATCCGGGCCGGATGGCCGTCCGGCAGAGACGGGTCCGCGTCGGTGTTGTACGCGTTGACCGTCTCGACGTCGTAGTACGCCCGAGGTGCGATCTCCTCGCACTCCCGCCGCAGCGCCTCGCGCAGGGCGGGCCGCACGAAGTCGGGCAGCACGCTGCAGCCAACGGTATGCAGGTCCTGCCGGACACGAGAGACGACATCCCGCCAGCCGGTGCCGGACGGATCCCGCAGGGGATAGCGGGCGTTGTCCACCACCTGTTCGACCAGTCGAGCGGCCGATGCGCTCATCAGCATCCTCTCCACCCTCTCCGCGAGGTAGTGCACTGCGTGCGCAGAGCACGCCAGCTTCCGTACGACCAGATCCCCCCTGGCGTCCTGGCCGCGAACCCGGTCCACTCGCAAGGTCGTGCACATCAGCCATCCAATCCGGACAGCCCGATGCCAGGCTACGCATAAATGGCGGTAAGGCACTCCCCCCGGGACTCGCACAGACCGGCGGCGTCCGCCAGGGAATCAGTCGTTGCACCGCCTCAGCAGCTCACCACACGGCCGGGCGGGAACTTGAATCGCTCATCGCATCTCATGATGTCAGGCCCGTCGCAGTGACGTTGCCTTGCGCCACCGCATTCCGGGACGCGGTCAGGGGGACCGGCGGGCTAACCGTGGTGGCCACACAGACCTTCAGCCATCCGCGCTCGAGCACGGCCGAGCGGCTCCAGGCCCAGGCCGAGGGGCGCCACTACTCGACGTTCTCCCTCTCCACGCCGGAGGAGCTGCGCGCGAGGGGCATGTTTACGCTCCCTGACTTTACGATGGTGTTACCGAGATCGAAAGCGATCTACCTGCGATAACAGCCACCGTAAGTCAGATTGTGCAATCGGCAGGGCTCTGCGGGCGCTACTGCCCGGCGGCCGGGCCCGTCCCGGGCGGGGCTTCACCTGTGGCAGATGGTTCTGGGTGCGGGCCAGATTCCGCGAGAGCATCCGGGCCGACCTCGGAGCCGGCCTGGCCAGCCGGGCTCGGGCCATCGGCCGTGACCGCGACCGGCTTGGCCGGGGCCGGCGCGGCGGCCCCGGCCACGACCGGCTCGGCCTGGCGGGCCAGGAACCGGAGCCGGGCCGCTCGCGCGTCCCAGGCGTAGACGACCGCGGTTCCGGCGATGAGGTCGTACAGGGCACGGTGCTCGCGCTGTACGAGGATGCCCAGGAACCCCAGGCCGAGGGTCAGGAAGCCGAGCGGGAACGTCAGCGAGCGCACCCATGCTCGCCAGGGATCCAGCCTCGTACCGTAGGCCCGCACCACCTGCACGCCCAGCAGCGCCATTCCCCAGGTGCTGCCGTCGGCCGCCCACTGAAGTTCCGCCGTTCCTTTGCGTCTCGAGCGCGGCCGGCCACGTGATTCCATCAAATCAGTATGGCTGCCACGCCGGGCCCACCACCAGCACGGTAGGCGGCGCTTTCCTGATGAACCGGCGCTACTTCCCCTGGCTGCGCCGGCGCGGATGAGCGCCCAGCGGGCCGCCGCGGCGACGCCGCCCGCCATCGCCGCGGTTCGGGCTGACCGGCGGGCAGCCCAAGACCCTCGGTGAGATCGGCAAGGTCCACGGGGTCACCCGGGAGCGGATCCGGCAGATCGAGTCCACGACGATGTCGAAGCTGCGCCACCCGTCCCGATCCAAGGTCCTCCGGGACTACCTCTACTGACCTGGCCGGCGGCTGCCAGCCCCAGGATGTAACCAGCGATCCTCGTCCGCCCGGCTCGTGGACGCACAGAATGCCCAAATCTGGACGGCCAGCCTCGTGATCGGCATCGAGCCGAAGTCCGCACCGAACGGCGGTTATCTTAAGTCGATTTTGGATAAGCCCTGGTCATGAGGGGTTTTTGCGTCTGAGACATGTCGCTGACGTGAGGTTCTGGGCGCGGCTCAGAACTCAAAAGCGCAGCGACAAGGGATCGACGCAGGTCACGTGGGTGACATCGCTTCCGGTGCGTCGTAGACACCACTTAAGATAACGCGTCCACGACGCAGCTCGAAGGCCCGTAAAGCTACATCGGAGACACCCTAAAGAGGACTTGAGATAACGGCGGCTACGCGTGCGACTGCACTCTGCTCATTGACCACTCTCTGTAAACGCCGGACGGGATGCGCCGACCAGGCGGCATCGCGACACACCTCGGGGCTTGCCGTGTCGTTGACAGCCTGGCCGCTGACAGCCGCCAAGGATTGCAGGCAGCGCACTCCTGGTGCCCTTGGTAGCCGAACTTCACCGGCACGCGCTTGCTGGTCCCGGACGTACCTCATCGCGGCAGAAGCGGATGTTCGCGCACTGGCTGGACGATGCATGTTTACTCAAGCTGCAAACTTGGCTGACAGGTGCCGGAAGCTTTCGTTATCTATAAAGTAGCTGCCGTTATCTACCCGGGGCAGATCCTCCGGTCCAGTCCGCTAAAGGCGCAGAATGGGCGTTTAGCCGCCCCATGCAGGCGTTCCAGCATGAAATATGAATGCCTCTCTACCTCCACCTGGTCTCCATACGTTCTCCGGACGAGCGTCACACGCCTTGTGTGTACTTGCGTGTAGTTCGCCACCTCGCCGTGCGCCGCAGTCGGCATATAACGGCATACAGCTGTTAACCAGGAGGTAATGATGATCGGAGCGCTCCTTCTCGGCTTGTTCTGCGGAATCGTGGCCCGCATGCTCGTTCCTAACGATGCCTTCCGGAAGATGAGGGGACCGCGGTCGTGGCTGGTTTCGCTCGTGCTCGGCCTGGCCGGGGCCCTGGTCGGCTACCTCATCTTCACCGTTGGCCTTGGCATCGGCGACACCAACATCTTCGACTGGGGCGGTGTGGTAAGCGCACTGATCGGGACGCTCATCGTTTTGCCGTTTGCGACGTTGGTGCTCCGGCGTGCCTCGAGCCGCCCGAGTTGATGTCCGCACCCGCTGCCGGTCCCGGACTCTGCCGTCGGCCCACCGGGCCTGCCGAGCGACCTTGTCCCGTGGCTGATTATTAGAGGGACGGCCCTAACCCGGCGTTCTTCTCGCTGTCCGGCACGCCTGTCATGGCCCTGTCCACCGGGATCACGTGCCGCTCGCAGCAGGACATCCCGGGCGCCCCATCCTCACCTGCCGGCCCCGCCACGTGCTCGAACAGTGTCCGGACCGGATCGGCGCCCAGCTTCCCGCGTCCGTGCGACAGCAAAGAGATATCCGCTAGCCGCCACTAACGGCCCTGCCCCGCGTCCGCCCGCATCCCTGGCGCCAGCTTCCCGGCCAGCAGGTCCGCCCTGTGTCGCTGGCTGTACGACGCGTCGGCCGGCTTGGCCACCTGCGCCGCCTGGCAGAGTCCGGCCGGGAGTATGTTCCGGCCTCCCGCAACGTGGCGGCGGACTGCATCGATGGTCTTGCGGGACTTCTCCCGCACTTGCGAGGGCGAGGGCCTGTTGGGAGGCCGCACGGGCCAGATTGTGATGCGCGAGAGGGGATAGCCGAGGATTACCTGACCTCCGTGACGTGGGCCGATGATGGCTGCCCGAGCATACTGCAGCTGCGGGCCTGCCGGTCGCTGACACCCGGATCGCCGGTACTTCCTCATCGTGCGCGCACCGACCTGCACTCGCTCGGCGGCAGATGAGTGTCTCCGCTTGGTTTGCCGTGTAGCCCTATCTCGACCGCAATTCACGTGTTAGCTCGCCGGACATCCTTTGGGGATTACATACTGAGATTCCGGGACGGACTAGCATTTCCTGAATCGATCCGTCCCAGGCGCCGGACGCCGGTCTTCAATCTCCGCTGTCTTCTTCCAGAACCTTCCGGAGTTCCGCTGCCAGGCGCTGGTATTCATCAGGATCACGCCGTTTCATTACAGCCAGGTCAGTGATCATCTGTTCCGCTCGCTTCGCAGCCTGACGAGCCTTAATCGTGTCGATGTTATTCCTCAGCTCAGCGAACTCCCGGACAGGCCGGGCACCAAGCGCCCCGGCCGGCTGTTTCCTGATCAGTTCATCAAGAACGTCCATGATACGGCCAAGCTGCTGGCCATAACTATGCGCCGCAACAATTTCCCGCTCTGTTTCCGGTGAGCTGGAATTTTCCTCAGTCACGTTAATGCTATTCGCAAAAAGCCAGCCGGGAAGGATCGGCTGACTGAGCGCCTGCGGAGCAAGAGAGGGAAACGAACTGATCCCGGCGCCCGCAGCGCGCCACGGCCAGGACCACCATGCAAGCCATTCCGCCGGGCCGGGTACCGCATCCATGAAGCCACGATACGCTCGCCTGCCCGAGGCCGGCGGGCCAGAAGGCCTGCAAGCAGCAGGCCGTCCGGCCTGTGCGGACATTCCGAGAGGCATTACACCGCTCTTGCCCGCGCACCGATCACGATCCTGGCGGGATATAGATCCAGGATGCGAACACTACTTCCCGCCCGTCCGGGTCCTGGTAGGTGACACCGCCGTTGGCTTGCCAGTAGTCGATCTGGGCAACCGGGCGGGCACCCGCGGCGGCGAGCCTGGCCTCCATCCGCTCCCGGGCGCCAGCATCAGGCAGGTAGAACACGAGCTGGTCCAGCCCGCCGCCCGGATACGATGCCTGCCCGGCACGGACGATCTCCAGGTGAACCTGGCCGGCTGGCAGCCCGAGGATGGTCCCGTCCAGGCCATAGCTGTCGTGGAACGTCTCCAGGACAGGCAGCCCGATGATGTCCCGGTAGAAGGTAACCGTCTCCTCGTAGCGTGCGCTCCACCGCACGACCCGCAGCGCGCCCGCAGGGAGGTGCGCTGGCCAGCGTCCCTGCCGGGGCTCTGTGCCCATGGCGGCAGTCTGTCACCCCCGCACGGGCTGCTCCAGTCTCCGGCTGCAGCAGCTGCCTCACCCGGCAGTCCCCGAGCCGCACCACAGGCCCTGCCGCCGGCCAGACGAGCAGGCTGCACTACCCTCTCGCGGCATGACCAGATGTTCGCCTGCCCGAGGCCGCGGTCGTGTGCAGTCGGCGGTGTCAGCTGCCTGAGGGCTGGAAATGGCGCGTGATCCCGCGGGCGTAGTAGGTCTCCCAGGGCTCGCCGGGAGCTTCGGCAGTGTACTGCTTGTCGAGGCTGACGAGCAGGTAGATCAGCTCGCTGCGCACGGGGCGGGCACCCAGCAGGTCCGGCAGCTCCGACAGGTCGATGAGCCACTGCGCGTACCAGGAGGCCCAGTCATCATCGGCCCCGTCGACGATCCGGAAGACACGGTGGTGGGTCTCGCCCGCTTCATGCAGCAAGCCGCTGATCTGCTCTGACGTGTCCGTCATCTGGTCCCCTCCACGTATCGATGACCGGGTCGCCATGTGGCCGTCCCGGCGTAGGCGCTGTCATGGCCATCACGGCCATCATGACCGGTCAAGGGATGTGGCAGCCACCCGCGACCATGACGGGAGTTACACCGCACCCAGCGGCAGAAGAGTGTATGCAGGGTAGCCCGTCAACCCTGGTGTGAGGTCGGCACTCAATGTGTGTAGATTGGTATGGCCATAAACGACTTGTACTTCCCTCACTACAGCTGAGCGACCACTCTTCGCCGGAACTTTTCTCTCTCCTTGTCGGATTTAGTAGGCGAAAAGGATGCGAGGACAGACTCTCTCAACCATGCGTTCCACGCATCACCTATAAGGTCATATTCTTCTCTTTTGGCCAGGGTCATGAGCGTGAGAACGTATCCGTGCGCAAGTATCCTGACCGCATGCCTTTGCTTAATTCTGAATAGAGTAGTTCTCGTCCCTCCCGTTGTCCATGCAATAAGACGCCAGTGGTTCGCTCTAAATCCAATTTTGAGTCGATCTGGTATCATTCGGCCCCAACCTGGCCTTTCGGTCGAGCGTATCAGTCGAAC
The DNA here is from genome assembly GCA_963824545.1 of uncultured Actinomycetes bacterium. Taxonomy (GTDB): domain Bacteria; phylum Actinomycetota; class Actinomycetes; order Streptosporangiales; family Streptosporangiaceae; genus Bog-532. The sequence continues at coordinate 260,427 of CAWGPP010000001.1, read as the reverse complement.
CGCCACTCCTGGCGAACTGTAGCTGCGAGCAGATTTTAGGGTAGATTCGTAAGTTGACTTATATGTTCGTGATATGGCATACAGGGAGCCTAGAATCGGGAGCTCATGCAGTATTCCGAGTGAGGCCCTAGGGGAGGCGCTTGAGTCTATAACAAGATGGACAGCAACCGGCTGGTGATGTTTTTCCTTCATTATCAGGTGATCGGTATTATGCGAATATCCGAAAGACCTAGCCGACCACTCAGTTCCGAGGTTGTTGTACACCCCTCCATCGACGAGATATGCTCGTTTGCTTCTTTGTGTGGTGTAACCCGCTAGTTCAGCGCTTACCTTGCTGGGATCTACCAGCTTGTCCAGTCGCATCCGTACAGGTGGCAAGAGCCCAGGAAATGCAGCAGAAGCTCGAATGGCTCGAGCTATTGGCAGGCTCCTCATCCGGAAAATTCCGCTGCCATCCGTTATGTAGGATTCACTAAAGAATATCGGTTGGGCATATCGAATATCTACCGTAGAAAATATGTGTTCAACGATTCTGGGATTGCTCCCAAGGTATACAGGTGACCCTGTAGCCCGAGATTTGCACCACGCATCCCGGAAGCCGAGCTCCACAACGTATCCGCGCAATCGCCAAGTAAACAACCCGACGATGTAAGAGACGAAAACAAGAATATACCCGACCGTGTCGCCTCGGCAGGCAAAATACACAATTCCGACGATGGAGAGCAGTAGCGATGAGAAGAAAGCCGCCACGCGCACGCGGCCCAGCACTCCTCCGGTGATCGAACTACAGCGAGAGACACGCTTTAGAGCCTCACGGCATACTCCATAGAACTCTTCGGGTGTAACTTCAGCGTATTCGCAGTTGGCCGACACATATGCATTCGTGATAGACCCACCCGATACCGAGTTGATCCAGCAGACATCACGCTGACGACCTAGATCAACAACCGCAAGAAGCGCTCCGAGGGAAAACAAGGTAGCCCTGTGGCCGCCTCCGGAGAGAGATATTCCAATGCTGGAGCCTTTGTCGTCCATATCGAAGTATGTTACCTAGCAGACCACGATGTCGCCCACTGCTTGCAGTAATTCCAAAGAGATCTTAATACCACACTCTCATCGGCATGTGCGGTAAACCGGCCGACGGGTCAGCGAGCTGGAGCCGGTACACCGGGCTCGCGGCGCGCGACAGAACGTTCGTTCTGGCTCGCCGCACCTGGCCGCCGCACTGCAGACGATCCGCGAGATCGGTGACGTGGCAGCGCTGGACGAGGCGGTCGACCACGCTTTTCCTGGCAGTCGCGTCGAGATCACCGCGCCGGGCGGCCGGTTCGAGCTGGCGCTTCGCCAGCCGGGCTTGCAGCGGTCGCTGCGAGCCGCCGAGCTCTCGGACGGAACGCTGCGCTACCTGCTGTGGGCGGCTGCGCTGCTAACTCCCCGGCCACCGGAGCTGCTCGTGCTGAACGAGCCGGAGACGAGCCTGCACCCCGACCTGATCGGGCCGCTGGCCGACCTCATCATCGCCGCCTCGGCCAAGACCCAGATCATCGTCGTCACCCATGCCCAGCCGCTGGTCACCGCGTTCCGGGACGGTTCGGCCCGGGTGATGGAGCTGGTTAAGGAGGACGGCCGGACGCTCCTCGACGGTCAGGGCATCCTCGACGAGCCGGCCTGGCACTGGCCCGGCCGCTGAGAGCGCGTCGGCGCGCGTGGACTGTGGACCATACCGCGAAGTCAGGTGCGAACGGCAACCAGAGTGGGCGTGACTGGGCCTCGCCTGCAGCACAACTCGCACCCTAGCCACTTGGTGCGCGAGATCTCATGCCGGTGCGACAAGAGCCCAGCATCCCTCCCCCCTGCATCAGTGATCATCTGGCGTGGGGCACTAGGCCACAGGCCATCCGGTGCGAAGATCGAAGCCGCTTGCGGTCTCTGGGCCGGGCATTGAACGGGCCCCCGGGACACGGCCCGGTCGGTGCGGAACATGGGCCCGGCCGAGCACCCGTCTGCGCCCCGGCCTGCGCTCACGGCTGCTCAGCCCGCTGCCCGCTGGCACGGCAGCTGATTAGCACCGTGCTGGCAGCGTGCGCCGACTGAGTTTCTTGCCCGGCAAGATCTTCGATCTCGCATTGGCGCTGGGAACTGCGGTCGGTGTGGGCTGATGCGGCGGTGCCTGCCCAAGGCGCATCAGGTTCTGCTCAAGAAGCCTGGCTCCCTGCGCGACGATGCACAGGGCTGCCACGCCGCGGGGGTCGCTGAGCGACTGGCCGCTGAGCGCTTCTAGGCGGTGCAGCCGGTTGCGTACGGTGTTGCGGTGGCAGTAGAGCTGCCGCGCGGTGGCGGAGGCGTTCCCGCCGCACTCGAGCCAGGTCCGCAGTGTGGTCAGCAGAATGTCCCGCTCTCCTGGGGTGAGAGCAACGACTTGGCCGAGTAGCCGGTGAACCACCCTGGCGGAGATCTCCGGTGCACCCGCCACCAGGGCCGCCACCCAGTCATCGTCGATGCTAGCCACGCCGGTGCTGCCGGGCGGCAGGCACCTTCTGGCGACGGCTGCGGTCCCGAGGGCCCGGCTGGTGTCGAGTGCGTCGTCATACTCGGCGCTGATCCCGACCCTGCTGGTCGCCGCCTCGGCGAGCAAGGCCCTGATGGCACGCGGGTTCCGGTCCTGGCTGACGGCGACCAGACCCACCTGCTCGTCCGCGCGCAGGCGCCAGGCGGACGGCACGCCCCGGCGCCGGAGAAACTGGCCTGCCCCGGGCAGGTTCTCTCTCCCTGCTCCGGGTGTTTCCGCGGACACGGCCAGGTAGGGGCCCTGTTCCGGCAGGCCGATCGCGGGCAGGCTGCCGCCTAGCATCTTCCACTCGCCCAGCCGCCCCTCGAGCAGGGCATCGAGCAGCAGCATCCGTTGCTGCTCATCCTTTCGGGCGGACTCGATCAGAGCGTCGCGGTACTCGGCGTTGACGGCCTCGGAGCTGGTGTCCACCCAGGCCCAGACGGTGGCCGATCCGCGCACCAGGCCGTCCAGCCATTCTGGGCCCTTGCGCAGCGCCCGGTCGGCGAGCGCTGCCCAGATGACGTGAAAGCCCAGCCGGTAAGCGTGTAGCACCGAGCCCAGCGGCACGCCCTGCTCGGCCCGGCGTCGGGCGGTATCGCGTGAGGAGGAGGTGCTCGGCGGTCGCTGGCCGGCCAGATCCTCAACGAAGCTGGCCAGATTTTCCTGGACGCTGCGGCGCAGGTCCTCGATATCGACGGCAAGGTAAGACTGGTCGGCCTGCAGCAGCATGGCCACAAGCTGCTCGGTAAGACCACCGAGCTCGTCGATCAGCTCGGCGGCGAGCCGGGCCACTACGGAGTGGCCTGCCGGCCCTGTCGTGGCACGGCGCATGACCTGAACAGTACCGGCAGCCAGCACCCGACCAGGTCACACGCCTACCGGGCCCGCACCCGGCCGCGAGTGCACAACCCGGCTGCGTGATTTCTGTCACCGCGGACAATGCGGGCGGACTGCGAGGTGTGCATACTCGCCCTAACTGCCCCAGGCACCGCCAAACGGCCGTCGGCGAGGCCTTCCGTGACCCCCGCGCCATGCCGACGGAACTGGGCGCCAGTGAGCAGATGGCGCCGTACACGTATCCGCGGCACGTCTGGCTCGTGCCCGGCCCACCAACGGATCTACCGGCAAGATCTTGCGCCGCGAAGTGCATCCACCGAAGGAGCTGTGATGACCGTCCAACCCGCCCGCCCACAAAATGGCAACACCACCCGCCTAGTGGATGAGGCAGCAGTGTCCGGCGCCATCGACGCGGCGGGCGAACTGGATGCAGCCGGCGCGCTGGAACTGTTCGCGCCCGACGCTGCTCTCGGCACGCTGCGCCGGTTCCGGCCGGATTCCAGCGCCATGCACTACGTGGCCCACCTCGCCCTCCGTCCGGGTACCGTGGCCCGGCGCGCCGGCTTGCTGGCTGCCGAGCTCGCCGGAATCGCGGCGGGCAGTTCGCCGGTCGCTCCGGCGCGCCGCGACCGCCGGTTCGCCGATCCCGCCTGGATGGAGAATCCGCTGCTGAAGCGGACCGTTCAGGCCTACCTGGCCCTCGGCCAGGCCGCCGAGCAGCTGCTCGCCGACGCCGGGCTGGACTGGCGGGACAACGAGCGCCTGAAATTCGTGCTGACCAATCTTATTGCCGCCGCCGCGCCGAGCAACTACCCGCTGATCAGCCCGGTCGCGTGGAAGGCGGCCATCGACAGCGGCGGCCTGAGTCTCCTCCGGGGCTTCCGTGCCCTCGTTTCCGATATGTCCTCTCCTCCCCGCATCCCGGCGATGGTGGAGCCCGACGCGTTCACGATCGGCAAGGACATCGCGGCGACGCCGGGAGCGGTGGTGGCCCGCACCGATGTTTATGAGCTCATCCAGTACCAGCCCTCCACACCCACGGTGCACCAGTACCCGCTGCTGATGGTCCCACCGACGATCAACAAGTACTACATCACCGATCTGGCGCCCGGCCGCAGCATGCTCGAGTACTTCGTCTCCCAGGGGCATCAGGTATTCGTGCTCTCCTGGCGGAACCCCCGCAGAGAGGCCAGGAACTGGGATCTGAACACCTACGGTGGCGCCGTCAAGGACGCACTCAGCGCGGTACGTAGCATCGCCGAGGCTGCCAAGGTCAACATCGTCGGCCTGTGCGCCGGCGGCATCCTCTCATCGATGCTCTGCGCGCACCTGGCCGCGACGAAGGCACTCGATCAGGTCGCTAGCCTGTGCCTGGGCGTGACCGTCCTTGACCAGTCGCAAGCGGGCACGACAGTCGCGCTGATGGACCAGAGCACCGCCGCGGTATCCATCCTGGCCTCCCGCCTCCGCGGTTACATGGATGGGCGCACCCTCGCCGAGATCTTCGCCTGGCTCCGGCCCGATGACCTGGTCTGGAACTACTGGGTCAACAACTACCTGCAGGGCAAGACCCCGCCGCCGTTCGACATCCTCTACTGGAACGCCGACACCACCAGGATGCCCGCCGGGCTGCACCGCAACTTCATCGAGATCGCCATGGCCAACGCGCTGACCAAGCCAGGTGCCACCAGCATGCTCGGCTCGCCGGTCGATTTGTCCAGGATCGACGTCGACGGCTACGTCGTGGCCGGCATCGACGACCATATCGTGCCCTGGCCGTCGGCCTACCGCGCCACCCAGCTGCTCGGCGGCACCGTCCGGTTCTTGCTGTCCACGAGCGGCCACGTCGCCGCCATGGTCAACCCGCCGACAAACCCGAAGGCGACCTACCGGCTCGCGCCCAGCAACCCGCCCGATCACCGCGACTGGCTGGCCCAAGCCGAGACGATGCAAGGCAGCTGGTGGCCGGACTACACCACCTGGCTGGAGAGCCGCAGCGGCGGCATGAAGGACGCCCCGCGCACGCTGGGCAGCGCGGAATTCTTGCCGCTGGATCGCGCACCAGGCACCTACATCCTCGACCGCTAACGCGGATTTCCACGCAGGAGGTTCGGGGCAACTTTCAGGCGAACTCGTAGCGGATGGAACGGCCGTCGTCCCACCAGGGGACGACGGTGGCGGGTGGCAGGTCTGCTGAGCGGAGGACGGGTGAGAAGGCGCGGCGTTCGAGGCGGACGGTGACCGTGTCGGGGGTGGTGATGATCTGGCCGGGGGTTTCGAGGAACCGTCGCTGGATGGTGTCGGGGGTGACGGTGGCGTAGCCGGGCAGGCGGGCGCGCAGGGCGGCGGTGAGGGCCTGGGCGAGGACGGCGAGCATGACGTCGAGGTCGACGTTCAGGTTGACCGTGGAAGACAGGGCGTCGGCGCAGAACGCGCGGATGATCTCGGCGAGGCGCTGTTCGATGGTCATGCGGCGGGCGTACTGGGTGATCAGGGCGCGGGTCTTCATCGCGGTGTCGTTGGTGATGATGACGGTGGGGGCGTCACGGCCCAGGCCGGTGACGACGAGCTGGCGGACGGTGCCGGGGTAGCTGGTCAGTTTCACCGCAGGGTCCTCGTGGACTTTCGGCTTGTTGTGCGGGCCGGGCCGGTCCAGGGTGATGGTGGTGAAGTCGTTGCCGGCCAGGGTGCTGATGTATTTCACCAGGGCGGGCGAGCGCATGCGCAAGGTGGCGAACTTGACGCCGCGCTCGTTCAGCTCGCCGAGGACTTCCTGGGTGGTGACCTTCTGGTCCATAATCAGCATCTTCGGGTCTGACCCGGACACCTGTTTCCAGTGGTCGCAGAAGGCGATCACTTCGCGTGCCTGGCTGGCCTTGGAGATGTCGGCGCTGGCGTAGATGAGGTTGTGGGTGCCGGTGTCCTGGGCGAAGAACGTCAGCACCGAGCGGGCGCGCTGGGACCGCGTGGGCACGTAGTGCTTTTCCAGGACCGGGTCGCGGCCCCAGTGCATGACGGCATGGAAGTCCAGGTCGAAGACCGCCTCCTCCGCGGTGGCCAGCCCGCTGCTGATCATCTGCTTGTCGAGGGCGGCCAGGAAGCGCTGCTGGTGGGCGTGGGACAGCCGGTAGGAGTAGCTGGTCAGGGCGGATTTCTTGGGGAGCACCGCCAGCCCGGCGAACAGCGCGGCCGCGGGGTCGGCGAGCAGGTCATCGACGTGGGAGACCCGCCGGGTGCGGGTGAGCTTGAGCGCCAGCAGGGACAGCAGCCAGGAGATGGCGGGGATGACCCGGGTGCCGGGGTAGCCGGCCGCCCTGGTCAGGGCGGGCAGGTCCAGGGACACCAGGTCCGGGACGGCGAGCAGCAGCCCGGCCCGGGCGCTGTCCAGCCGGTCCGGCCAGGCGGTGAAGTCGATGACCGTCGCGGCCGGCCAGGTCGTGTCGCGGCCGGGGGTGGCCGGGGAGATGCTGGCCTCCGGCTCGGGGTGCCGCAGCAGCCGCCCGAAGCCCTCCTCGGCGAGGATTTCCGCGACCGAGGTGCGGTTCAGCGGAGTGTCCTCGGCTTTCAGCCGCCTGGAGATCTCATAGGTGGACAGCCCCTGCCGCCGCAGCTCGATGACCCGGCCGCGGACCCGGTCCTTGGCCGGCGCGGTGCCGGGGGCCGGGCCGGGCTTGCGGGGCGGGGCGAACAGCTCTAGTTTCCCGGCCCGGTGCTCGCGGACCAGGTTGATCATCGCCCACCGGGTGTAGCCGAACCGCGCGCCCGCCTCCGCATACGGCAGCCCGTCCACGAAATAGGCGCGCAGCGCCTCATACCGCCGCTGGTTCACCTGCTGCGGGGAGGTGAACCACTCCGCCTCATGTTGCGTAGATCTAGCTGTCATATAACTATCCTGGCAGATACACTGCCCTGCCGTTAAGCGCGGACGGCCCGCCCGCATCATGCCTGTATCCGTCTGCCTGTCATGATCTGTCCCCTGCCGAATCCGGCAAACAGGACACAAGGCGGCGGTGTCCCGGGTCGATAACAAATCAGATTCACATCATCCAGCACACAGATCGCGCAACGTCCAGCAGCGAAAGGGGACCACGGGCCGGAGCATTCCAGCAGGTCAGGGCACCAGCTCCCAGTCAGCTAGCGCGGCAGTCAGGCGCCAAGGTTGCGCCAACCTCTTGCGTGGAAATCCGCGCTAAGGAGTGCTCTGACGAGGCCGCAGCAGGCCTGATCATCGGCCACGCCGCCTTCCTGCAGCGGGGCGATTTCACCCGCCACATCGAGACCGCGGCCTGCGCCAGCGACGGCACGCTGATGGCGTGGATCGACTGGGACGCCGTCATCACCGCCCTCGACGGCGGTCGCCTGGCCGCTAGCGGCGGAGAGAAGCGCATCATCCGCATCGCGGCCAGCCTCGCGGCCACCCCGTCAGCCTCCGCGACGTCATCCCCGGGCTCGACCAGCGCAACCTGGAGCTGGTCACCATCGCCATCCGCCGCGCCGCTGGGCAACGCCCGTGAACATCAGCCTGGACGACGCGACGGTGCAGATCGGTGTGCCTGGCGGCCCGCCAGTTGATCACCGTCACACCGTTTGACGCGGCGCCCGCAGAGGATCGCTAGCCGGGCGTCCCGTCGCACCCGCTTCTTTGGGCGAGGCGCTGGAGCTGCCGTTCGTGCACGCCGGCCACCCAGTCCCAGCCGTCCTTGGCCGATGGGCCGACCCGCGGGTCGCTGAGAACATGGGCGTCACGCAGGGCGTGCACGTACGCCCGATCATGGTCGATCCGTGCGTGTACTTGATCAGCTCCGCCGATGGACCCGTGGCCGGGGATGACGACATCGACGTCGTCCGCCACGCCCTCGAGCAGCCGCAGCGCGACAAGGTAGTCCTCGATCGGGTCAGCGGTGCCGGTCAAGTCGAGCATCGGAATCAAGACATCAGAAAGCATGTCGCCGGCGACGAGAACCCCGCGTTTCTCAATCAGCAGCGCCGCATGGCCCGGGGCATGCGCTTGATGCTCGATAATCCGGACTTGAGGGCCATCCCAAGGAATCTGCGCCGTCTCGGCGGGCAGACCGGTAATGAGGCCAAGCAGGTCCAGCGGTACCTGCTGGGCGATGTCCGGCGGTATCAGCTCGGCGGCGATGCGAGCCTTCCCACGCGCGTCCGACAGCCGCCGATCTCGGACAGTGGCCGCGCAGCGAGCCGTGCCGTAACGGGGCGCCGCGCCGAGCCGGGCGTGCCAGAGCAGGTGATCCCAATGCGGATGCGTAGAAAACCCTGCCACAACGGGCTGGCCCAACTCGCGAAGGTCGTTCGCGAGGGCGGCCATTTCGTAGCCGTGCACCCCGGGGTCGATGAGCAACACGCCAGCCGGGCCGTGCACGACAACGGCGTTGCTCTGGCAGAACTCGCTCTGGTGGATCAGCACACCCTCCGCGACCTGCCTCAGCACGGGTGCAAGGCTACCGTGCCCAGCGCGTCAGATCGTGCACAGGGCCATGGACCGCACGAGTGGCCACACTCCCCTGCACGTGACGGTATTTCTCCAGCTCGCGCGTGCACACGACTTCGGAAGCTGACAGCGGGCATCCTTGCCGTGGGAGTTGAGAATCGGCCGTTTCCCCAGCACCGGCCAGACCGGCAACCGAATTACTGCCCGGCAAGACGCGAATCCGGTAGACCCGCTCATCCTCAAGACGGCCGGGCACCCGGCAGCCCACTTGGTGGTGAGCGTGCCGCGGTCGATGCGGGGCGCGGCTGTGATGAACCACCCCGCCCGGGGGGCTATCGGCAGCAACCGGCACACCGCAGGGAACCACACAACCGACCGCTACTTCGGCCCCTGGTGACACGTTCCTTGCCGGCACCCCGTGATTGACGAACGGATGTGCCCTGGCCGCCAGCTCGGCGCGGCCGGACGGTGATCGTCTCCGCCGCGAAGATGGGACGGTGCGCACCCGCCCGCTGACGGTCCCGCTGCCCGATGTTACGGCCTGGTCCCGGCAGGGCGGGCGGGTCAGTCCTCCCAGATGTCACCGGTGAGCGTGATCGTCGCGAACCCGAGCCGGGTGCGTTCCCGCTCAGCCGTACCGGTGATCGTGGTCATCCTGCTGGACGGGTGATATTCCTCGCCCAGCTTGATGCCGAGAGCCGCGGCCCACGCGGTGAGCGCGGCCCGGCGGGCGGTGCCCGGCTGGGCGTAGGACCGTCCTGTGACCTGGGCGCCGTTGTGGCTGATCGTCCACTCAAGCACGGGCAGGCCCTGGCGGTCCCCGCGTTCGACCAGGCCGGTGAGCAGGTGGGCGGCCCGCAGCTGCCCGCTCATCTGCTCGCGGAACCCTGATGTGGCGCTCTCACCGCCGGTATTTGTCGTGGCATTCTAAGCCCCGGGCCTGGCGCAGCTGCGCGATGACTGCGCTGGTCACTGCCTTGCTGGCCGTCGCGGCGTGGATCATCGCGCGGACCGCCTTCGCCGGTGGCAGCCGCGGGAAGTCCGAGCTGGCCACGATCGCGGCACCGCCCAACCCAGCGTCCAGCTCCGTAGAGGCGGCCGGGTCCAGGCTGGCGGTCACCCGCACCGGCTTGGCCCAGATCGCCATCCAGGCCGGCTCCCGGGCCGGGCCCGGCCGCTGCGCCGCGGCACCCGCCATCAGCTTGCCGACCGGGCTCTCGCGCGCCGCCATCGCGCTGCCTCCGTTGCCGGCCCGGCCCGCCTGTGGCCAAGGCCGGGCCGGTTCGTAGCCGGACAGCGTCGCGCGGGCGAGTGCGGTGATGAACGCGGGCGTGGATGCGGCGCTGGTGAACAGGGCTCGCTGGCGGTCGGCTCCGGTCCCCCGGTCCTCGAGCCGGTGTAGCAGCCTGGTGATCGTCTCGGTGTCGCCGTGCTCCGTGAGCGCGGGGTGGACATGATCGAGGAACCGGGAGCGGAGGACCGGCGCATCGACGGCCTGCCCGGTGAACGGGTCGACTGCTGCCCCGGCGAGCCCCTGCCGCGCCGCGGCGGTCAGGGCCGCGGCGACCTGCCGGGCCGGGACGGTGGCCACCGGCGTGCCCCGGCGGGCCTCGGCCAGGGCGGTGGCGACCAGGGCGCGGGTCAGCCCCGCCGCGAGGACCGCGGTGTTGACATCGAGGCAGACGTCGGCGACCCGGACCTCGACGGTCGGGTAGCGCGGGGAAAGCCGGGCCAGGAAATAGACGCTCCGCTCGTCCAGCGCCGCGCCGCACCCGATGAGGCGGCGGACTGCCGTATCGTAGGCGGCCGCGTCCGGCCACACCGCGGGCGGCACCGCGGTCGGCCAGCGTGCCTGGATCGTGTACCGCCAACTGGCCCATCCCGCATCGTGCCCGTCAGCGATCGGGGAGTTGGCGGTGACGGCGAGCAGCGGCGCAAGCCAGGGCCGCAGCCGCGCCAGGACCTGGACGCCCAGGTCCCGGGAGGGGACCCCGACGTGCACGTGGCAGGCGCAGGTGCCGGCATCGGCCACCACCGGACCGTACCGGCGTGCCAGCTCCCGGTAACGGGGCTGGCCTGTCACAGCGGCCAGCCCGGGCGTGCGGTACGGCGCGACCCCGGACGCCACCAGGCGGCAGCCCAGACGCGCCGCGGCTTCCGCAGCGAGCCGCCGGAGCCTGACCAGCTCGCGGCCGACATCGTCCAGGCCGGTGCACACCCCGGTCCCGGTCTCCACCTGGAACCGCATCAGCTCTTGCTGCACCCCCGGCTCTCCGCCGAGCATCCGCACCAGATCTGGGCCGGCCAGCACAGCGGTGCCGGTGGACGGGTCCAGGAGCACGAACTCCTCCTCCACCCCCACCGTGATCGGGCCGACCGCGCGCACCGCCCCCGACCGGCCACCGGGCACCTTCGCGCCCCGCCTGGCACCGCCCGATCCGGGCATTACCACGACCACATGCTGCTCCGGGAGCGGGCGTGGCGGTGGCCGCTGGCCCAGCGCGCTGGCCAGGCCGGTGACTGCGTAGGCTGCGGGGATCAGCGGCCACAGCAGTGCGGCCAGTGTGATGGAGGCTGTCACCTGCACGGTCGCCACCGCCTCGGCGCCGGCAACCGTGACGACCTGCTCGGCCGCCTTCCGGGTTGCATCCAGCGGCTGCCCGGTCGAGATCGGCAGGGTCCGGGCCATAGTCTCGTGCTCCTGTCGCTGCGGACACGCCGTGATTCCCCGACTATACGGGCTGTCACCCATGGCGCCCAAACGGCCAGGCGAGGACGAAGACGGCTGATCTTCCGGCGCGGACCGTCCGTAGCTCATACCGAAAACAACGCTAAGCGATTGATCTCGTGCTGACCGTGATTTCTTGCCGGTTGACTCAAGCTGGCCAGGCCACTCGGGTTAGTAGCGAACACCGTATTGATCGCCACGCCGGACGAGGCCGTAGGTGCCCGGGCCAGTCACCTCGCTGCGGCCGCGGGGAAGCCGCCTTCGGAAACTAGCGAATTTCCGCAGCGATCTGCCAGGACGCTAGAGCTAGAGCAGCTCGAGAGCGCTGCCGAGGCCGTTCCGCGCATATTCCGGATCACGATTCCTCTGAGTGTGGTTATCCAGCAGCAAGGTCGGCGAGGACCAGGGCGTGGTCGCTGCAGGCGTCGATGCAAGACTGGCCCTTGCTGAGCCGATAGCCACCGGGCGAAGGTGACAGCCTGGCGAGGCTTGACGATCTCCCAGGTCACCCCAAGCCGCCGAACCGTGTCGACTACAGAAGCCAACGCCGCTAACAGCCTCTATTCGAACTCGGCCAGAGAAGCGGGCGCCCTAGACCAGGCACCAACCTCATGGTCAAAACGATCACGCCGGCACCTAACCGCGCGGTCCCAGCCCGCTCGTTCACAAATCCGTGCACAAGCCGCAGCAAGAAGGCCCCTTCCGGAACCGGAAGAGGCCTTTGACCTGCGAAATTGGTAGCGGGGGCAGGATTTGAACCTGCGACCTCTGGGTTATGAGTCAACCGGTCCCTGTCCACGCAGACCCGCCGCGTCCGTGTAGTCCAGCGTGTGCCCTGCTCGATGGGCCGCAGTGTCTCACCGCGTCCCTGGTCGCGCCGCCTGTCCACGGCGTCTCTACTACACGCGTTACTACAACAGGCGCCATGAGCACAGCGGGCAGGGCATCGCTCGCCGCCGTGGTCATCTAGGTCGCCGACTGTCCTTGGTGATCGCTCTAGCGAGCCAGCCTTCGCTACGGTGGGGCCTTTCCCATCACCAGTCATGCCCGCCCAGCGCGACGCCGACGTGCCCAACCAGCGCGTCGCGGAACACTGGGCCACTCCAGTATCGTGCTGACTGCCGACACGTACCTAAACTCTCGGCCAGAGACCGCCCGCAAGGCGGCCCAGCCCACCGCGGACATGATCATCAAGGCCGCAAACGCCCCGCCCGGACCCAGGCACGGCGAGACGACCGTGACCCATGTTATGACGTAGGTGAAGGTGCACCCTCCGCACACGGAGATCGCCGGGGAGCGGCCTCCTAACAGTGTCAGCGGCTCACCTCCGCTGACGTGGCCGCAAGTCGGATCTGGACGATTAGGCCGCCGCCGTCGCGGGCGGCCGCGGTTAGCTGCCCCCCATGGGCTTGGGTGATGGACCGGACGATGGACAGGCCGAGCCCGGCGCCGTGCGGGTGGCTCGTCCGGTTGCCGTCGAGCCGCCGGAAGGGCTCGAACAATGTGCTGACCTGCTCAGGCGAGACGGGTGGCCCGGAGTTGCTTACCTCGAGCTCGACCATGCCGGGTGTGGCAGCCGTCCGGGTGGTCACCGTGACCCGGCCGCCGGGGTGGTTGTGCTGGATGCCGTTGCGGACAAGGTTGAGCGCCAGGCGTTCCAGGAGGATGGGGTCGCCGGTTGTGCGTGCCGGGTAAGGTGCCGCGTCGATGGTGACTCCTGCGGCAGCGGCTTCCGCGGCCGTCTCTTCCACGGCGCCGGCGGCGACGTCGGACAGGTCGACGGGCAACCGCTCGATGGCCTGATTCTCGCAGCGGGCCAGGGTGAGCAGTCCGTCGAGGATCAGTTCGCTGCGGGCGCTGGCCGCGAGCACGCTGTCGATGACCTGGCGGAGTTCCGGGGGAACGCGGTGCTGTGCCACGGCAACCTCCAGCAGGGTCCTGTTGGTTGCCAACGGTGTGCGCAGCTCATGCGAGGCGTTGGCGGCGAAATGCCGCTGCCCGTCGAAGGAGGCGTCCAGCCGCTCCAGCATCGCGTCGAATGTGTCGGCGAGTTCCTTCAGCTCATCCTGGGGACCGACCAGGGAGATGCGCTCGTGCAGGTTACTCCCGGCGACCCGCCGAGCTGTGTCGGTGATGTGCCGTATCGCGTGAAGCGCCCGGCCGGCCATTAGCCAGCCGAAGCCCACGGCTGCTATCGCTACCACGGCCATTGCCAGCAGGGATTCCCATAGCAGCGAGCTGATGATTTCATTGCGATGCTGATTCAGCTTCTGGACGAGAGCCTGCATCTCGGCCTGGGTGAGCGGGGGCACGGGCGGGGGGAGTCGCCTCCCAGCCGGCGTGAAGATCCCCTCGGCGAGGGGCCCGCCGGGGAAGTTGCTCGAGAAGATGACGTACAAGATGGCGATGAGAATGCCCCCGGCGATCAGGAACAACCCGCCGTAAAGCAGGGTCAGGCGGCTCCGCATGCTCAGCCGTGGCTGTCGCAGGAAGTTCAGCCGAGGCTGTCGCCGGGATGCGGTGAGGTACCTCACGCGATCCGGTACCCCGCTCCGGGGATCGTCTCGATCGGTGAGGGTTCGCCGAGCTTGCGGCGCAGGGTCATGATCGTGACGCGGACGACGTGCGTGAACGGGTCGATATTCTCGTCCCACGCCTTTTCGAGGAGCTGCTCGGCGGACACCATGGCGCCTCCGCCGCGCAGGAGTTCTTCCAGGACAAGGAACTCCTTGTGCCGCAGTGCCAGCGGCCGTCCGAGCCGTGACGCCTCATGCCGGACGGGATCGAGCCGGATTCCCGCGCGTTCGAGGACCGGCGGGTCGGCCGGGCGCGCCCGCCGCCCCAGGGCCCGGACCCGCGCGACCAGTTCGGCGAAGGCGAACGGCTTGCTCATGTAGTCGTCGGCGCCGAGATTCAGCCCGGTCACCCGCTCGGACAGGTCCCCGGCGGCCGTCAGCATGAGGATCCGGACCGTGGCACCGCTAGCGGCTAGTGACCGGCACACCTCGTCCCCGTGGACGAGCGGCAGGTCCCGGTCCAGGACGACCACGTCGTAATCGTTGACGGCCAGGCTCTCCAGCGCCGCCTGCCCGTCGAAGACCACGTCCACAGCCATGGCCTGACCCCGCAGCCCGTCCGCGATTGCGTCTGCCAGCTGCCGCGCATCTTCCACCACCAGAACCCGCACTTGCGCCTCCCGCCTGTGCACATGACCCGCCGCTGCCAGTGTCACCGCGGCCGGTTAGAACCCACGTCAAGTACTGCTGCAGGTTTGCTCAGCTGTGGTCACGCCGGGCATGCGGCGAGACGTTGACGCTGATTTGACGAGCCGCCAAGTGAAATGGCTTGCCGGGCGCGCTACGGCACGCGGCTTTGCCGACCAGTACAGGAGGAACACTCATGCGCAGGCCACAGGCCAGTGGGTATGGTGAGCATGGCGTCTGATTCCCTGCTCCGCGCCGCCGGGACGTCCGATGAACGCCCGTCTCAGCCACCCCGGGGCGCAGTGGTGGAGATAGTCATCCCGGTCCGCAATGAGGAGCGTGACCTCGGCCCGAGCGTGCGGCGCCTGCATGCTTATCTGCGTGACCGGTTTCCGTTCGCGGCGCGGATAACGATCGCCGACAACGGCAGTAATGACGGCACATGGGCGGTGGCCAGCGCGCTAGAGGCCGAGTTCAGTTCTGTGCGCGCGGTGCGGATCGAGCAGCCCGGGCGGGGCGGGGCACTGCGCTCGGTCTGGCTGGCCAGCGACGCCGACATCTACGCCTACATGGATGTCGACCTGTCGACGGACCTGAATGCGCTGCTGCCGCTGCTCGCTCCGCTTGTGTCGGGGCACAGCGACGTGGCGATCGGCACCCGGCTGGCCCGCGGCGCCCAGGTAGTCCGCGGTCCCCGCCGGGAGATCATCTCGCGCTGCTACAACCTGCTGCTGCACGCGACGCTGGGCACCCGGTTCTCGGATGCCCAGTGCGGCTTCAAGGCGATCCGGGCGGACCAGGCGCGGGCCCTGCTCCCGCTGACCTTCGACATCGGGTGGTTCTTCGATACCGAGCTGCTCGTGCTGGCCGAGCGGGCCGGGCTGCGTATCCACGAGGTCCCGGTGGACTGGGTCGACGACCCAGACTCCCGGGTGCGTGTGCTGCGCACCGCCCTGGCCGACTTGCGTGGCGTCGTCCGGCTAGGCACCGCGCTGGCCCGGGGCACGCTCGCCGTCCCGGTGCTGCGCGGTTCCTCGCCGCCGGGCGCGACGGCGGCCGGGTCGGCCGGCCGGGCCCTGCTGATCGGCCAGGTACTGCGGTTCGCGGTAATCGGCGTGGCCAGTACCGCCGCCTACATCCTGCTGTACCTCCTGCTGCGCGACGTGCTGGCAGCGCAGCCCGCGAACGCCGTCAGCCTGCTGATCACTGCCGTGGCCAACACCGCGGCCAACCGGCGGTTCACTTTCGGCATCCGCGGCCGCGCGCACGCGGCCCGCCACCATGTACTCGGCCTCATCGCGTTCGGCATTACCCTCGCGCTGACGTCCGGCGCCCTCGACGTCCTGCACGCGGTCGTCCCGCACGCCAGCCGGGTCACCGAAGTCGCGGCGCTCGTCCTCGCCAACCTGATCGCCACCATCGTCCGGTTCGGGCTTTACCGCGGCTGGGTTTTCCGCGGCCAGCCGCGTCCCCGGGAGAGGAGCTCGCAATGACCGCCACGTCCGCGCAGCCCGGCGCGGCCCAGCCCGTCGGCCGCTCCCGCTCCGGTCGCGGGGAGCGGCTGCTGCGGGCCCGGCCCGGTGACCCGGTGTGGGCCCGCCCGGCGCTCCTCGGACTGCTCGTCGGCACCGGCCTGCTCTACCTGGCCGGCCTGAGCCGCAACGGCTGGGGCAACGAGTTCTACGCCGCCGCCGTCCAAGCGGGCACCAAGAGCTGGAAGGCGTTCCTGTTCGGCTCGCTGGACTCCTCGAACTTCATCACCGTGGACAAGCCCGCCGGGTTCCTGTGGCCCATGGAGCTGTCGGCGCGCATATTCGGGATGAATTCCTGGAGCCTGCTGGTACCGCAGGCCCTGGATGGCGTGGCCACCGTCGGCGTGCTCTACACCACTGTGCGCCGCTGGTTCGGGCCGCTGGCCGGGCTCATCGCCGGGGCCATCATGGCCCTCACCCCGGTCGCCGCGCTCATGTTCCGTTTCGACAACCCCGACGCGCTGCTGGTACTGCTCATCACGCTGGCCGCCTACGCGACCACCAGGGCCATCGAGTCGGGCCGCACCCGGTGGCTCGTGCTGGCCGGAGCCTTCGTCGGGCTGGGCTTCCTGGCTAAACAGCTTGCCGCGTTCACGGTCCTGCCGGGTTTGGCGCTCGGCTACCTGTGGGCAGGTCCGCCGAAGATCGGGAAGCGGATATGGCAGCTGCTGGCCGGCGGTGCCGCGATGGTAGGCGCCGCGGGCTGGTGGGTGGCGATCGTCCTGCTCACCCCGGCCTCCGACCGCCCCTACGTCGGCGGTTCCACCGACAACAACATCCTGAACCTCACCTTCAACTACAACGGCTTCGGCAGGCTCACCGGAAACGGAGGCGGCGGATTCGGGGGGACGATCCCGCGCGACCTCGAGCGGATACCGTCCGGCTCGGGCCGGGGCATCCCGAGACCTGGCGGTGGCATCGGCGGCGGGTTCGGCGGCGCCACCGGGATCACCCGGCTGTTCCAGGCCGATTTCGGCGGGCAGATCGCCTGGCTGCTGCCAGCTGCCCTCCTTGCCCTGGCGGCCATGCTCTGGCTGTCACGGCGGGCGCCGCGGACCGACCGGACCCGCGCCGCCGCCCTGGTGTGGGGCGGCTGGCTGCTGGTGACCGGGCTGGTCTTCAGCTATATGTCCGGAATCATCCACCCCTACTACACCATCGCCCTGGCCCCCGCGATCGGCGCGCTCGTCGGCATCGGGTCCGTCGAGCTGTGGCGGGTGCGGCACGCCTGGTTCGCTTGTGCCGTCCTGGCCGCCGGGCTCGCGATCACCGCCATCTGGGCGTGGATCCTGCTCGACCGCAGTCCGGGCTGGTTCCCTTGGCTGCGCGTGGCCATCGTCATCGCGGGCGCCGCCGCCGCTGGCATGATCCTGGCCCGGCGTGCCCTCCGCCCGACCGCCGGCTGGCGCCGGACCGTCCTGGCGGCAGCCCCGGTGCCGCTCGCCCTGATCGGCGGGCTGGGCGCCCCGATGGCCTACAGCATGGACACCGCAGCGACGACCCAAAGCGGAGCGGTCCCGTCCGCCGGGCCTACGGTGGCCGGATCCTTCGGTATCCCCGGCGCCCGGTCCGGATTCCCGGGCGGCGCAGACCGACGCCTGCCCGCCGAGGCCGGCGGCGGATCCGGCGGGCAGGCCAGTATCAGCGCCACTGTGGCCAAGCTGCTGGAGGCCGGGGCGTCCGGCTACCGGTGGGCCGCGGCCACGGTCGGCTCCACCAGCGCGGCCTCGATAGAACTGGGCAGCAACGGCGTCCCGGTCATGGCGATCGGCGGTTTCTCCGGATCCGACCCGGTGCCGAACCTGGCCGAGTTCGAGAAGCTCGTCTCCGGGCACCAGATTCACTACTTCGTGAGCGGCGGCGCGGGTGGCGGGTTCGGCGGGTTCGCAGGCCCGCCCGGCGAATCCGGCGCTTCCAGGGCGTCCGACTTCGCCGCCAGCCCGGACGGCGGCCCGCCTGCCGGGTTCGCTGCGGCGGGCGGCCCGGGCGGCGGCTCCGGCGACGCATCCCAGATCACCTCCTGGGTCGAGGCGCACTTTAAGAGCGAGACCGTCGGCGGCACCACCGTTTACGACCTCAGCTCGCCCAAGGCCGGCGGCGCTGGATCCGCCGGCCTTGGATCCGCCGGCACGGGGACAGCCCCGCCAGGCGCGGGTCCCGGAACGGGGACAATGCCGGCGAAGCCGCCGGCTGAGGGCGGGTTCCCGCCGCCGCAATAGCCGCTGCCGCGCTGCGGCAGTCAGACGCCTCCGTTCGGGAAATCGAAAGCATTAGCCCGAACGGAGGCGTCGTTCCCCGCGACAGCAAGACGTGCTCTCACGCGGTAGCCGCGGGTGCCCGGTCTGGCTGCCGGAGGGCTGCAGCGCTGATGTCCAGGTGGCGAGTTCGTCCAGCATGGCGGTCGCAGCCTGCTCCACCGCCTCGCTGGAGCGCCGCCGCGCCCGGACCGAGGTGACCGACCAGATCCTGATCTTCGGCCAGCGGCATCTGCGGACGATCCTGGCCCAGTACGCGGTCTACTACAACGGACGCCGCCTCCATCGCAGCTGCCAGCCGCGCCCGCCCCGGCCCGACTACCTTGTCCCGGACCACTCCCAGCAGCGGGTCCAGCGTCGGCCCGTCCTCGGCGGCCTCATCAACGACTACGAGCGAACCGCATAGAAGCCGAGGTCAGGACCGGACGCCGAGTTCCGGAACCCCACAGGGCCAGCGCGGACGCCGGTGCGCTGACGATACTTCTGGGCCGGGCACCCAGAGATCGCGGGCGGCAGCGTCCACCACGTCCAGGTTGTCTCATCCCGTGCCGTCCCGTCTCGCCGCCAGGCTGCACCGGGCCCCTATCGTGCTACGCGTTTTATTACAGCATGCGAAACGCAAAGGACCCTCCCCCTGGCGGGAAAGGGCCCTGAGCTGCGGAAATTGGTAGCGGGGGCAGGATTTGAACCTGCGACCTCTGGGTTATGAGCACTACGACGCCCGTCTCCGGCGTTCCGGTCAGTCTCTGGCTGCCGCGCTGACCTCGGCACACTGGCGGCGGGTGTTCTGGTCTGGCATGGTGTGTCTCCTCCATCTCGACCCGTCCCGCTGAGTCTCGTGCACAAATCCGTGCACAATTCGATTTATGACCTGAGGATGTGCACCGGTCCAAGGCGCGCGACCGCACATCTCGTCGGGCTGGACATCCGATCGTCGCCGACCGAGGACTTCCCCTATACGGTCCTGCGACGTCTTGGTAGCCGATCGACTCCCGATGGCCCCATGCCCCACGATCTCTACGGTCAAGCCCCAAGGCTCCCAGGAAGCGCTATTAGGCCTCTGAACTGGTGCATAGCACGGACCGGCCCTGGCGAATGCCAGCCTGGGCGACGTGTACGAGGCCCGATGGTGGCCAGACTGGACCGGGGCAGGGTGGCGAACGGTAACTGCGCCGTTGTTTTCCGGACATCCGGATCAACGCCCTCCGAGAGGGCTACTGCCTGCGGGCAGATGGCCGGGCGCCGCCCGCGCGGGCTGCGCGGAACGGTGGCCATGCTGGCTCGGTCCTCACCGCAGTGGGCGTGCTGCCGGCGGGGGGAGCGCGGACCAGTGCCGAGCGTCGGCGGCCTGTCAGGATCACCGCCGTAGTGCCCGCGCCGTCCCTTGGCTCGAGAATCTGGTTATTGGGTCCTGTGAGGCCCTATGCGCGAGTGGAAGGAAAGCGTACTGTCACCGCTATTGCTCCGGACCCAGGCAGCTGCATTCGCACGGTGTTGCGCATGTGGCGGTAGGGCCCGGATTTTTTAATGCCTTTATACACCTGCGCCGGAAGTGACGCTAAAGGATCACAAGACGGTGAGGACCGGCAGGGCAGAATACCTTTCCTACGGCGATCTGCTCAGCAATAACGGCGTGCTCGCGCTTTGAGAAGGGGCCGGTATTCGATGATGAACAGGTGCTCGGAGCTGATGGCTCTGCCAGTCCCTTCAGCAGCCGTTTCGGCGCGTGCGCGCGGCTTGACTGGCCCTGTCGGGGTCATCGGGCCGGAAGCAACCGGCCGGGCTGCGCGATGAGCGCGACAGCCGCCGGGACGGAAGGCCAGGCCGGCGGAGCGGCACGGGGCCAGGCGCTGCTGGACCGTATGGACCGGCTGCCGGGGTGGCCGCTGCCCCGCTTCGACCTTTTCGTGCTGGGGCTGGCCTACTTCTTCGTCTTCTACGACATCACCGACATCGGCTTTGGGCTGCCGGCCATCGTCAAGCAGTTCTCCCTGAGCTCCAACGACGTGAAGTTCGTGGCGATAGCTATCGGGCTGGTCGGCTACATCGTGGGGTCGAACCTCATCGGGGCGCTCGCGGACTGGCGGGGCCGCCGGCTTGCGTTCCTTACCTCGCTGCTCGTGTCTGGCCTGGGGTCCCTGGGCACCGCGTTCGCGACGGGGATCGTCTCGCTGTCGATCTGGCGCTTCCTGACCGGTATGGGCGTCGGCGCGGCTCTCAACCTGGCGTCGACGTACGTGGGGGAGCTCTCTCCTCCCTCACAGCGGGGCCGGATCTCGGTGACGATGTTCATGATCGGCATCATCGGGCAGGCCATCACGCCGTTCGTGGCCCTCGCCCTGGTACCGCACTTCTATATCGGCTGGCGGCTCCTGTTCGGCATCGGCGCACTGATAGGCCTGGCGGGCGTGCTGTTCGGGCTGCGGCTGCCGGAGTCACCCCGATGGCTGATTCACCACGGCCACCTGGACAAGGCCGAGGTCATGGTCGGATCGATGGAGCAGCGCTTCGACCCGCAGGAACTGGCGGCGGCCGCGGCGCCGGACCCGGCCGGGCAGGCGTCCGGGCCGGTCTCCGCTGCGCCCGCGGGCACCCGGCCGGCCAGCGTCGGCCAGCATCGGGTCAGCACCGCGTACGAGCTGACGCACGGACGGTACGGCCTGGCGGTCCTGGCCATGATCACCATGTGGTTCCTGTGGTACATCGGCAACTACGGGTTCCTGGGGGACGCTGCGACCCTGCTCTCCGCGCACGGCCTGGGGATCGGCAGCTCGATCCTGTACCTGGCGGTCGGAGCGATCGGGTATCCGGCGGGAGCGGGGATCATGATCCTGACGGCCGACAAGATCGAGCGCAAGTACCTGATCCTCGGCGCCACGGTCCTCTGGCTGATCGGGATGCTGCTGATCGGGACCCTGGCCAACGGCGCGGTCGTGACGCTCGGCTCGTTCCTGGCGTCGCTGGCATTGGGTTCCTACCTCCAGGTGGCGTACACCTTCACCGCCGAGAACTTCCCGACCCGCCTGCGGGCCCGCGGGTTCGCCCTGGCGGACGGGGGCGGGCACCTGGGCGGGGCAGTGGGCGCCCTGCTGCTGCCCACGCTGATATCCGGCACCACGTTCTTCCTCGGGTTCGCCGTCATCGGAATCACCGGGCTGCTAGCGGGCCTGATCGCCCTGGGCGGCCCGAAGACCAGCGGCCGCTCACTCGAGCTGATCGCCAGACCCATCCCGCTTCAGTAAACAGTCCCCGAAGTGGCCAGTTCAGGAGACCAGATGAGCTCCAACGGCAGCAGGGCCAAGACGGCCTCCGCGACGGCGCAGGTGCCCGGCGCGCAAATCCTAGATCAGGCGGCCCTGAACAAGGATGTCGCGTTCACCTATGCGGAACGAGATGAGCTCGGCCTTCGCGGGCTGCTGCCCTGGCGCGTGGCCACCATCGAGGAGCAGGTGGAGCTTGAACTTGAGCATGTCCGCCGCAAGACCGATGATCTGGAGAAGTACATCGGGCTCGTTGCGCTGCACGATCGCAACGAGACGCTCTTCTACCGGCTGCTCGTCGGCCACATCGAGGAATTCGCGCCGATCGTCTACACCCCGACGGTCGGCGAAGCGTGCCGCACGTTCAGCCACATTCAACGCCGTCCGCGCGGCCTGTGGATCACTCCCGACGACATTGACCGCATCCCCGAGCTGCTCCGTAACACCGGCCGGCCGGGCATCCGGCTGATCGTCGCCACCGACAACGAGCGGATCCTGGGGCTGGGCGACCAGGGAGCTGGTGGCATGGGCATCCCGGTGGGAAAGCTCGCGCTCTACTCCGCAGGCGCTGGCGTGCATCCCGGCCTGACCCTGCCGATCTCGCTGGACGTCGGCACAGACAACGAAGACCTGCTGCGCGACCCGCTTTACCTCGGCTATCCGAAGCCGCGCCTGCGCGGTGCCGACTACGACGCGCTCATCGAAGCATTCGTTCGCGCCGTAGCCGAGGTCCACCCCGCCGCCGTGCTGCAGTGGGAGGACTTCAAGCAGCACACCGCGATCCGGCTGCTCGGCCGCTACCGGCAGCGCATCGCGAGCTTCAACGACGACATCCAGGGCACCGCCGCGGTCGTCGTGGCCGGGCTGCTGGCCGCGCTGCGGCTGCGTGGCGAGCCGCTGGCCGCTCAACGACTGGTTTTCGTAGGCGCGGGCGCGGCCGGCACTGGCATCGCGCGCCTGGCCGAGACGGTCATCCGTGAGCAGGACCCGGGAGCCAGCCTTCGCCAGGCGGTCATCATGCTTGACTCGCGCGGCCTCATCTTCGACGGGCGCGACCACGTGGACGAGGACAAGCGCCCGTTCGCGCTGCCCGCGCCCGAACTGGCCGCGTGCGGCTTCGCAGCCGCCAGCCATTACGACCTCGAAACCGTCGTGCGGCAGATGGCCCCGACGATCCTGATCGGCACGTCAGCGACCCCAGGCGCCTTCACCGAGCCGGTGATCCGCGAAATGGCCGCCCGCACCCCCGCGCCGATCGTGCTGCCGCTGTCCAATCCGACCCAGAAATCCGAAGCGACCCCGGCCGATGTGCTCGCCTGGAGTGACGGGCGCGCGCTGGTGGCAACCGGCAGTGCCTTCGACCCGGTACGGGTCGAAGGCCGCCTCCGTGCGATCGGGCAAGCGAACAACGTGTTCATCTTCCCAGGAGTGGGCCTCGGCGTGATCGCGTCCCGGGCACGGGAAGTCACCGACCGCATGTTCCTCGTGGCGGCCACCACACTGGCCGACATGGTCGACACAGACCGGCTCGCCGAGGGCGCGCTCTACCCCAGGCTCACTGAGCTCCGGCCCATCTCGCGGGCCGTCGCGATCGCGGTCGCATGCGAGGCCTCCGCATCCGGCGTGGCACCGATGACAAGCCGCGACCAGGCGGCGGCGGCGGTGGACGCCGCGATCTGGACACCGGAGTACGGCCCTCCCGCCGTGCCGACCGAACTGTAGGCCAGCACTCTCCCGGGCACGCCGCCAGCGGGTTGAGAGCGCCCGGCGCAGGGTTTGAGCCGTTCGGCGAGATCCGTGATGATGCTCGGACGCGAACCCCACCTCGTCTCTCGCTACCGCGCGCGAGCAAAATAGCCAGCCACGGTGGAGCGGCAAAGCATCCAATCTGGCGCGGTCAATCGCCGACTCCCGAGATGACCAACCGATACCGATCGGGACTGCTTGCGCGCGCAACTGTTGTTCGAGCTCGATCTGTCGCCGGGCATGCGCGGGCACTCTTCACCGCGTTCCCGGACCTGACCTTCGAGGTGCTCGGCTCCCAGCGCGTCGCCAACGGAACAGAAGTGGCGCAGTGGCTGATGCGAGGGACCAACACCGGTCCGCTGCGCGGGCTGTTCCAGACCGGACGCTCCGCGGCGCTGCCCGGCGTAACCGGACGCTCGCTGGCGCTGCCGGGAGTAGATGTCATCACCGTTACCGACGGCAAGATCGGGTCCGTCCAGGGGTACTTCGACAGGCAGACGATGGCCGAGCAACTCGGGCTCTATGTGATCGTGCAGCCTCATGCCATTGGCCCGCTCCAGTTCGGCTACGCCGTCCGTGCTGGGGGCGATAGCCGGAAGACACCCGGCGCGGTCAGCCTGACCTGGCTCGACTCCCAGTCAGAGGAGGAAGCTCACCAAGCCACCAAGCTCACTCGGCAGATCGTAGCCGAGCTGGCCAAGGCCCCGGGCTTCATCGGCTGGCTTGGCGTAGTGATCGCCGGACGGATGTACACGATCACCGCCTGGGAAACCGAGGATGCCGTCCGGACGATCATGGCCAGCAGCGTGCATCAGGTAGCGGTCAAACGGTTTCTTACCGAGGACTTCTGCGCTGGCGCGACTACCAGTGTCTGGATCCCGCACCACATCAACGCGCTCTGGAGCCGCTGCACCTCCTGCGGCAGTATTTCTGAGCTGGCGCAGAATGACGACAGTTGCGGCTGTGGCCAGCCGCTTCCGCGGACACATTGGTGAACTAGCGCCGACGCCACACGGCGAGCGCGCCACAACCGGATCTCCAGACGTGGGCGCGTTCCGGCGACTAACAGTGCATCGCCGCGGACCGTAAGGCCGGATCGCCTGGCTGGCCCGGCGGTTCAAGGCCTTGTTCTCCCAGCCAGCGGAAGGGACACTCAGATGGCTACAGCAGAACGCGCCGCAGCGCCACCCGCTGGATCACCCGGCGGTGCCAGCGGAACGCCAGTGCCAGCCGCGGGGCAGGTACCTAGCCGAGCGTGTCGCGCCTACAAGAGGCTGCACGCACTCGAGGCGATCGCCGAGATCCCCCGCTCAGCAACGGGCAAGATCCTCCGGCGCATCCTTAAAGAGCACCAGATCTACTCAGCCGCAAACCGGTCGATTCGGTAGGGCTTTGCCAGCTCACCCAATGGGAGATCCGCCACATGCACCCACCGTGTGAGGACTTGCTATACAGAAACTTCGAGCAGAACGGAAGAGTGCCAGATGGGCCGGGTGGACGTCGAAGGGGTCGGCATCGAGTACGAGGTCACGGGCGCGGGGCGTCCGGTCGTCCTACTGCACGGCTTCCCCGATTCCGGCCGGCTCTGGCGGCACCAGGTACCGGCACTTGCCGAAGCCGGGTTCCAGGTCATCGTCCCTGACTTGCGAGGCTACGGGCGCTCCGATAAGCCCCAGGCCGTCGAGGCCTACTCGCTGCCCCTCCTGGCCGCAGACGTCGTGGCGGTCTGGGCGAGCTGGAGATCGGCAGCGCCCATGTGGTTGGCCACGACTGGGGCGCCGCCCTGGCCTGGACGCTTGCCGCTCTATCGCCCGGCAACGTTGATCACCTGGTCGCGCTGTCGGTCGGCCACCCGGCCACGTTCCGCCGCACGGCGCGGCAGCGCGAAAAATCGTGATACATGCTGCTGTTCCAGTTCCCCGGCATCGCCGAACGTTGGCTGACCAAGGACAACCGGGCGAACTTCCGCCGCTGGGCGGGCCACCCCGACGCCGACCAAGTGATCGCCGAGCTGGAGGCGACTTCTTGGCTCACTCCGGGCCTGAACTGATACCGGGCTAATGTCCCGCCCGAATCCTGGGTCGGGCCGCCGTTGCAGCTCCCGCCGGTTCAGGCCCCCGCCATGGGCATCTGGAGTACGGGGGACTTCGCCCTCACCGAGACACAGCTGACCGACTCCGCCGAGAACGTAGCGGGCACATGGCGATACGAGCGCCCGGACGGCCCGGGCACTGGCTGCAGCTAGATGCACCAGACCAGGTGAACGCGCTACTGCTCGACTTCCTGCCCCGCTGAGCTTCTGTCGCGCGTCCCGGTCGAACACGCCGTCTCGAGCATCAGCCGAAATGAGACAGGAGGCTCAGCCGCTCGGCGGCCCGCTAGCGGCCAACTTCGCGCCCAGGCCAAACCACAGCGCGCGGGCATCCCATGCCGCAGATCAACTGATCGGGAACCTGCCCGAAGTGTCGGTGACGCCTGAAAACTGGATCTTTTCAAACGTGGATCGGTGGTTCCTTACCCGGACCGGGATGCGGTCGGCGTGGAGGCTCGCGGCAAACGCCTGCCGCGGGGCCAGACGGCCCGGCATGGGGTCCTCGGCCGGATCCACGGGCGGTTCGGCACAATGAAGCATGGACACGTGGTGCCGTCCACCGTGTCGCCCAGCCGCATCGCGAGGAGAAGCCCGTGACCGAGTCAGCGCCGCTCAGCAAGGCCGAGCTGGAGATGATCGACGCCTACTGGCGTGCCGCCAATTACCTGTCGGTGGGCCAGATATACCTGACGGGCAATCCGCTGCTGCGCGAGCCGCTGCGGCCGGAGCACATCAAGCCGCGCCTGCTGGGCCACTGGGGCACCACCCCCGGGCTCAACCTGATCTACGCGCATCTCAACCGGGTGATCCGCAACTGGGATCTCAACATGATCTACGTCACCGGGCCCGGGCACGGCGGCCCGGGCCTCGTGGCAAACACCTACCTCGAGGGCACCTACAGCGAGTTCTACCCCAACATCAGCCAGGACGCGGCCGGGATGCAGCGGCTGTTCCGCCAGTTCTCCTTCCCCGGCGGGATCCCGTCTCACGTCGCGCCGGAGACGCCCGGCTCCATCCACGAGGGCGGTGAGCTGGGCTATTCGCTGTCGCACGCCTACGGCGCGGTCTTCGACTCCCCGGACCTCATCGCGGTGTGCGTCGTCGGCGACGGGGAGGCGGAGACCGGGCCGCTGGCCACCGGATGGCACTCGAACAAATTCCTCGACCCCGCCACCGACGGGGCGGTGCTGCCCATCCTGCACCTGAACGGTTACAAGATCGCCAACCCGACGGTGCTGGCCCGGATCCCCGACGACGAACTGGTCTCCCTGTTCGAGGGCTACGGCTACACGGTGCACCGGGTGACCGGGGACGACCCGGAACAAGTCCACCAGCAGCTCGCCGCCACGCTGGATGCGGTGGTCGGGGAGATCGCCGCCATCCAGCGGCGCGCGCGCGAGGACGGCGACCTGACCCGGCCCCGGTGGCCGATGATCGTCCTGAAGACGCCCAAGGGCTGGACCGGCCCCAAGGTCGTGGACGGCGTCCAGGTGGAAGGCACCTGGCGCGCCCACCAGGTGCCCATTTCCAATGCCCGCGGCAACCCGGAACACCTCCGCCAGCTCGAGCAGTGGATGCGGAGTTACCGGCCGGAGGAGCTGTTCGACGGCAACGGGGTCCTGGACCAGGAACTGGCCGCGCTGGCCCCGCGCAGCTACCGGCGGATGGGCGCGAACCCGCACACCAACGGCGGCCTGCTGCTGCGCGATCTCGATCTGCCGGACTTCCGCGGCTACGCGGTGCAGGTGGATCGGCCTGGCGCCGGCGCGACCGAGGGCACCCGGCCGCTCGGCCGCTGGCTGCGGGACGTGATCGTGCGTAATCCGGCGACGTTCCGGCTGTTCGGCCCGGACGAGACGGCCTCCAACCGGCTCCAGGACGTGTTCGAGGTGACGAACCGGGCCTTCGACGCGGAGATCTTCCCCACCGACGACCACCTGGCCCCGGGCGGCCGGGTGATGGAGGTGCTGTCGGAGCACCAGTGTGAGGGCTGGCTGGAGGGCTACCTGCTGACCGGGCGGCACGGGCTGTTCAACTGCTACGAGGCGTTCATCCACATCGTCGACTCGATGTTCAACCAGCACGCCAAGTGGCTGGAGTCCTGCAACCGGATCGCATGGCGCCGGCCGGTCGCCTCGCTGAACTACCTGCTGTCCAGCCTGGTGTGGCGGCAGGACCAGAACGGCTTCTCGCACCAGGACCCCGGCTTCCTCGACGTGGTGCTGAACAAGCGGGCCGAGGTCGTCCGGGTCTACCTGCCGCCGGACGCGAACACGCTGCTGTCGGTGGGCGATCATTGCCTGCGCTCGCGCAACTACGTCAACGTGATCGTCGCGGGCAAGCAGCCGCAGCCGGACTGGCTGCCGATGAACGACGCGGTCATCCACTGCACCCGCGGCGCCGGGATCTGGGAGTGGGCCAGCAACGACTCACCGGGCGAGCCGGACGTCGTGCTGGCGTGCTGCGGCGACGTCCCGACGCTGGAGACCCTGGCCGCCGTCGACCTGCTGCGCCAGCACCTGCCAGAACTGAAGGTCCGGGTGGTGAACGTCGTCGACCTGATGCGGCTGCTGCCGGAGACCGAGCATCCGCACGGCATGTCCGACCCGGAGTTCGATTCGCTGTTCACGGTCAGCCGGCCGGTCATCTTCGCGTTCCACGGGTACCCGTGGCTGATCCACCGGCTGGCCTACAAACGGCACGGGCACGCGAACCTGCACGTCCGCGGGTACAAGGAGCGCGGCACCACCACGACGCCCTTCGACATGGTCCGGCTCAATGACCTGGACCGGTTCCACCTGGTGATCGACGTCATCGACCGGGTCCCCGGACTGGCCACGCGGGCCGGGCACGTCCGCCAGCTGATGACCGACAGCCGCCTCGAGGCCACCACCTACACCCGCGAGCACGGCGAGGACGCGCCGGAGATCCGCGACTGGGTCTGGCCGTACTGATGCGGGTCCTGGTGGTCAACGTGGGCCGAACTTGCCAGGGAGCAGAGCGCGGGACGGCTGCGGCTGCGGGCAGTCACATCGATCTCCGAGATGCTCACCGCGGAGGATCGCGAGGCCATAAGTGCGGCGTTCGGCGTCCCCGTGATCAACATGTTCGTATCTACCGAGGGACTGGCCGACCACAGTGAACCCGGCGGCGGGGTTTGTACCTTCGCCAGCGACACCTGCATCGCCGAGTGCGTCGACGACCCTGCCTGGCGCGCTGCCACGAACTGCTCCACCCGCTCAGCGGTGAGCTCGCCCGCGGACAGGCTCTCACCAGATGCCGACGAAGCCGTGGAGACGGAAAAAGCCGGAGCGGTGCCCGGCGGGAAGTGGCAGCAGGTGATCTCCAGGCCCGTCTCCACGGCCAGGGCGGCCAGCTCGGCCTTCCACGCGCGGGTGCGGTAGCCGTTGGAACCGCCCGCGTCCGCGGTGATCAGCAGGCGCCGGGCCTGCGGGTAATCGCCGCGGCCGGCCGCTTTCCACCAGCGGCGGACCGACTCCACAGCAAAGGCAGCGGTGTCATGGTCGGTGCCGACGCTGACCCAGCCGGCATCAGCGCTGATGTCATAGACCCCGTACGGCACCGCCTTGCCCAGGCCGTCCCCAGGGAAGTCGTGGGTGCGGGTGGCCGCAGGCTGGCCCTTGGGCCGCCACTCCCGGCCCGCGTTCTTGAACTCCCCGACCAGCTCCTTCTTCTTGGTGTCCACGCTGACCACCGGATCTGCGGTCCCCTGATGGCGCCATACCGCACCAAAGGGCCTGATCCCGGGAAGCTACGGGTTATTTTTTCTGCAAGCTCTTAACTTCCTGGCATTGGGGCTACAGCGGCCTGGACGGTCTGGGCTACACCCGCGAGCGCCGCAGCCAGCGGGCCGCGCGCGCCCGCGGCGAGGATCCCGGCGAGCTGCTGCCCGCCGTGCACCGGGTCGCCTCGCTGGCCAAGCGGTGGCTGCTGGGTACTCACCAGGGCCGGGTGGACGAGGCTCATCTGCAGAGCTACCTGGATGAGTTCGTCTTCCGCTTCAACCGCCGCCGCTCGGCGAGCCGCGGCCTGGTCTTCTACCGGGCCATGGAGCTGGCCGCCTTGCACGACCCGGTCAGGTTCCGGGACCTCCTCGCCGCCAAGAAGCCGCACCCGGTCCCGGCAGCGCGCGGCTGGGGACACGCGCCGAGCTTGGACCGCCCCGCAGCGAACCGGCCATGGAGGACCGGCGAGCTTCAGCTGCAGCTACCGATTCCACTCCGGTTAAGTGAATATCCCTGATGTGAGTAATGATGCGTGAGCCCAGTCATTATGTAGCCGCGATTAGCTAGCGCATTGTAGATAGTCCTCGTCATTCTGGCATTGTTCTCGTGACTCTCGGCTACGCCGATCATGACGACGTGTGAGCGTGCTGGCAGACACCCGTGTCTCGAGGGAGGACTGCCATGCGCGTCAACTGGAGCTGAGCAGCTGGATCACCTCAATAGCCAGCACTTACCCTGAGAGGGGGTCTGCAATGCGTGATACGTGGACTTGAGGTCCGTCCGTGAGCATTGCTGCAAGAGATCCACGTGCCCGATGTGACAGACTCCTCGGCCGCTGCGCGCGGGGATCTCTTCATGCCAGGGTGCTTGACCTGGTCGGGACCGCGGCTGCTGGCCGTCAGCAGTATGACCGCTGCCGTGATGGCGCTGGACTCCTTCCCGGTCGGCCCGGTCGATGTGGTGCGGATCCAGAGCGTCGCCGACGTCATGGGGCAACTCCTGGGATCCGGTCCCCGTTCACGGTGTTCTCGAGCTGGGACGCGAACGCGTCGGCGCTTCGGGTACTCACATAGTGCGACACCGCGTTATAGAAGCCCTCCTCGAGCTGCGGGCTCACTCCCTCGCCGTGGGCGATCGAGAGCAGCACCGGCGAGGTCCAGAAGGCCGCGGCGGAGGCCCGCTGATAGGCAGACAGCGACGAAACGTCGACGTCGCGCACAACCGGGATCGACCCTTTCGCTCGGTGAAACGCCAGTTGGGTGGAGGGCTCATCGATGTCAGAGAGGAACGCGAGCGCGTTCCTGGCGTCCTTCGCCTTAGTGGCGGCTACGAACACGTCGACCACTGCGAGGAAGCTCCCGTTGGTGCCGGGAAAGGTGGTCACGCCGAAGTCCCTGCCGTCCTTGGCGCCGTCGGCGGTGAGCTCGCCGATGGCAGAGTCGTTCATCGATTCGAACGCGCAGCCGCCGGCCGCGAGCTTCCTGGTGGCTTGATCCCAGGTGAGCCCCCCTCCCTCCGGGTCCGCGTAGTCGAGCACGTCGCCGAAGCGGCTGAGCGCAGTCCGGGCTTGGTTGCCGCGCCAGTCGAAATGGTCGCCGACGACGTCCCTCCACCCGCCCGGCCCGATCGAGCTGAGCAGCATGTTCTCGAACAGCTCGACCGTGGTGAACGGGTCTCTGGCCCCGAGGCAGAGCGGCACGGCTCCGGAAGCCCTGACCTTCTTTAGGTCGGTCAGGAACTCGCCCAGCGTGGTGTGGTTCGAGGGAGGGGCGACGCCGGCCTTGGCCAGCAGCTTCAGATTGAAGAACAGGACGTTGCTGCGATGCGCTCCCGTCGGCACCCCGTAGGGCTGTCCGTCGTACATCAGCGACTGAAAGATGGTGGCGTTCATCTCCGTTCGCAGGTGCTCACGCGCGAAGATCGAGGCGACGCTGCGGACCACGCCGTTGCTCGCGTAGGCCTGGAGCGATTTGCCCGCGAACGTCTGCCAGACGTCGGGCGGGTCGTTCCTCTGCAACCGCTTTGCCAGCGCGACGATCGCGTTGGAGCCGGCGCCGCCACTGATAGCGCCGTTGATCGCGTGCACGCCAGGATTCGAGTCACGGAAGGCGGCGAACAGGACGCCGAGCGCCTTCGCCTCGGAACTGGAGGTCCACCAGGACACGACCTCGAGCCGGCTGGTGCTAATCGTGGCGCTGGTGGGCTGGTTGCCGCCGCACGCGCTGAGCGTCAGCGCGAGGGCCAAGACGGCGACGGCCGCGAGGCGGCCGATCACGGGACTCCCCCGGCCTCTCCTGTGGCCGGCGCGGGCAGCGCCGGGCCGCCGTCGCGGGCCGCCGCGCCCGCGATCATGCTCGGACGCGCCCCCAGGTCGTACAGCGCATACAGTCCCACCACCGCGAAGCAGGCCGCAGGAACGACGAACGAGATCGCCGGGCTCGTCGCGTCCACGATCTTGCCCTGCAGCAATGGCATGATCGCGCCGCCCACGATCGCCATTACGAGGCCGGCAGCCCCGAACTTCGTCGCCGGTCCGAGCCCCTCCAGAGCGATGCCGTAAATCGTCGGGAACATCAGGGACAGGCAGAAGGACACCGCAACGAGCGCGATCACCCCGGCCAGATTCGGACTCAACATCGCGAACGCGCACAACAGCACGGCGAGGAAGGCGAGCACCGCCATCACCTTGGCGGCGCGGATGCGACCGATGACCCAGGTCATCAGGAACCGCGACCCGAGGAAGACCAGCAGGCTGACCTGCAGGTAGATTGCGCCCTTCTGGAGGCTCCCGCCCAGGGCCTGACCCACGTACAGGATCAGGTAGGTCCAGGTGCACACCTGGGCCCCCACGTTCGCGAATTGGGCGATAACGCCGAAGCGGTAGCGCCTGTTCCGCCAGAGGACACGGAATAGGCCTCTTGTGCCCCCCGGGTATGGGCCGACGGCGTCGGGGAACTCCTCGACGATCGGCGGCACCTTCTTGACTGCGATGGCGATCGCGATCGCGAGCAGGACCAGGGCGAGGCCCAGATAGGGCCCCATCACTGCCCCGAGCTCACCCGCCCGGATCGTGCGCAGCTGGGCCGGGCTCAGCGACGAGACGTCGACCGGGTTGGCGAGGTGGGGCAGGATCAGCGTCGCGGCCAGCAGCACGCCGATGTTCGTGCCTACCGGATTGAACGCCTGGGCGAGGTTCAGCCGACGCGTCGCCGTGGCTTGCGGGCCGAGCGACATAACGAACGGGTTGGCCGACGTTTCCAGCAGCGAGCAGCCTGCCGCCAGCGTGAACAAGGCGGCGAGGAACGCCCCATAGGCCATGATCTTGCTCGCCGGGTAGAAGAAGAACGCCCCGAGTGCCGCGAGCAGAAGCCCGGTGAGAATGCCCGCCTTATAACCGAAGCGCTGGTTGATGAACGCCGCCGGCAGCGCGAGCAGGAAGTAGGCGCCGAAATACGCGAGCTGTACGAGCGAGGCTTCGAACGTGCTCATCTGGAAGATGCGCTTGAATCCAGCTACCATCGGCGTGGTCATGTCCGCCGCGACGCCCCAGGCGGTGAAGCAGCAGGCGAGGGCGATGAACAGCACCACCATGCGCTTGCCGATCAGGGGCCGGCTCTGCGCGGGGTGCTCGGCGGCGGAACTCTCGGCTGCTGTGCTCACGGATCGCCCCTTGAGTGGATCCCGGCGCCGGCGACGCCTTCGAAGGTGCGCCCGCCGTCTGGTGGCACCGGGCTGGACTCCATACCACCGCCCTGTCCGACTTCGACGCGCTCCGCGAGTCTCATCTGACGGGCGGCGGTGTTCCACCGGCGCTCGCGGGCAGCGCCGGATCCCATCCGCACACCGTGCAGGCATGCTGGAACGCCGAGCGGGCGAACTCCAGCGCGAACCGATGTGGATCAGAACTCACACGACAAATCGTACCGGTCGGGCATGTACTCGCCCAGACCCTCCTTCCAGTGCGCGGTGGCCGGCGCGAGCCCAGCGCGGCCGAACCCGTCAGGCGCCGGATAGGCGTAGAAGGCCGCCTTGCCGTACTTCGGGTCCCCCCGGGGCCACCAGCCCACCGCGACCTCCTGGGAGTCCATCGCGTTGCGCATGATGAAGTCGTCAGACGGCGGATTGGCCGGCGCACCGGAGAACAGGCTCACCGCCAGATCGAACAACCCCCACCACGCGTGACCGGGGGCCGAGCGCCCCCGATACGGAGCGCGGTAATCCGCCAGCACGAGCGTGGCGGCAGTGACGTAGGAAGCGGGCCGCTACTGGAACACTCAGTGGCGACAGCGAGCCGCGGGCCCGCGGGGATAACGCCATCCAGCGTTCGGATGCACCTGAGGTAAGGAACCTCTCACCAGGAGCGAAGTGTCCGGGATGGCAGTTAGGTCGAACAGTTCGAGCCACCGCTAAGGCGTAGCTACGTATCCGGCGAGCATTGAGGACACCAGCCGGATCCGGCCTGAAAAGTGGTAGTACAGACCCTCCTCCGGTGTTCCGGTGTTCCGGTGGCCCGGGGAGTCCGCAGGGCGCCTCAGTGACGCCGCGCTGGGCCTGGCGCTGGAGGGCCCGGTCTTCAGGCCGTGCGGCCCCGCCTGGCGCGGTCCAGGACCCGGTAGAGGTGCGGCCGGAATACGGCAGAAACGGGCCGTGTAGCCCGGAACCCTCCTCTGAGCTGGGGACTGTGACCTTGGTCAGTGTCGGCGGTGGGGGTCGCGCCGAGCCTGCCAGCGGGTGAGGCGTCGGCTGTGCCGCTCCGGGTCCGAGCAGAAGTCCCCGCGTAGGCCGGTCGTGCTCTCGGGTTGGAACGAATCCGCGCATCTGGGCCGGAGCGCCGCCCAGCGCCCGCGACGTGCTCGGGTTCGTTCCTTTGCGACAGCGCCGATGTCGACGGCCGGCGCGGCCGCTCTCGTGGAGGAGCAGCGGTCATCGACGCTTGCTGGGCGCGCGTTCTTCGGAGAGCGAGCATGAGCCGGCGCGGGTTGCGCGGTCGCCTGAGCGGGGTGATCGACTGGACACAGGCCTCCATCGGTACGCGCTCAGTGGATCTGGGACACATGCGCTGGAACCTCGCGATCAACTACGGCATCGAAGCTTGCGACGAATTCCTCGCGCGCTATGTGCGAGAACCGTCCGCCTCGCATCTCAGGCACGTGGCCCGGCTGCGAGAGCTGCGTCGACTTCGGCTCGAGTCGGCGGGTCGGCACCCGGCCGGGAGCATGTGATCGCAGCTATCAGAGCCGCTGCATCGACGACGCTGCCGAGCGTCGCCTCGTCGATCGCCGCCAGCGCCTCGCGGCGCGCGCCGCCGACCAGGTTGGCACGGTGCAGCCCGTCGAGCAGACCGGCGGTGAAGGAGTCACCCGCGCCGACCGTGTCCACGAGATCGATCGGCACCGCGCCTCGGCGCAGCTCCAGGCCCGCCGAGACGGCGTAGAGGCCTGAGCCACCGCGGGTCACGACGACCAGAGCGGGCCCCGAGGCGAGCCAGCTCTGCGCGACGTCCTCGTCGCGCCGGTCGGGGTAGAGCCAGCGAACGTCGTCGTCGCTGGCCTTGACGACATCGGACAGTGCGACGAGACGCTCGATGTCCGGTCGGACCCGCACCGCGTCGCCGAGCAGCTCGGGCCGGATGTTGGGGTCGTATGAGACGGTCACCCGACCCCGCTTGTGCTCCCGCTCCACAAGGTCGACGACGTTCGCCTTGCCGGGCGGGAGGACCGTCGCCAACGAACCGGTGTGCAGACAGCGTGTCTCAACCGGGAGGGGCGCCAGCTCCCCCACATCCCAGTCGATCCGGAAGTCGTAGGACGCGATGCCCGCGGCGAGGGCCGCGATCGCCAGGCTGGTCTTCGCGTCCTCATCAGCGCCTCCGTCGACCCGGACGCCGCTGGCTTCAAGGCGCGCCAAGATCATCTCTCCGAAGGCATCCCGCCCCAGACGCGTCTTGAGCGTCACGGCGACGTCCAGCCGCGCCAGACCAAGCGCGACGTTTGCCGGGCTGCCACCCGGATGTGCGGTAAATGTCCGATCGCCGCGCTGCCCGACCAGATCTACGAGCGCCTCTCCAACGACAACGAACATCCCTTCACCTCACTTGACGAGATCGCCGGACTCCCGCGTGCCGCCGCACGGGACGAGCCCGGGCGGGGCCACGCTCGCGCATCATAGTGTCGCTCCGCACCGTCCGGCAACGAGATTCAGCGCGGTGGACCCGGGTGATAAGAAGGGGCCATGAGCAATCAGGACCACCCTCTCTTCCTCGTAGTCACGATCAAGCCTCGACTGGACCGGCTCGAGGAAGCCGAGGCGCAGCTGCAGTCGATGCGTCGGAAGACCCTCACCGAGCCGGGGTGCATCTTCATGCACCTCGTGCAGCCTCAGGACGACCCGGATACCTGGGTGACGCTCGAGATGTTCCGCTCTCGCGCGGCCTGGGACGAGCACATGCGCCAGCCCTACAACACCGAGGGAAACATCATCCTCGAGGATCTGCTGCGCGAGCCCTCAGACCTGCGCCTGTTCGACGAGAAGTAGGTCCGGCGCGGCGGCGCCTGGCGCATCAACCCGGGCCACGGTTGCCGACCCGGTGAGCCTGGAGGGGAGGTCCCGGATGGGAGAGACCGTGGCGCAGACGCAACCGCAGGACGAGCGTCCACAGGACAAGGCCAGGTTTGTCTGTCGAGGCCTCACGGTCCCGTTCATTCTGCTCGCCGCTTCGCCGTGTGGGGATCGGCCGCCAACCTCACCGACGTGATGGTCGGGGTGTTCAGGCACATCTTCGTCGTCTCGAACGCGCGGTCGGCACTGCTCCAGACCGCGTACTACGGCGCGTACTTCACGCTCGCGATCCCCGCGTCCTTCATCAACAGGCGGTTCGGCTACAAGACGGCGTGCTGACCGGGCTGGGAGTGGCCGCGGTCGGCGGGCTGCTTTTCTTCCCGGCGAGTAAGCTGCTCGCGTTCGCGCCCCTCCTCGGCTCCCTCTTCGTGCGGCAGCCGGGCTGTCGATCCTAGCGGTGGTTGTTAACTCGGGATGTAGAGGGGCAGGCCGCAGCCTGCCTCGAGGGATGTCATCAGCGCTTGCAACTGGCGGGCCGGGGGCGCGTTCGACCATGCTGCCCACCAGCGCCGCAGCGTGATCCACGGAGCCAGCCAGGCGCGCACGGCCCGGATTGCCCGGGGCCAGCACCGCGGCTGGGACGGCCCGGCGACCCCGGGCCCCCCTCTCTCCGCCGGCAGCGCCTGGAGCCGGCGGCGTGGCGGGTGAGGGCACCGGATGGGCGAACCAGGCGTCCCAGCAGAAGCTGAACGCGCAGTTGACCAGGACCTGTGCGTGCCGAGAATCTCGTCCGCGGCTCTGACCAGCAGAGTTGCTCTCCTAGCCGTCCGGCCGTGATGATCACCGGTCATGTGCCTGCGATTCGTCTTCCTGCTGTTCACGCGGATGGCCTCATGGCTGCGGCTGTCTCGGCGTGAGGAGACATGGCGGGCCGCAGAGATCTTGATCCTGCGCCACCAGCTCGCCGTCCTGCAACGGCGGCAGCCGCGTCACCCGGACCTAGACTGGGCAGACCGGGCATTGCTCGCGACCTTGCTCGTCGTGATACCGAAAGCGCGGCGCCAGGGGCTGCGGTTGCTGGTCACCCCGGACACGATCCTGCGCTGGCATCGCGATATCGTCCGCCGCCGCTGGGCCGCCAGGTCTATGCGCGGCAGGACCGGCAGGCCAGCCACCCGCAGGAACACCAAGGTACTGGTCCTGCGGCTGGCCCGCGAGAACGGCTGGGGATACCGCCGGATCCACGGTGAGCTGGCCGGCCTGGGAGTGAAGATAGCGGCGTCGACGGCGTGGGAGATCCTGAAGAATGCCGGGATCGACCCTGCGCCGCGCCGATCCGGGCCTACCTGGTCGCAGTTCCTGCGCTCCCAGGCCGAGGCGATCCTGGCGTGCGACTTCTTCACAGCCGACCTGCTCGACGGTACGCAGGCCTATGTCCTGGCCGTGATAGAGCATGCAACGAGGTGCATCCGCATCCTCGGCGTCACGCTGCATCCAACCGGGGACTGGACCACGCAGCAGGCCCGCAACCTGATCATGGACCTGGGCGAGCAGGCGCATCAGGTCAAGTTCATCATCCGCGACCGCGGTTCCAACTACACAGCCGCGTTCGACGCGATCCTCGCCGATGCCGGGATCCGGACCGTGCTCTGCAACGTCCGGACACCCCGGATGAACGCCATAGCCGAACGCTGGATTGGGGGATGCCGGCGCGAACTCCTGGACCGCACCCTGATCTGGAATCAAGGCCATCTCCGGCGGATCCTGCGCAAGTACGAGATCCACCACAATCAGCACCGGCCACACCGCTCTCTGGATGCAGCTGCACCGCTGAAACCGCTACCCGAACCGGTTGATCTCGACCAGTACCGCCTACGAAGGCTGACCCGTGTCGGCGGCATGATCAACGAATATCGCCTGGTCGCATGACATGGACGAGGTTCTCGGCACGTACAGGAGCGGCGAGACCTCGGCCCGGACTACCAGGATCACGGGCTGCTGTTCTGCTGGGAGAACGGCACTCCCCCACACCCGGATACCATCACCCGCCGCTTCAAGAAACTGTCCGCGGCGGCCGGGCTCCCCGAGATCGACCTGCACGACGTCCGTCACAGCTACGCCACCGCGGGCCAAATGAGCGGAGTTGCATCCGCCGCATCATTCGGCGGTTCGCGTGAACGGCGGCTGCCTGCGGAGCAGCGTGCCGCCCTGGGCAACCTCAGAGCCATCGGAGAGCATGCACACTGCGTGACCTGGGATGTCATCGTCCGCTTGCATCAAGCCGGACAATGATGCAGCCAGTTCGGTTGCAGCGGATACCCGGATGATGCAGCAGGTACAACCGAAAAGCGCAGCGACGAGGGGCAGATGCCCCAACCGTCCGTTCATCGAGCTGGCCTATTCGCAGGGTTGGAACATTGCTCTCTACCGGTTGGAACGCGAAGATCGACTGGAAGGCCCTGAGCAAGCGCATCGGGCACGCCGACGTCGCCTTCACCATGAAGCAGTACGTCCAGACCGACCTGGAAGCCGACCGCCAGGTCGCCAACACGCTCGCCGAGCTGATCATCGGTGGGGCGCTCGCGTCCTTCGAGATCTCGCGGCGGATGGGCGGCAAGGCATCAGGCGAGGGCGGCGGAGAAGCGGCGTGAACAGCGGCCCGTTCACAAATGACATGCAAAAGGCCCCTTCCATGATCGGAAGGGGCCCCTGACCTGGTAGCGGGGGCAGGATTTGAACCTGCGACCTCTGGGTTATGAGCCCAGCGAGCTACCGAACTGCTCCACCCCGCGTCGCGTGGTCATAGTTTATGAACTTCCGGTGTCCTAAGCAAATCGGCGGCCCGGTCCCGGCGTGTGAGGGCCGGGCCGAAGGCACGACGGAATGGGGAAACGCAGGTCAGTGGCGGGGGCTGCCCCGGCGCCAGACGACGAGTGCGACGGCCACGACGATGAGGCCGCCGCCGATCAGCATGGTGGGCGTGAGCTTCTCATTCAGCAGCGTGGCGCCCAGGATGACGGCGACCACCGGGTTCACGTAGGGGTAGGTGGCGACCGTCGAGGTCGGGAGGCTGCGGACCGCGACGCTGTAGGCGGACAGCGCCAGGATCGAGCCGGGCCCGATGAGGTAGGCCAGCGCCAGCCAGGAACCCAGCGAGACGTGACCCAGGTGGAAAGAGCCGAACTCCCCCGTCACCGCGGCCAGCACGGTGATCGTCATGCCGCCGGTGAGCATCTGCATGGCCGTGGACAGCAGGGCCCGCCGGGGCAGCGCCAGCCGGGTGGACAGGATCGTGCCCAGGGCCCAGCACACGCTCGCGACCAGGATGATGGCCACCCCGGACGCGGATGCCCCGCTCGCCGACGTGCCGTCCCCCAGGCCGGCGAGCAGGGCGACCCCGCCCAGGCCGACGATCAGGCCGGCGCACGGCAGCCAGCCGATCCAGCGGCGTGTCAGCACCGCGTCGAGGACGAGCAGCCACAGCGGCACGGTCGCCACCAGCAGTGACGCGAACCCGGACGGCACGGTGCGCTCGCCGACGGACACCAGGCCGTTGCCGCCGAGCAGCAGCAGGATGCCGACGACGGCGCAGGCCAGCCAGTTCGCCTTGCGCGGGCGGTCCGCCGTCCGGGTCTCTGGCGAGCCGCCGCGGATCGCGAACGGGAACAGGATCAGGCCGGCGATCAGGTACCGGATTCCCGCCAGCAGCAGCGGCGGAATCGTCTCGACGCCGACCCGAATGGCCAGGTAGGTGCTGCCCCACACCACGTAGACGACGAGGAGTGCCGCCCACCCGCCGAAAGCCGGCGACCGCGCCGTGATTCCGGGCGCGGGAGCCTCGCTGGCTGGAGCGGGTGGGGCGGACAGGTCCCTCATTGGGTCCAGCTTGCCCGCTGACCTCCGGCATGGCGAGTGACTTTAATGCCATGGGAAACACAATTCCTGCCACCGCCCAGCGGATACGGGCAGCGACGGCACCCGGCGAGCCTGGCCGACCTGACGACTCGGCCGACTCAGCCGACCTGACGACCTGACGACCTGACGACCTGACGACCTGACGACCTGACGACCTAGCCGACCTGGCCGACCTGGCCGCCGCGCTATCTGAAGACCTGCCGCGCGGATATCCGGTCCGGTGGGTACGCTGGCCGCGTGCTGCGCCGACTCAGCGCGAGCCCCTGGATCAGGGCCGGGCTTCTCGCCATCGCGCTCGGCTTCGCCTGCTACGGGCTGATATCGCAATGGCCGCAGGTGCGAGCCGCGCTGGGGCAGCTGGCCGTCTCCGACGTGATCGGCGCGACGTTCGCGGTCATCGCGGCCCTGGGGTGCATGATGCTGGCCTGGCGTGCGCTGCTCGCGGACCTCGGCTCGCCGCTCCCGGTGCCCACGGCGACCCGGGTGATGTTCCTCGGACAATTGGGCAAGTACGTCCCCGGGGCGGTGTGGGCCGTCGCGGCGCAGGTCAGCCTGGCCCAGGACTACCGCGTGCCGAAGCGACGCAGCGGGACAGCCACCCTGGTCAGCATGGCGATCACCCTGGTGGTGGGGCTCATCATGGCCGGGGTCACGCTACCGCTGGCGTCTGCGGACGCGGCCCGGCATTACTGGTGGGTGCTGGCGTGCATACCGGTGATCCTTATCGGGCTGTACCCTCCGGTCACGAAGTTCGGCCTGGACCTCGTGCTGAGGATCCTCCGGCGGCCCGGGCTGGACAGGCCGCTCAGCCTGGGCGGTATGGCGCGCGCGGTCGGGTGGACCACGCTGGGGTGGATTTTCTACGGGGTGCACGCCTGGCTGCTGGTGGGCGCCATCGCCGGGAAGAGTCTGCACGTCCTGCTGCTGTCGGCGGGCGGCTACGCGCTCGCCTGGGCGGTGGGATTCCTGCTCATCCCGTTCCCCGGGGGGATCGGTCCCCGGGAGGTCGCGCTCATCGCCGTGCTCTCGCCCGTCATGCCGCGGGGCCCGGCGCTGGTGATCGCGCTGGCTTCCCGCGTCGTCATGACCGCGGGCGATCTGGTCTGGGCCGGGCTGGCCGCCGTGATCGGCCGCCGCGACCGGGCCGTCCAGGACGCCACAGCCTCCGGGACCGTGACGGCGCCGGAGGGCCAAGCGGCCGCCGGGACCATGCCAGCTAAGGAAGATGCCGCGCCCGGGGAAGGGATACCGGGCGTGGAGGGGGTCCCTACTGCGCCATCTGCTTCTGCCCGGGGGGTTCCCGCTCCGGCTGGGCGGCGAGGTTCAGCAGGGCCTCCAAGTAGGCGTCCCAATAGCCGCGCGGGTCAGCTGCCTGGACCGCCGAACGCAGCCGGTCCACCTCCCCCGGCCCGCTGATCCGGACCAGGGCGCGGAGCAGGTCGTCCTCGTCCTCCGGCTCGCACACGATCCCGTCGACGCCGTCCCGTACCGGCTCTGCCAGGGTGCCCGCGCGCGTCGCGACGACCGGGACGCCGTGCTCGAACGCGAGCCAGGCGTTCTGCGACGAGGTCGCGGAACGGTAGGGCAGCACGAGCACGTCGGTCCGCGCGAACAGGCCCGGAATCTGGTCCGCGGGCACGTAGCCGGGACGCAGGGTGACCCGGCCGTCCAGCCCGAGCTGGCGGATCAGCGCCCTGGTCTCGTCTTCCGCTTTGCCCCAGAACTCCCCGGCAACGGTCAGCACCACGCTCCGCGGCGCCCTGGCCATGGCCCGAAGCAGCACGTCAAGCCCCTTGTAGGGCCGGACGATCCCAAAGAAGAGCAGCCGGCAGGGGGTGGAGTCCGGCACCAGAGCCCGTCCCGGCATCGATGCGGCGCCCGCATGCCCGTTCAGTTCAGCGGGGGGCGCCGCAGCGGGCAGGTGCGGCGGCATCCGTGCCGTGCTGATCAGCGCGCCCGGCGCGAGGGCGCGCGCCCGGGCGGCTTCCTCAGCCGAGTGGGTCAGCGCGGCGCCGGCGCGGCGCAGTAGCAGCCTGGTCAGCTGCTTGTCGGCCGGCCTGCTCTCGTGCGGCAGCACGTTGTGGCAGATCACCACGGCCCGCGGGCCGGGACGGCGGCCTGCGCGAAGCCCACGCAGGCCCGCGAGGATGGCCAGGTAGGGGATGGCCTGCGGCGGAATGAGCAGGGCGAACACCACGAGATCCCGGTCGCGGAGCCGCCGGCCCGCGGCCACCCAGCCGGCCGGATGGCGCCAGGACAGATCACGCCGCGTGCCCGGGAACGGCGCACCGTCGGGCACGTCAACCGTCTGCCGGCCTCCGGGGTAGAGCCCGGCCGGGTACTGCCTGCTCCACGACTCGATGACCACCTCGTGCCCGGCGCCGGCGAGGTGGCGGGCCAGTTCGGTGGTGTGCTGAGCCCCACCCCCCTTGTAAGGGTGCGCGGGGCCGATCAGCGCGATCCGCACGGTTCCCGCCCGTCGGGCAATCCAGGTTCACGGCCGTGGGCCCGAATCCTGGCCGTCAGCAGGCTCCGGCATTTGATCACGAAATGAGGATAGCGGGGGTCATGTGTCGCCGCGGGATCTCACGATCAGGTCGGCGAGCAGAGCCATCGACGCGATGATCAGCCCGGTCACGAAGATCAGGACGGTGTTGATGGCGAAATAGAGCGGGTGCACCACCATGTCGTAGATGCCCTTGAGGATGCCGAGGCCAAGCAGGAACAGCGCTACCGGCATCAGCACCTTGAGCGGGTTGAAGTACATCACCATGCGCAGGACCTGCAGGATGTACCGGTAGGCGTCGGAGACGAAGCGGAACTTCGAGACGCCGGCCCGCTTGGCGTAGTCGATCGGCACGTACGTGACCGCGTGCTGGTTGGACAGGAACGCCAGCGTGATCGTGGTGACGCAGGAGAACCCGGGCGGCAGGAGCCGCAGGTAGGGCTCGGCGACGTCGCGGCGGAACGCGCGCAGCCCGGAGTTCAGGTCCGGGATCTGCGAGTTCGTGAGTTTCTCGGCCAGCTTACGTATGAACCACTTGGCGGGGACCCGGGCGGCCTTGTGGGTGCCCTCTTCGCTGGTACGCGCGCCGACCACCTGGTCCACCGCCGGGTCGGCGTCGAGCATGGCGACGAACTCGGGGATCCGCTCGTTGGGATAGGTCATGTCGGCGTCGGTCCAGACGACGATCTCGCCCTTGGCCTGCTGCGTGCCGATCCGGCGGACCGTCCCCGCGCCGCCGTTGCGCGGGAAGTGCACGACGCGCATCCGGGG
Organism: uncultured Actinomycetes bacterium; assembly: GCA_963824545.1. GTDB lineage: Bacteria > Actinomycetota > Actinomycetes > Streptosporangiales > Streptosporangiaceae > Bog-532. The sequence goes on along the minus strand of CAWGPP010000001.1, from coordinate 217,275 downwards.
CAGGTTCGGCTCGGCGGCCCGCAGCCGTTCCAGCGTGGCGTCGGTCGACGCGTCGTCCACCGCGATCAGCTCGTACGGCAGCCCGCTGGCGTCCATGGCCTGGCTGATCCGCTCCACTTCGCGCAGGACATGGTCCTGCTCGTTGAAGCACGGCAGCACGATGGACACGTGCGGCTCACGGCCATCCGGCGGGGTCCCGCGGTACTGCGGCTCCACCTGGACGGGCGGTTCTGGCTGGGGCGGCGGTGCGGTGCCGAACGAGGACGAGGACGGGTACGACGGCTCGGCCCCGAACGGTCCCGGGCCGGGAGGCGCGTCGTACGCCGGCCGGGTTTCGTACGAGGACGGGGCGCCGTACGCCGACGTGGCGTCGTACGAGGGAGGGTCATACACGGGCGGAGCGCTGTACACGGGCGGCGTGTCGTATGGCGACGCGGGCTCGCGCGGCGCCTGCCGGTAGCCGTACGACGGCCCCGCCGGATACGCCTGCTCGCTCTGGCCTGCCGGATACGCCTGCTCACCGCGGCCTGCCGGATACGCCTGCTCACCCGGCGGAGCCGGGTAGGCCTGGTCGCCCGGAGCCGGGTACGCCTGCTCACCGGGCGACCGGTAGGCCTGCTCACCCGGGTACGATTCCTCGCCTGGGTACGACCCGTCCCCCCGGTAGGCCTGCTCGCCCCGGTAAGACCCGTGCCCGGGGTACGGCGGTTCTGGATATGACTGCTCTCCCGGGTACGGCGCTTCGCCGGACGACGTCTCCCCGGGGGGAACAGCGACTCCAGCGGCACCGTCCCGCCGGACGGCGCATGCCGCCCGTTTGCGGGCGGCTCCGCGTCGGGGCGCTCGTGTTCGGGCCATCCGAACGGCCCTGGTTCCTGTGGAGTGCTCACGCCCGGCGAGAATACTCCGCTGCCTGGCCTGCCACGGCCCCTCCGGCCACGCTGCCCGGCTGGGACATCCAGACGACGAAGTGAATCAGCCATGTCCGGACCGGTGGCTGGGTCAGCTGGTGGGCGTCCTGGGTGGTCAGCAGGTTGAGCACCTGCTGCGTGCCGCCGCCGTACGGCGTGAGCTGGGATTGCTGCTCGGCCAGCAAAATCGGGCGCCGGCAGGCCCGCTCGATGCCCGCCACGACCGCGGCCACCGAAGCCGGCTCCGGGTTGTCCATGCGGGCCGTCGGGGTCGCGCACATCCCCCTGATGACCTGGCTGAACCGGTCGGCGGTGAGCGAGTCGACGATGACCACCGACGCGTTCGGCCCGATACTGGCGCACAGTCGCCGGACGGCCTGGTCCTCGCCGGCCCCGGTGCGCTGGAACGCGAGGCCGTTCGCGGTCAGCCGGGCCGGGCCCGACCCGCTCTTCGTGGTGCCGACGCCGAAGGTGGTAGCGGCGGCCGGCACCAGCAGGGCGATGACGCAGCACACCGCGACGACGCACGCAGCCAGGCGGCTCGCCCCGAGCTGCCGGCCGCGTTCCTTGATCCACGCCGACGCCCAGACCGCGGTGAGGATCAGCCCGGGCAGGACGACCGGGACCAGCCGGCGGCTAGCCCAGGGCTGATCGGGGATGATGCCCGGACGCCACAAGACGGTCACCGTCACCCAGCCGATGATCATCAGCGGCAGCGCCCAGATCCGGGCGTACCCACTGTCCCGCCAGGTCAGCAGGGCACGCAGGCACCGCCGGGCGAGCAGCGCGATCCCGATCGTGCCCAGGATCACCGCCGGGACGCCGATGTACCAGATCACCCAGTACAGGCTGTCTTCCGAGTACTGGCGGCGGGGGTCGATCGCCAGGTGGGCGAGCTTCTGAAGTTCGGCGACATAGCTGATGGTCGCCGGGTTGGTCTCACCACGAACGGTCTGGAAGTAGGGGCGCGCGGCGAAGCCGGCGACCGCGAGGACCGTCAGTGCGGCCACCGCTTCCGGCAGCCAGCGCAACGGCCGGGACCGGAACAGGACCCGCAGCCAGGAACGGGTCCGCCGGGCGCTCAGCAGGCCCATGCCGACGCCGGTGAGAGCGACCGCGCCCAGCGCGATCATGGCCAGCGGCCGCAGCGAGGCGGCGATGGAGTTCAGATAGGGCCGGGAAAGCAGGTACCCGTCCGCGAAGCCGTACGCCGCGCCAATGAAAAGCCCGATGCCGAACGGGATCGCCTGGGGTCTCTTCGTAATCAGCAGGATCCCGAGGAACGGGATGGCCGGCAGCAGATCGCTGAGCCCGTCGATCCTGATCAGCAGAGTGAGGCCGATGCTGAGGCCACCGAAGAAGGCCAGCGTGATGTTCGGCGCGGGGCCGTCCCGCCACGAGGACGGCCGGGGAAGGGTCACTACGTGACGGGCGCCGGTCAGCACGAAGGAATCGGCCAGCATGCAGAGCCCGCCGTACAGCATGACCTGGGCCAGCGTCTCGCTGAACGTGGTCCGGCCGGTGTACTGCTCGGGGAGGCTAACCGCGAGGACCAGGGCCGCCGCCGGCGCCCAGCGGGCCCCCACCAGGCGGCCGGCCAGGCCGGCGAAGGCGAGGACCGCGCACGCCCCGATGATCGGCGCCATGGCCACGGCGCCGACCTGGCCGCCGGCCCACACGCCGATGGCCAGCGTCATCGGCAGTCCCGCCATGAACTGAGGCACCACCGAGGTCCCGGACGAGTAGAAGCCGAGGCTGCTGAACATGAGCCCCTGATGCGCGCCGCCGAAGGCCTGCAGCGACTGCGGGATGCGGGTCGAGCCGTGCCCGGCGATCCAGTAGGCGAACTGCAGGTACGTGCCGGGATCACGGAGCACGATGATCTGCTGTGAATTCTCGGCGAACTGCCACACGGCGAACCCCAGCGCCACCGCGATCGTCCCGGCCAGTGCCCACCAGGGCACATCCGTGTTCTGGCGGCCCCGTCGCCGGCGGCCGGGCCGCAGGCGGCGCCGGGAGGACGGCGCCGCGGTACCGGCCGGCTGCGGCCCCGGGCCGGCCGGGGCCCGCGGGGCGTCCTCAACCGGGTCCGTTCGGAGGTCCATCCCGGGCTCCGGCTCACCCGGGTCCACGCCCGGCTGACCCGGATCCACGCCCGCCTGACCCGGATCCACGCCCGGCTGACCCGGATCCGCGCCCGGCTGACCCGGGTCCACGCCCGGGGCGTCCGGGCCGACCGCACCGTTACCGTGTTGCACACCGGGGCTGGAGAGCGCGTGCTCCGTTCCTGACCCGGCGGCCGCCGGCTGCGCGGCTCCGGGCTGGGCAGCCTCAGACGGGGCGGCCCGGCCCTCGCTCCAGAGATCACGGATACCGTGCGGCCAGGCGGACGGGAGCTCGCGGAACAGCATGACGATCAGCGCGATCGCCAGCGGGACCGATATGACGATCATGGGGATATCAGCGAACCGCCCGGCCAGCAGCAGCGGCAGGCCGGGCAGCAGCCACGCCATCAGGAGCAGGGAGGGCAGTATGGTCACGGCGGCGAACAGGACGCCCGGGGCCCGTTGCCAGCTGGCGCGGCGGGTGGCGGGCCGCAGCCCGAGCCTTGCGGCCCCGCGCAGCACGCGTGGCCGCACTGGGCTGAGGGTGCCGACCGCACCCTCAGGACGCTGGGTCCGGGTCCCGCCCGGCGTACTGTGCGCGCTGCGCCCGGCCGCGCCGTTGACGCCGGGCTCGCCGGTGCCGTCTATGCCGCCCGCGGACCCGGCGCCGTAAGGACCGGCCGGATAGCGGACCACGTCCGTGTGGGCATCCTCATCCGCGCTGGCATCGTCCGTTCCGGCATCGGCTGGTTGGCCGTCGCTCTCGCTGGCCCACTCGCTCGCGCCGTGCCACTCGCTCTGGCTGGCCCACTCGCTCTGGCTGGCCCACTCGCTCGCGCCGGACCACTCGCTCTCGCCAGACCAGCCGTCCTCGCCGGCGCCACCGGCCTCAGCCTCAGGCGCGTGGACGTCAGCCTCAGCCGCGTGGACGTCGCCCGGGCCGTCAGCCGCGGCATCTGGCCGATCCGGCCCGGCATCCCGCGGACCCGCTTCGGCATCCCGGGGACCCGCCTCCGCATCCGGCGAATCCGTCCCGGCATCCCGCGGGCCCGGCTCGGCATAAGGCGAATCCGTCCCGGCATCCTGCGGGCCGGACTCAGCGCTCTCGCCGCTATCGGCTGGCTGACCGCCGTCCGGAAGAGCCTCCGCCGCGACGCTGTCCACGGGGGCGGCCTCGCCTGGCAGATCGGGTCCGGCGGCTGCGGTCTCCCCGGCGTCGGCGCCGCTGGCCTGGTCGGCTGGCGGCGCCGGATCGGCAGCCTCGCCCGATCCGGCCGGGGTGGCCGCGTCGGCACGGCTGGCCACTTCACCACCCCTGCCCGATCCACGAAGTCCTCGGCGCACGGACCCACTGTAGAGGGCCGGCAAAATGGTCCGCCACGCACGGTCACCGAGCGCGCCCGACCGGAACACGCAGCCGGTCGGCGGCCGTGTCCGGGAACTCCCGCGACGCCTGGAACTACCGCCCCAGGGATGTTCGTCAGTAACAGCGGCAGATACCGCCATTCGTCCCGCGCCCCGGCGTGCAGACCGTGCGACCCACGCACCGGCGAGGGCCGGATCCGCCATAGACGACATCGGTTCGTAAGTACCTTTGATCGCAATTTGTGCCAATCTCGTTTCGATAAGCGATAAACAAAAGGGACAGCAGCGCGGCTGGCCGGGAGACAGAACGGACGCGTGGCCGGTGCCGGGCGCCTCCCGGGGACCGCCGGCCTGGGGCGCCAGGCACCCCATCGCGGCCGGGCACGGCGATCAGGCCTCTCCACGTCCAGGAAGAAATCCAGGAAGGCAATGGACCGCAACCACAGTCTTGCCGAGCTCGTCACTGACGAACCACGCCCGTACGGCGCGCCGTGGCCTGGCGACGCATCGTGGCCCGGCGGTGCGTACGGTCCGCAGTTCCGCAGCGACCGCCCGGCCAGCGGCCTGAGCCGGGTCAGCGTCCGCCCGGCCGGCGGGCCCCCGCCCACCGGCCGCCAGCCTGCCGCGCGGCCGCCGGTCACGAAGCGGAAGCCACCGCGCAGGCGGCCCGGCCCAGCCGGCCCCGGCGGCCGGGGCCCGGGCGGGCCTGGCGGTCCCGGCGATGACCCGCAGCCGGGGAAGTCACGCCGGCGCAAGATCGTGCGCTGGACGTCCATCGTCACCACGCTGGTCCTCGTGGCCGCCTCGCTGGCCGCCTATGTCGCGTACCGCAACGTCGTCGACGGCATCCGCCAGGTCGACGTGTCCCATCTGCTCGGCAAGCGGCCGCCCCAGTACAGCACGGCGGCGATGAACATCCTGGTGATCGGGTCGGATAGCCGGGCCGGGACGAGCGGCCAGTTTGGCAGCGCGCAGGCCATCGCCGGCGCACGGTCGGACACGATGATGCTGCTGCACATCCTGCCTCAGCACCACGGCGCCGTGGTGATCAGCTTCCCCCGTGATTCCCTGGTACCCGTCGTCGGCTGCGACGCGGACGGGCACGGCGACCCGGGCCAGAAGGCGCAGCCCGGCGGCACCGAAATGCTCAACGCGACGTTCTCCGCTGGCGGCGCGGCGTGCCTGTGGAAGACGCTCGAGGCGACCACCGGGATCTTCATCAACCACTTCCTCGAGATCAACTTCGGCGGCTTCCAGTCGGTGGTGAACGACCTCGGCGGCGTCAACGTCTGCCTGCCCGAGGCGATCAAAGATCCGGCGTCCGGCCTCAACCTGACCGCGGGCCCCCACCATGTGACCGGCGCGCAGGCGCTCGCGTTCGTCCGTGAGCGGCACATCGGTGAGGGATCGGACCTGCAGCGCATCCAGCGGCAGCAGTTCTTCATGGCCGCCCTGCTACAGCAGATCGACACGCAGAAGACGATGTCGGACGTCCCCCAGCTCTACGCGATCGCCCGCGACGTAGCCAAGACACTGACCACGGACAGCGGCCTGTCGGTGAGCACGATGCTGAACCTCGCGCAGAGCATGAAGGGACTGACCAGCAAGGGCGTCCAGTTCACCCAGGTCCCCGTAATCCAGGACCCGAACGACGCCAACCGGGTGCTGTGGCAGCAGCCCCAGGGCACCCAGCTGTTCAGCGCCGTCGCCCACGATCAGTCCGTGGCGAAGCCCGCGAAGACATCAGGGTCTGCCCCGAAGACCGCGACGCCCGCGGCCACGACGGCCAGTCCCGCGGCCACCGGCATCAAGGTGCTGAACGCCACGGCCACGGCGGGCCTGGCGGCGCAGGCGGCGGCCGCCCTCAGCCAGGGCCATTACGACGTTCTCGGCACGGGTAACGCCGTCGCGCCTTCGGTGACCACGATCATCCAGTACAGCTCGGCGGCGGACGCCGCGGCGGCCACGGCCCTGGGTCAGGTCGTGCCGGGTGCCGTGGTCCAGCAGGTCGCCGGGGTCAGCACCGGGACGGTCGACCTGATCCTGGGCTCCGGCTTCACCGGAATCAAGGCGGCCTCGCCAGGTTCCACGCCCAGCGCGGGCTCCTCCAGCGCGAGTTCGTCGCCCGGAGTGGGCAACGTCACCAAGACCTACGGCGGAATCACCGGCAACGCGAACATCTGTGCCGACTCCGGCGCGTTCACCGGGCCGGACGTGCCCGCCGATTTCGCTCCCTGACCGGCTCTCCACCGATCGGCCGCTCGCCAGCCTCCGGCAGGCCCCCGCGGACGAGGCCGGCGACCACGGTTCAGGTATAGCGGCGGGCAACCGCCGCATCCGCCTGCCCGGGCGGCGGCACGACCTCCTCGTCCGCGGTGCGGGCACGTTGCCCGGCGAGGGACACAATCAGCCACGCAAGGATGCCGCCGGGGTAGATGAAGTAACCGAAGCGGGTCGCCGGAGCCAGGGTGAACATGAGGATCAGCCCGATCACCAGGCGGACGGCGGCGGACGGGACCGTCCGCGGCGGCCAGATCACCAGCGAGGCCAGCACGGCGATGCCCGACAGGACCAGCAGCGCGATGACGGACAATCGCCCGGCGTGGCCCGTCTGCGCGATCAGGTGCCCGGGGAGGGGACTGACCGCCTGCGACGTCACGCTGGCCAGCCCGAGCGGGAACAGGATCGTGTTCTTCACCAGCGATCCCGGCTGAAGACCGGCGAACGGGCCGGCCAGGACCGCCACGACGCTGAGCGAGACGGCGGTCATCACCGCCGCCGCGCGCTTCCCGTCCCGGGCCAGCGCCAGGCTGACCGCCACGACGATCGCGGGCCACGCCGTGGCCTTCATCGAGGCGGCTCCGCCGAAGGCCAGGCCGGCCAGCACCGGCCGGGGATGCTGCCACATGAGCGCGAAGCCGAGGCAGATCAGCGCGATGATCGGCACGTCCGTCCCGCCGACCGCGAGCTCGAACGCGATGATCGGGGTCGCCGTGACGAAGACGGTCCAGCGGGCCACGTCCTTCGCCTGCGCTACCCGCAGGGCCAGCGCGAACACGGCCACGAACACGACGCCGAACCACACCCGCGGATCCGCGAGCGGGCTGTGCCCGGCCGCGGCCCACAGCAGGCCGAAGGCGGTCATGGCGGGCAGATAAGGATCGTAGGCATTCGGGTCGCGCGTATGGCTGAGCACGTCGGGCGCCTGGTACGGCGTGCCGTGATGGACCAGCAGCTGCGCCGACCGCACGATGACGCTGACCTCTGGCTGCCCCTGGCCGGTCCATGCCATCCAGGCGAGCGGCACGATCAGGGCACCGCACAGGCTCACCGCGAGGGCCACGTCCGTTCCCCGGGACCGCCAGGCCATCACGGACACGGCGGCGGTCGCATAGCCGCAGGCCGCCATGATGCCCCACATGCGGTGCAGGTAATCGGTGGACACCAGAGATACACCGCCGCCGAACATGGCGCAGGCCGCGAACGCAGCAGCAACCCACGACCGGCGTACGGTACTCAGCGACTGCCACGACAGGGCCTGCCCGGACGCCAGGCCGCCCCCGCGTGCTGGATTACGCGTCAGCAAGGACATCCGCGATCCTCCCCGCGCGATCCTATCCATTGCCCCTGTCGACCCTACCCCGGCGCGGCCGCCGAGCCGGGGTATTATCGCAGGTTTACGCCGTTCTGCCCGGTTATCGCCGTCCGCCGTGGCCTGCTCACGGTCCGTGGGACCGCGTCGCGATCCCCGCATTCCGCGCGCCCTGGACCATCAGGCGGTGTCCAGGCCGTCGGTGCCGGCGCCCGCGGTGATACGGCCGGCCACACCGGGCCGCCGCCGCGGCGGGCCGCCTCGCTGCGGAGGCAGCCGGGCGGAATAGATGGAATACCCGTCGATGTAACGGGCGACAACGGTCGCGATGACGGTGGCCGCCAGCATCGGGACCATGATCCGGAAACCGCTGTGCGTGAGCTCGAGCGCGAGGGCCAGGCTGGCCAGCGGGGCCTGCATCGCCGCGCCCATCATGGCGGCCGCACCGACCATGGCGTACGCGCCCGTGGGTGAGCCGGGCCAGAGCACGCTCCACGCGATGCCGAAGGCCGCGCCGAACGCCGCGCCGGTGCTCAGGGTGGGGGTGAACAGCCCGCCGGAGGCGCCGCTGCCCAGGCAGAGCGACGTCATCAGCGGCTTGAGCAGGAACAGCGCGAAAAACAGGCCGAAGCCACCTGCACCGACGAACGCGTCGTGCGCTATGTCCTTGCCGTTGCCGAACAACTGCGGGTAAGCGAATCCGATCAGCCCGAGCACCCCGAACGCGACGACCGGGGCGAACAGCGCGCGCCGCCCGGTGATCCGGTAATACGACACCCAGCCGATGAGCCGGATGTAGGCCGCCGCGACCACCCCGATCACCGGCCCGGCCAGCAGCGCCCAGACCAGCAGCGGGGCGCTGAACCGGTAGGCGGGGATATCCAGGTAGGTGGCGGCTTCCGGCAGGTAGATCCAGGCGACGGCGGTGGCGATGCCCGAGCAGGCCAGGGCGGGCAGCACGACCGGGAGGGCGAGGCTGCCCACCATTACTTCCGCGGTGAACAGGGCACCGGCCAGCGGGATGTTGTACACCGCGGCCAGGCCGGCCCCGCCTCCGCACGCGACCAGCAGCCGTCGCTGGGCGGTGGACAGCTGGGCCCGGCCGGCCAGGTAGCTGGCCGATACGCCGCCCATCAGTTTCGGGGCCGCCTCCCGGCCGAGGGACGCCCCCATGCCGATGACGAACTCGGACAGCAGCGAGGTGCCCAGCGAGCGGGGGAACGACAGCCGGCCGTCCCCGTTCCAGATGGCGTCGTCGATCTCGGCCTTCTGCCCGGCCGTGTAGCGGCGCAGCAGGTACCAGCCGATTCCGCCGACGACGCCCGCGATCAGGAGGGACACAAGGCGGCGCAGGTCCGACGCGTGCCGGGCACCCGATTCGAGGTCACCGGTGTGGTAGCCGAACGCCAGGTGCTCGACGGTGAACAGGATGAACATCAGGCCCGCGCCGAACAGGCCCGCCGCCACGCCCACCGCCACGAGGACCAGCCAGAAGGCCGGAGTCAGTGCGGTGTCGCCGTCGCTGGTCACGTTCGGCTGCTCGGTCGCGCCACGACCGGACGGGAGGCGCCGCTTGATCAGCGGCTGCGGGATGCGGAGGCGTTCGCTGGGCCGCGGCCGGCTGTCTGCTGGCTCGCCGCCGCGCCGCCTGAGCGCGGACCACATTCGTGCCGCCCTCCCGCGCGAGAACTTTCACACCGGTAAATTCACTCTAGTCACGTGGTTGCGGGCGTGACCGGCGAGGGCCGCCCGGATCAGGCCCGTTCGCTCCGCACGCCGAGCCATCCGGTGAGGAAGTCGCGGACCGTCAGCGCCCACAGGTACCCGCCCAGCGCGATACACGCGAACGGCATGATGCCCAGCGCCGCCCCCACGCCGAGCGCCAGCATGCGTACCTCCCAGCCCAGGCCGGTGACGTCGGCGGGCCGTCCGTCCGCCGCCGTGGGCGGCCAGGTCAGGCCGTGGCTCGCGGCGGCACCCTGGCTCCCGGCGGGACGCTCTGGCGGCGTGGGGCGGCGGGCCTGCTTGCGACGGCCCTGCTCGGTACCGGCCTGCGTACGGTCCCCCGCAGCGGGCGGCTCACGGCGGCCGGGCGGCTCACGGCGGCCCGGCGCGCGGCCCGGCGTGCGGGGGCGGCCGTCCACGGCCCTGGCCGCGGGCCACCGGATCCGGTGCCGGGCCCGGTAGGCGACATCCAGGTGGCGCAGGAACACGGCGGCGATCACCGCGAAAACCAGCGGCGGCGGCACCACCCGGCTAAACGCCAGCGCGGCCAGGAACAGGTATTCCCCCACCTGCAGCAGCGGCGGCACCAGCCAGTCCAGGCGCCCGTCGTGCGGATGGCACGAGCCGAGGCCGGCCAGCAGCATCGCCTCCACCGGGGTCAGCACGAGCACCCCGGACAGGTTGCCCAGGCCGAGCAGGGCCAGCGCCACCGTCACGAACACCCCGACCAGCACGGGCGGCAGGGGCGGTATGCGCCCCTCCACCAGGCGGCCGAGCCACAGCGAGATCGGACCGTCATCACGATAGGCGGCGATCTGGTAACTGGCGGCGCCTGCCCGGTAGGCCGCGGCGTGGGATCGAGGCGCCCGCCCGGCGGACGCCTCGCGGACCGTCCCGGTGGCCCGCAACCCGACCGCCGAGAACGCGTTCTCCCCGATCCCCTCGTCGGGGTACGCGCCCTCAGCAGAGCCCGGGCCGTCCTCGGCGGCCGGGCCGTCCGGCGGATGCGGGCCGTCCGCCCGGGCGCTCAGCACCCCGAAGGGGCCAGCTGCCGCGTCCAGGCTGATCGCCCCCTCGTCGGCCGGGACGGGGGCACCAGGCAGCCGGCGGCCGTACGCCGCGGCGTCACGCAGGCCGATGAGCCGCGCGGTCAACATGTAGCCGGCGGCGAGCACTCCCCAGCCGATCAGCGCCAGGAAGGCCACCCGCGGGCCCCAGATCCCCCCGGCCACGATGAGCAGCAGGACCCGTTCGCCGGCCGGCAGCAGGAAGGCCCGTTCAACCCGCCGCCGCCCGGCCGAGCGCGGGAGCCGGGTCCGGCCGCCCGTGCCCTCCGTAGCGCGTTCGTAGCACAGGCCGGCCATCCGGCGGACAGCCAGCACCACCATGGCGGTGACGGCCAGATGCCAGACCCCGCCCGGGCCGTTGCCGATGGCGGCGATCCCGAAGCCGTGCCCTCCCGTCCCGGTGAGGCCCGCGCTGGCGGCCAGGCCGGCGTAAACGGCGCACTCGGTGATCGCCCACCCGGCGGCCGACAGCCAGTCGCCAGCGGGCTGGATGGCACGGCTGCGGGCGCCCGCCCGGCCGCTGCGCCCCGCGGGACCGCCGAGCCCCCCGATCGCGGCCAGCACGGGCCCGGGCGCCGCCGCCAGTAGCCGGCCCGCACGGCTGGACACGAAGGCCGCCAGCAGGGTGACCGCGGCGACCGCTTTCGCGGTCACGGTCGGCTCGGTGAACCAGATGGCCGAGGTGAGGCCGAGGCCAAGGCTGATGCCCAGGAGAGCGGCCGGCGCGAGCGCCCGTTCGGCCGCCCACCGCGCCACGTCCCGCGCGATCGGGTCGGCAAACAGCTCCGCGACGAGGCCGTCCTCGTCCCGGTCGGCGTCCCCGTCCGGCCTGGCCTCGACGAACTGTACGGCGACGCCGCGGCGGGCCAGCTCACCGATGAGCGCGCTCACCTGGTCCGGTGTCTCGGGCCGGGACGCGAGGTATTCCGCGGCCTCGGCCAGCGCCGGCAAATCCGAGGGGCCGACAAGAATGGCCCGGCAGTCGTCGCGGGCCTCCGCGTACCCGGCGGTCCCGTCGGCATCCAGCAGCCGGGCCAGCGACTGCCGGGGCACGGCCAGGTCTCCGGCGCAGATCAGCATCGGCTCGCCGGTGGCGCGCGCCGCGGCCGCGATGGCCAGCAGGCCGCCCCCCGGAGCGGCGTTCTCGGTCGCGTCGACCCGCCGCACGCCCAGTGACGTCAGCTGGCCGCAAAGCCCGGCGGCCGGCTCGGCCGCGAGGACCAGCGCAACGGTCATCTAGCTGTCCTCTCAGCGACCTGTCGCCCCGATCCTCCTATCGACCGGCCGCCCACAGTGTGCCCTGAGCCCTGAACCAGCGGAAGGTGCTGCTCAAGCCCACAGCGTTCCCCGAAGACTACCGAGCTAACCCGGTGAATCCGTGCCGGACACACGTTGTCGCCGGCATTTCACGCGGGCCCGATCACGGGCGCGCAACCTGGCGCACCCGTCCGGGCCGGGCCCGGCATCCAGTAAAGTCCGGCTCATGCGGATGGTCGCGGTCGTGCTGGCGGGCGGATCCGGCCAGCGATTCGGTTCTGACGTGCCAAAACAGCTGATGAGGCTGGACGGCAGGACGCTGATCGAGCATTGTGTGGCCGCCTTCGACCAGGCTGAGGGAATCGACGAGGTCCTGGTCGTGATGCCACCGGGGCGTACCGACGAGGCGGCGAAACTGCTGGACGGCGGCGGCTACCGCAAGCTGAGCGGGATCATCGAGGGCGGGACCACCCGCCCGGGATCGACCCGCCGGGCGATCGCCGCCGTCAGCGCGCACACGGCCGCCAGGAGCCCCGGCGACTGCGGCGTGCTGCTGCACGACGCGGCCCGGCCGCTCGTCGGCCAGCGGATCATCGCCGACTGCGTGGCGGCGCTCGGCTCGGCGGACGCGGTCGGCGTGGCCGTGCCGACGTCGGACACCATCGTGGTGGTCAGCGACGGGGTGATGACCCGGATACCGCGGCGAGACAGCCTGCTCCGCTGCCAGACCCCGCAAGCCTTCCGGCTGTCGGTGATCGCGCGGGCGCATGAGCTCGCCCTGGCCGACCCCGACTTCACTCCCACCGACGACTGCGGCGTCGTGCTGCGTTACCTGCCGGACGTCCCGGTGCACGTGGTGCCGGGCAGCGAGCGCAACCTGAAGATCACCTATCCGCGTGACCTGGCGGTGGCCGAGACGCTGCTGCGGACGGGTGACGGGAGGTCAGCTCCTGATCGCCTGCTTGACCAGCGTCCGTCCGAAGTCCCACATCAGCCCGCTGCCGCGGCTGGCGTCGTCCATGATGTCGATGAACGCCTCGCGGAAGAGCTTGACCTCGGTGTCGCCGATCGTCAGCGGCGGGATCAGCTTGATGATCTCCACGAAGTCGCCGGACACCTGGGTGAGGATCCGGTGCCGCTGGAACAGCGCGACCACCACCATCTGGGCGAATAGGCCACGCCGGGCGGCCTGCAGCATGTTCCAGCTCGTCCGCAGCTTCAGCGACTTCGGCTTGGCGAACTCGATGCCGATCATCAGGCCGCGACCGCGGACCTCGCCGAGCAGTTCGTACCGGTCGACCATCTCCTGAAGAGCCCCGCGAAGCGCGTCGCCGGTCCGCGCCGCGTTCTCGGTCAGCCCCTCGGTCTCGATGACGGACAGCGTCGCGAGGCCGGCCGCCATGGCGGCGGCCCCGGAACCGAACGTCGAGTCGTGCACGAGCACCCGGTCGATCGACGAGTACACCTTGTCGAAAATCCAGGCCTTGGCCATCGTCCCGCCGACCGGGACGAACCCGCCGGACAGCGCCTTGGCGACGGTGATGATGTCGGGCTCGACGTCTTCGTGCTGGTAGGCGAAGAACTTCCCGGTCCGCCCGAAGCCACTCTGCACCTCGTCACAGATGAGCACGGCCCCGTGCCGGTGCAGCAGCCCGGCCGCGGCGGCCATGAAGCCGGCCGGCGCGATGTGCACACCCTTACCCTGAACCGGCTCGACGATGAGCCCGGCGACATCGCCTTTACGCAGCTCGCGTTCCAGCGCGTCCAGATCGCCCAGCGGGATGCACGCGTCGGGCAGCAGCGGGTTGAACCCCTTGCGGAACTCGGCCGAGCCGTTGACCGACAGCGACCCGGTGGTCAGCCCGTGGAAGGCGTGGTCGCAGTACAGCACGCGCTGCTTGCCGGTGGCGTAACGGGCGAACTTCAGCGCCGCCTCGACCGCCTCGGTCCCGCTGTTGCAGAAGTAGACCCGGTCCATCCCGGGCGCCTTGGCCAGCAGCCGCTCGGCGAGCAGCCCCGGCAGCAGCGGGGTGTCGAACTGCACCCAGTCGGCCACTTCAGCGTCGAGGACGTCGTGCAGCGCCTGGCGGATGACCGGATGGTTCCGCCCGGCCGCGAAGACCCCGAATCCGGACAGGAAGTCGGCGTACCGGTTGCCCTGGCTGTCGTAGAGGTAGGCACCCTCGGCCCGCTCGTAGACGCGGTTGAAGCCGATGGCGTGCAGCATCCGGGGCAGCTGGGGGTTGAGGTAGCGACCGGTCAGCTCGTATCCCTGCCCGCTGCGCGCGGTCAGCAGACTGGGCAGATCAAAGGTCATGGTCCATTCTCTCCCGCCTGCGCGGATGATCGAGTTCATGCCCCGGTCAACACGCATTGTGCGATAGCTGGCGATCCGGTAACGGCCCCTTCGCCGCGGTGGGTCACGGCCCCGCCCGGTCAGCGCGGGACCGGACCCGGTAACTGACTGACCGACCGCGGCGCTGCGGGTTCCGCCGTGGCCGGGTGCGGCCGGGAGTTTCCGCCGCGCCGGCGCAGCAGCGTCCGCGGGCTGGTCAGGAATCCGGCGCCCCAGCACAGGTGCATCGTGGCCAGGGCGAGTGGCACCCGAGCCCGGACCCCGAGCGCCAGGCCACGGCCCCAGACGGCGGCAACGGCGGCGATCCCGGCCAGGTAGGTGACGGGAATCACCAGGCCGAGGGTCAGCCAGCCCAGGGCAGCGGGTGCTCCGGCGGCGAGCGCGGCCAGCCCGGCGGCGCCGGCGGCGGCGCCGGCGGCGATCACCGACACGGCGGCCGGCGGGGCCAGGTAGCGCAGGTTGATCGTGCCGGTGTGCTGCCGGGCCACGACGCGCCGCCATCGGCCGTAGTGGAAGTACTGGGCGCCGAGTGCGCGCGGGCTGGACCGCGGCCGGTAGGTGACCCGCAGCCGCGGCTCGAACCAGATGACGCCGCCGGACAGCCGGATGCGGTGGTTCAGCTCCCAGTCCTCGGCCCGGAGGTAGTGCTCGTCGTAGCCGCCGGCCTTCTCGATGGCCGATCGCTGATAGACGCCGAGGTAAACGCTGTCGACCGGGCCGGCCTGGCCGCCGGTGTGGAAGCTTGCCCCGCCGACCCCGGCCTTCGAGGTCATCGCCCACGCGACGGCCTGCTCGAAGGACGTCACGCCCTCGGCGGCCATGACGCCGCCGACGTCGGCCGCGCCGGTCTCCTGCAGCGTCCGGACCGCGGTGCGCAGATAGCCGGGCGGCAGCATGGCGTGCCCGTCGACGCGGGTGATAATGCCGAAACGGGCCGCCTTGATCGCGGCGTTCACGCCGGAGGGGATCTTGCCGCTCGGGTTGGGTACCACCGTGATGTCGGGGTTGTCGGAGGCGAGTTGCCCGGCGATGGCCAGCGTGCGGTCCCGCGACGGCCCGACCGCGAGCACCAGCTCGATCTCGCCCGGGTAGTCCTGCTCCAGGATGTGCCGCACCGCGTCGGCCAGGTGCCGGGCCTCATTACGGACAGGCATGACGACCGATACCGGTGGCCAGTCACCGGCGCGTGCCGACGAGTCCGCGGGGCCGGGGAATGTGTGCACCATGACGACCGTCACGCTACTGCACGCGACGACGTTTTCGCCCCGCGGATCCCCATCACCGCCTTACCAACGGGGGATCTTTACGTGCGGTGACGGCACGTGGGCGGCGGCCCGCGCGCCCCAGGCGCGCGGGCCGCCGCCCGCTGAGCTACTGCCCGGTGTCCTCCAGGCCGGAGTCCTCGAGCATTTCGGTCACCAGCGCCGCGATCTGCGACCGCTCCGAGCGCACCAGGGTCACGTGCGCAAACAGCGGATGACCCTTGAGCTTCTCGATGACCGCGACCACGCCGTCGTGCCGGCCGACCCGCAGGTTGTCCCGCTGCGCGATGTCGTGGGTGAGCACGACACGGGAACCGGACCCGATCCGGGACAGCACGGTGAGCAGCACGCCCCGTTCCAGTGACTGGGCCTCATCCACGATCACGAACGCGTCGTGCAGGGACCGGCCGCGGATGTGGGTGAGCGGTAGCACTTCGAACATGTCCCGGTTGAGGACCTCGTCGATGACGTCCTGCGTGGTGACTGCGGACAGGGTGTCGAATACCGCCTGGGCCCACGGGTTCATCTTGTCCGCCTCGGAGCCGGGCAGATAGCCCAGCTCCTGGCCGCCAACCGCGTAGAGCGGCCGGAAGACGATCACCTTCCGGTGCTGGCGGCGCTCCATGACCGCCTCGAGGCCGGCGCACAGCGCCAGCGCCGACTTGCCGGTCCCGGCGCGCCCGCCGAGGGAGACAATGCCCACCTCCGGATCGAGCAGCAGATCCAGCGCGACCCGCTGTTCGGCACTGCGCCCGCGCAGGCCGAAGGCCTCCCGGTCACCCCGGACCAGCTGAACGGATTTGTCCGGCTTGACCCGGGCCAGCGCGCTGCATCCCTCCGAGACCAGGACGAGGCCGGTGTGGCAGGGCAGGTCGCGGGCCGGCGCACAGTCGAGCGTGCCGGCCGAGTACAGCGCCTCGATGTCGGCTCGCGGCACGGTCAGCTCGGACATGCCCATCCAGCCCGAGTCGGCCGGCAGCCCGGCCCGGTACTCCTGCGCGGCCAGGCCCACCGAGGCCGCCTTGACCCGCAGCGGCAGATCCTTGCTGACGAGCACCACGTCGTGGCCCTCGGCCGCGAGGTTGCAGGCGACGGAAAGGATGCGAGTGTCGTTGTCGCCCAGCCGGAATCCGGCCGGCAGGACGCCGGTATCCGTGTGATTCAGTTCCACCTTGACCGTGCCGCCGAGGTCGTTGACCGGCAGTTCGGCGTCCAGCCTGCCGTGCTCTATCCGGAGGTCGTCGAGGTAGCGAAGCGCCTGGCGGGCGAAGTACCCGAGTTCAGGATGGTGGCGCTTGGCCTCCAGTTCGGTGACGACGACGACGGGTAGCACCACGAGATGCTCGTCGAACCGGGTGTACGCAGCCGGGTCGGAGAGCAGGACGCTGGTGTCGAGCACGTAGGTTCGGACTTTGCTGCGGGACCGCCCGGCAGCCGCGCCGGTGCGCCGCCTGGGCTTGCTGCCCGATGCGGGAACTGGCTGGCTGCTGGCTTGCTGCGGACCGCGGCGAATCGAGGAACTGGCCACGCGATCTCCCCTGGATGCCTGGAGCGGCACCCTGCTAGGAGCCTGTGCCCGGAGAGGCTCGCGTTACTCGGGCCCATGCGGTGACCATCACCGCCGCGACCGGCCCATAGGGGTGTGGAGGGCCCGCAGGCCCGCCGCCAGCCGCTTGGCGAGTAACGCTCACAGGCGTCTCGGACGGACCGGGGTAGGCCCACGAAGGGCCACGATCCGGCCCTTCCTTCATCACGCCTGCGTCCGGAAAAGCGAACGCTTCGCAAATCCAAGGGCCTTCCCGCGGACGGCGCTCGCCGTCCGCCACTTCGAAGGTACCTGGATAACCATCGGTCTGGAAATACCGCCCACGCAACGAGCTGGGAAATTCCAGGTGAGCGCCCCTTTACTGGCCTCCCGCAACCCCTCCGGCGTGTCTTTCCGCAAAGGCGCGCCCGATTACCCCCAAAACATCCTTTTCGCAGGAACCAGCCAAGCGAGCCGAGGCCGCCAGGCCTCGGCGAGTGGCCGATGAATATCGGCGAGCACCGCAGCCGGGTTACGGCGAGACGTTCGTTACCGGCCCAGCGATCCCGGCCGTCAGGCCGGGTGAGCGGCCGGTGTTACCGGCGAGCACCGCACGCAGGTTACGGCGAGACGCTCGTTACCGGCCCAGCGATCCCGGCCGTCAGGCCGGGTGAGCGGCCGGTGTTACCGGCGAGCACCGCACGCAGGTTACGGCGAGACGCTCGTTACCGGCCCAGCGATCCCGGCCGTCAGGCCGGGTGAGCGGCCGGTGTGTCGGCGAAGTACCACCGCGGGGCGCGGAGCGCAGCGGGGGGTTCCGGGGGGTCGCCCCCCCCGGGGCTACACAGCGGGTTCCGGGGGTCGCCCCCCCGGGCCAACACCGCTATACGCCGAATCTTCGGTTTCTTGCCGCGTAGGAGCGGAGCGCGCGGAGGAAGTCCACTTTGCGGAACGCGGGCCAGTAGGCGTCGCAGAAGTAGAACTCCGAATGGATCGTCTGCCACAGCAGGAACCCGCCGATCCGCTGTTCGCCCGAGGTGCGGATGACCAGATCGGGGTCGGGCTGCCCCGCCGTGTACAGGTGCTCGGCGATGTGGTCCACGTCGAGGATCTCGGCCAGTTCCTCGATCGACGTGCCGCGGGTGGCGTGCTCGTGCAGCAGCGAGCGCATCGCGTCGGCGATCTCCCGCCGGCCGCCGTACCCGACCGCGACGTTCACCAGCAGGCCCGGGTTGCCCGCGGTGGCCTCCGCCGCGTCCTTGAGCACCTGGGCCGTGTCGGCGGGCAGCAGGTCAAGCGCGCCCATCGGGTTCACGTGCCAGCGCTCGGCGACGAGCCGGCGGACCGTGTCCTCGATGATCCGCAGCAGCGGCTCAAGCTCGGCGGCGGGCCGCCTCACGTTGTCGGTGGACAGCAGCCACAAGGTGACGACCTGGACGCCGGTTTCCCGGCACCATTCGAGCAGCTCGAAGATCTTGTCGGCGCCCTTCTGATGGCCGCTGGCCACGTCGAGCAGCCCCGCGGACCTGGCCCACCGGCGGTTGCCGTCACACATCACGCCGACGTGCCGCGGGATCGCCTCCGGGGACAGGGAACTTTCGAGCCTGCGCGCGTAGAGACGGTAAACCAGGCCACGAAATCCCATGTAGCGACCTTCCTGTCACCGCTGCTCAGCCATAAGAAACCGTATCCAACGATCCTGAGGTATCGGCAAACAGCGGTGAAAGGGATGGGCACGCGGGTGCCGCGGGCCGGTTCCGGGCGGCGGCACGTGGGGGTGGGCCGGGTCAGGCGATCGACGTACGGATCAAGGGATCCAGCCCCCCACGCGGCGTGGAGATGGCGGTCTCGTCGCCGGACTCCGGGTCCCGCTGCACGGGATCGTGCCCTCGACGATGGCCGCACGAACGCAGAGGAGCAGAGAATCGTGACCTTATTGGAATCCGGGTGCCCCGTCAGGTGCGCGGGCCATCCGAACGTACCTCCTCGACCCGGCGCAGCGCTGATCGCAGGTCGGCCAGCCAGGAATCCTCGTGCTGCCCGACCAGACGCACGCACCAGGCCAGCGCGTCGCTCCTGCTGCGCGCGACACCGCCCTCCACGAGGGTGTCGAGGACCCGGCGCTCCGGCTGGCGCAGGCGGGTCATCACGGGCACGGACAGCGTGGTGAACATCTCAGTCCGGCCGCCGCAGGTGACGCCCCACGACACCTTGCGCCGGAACCGGTGCTCGGCCTCCCGGGCGATGTCGACCCGCCGGGCTCGCGTCTCCTCACGGAATCTGCGGATCCGGCCCTCGGCGGCGGCCGAGCGCTCGGCGTCGGACGCCTCTGCGGCGGTCTCCGGGTCGGGCAGCGTCCCGATCACGGTGATTTCCTCGCGGTCCGCCTGGACCATCGGTACCACGGTGAACCAGCCCGCCGGAAGCCGTCCGGCGAACCAGCCACGCAGTCGTTCGCCCGGGGAGCCCTCGGCATCCTGCCGGGTCTCCTCTTCGGCGCCGTCCGCAGGGTCGCCGGCCTGGCGGGCGGCGCTGGTGGTGTCGTCAGCGTCGGTCGGCTCTTCAGCCGGCCGCTCCTGCCCTGTACTCATGTAATTATAATTACATCATTGCGCGCAGGCGTCAAGGCGCGCGCCGCGGGCTCGGCGCCGGCGTCCGGTCCCTGCATTGTCGGCATGGACCTCCAGCGCGGCCGCCCGCGTGAGCCGAACGCCCCGGGCAGCGCCGCCGACATGACCAGGCTCACCAGCATCAGCGCGATCAGCATCAGCCGTACGGGTATTCGCCGGGCGTCCAGCCAGTTCGTCGCCCAGGTCGTGTAGATCCACGCCCACCAGACCAGGGCGAGCAGCAGCGCGGTCTGCAGTGCGCCGTCGACGGTCGGCTCGGTGAGCAGGTGATGCGACATCTGGGTGACGGCGAATACGTACACGAGGTCGAAGAAAAGCTCGATGTTCGTGACCCGCTGCTCACCGGAATGGTCCTGCAGCAGGCTGCGCCGCTCATCGCGCCGCGTACCGGGGGCCTCCTGACCATGCCGTATCACATGCGTGACCATACCGCCCGCGATGCGCCCGGCCGGGTTGGCCCGGGCGGACGGTCAGAGCGAGCCCGCCACCGCGGCGGCGAGGGCCGGGTTCACGCGGACCGCGCCGGCGAACTCGCTGCCGGTGTCGGCCGGAACGACCTCCACGTTCTGTCCCGGCTGCGGGGCCTGGATCATCTTGCCGCCGCCGAGATAGATGGCGACGTGCGAGATGTAGCCGGGGTCTGTGGGATCGGTGTGGTAGAAGAGCAGGTCACCGGGCTGGAGCTGGCCCACCGGCGCCGCCGGGCCGGTGCGGGCCTGATCCGCGGCCACCCGTGGCATGTGCACCCCGGCCTGCGCGAACGACCATTGCACCAGCCCCGAGCAGTCGAACGAGGTTGGTCCGGCCGCACCCCAGACGTACGGCATCCCCTGCCGGCTGAGCGCGGCGTTGAGCATCGTGACGATCTGACTCTGCCCGGCCGCCGCGCTGCTGCTGGAGATGCCGGACACGCCGGCCGCCGTGGCCTCGGTGGTGGTGGCACCCGCGCTGATCTGCTCCATGAGCGGCTCGGCGGCGGCACCGTGCGGGATGACCCGGCGCACCGCGGAAGCCAGGGAGGCCAGGTTGGCGTGCGGCGCGCTGACCACGATGGCGTTGGCGGCGGGCATGCCCAGCGAGCGCGCGACGCTGTGCGAGACCACCGCGTCGACACCCTCGATGCCGACCGTGCCGAACCCGCCGACCGGCAGGCTCTCCCGCCGGGCCCCGTTCACGTGGACCGTGCCGCCGAGCGGCAGCTTGTCCAGCCGGCCCATGGTGTAGGAAACGGCCATGGCGCCGCCGGCCACGTTCTGCCAGAGCTGATCGGAGGAGGCGGTCTGCTTCGCCGCGTAACCGCGGAAGGCCGACGGGTCGACGCCGAGCATGGCCGTGTACTTCCCGTCCACCTGCACCTTGGCGGCTTCCACCGACTGCGCGCCGGTCACCCCGGACAGCCGCTGGATCGCGCTCAGGGTGCTGGCCGGGAGCGACGAGGAAGCGACCACGATCATGTCCGCCTGGAGCAGTCCGCGCAGCGGGGCGACCGTGACGGTGCTGCGCGCCGGCCCCGCGGCCACCGGCAGCGAAAACGAGGTCAGCCGGGAGGTGCCGAGAAGCGGCACCAGCGCGCGCGCGCCGCTGGCCGCACGCGCCGCAGCCGCCCGCTGGCTCGCCGGATGAGAGCCGGTGGCGCGCCATACGGCCGGGACACCCAGGCCCAGCCCGGTTCCGAGCAGGCCGACCACGCCGGCCAGGGCAGCCAGGGAACGTGCCTTGTCCCGCACAGGCCCTCCCTTTCGTCGCGGACACCGGTGTCTGCTCGGCGGCACGGCAGCCTCACTCATGTCGCGTCGCCCGGCGAGCCATCCCCTCTATGACGGAGCCGGCCCGTCTGCCGGTTCCGTCCGGCTCCGGCGAATCCGCGCAACGCTCCCTGGCCAACATGCCAAACGTGCGCCCCAGCCGTCTATACCCTCGCCGTTTGAGATTGATGCTGCATGATTCACATCGCCAGCGTTCAGCGTGCCCGTTCGCGTCGTTTCGTGCCTTATAACGCATTTGACGCTCCCCCCGTGCTGCGGCTGCACCCATGAGACGCGCCAGCTACCTGCGAAGAGTACGTAGAGTGATATTAATTGCGTCGCTCCGCGCGTGGCAGCCGCCCGGAGCGCACCGTCCGGTCCCGGTCACATTTTGTGATCAAGAGGCGGGAAATGATCGAAATTGCGGCATCCTGATCACCGGGATCCGGGCAGATCTAGCTCGGCACGAAGCGCCGCCGGGTCGGTCACGGGCAGCCGGCAGGTGAAGTGACGGCAGACGTATGCGGCGGCGCCCCCGTCGACCAGCCCCCGGCCGGCCAGCAGCGGGACCGGGGCATCCGTCCCGTTGCCCAGCGCGAGCACGGCGCCGGGCGGTGCGGCCAGCAGGGCGGCCCGGTGCAGTTCGCGGGTGCGCGTGCTGCCCGGCGGGCCGACGATCGCGATCTCGGCCGGCCCGGCGAGCACCGCCTCGGCGACGGCGAGACCCGCGCCCGCCGCCCGCGGGTACCGTCCGGCCAGCGCCGGCAGCACGCCCAGCGCGGCCAGGGCCCCCTCACGATGCCGCGCGGAACCGGTCAGCGCCGCGTAACTCAGCAGCGCCCCGGCCGCGGCGAACGTACCGGACGGGGTGGCGTTGTCGGCGGGATCGGCGGGCCGGAAGATGAGCTGCTCGGCCCCGGCCGCGGTGTCGTAGAACCCCCCGTCCCCATCGCCGAACGAGGCGAGCACCGAGTCCAGCAGCTCGCCGGCCAGCGCCACCCACTCGGGCTCACCGGTGACGCCGGAGAGGGCGAGGAAGCCCTCGGCCACGCAGGCGTAGTCCTCCAGGACGCCGGCGCTGTCGCCGGCCACCCCGGCACGGGAGCTGCGCGCGAGATGGCCGCCGGACAGGTGCACCCGGGCGAGCAGGCGGGCCGCGTCCCGGGCCGCCGCCACCAGATCGCCGCGGTCCAGCAGCAAGCCAGTTTCGGCCAGCGCCGCGATCGCCAGACCGTTCCACGCCGCGACCACCTTGTCGTCCCGGCCCGGGCGGACCCGCCGGTCCCGTGCGGTGAGCAGGGCCGCGCGGACGGCATCGAAGCGCCCGGAATCGGCGGGTTCCGCGCGCCGCTGGAGGACCGACCGGCCGTCTTCGAACGTCCCGGCCCCGGTGACGCCGAACACGCCAGCCGCGAACGCCGCCTCCCGCTCGCCCAGCGCCTCCGTGAGCTCGGCCGGTGACCAGACGTAGAACCGGCCCTCCTCGCCCTCGCTGTCCGCGTCGAGAGAGGCCGCCAGGCCGCCCTGCGGGGTCCGGAGCTCGCGGAGCATCCAGTCACAGGTCTCCGCCGCGACGCGGCGGGCCAGGGCCGATCCGGACCGGCGCCAGGAGTGGGCGTAGACCCGGGCGAGCAAGGCGTTGTCGTACAGCATCTTCTCAAAGTGCGGCACCACCCAGGCTTCGTCCGTGGAGTAACGGGCGAACCCCCCGCCGAGCTGGTCGTACATCCCGCCGCGGGCCATGGCTTCCAGCGTCTGGCCGGCCATCCGCCGGGCCTCGGCACTGGCTGTCCGCTCGTCGTGCCGCAGCAGGAACTCCAGCACCATGGACGGCGGGAATTTCGGCGCCCGGCCGAATCCGCCGTGGTCCTCGTCGAAATCGGCGTCCAGGGCCGTGACGGCCGCTGCCGTCAGGTGCGCCGGGGCGACCCCGGCGGCGGCGCCGCCATCCGGGCCGTCCATGTCGCCCAGCAGGTCCAGGCCGCCGCCTTCGCGCAGCGCCCGGGCGGTCGCGGACACGTTGCCGGCCAGCGCGCCGGCGACTTGCGTGGCCTGTTCCTCGACGCCGCCCCTGTCACTCCGCCAGGCGGTTGACACCCCGAGGATCAGCTGCCGGAACTGCGGCCGGGGAAAATACGTGCCGCAGTAGAACGGGGCCCGGTCCGGGGTCATGAACACCGTCATCGGCCAGCCGCCCTGGCCGGTCATAGCCTGCGTGGCGGTCATGTAAACGGCGTCCACGTCGGGACGCTCTTCCCGGTCCACCTTGATCGCCACCAGGTGCTCGTTCATCAGCGCGGCGGTCGCGGGATCCTCGAACGATTCGTGCGCCATCACGTGACACCAATGGCAGGCGGCATAGCCGACCGAGAGCAGGACGGGCACGTCACGCCGTCTGGCTTCGCCGAACGCCTCGTCCGACCATGGCCACCAGTCGACCGGGTTGTCCGCGTGCTGCAGCAGGTACGGGCTGGTCGCGTCCTTCAGCCGGTTCGTCATGGATCCATACTGGCTCACCGGCGCGGGCCGCGGCGATCCGCTCAGCCGCCCAGCAGCACGCCGCGATGCTGCCAGGCCAGGCGGAGCAGCGCGGCCCCGGCCGGCTGCATGGCCTCGACGCTGGTGAAACGGGCCACGTTCGCGGCGCTGAACTCGATGCCGGCGCCCTCACCCGGGGCGGCCGGGCCGGACAGGAGCGGTCCCTCGTCGTTGGCCGCGACCAGGCCGCCGAACTCGGCGTCGAAGAAGGGCGCGTCGAAGACCAGGACGGTCAGCAGGTCGACGTCCAGGGTCAGCGGGTCGGCTCCGACCGCGAGCCAGTAGCCGCGCAGCGTCCCGGCCCGCCGCGCGCCGGCCAGCGCGGCGAAGAACGGCCACCGCGGGTAGTCGATGGGCGCGACCGCGCTGCCGTAGTCCTCGCTGGTGCCCAGCAGTTCCTCGGACACCTCGCGGGCGATGGCCTCCCACAGGCCGAGGTCGTTGGCCAGATTCCACGTGGCCTCGTGTGACGGCTGGAACATGCCGGCCGGGGCGACCTGGTACAGCCCGCCGTTGACCGCCACGCTGGCCGGATCCCGCCAGTGCAGGAACATCTGCGCCCGGCCGGTGGCCCGGTCCAGGCGCAGGATCAGGGTGGCGATGCCGGTGGTCACCGAGCGCCGGGCCAGGTCGAGCGGATCACCGATCAGCGACCGCAGCGGCAGCTCGGTCATGCGGAGCGGCGTGGCACGCGCGAGCACCCGGGCGGCCGTTTCGTGGGCGACCGCCTCACTGACGTTGATCAGATCGAAGTAGCGGTTGACCCCGAAGGTGAGCTGGCCGCCCGTGGTCCCCGTGGCCGTCGCGGAGCCCGTGGCCGTCGCGGCGGCCAGCAGCCGGTAGCAGGTCCGGTTCTCCAGCAGCCGCGGCCGGCTCAGGGCGGCGAGCGCGTCGGCGTAAGAGGCGAAGCGGGCACCGTCGTCCCGCAGCGGGCGCACGCCCTCCGAACCCGCCGGGTGGACCGGGTCGATCACCGTGCCGCGCTGGCCAGGCTGCCAGGACAACGTGACCGCCGCCAGCGGGACCGGTGTGGCCGGGAGCCACTCGGGACGGGCCAGCAGCGGCGTTCCGGCCACCCGCCAGGACGCCGGGTACAGCACCTGCGCCAGCTGCGCCAGTTCGTGGCGGTGCGCGTTCAGGTACGACCGCTCACGCAGCCACTGCTGCTGGGTGAGCCGGGCCGGGGCCGCTGGCCCGGCGGGCCCGCGCTCCGGCGTCGTCGGCTGATTCATCATGTGGTGAGCGCCTCCGGTTTCCGGGCTCATTGTTCCGCAGCGGGCGGCGGGCCGGGCCGGTACCGCCTCACCTGGGACGTCCCGGGCGTCCCGGTCCCCCCGTGACGGCCGGCGACCTTCCGGCGGGGTTGCCTTATTGGCCGCGAATCTGGCCATCCCCAGGCCGCATTCTCAGGCCGCATTCTCAGGCCGCATTGACAGGCCGCCTCATCATTGCCCGCGTGTTGCCCGCCGAAGACACGGTAGGTTACCGGCTGCATTCTGCTGAATGCATTTCAAGAGGCCTCCAGTTAAGCGAGTTAAATTGCCTGAAAATTCCAATTACCCCGCTATAGCGGTAGCGGTGGGGACACGGCCGGAAATCGTTAAGCTTGCGCATATCGTGCGTATGCTGGGCCCGGCGGCATGGCTCATACACAGCGGTCAGCACACCGACGAGGAACTATCGGGTGTGTTCTTCGCCGCGGCGCAGCTACCCGCACCCGAGACCCTGTCGGGTATCTGCGGCGAGCCGCGTCATGTCCAGATCGGCCGGATGGTGGAGCAGTTCGGCGCGCTGTTCACGCGGCGGCGGCCGGCCGTCGTCGTGGTCCAGGGCGACACGAACACCG
This sequence comes from uncultured Actinomycetes bacterium, assembly GCA_963824545.1. Lineage (GTDB taxonomy): Bacteria > Actinomycetota > Actinomycetes > Streptosporangiales > Streptosporangiaceae > Bog-532. Next base: position 191,351 of record CAWGPP010000001.1, on the reverse strand, counting down.
CCTCGGCCGCCGCGCAGGCCGGGAACTGCGCGGGCGTCCCGGTCGTGCACGTCGAGGCCGGGCTCCGGTCATTCGACCGCGGCATGCCCGAGGAGATGAACCGCTGTGTCGTCGGCGTCCTGGCCGATCTGCACTGCGCCCCGACGGAGCACGCGGCGGCCAACCTCCGGGCCGAAGGCGTGCCGGCCAGCCGGATCGTGCTGACCGGCAACACGATCGTGGAAGCGACCCTCCGCATGGTCCCGGACGATGCGACGAGTCGCGCCATCGCCGCCGACGCGGGCGTCGAGCCGGGCCGGTACGTGCTCGCCACCATCCACCGCCCGGAGAATACCGACGATCCGCAGCGGCTGCAGACCATCCTCGACGAGCTGAGCAAGCTGGGGCTGCCGGTCCTGCTCCCGCTGCATCCGCGCACCCGCCTCGCCGCGCAGCGGCACGGGCTGACCGTGGAGCTCGAGCGGCTCCGCCTGATCTCCCCCGCCGATCACCAGACGTTCCTCGGGCTGGCCCGGCACGCGCGGCTGATCGTCTCCGATTCCGGTGGTGTCCAGGAGGAGTGCACGGTGCTCAAGCGCCCGCTCATCGTCGTCAGGAACTCGACGGAGCGCCCGGAATCCATCGACGCCGGGTTCGCCCACCTGGTGCAGCCCGGCCCGCAGATCGGTGACCTGGGCCGTCAGCTCATCGGTGACGAGGGGCTGAGCGAGCGGCTGGCGGGCATCCCCTGCCCGTTCGGTGACGGCACGGCCAGCGGGCGGATCGCCGAGCGCCTGCAGGGTTATCTGCGCTGACGGCACCGCTGAGCTAGCGGACACAACAATGACGGGGGCCCCGCTCGCGCGGGGCCCCCGTCATTGCCTAGCTGGTCAGGCTGCGGCCGCAGCCGCGCGGCGGCGCCGGCTGAACTGGTAGCCGAAGCCACCGAGCGCGAGCACGACGAGAGCGCCCAGGCCGATCGGCAGCGCCAGGCCGGGCAGCACCGGCACCGGGGCCAGGCTGGCGGCGTTGCAGACGCTCGTGCCGAGCGTGATGGTCTGGGTCGAGCGGAGGAGCTGGATGAAGACGGCGTCCACGGTCAGGGTGCCGTCACCCGCGGTGGTCTGCCGGTTGATCGTGATCGTGGCGATGCCCGGCACGGTGACCATCGTGTTCGGGGCCGCGTTCGCCGCCAGGTGGACCGGCAGGCCCAGGAGGTGAACGTCGCCGTTGACGATGCCGGAAGTGCCGCTCACGGTGTCGGAGTTGGGGTCGAAGCTGCACGATGACGTCACCGCGGTGGCGCTCACGTGGGCCAGCGCCCCCAGCCGCACGACGGGGTCGGCGATGGTCGACGACGCGCTGGTCGCGTCGGCCGTGTCGGTCACCACGCCGGTCGTGAGCAGGCCGAGGTTGATGTGGGCCAGCGTCACCGGTGACGTGCCCGGGTAGGTGGCCTGGGCGACCGGGCTGATGTTGATCAGGCCGGTCGCCTGCACGCCATCGGCCGAGTTGGGTGACGCCGCGGCGGCGGGTCCCGCCGCCGCGGCGAGAATGCCGCCGGCCAGCGAAATTGACGCCGCTGCCTTGACGATACCGTTAATTTTCCCATTCATTTGTTTCCCCCATCATTGCTGAGATCATTTCAAGAGCCGGTGGTTCCATTTGATCCGGCAGCTCGATATCGGACAGGAACTCTGCGTTGCGGCGCGTTTTGAACCAGTCTTCGCGATGCCGGATGATCCGGCCGAACGCCCGCCACGACGTGACATAAAAGATCAGGACGAAAAGCGAGTACCCGAGGCCGAGCCCAATGGACGCGGCGACGGAAATCCGTCGTTCGTAGAGCCTCCGGTAGAGCGGGCCCCAGAGGACGAACGGGCCAACCCCGGCGACGAGATAGAAAACCAGGATCATCCAGCCACCACCGAGCATCCACGCCCTCATCGCACTCGGGCCCGCGGCGTAGTTCGCGATGAAGACCGCGGCCGGTATCGGGTAGATGAGGGTCCCGACGAGCTGCAGCCACGGCTGCATCAGGTAGTACGTCGCCTCCAGCGCCCCGAGGGTGGCCACGTAGGGCGATGTCCACAGCTGGCGCAGGTACATGCCGCACTGCATGGTGCCCTGGCCCCATCGTGTCCGCTGCCTGACCAGGCGGCGGATGTCGGGCAGGCCCTCCTGGTCGACGTAGGTGTCCTGGGTGTACTCGTTGCGGTGGCCCGTCATCAGCAGGTGCAGGCTGAGCTCGTAATCCTCCAGCAGCGCACCGCGCCACGGGTCGCCGTTCTTGTCGGCCACCATGTCCAGCGCGGACAGCCGGCTGAACTGCCCGTTCCCGCCCAGCCCGACGCTCTTGGTGAACCGGCGCGCGGTCTGGATCGCGGAAATCGGAATCCGGAACTCCAGATCCTGCAGCCGGACGAGGGTGCGCCCGAGGCCGTTCACCAGCCGTCCCCGGTGCGGGAACGGGCGGGGATCGTCCCGGTTGATCATCTGCACCATGATCTGGACCGAGCCAACGCCCGGGTCGCCGAAGAGCGTGTCGCCCGCGCAGACCTCCAGGCAGTTGGGCGCCGGCAGGCCGTCCGCGTCGATCACCCCGATGATCGTCCTGCGGCGGTCCGCGAACGCCGGCAGCCACTCATTCAGCGCCCGGTACGCGGCATTCAGCGCGTTCCCCTTGCCGGTGCGCGCGTCGGGATGACGGCGCGACACGACGTGCACGAAGGGGTCGAACTGGGCGCGGTGGGCGGCGATGCGCCCGGTCCGGTCGTCGCTGTCGTCGTCGATGATCCAGACGTGCGCGGCGGGAAAGACCGCCCGCAGGTAGTCGATCGTGCCGCCGATCACCTGTTCCTCGTTCAGCGCCGGCACGAACAGGTGCCAGGAGTGGAAGTCCGGATTCCCCGGCAGCCGGGGCCGGTACCGCGAGAACGGCACCACGATGATCAGCACGTAGGTGATGAACGCGACGCTCATCAGCAGGGCGATCGCCTGGGCCACGGCCACGGCGACCTGTACGACGGGATTGTTCATGAGGGGTTTCTCCGATGCCAGGGACGCAAGACGGCTGTCAGCCGCAGGCCGTCCCGCGAAGCGACGATGGCCGTGAGGAGCGCCAGGCTGATGGCGATGCAGACCATGCTGACCAGTGACCCCAGGACCAGATGACCAACCTGATAGCCGGTGCCCAGGCCGCCCACGTACACCGCCGCAGCGATCACGCCGATCCGCAGCAGGTTTCCTGTGACGAGCACCACGGCGGACACCGTGAGAGCCTTGGCGACCCGGCCCACGGGAAGCCGGCGCGGGATCATGAGCAAGATGCCCAGCCCGCACAGCGGGACGATCAGCAAGGCGGAACTGCAGTCCGGCGTGATTTCCAGCCCGTACGCGCGGGCCGTGCCCAGACCGAACCAGATAATCGGCGCTTGGGACGCCGCCAGCACCGGGGTGACGAGACCGTAAAGGTGCCCGGCAACGTCCGCTTCCAGGTGCCGGAACTGGTACTGGAATACCATCAGTGACAGCGCGATCCCCGCCAGCAAACCGGCCGCCAGCACCCGGGGACCGCGCCTCGGGCGCCGCTGAACCGCACCGTGCCGCCCGGAGTGCCGCGCCGGCCGCCGCCCCGGCACCGGCCGGGTGGACGATTTCGCGGCATGCCGACCTGGCACGGCGGCCCTGGTTTGGGATCGGGGCGGCCTGCGCACGTCGGGGTTGCTGTGCACAGCGTGCTATCTCCCTTGAATAGGGGAAGGTCGAACGGATGAGCGCGGCGAAACGCGAGCCGGCAGTCACCTCGGACACGCTGGGTGACGATCCCGAAGCCTAGAGTCACAGATTGGGGGCGCGCAAGCGGAGCGCCGAAAAAGTGATCTGCGTGTCGGGCTTGGCCCCTGAATTCCGGATTCCAGCCGTCATGGGATCGCCGGGCGGGGACGCCGGAAGGCGGCCGGGCGGGTAGCTGAGCCAGCGTCACCGGCGGCCGGCGGCCGCGCGCGGGGGGCACCGGAAGGCGGCCGGGCGGGCGGGTCAGAGGGCGGCGGGGCCGCGGCGGCGCAGCGCAGAAAGCGGCCGGCTGAGCGGTCAGAGGGCGGCGGGGACGGGGCCGCCGGAGCGGGCGCCCCTGGTGCGGCGGCCCGTAGCCCAGGCCCGGCCGGCCAGGTAGAAAACGGCGCCGCCCACACCGACGAAGAACCCCAGGGGCCAGTTGGTCTCGTACGAGACCGCGATCCCCGTCCATACCGTGACCAGGCCGAACGCGACCGACAGGGCGATCGCGAGGCCGGGGCGGCTGGTGAATGAGCGCGCCGCGGCCGCGGGCCCGATCATCAGGCTGAACATCAGCAGCGCGCCCACCACGGGCACGGTCATGCTGGTCGCCAGGGCCATGATGAGCAGGAAGACAAGTTCCGTCCGCTGGGCGCGTACGCCGCGCGCCTCGGCGACGTCCGGCATCGCGGACGACAGCATCAGCGGCCGGAAGACCACGATGATGGCGGCGACGCTCACCGTGCCCAGAACCGCGATCGGAAGCAGTTCGCCGGGGCTGATGCCGAACACCTCACCGAACAGCAGTGAGTAGGTCTCCTGGGCGTACTGGCTGCCCACGCTGATGAACAGGGCACCGAGCCCCAGCATCAGGACGAGGGCCAGCGCCGTGGCCACGTCGTGCCGGGCGCGGCGGCCGAGGGCGGCGATGCTGAGCGCCCCGGCGACCGAGAACACGGCCAGGCCGGCCAGGGTGCTGATGCCCAGCAGGCTCGCCCCGGCCGCGCCCGCGAAGGCGCCGTTCGGGATCGCGTGCGCCGCGAACGTCGAGCCGCGGAGCACGGCGAAGAAACCGACCACCCCCGCGATGACCGCCACGATGGTCGCCGCGATCCAGGTGTTCATCATGAAGCCGCTGAACATGCCCTCTCCCCGGGCTTCGCCTGCGGCCGCTCCTCGCCGGCGGCCCGGCCCGGCCCGCGATGCCCGGTCCGGTCACGCCGGGCGGGCCGGCGGAGGTAGGTCAGCAGGTAGAAGACGACGACGAACGCGACGATGAAGAAACTGACCGGCCAGCCATGCCCGCGCGGCGGCCAGTAGTAGCTGTCGTAGGCCAGGATGATCCCGAGCCAGACGGCGATCACGCCGGTCAGCGCGGCTGTGGCCATCGCACGGACCGGTCCCCGCGCGACCCGCAGCGCCGTCGCGGCCGGGCCGATCAGCAGCGCGGTGCTGAGCACCGCGCCGATGGCGACGGCGGACAGCGAGACCGACACCGCCAGGGCGACCAGGTAGGCCGTGCCCACGGTGCGCACCGGCACACCCCGGGCGACCGCGATGTCCGGGCTGAGCGAGCTGAGCAGCAGGACCCGGGACAGCAGCAGGACGACCGCGAGCGCCAGCAGGCCGGATACGACCAGGGCGGGGACGGTCGCCGGGGCGATGACGAATATGGAGCCGAACAGGACCGTGAACGACGCGCCCGTCGTGCTGGTCGTCGCCGACCCCAGGTACAGGAACAGCGCAGCCAGGCCGAGCGCGGCGCCGAGCACCACGCCGGTGGCGACGTCCCGGCCGCGTCGCCGCTGCACCCCGATGATCTCCAGGAACACGGCGGCGCCGATCCCGAAGACCAGGAAGCCCCAGAACTGGTTGAGCCCGATCAGGAAGGCGCCCGCGCCGCCCGTGGTCGCGACGTCGGCGAGCGCGTGGCCGGCGAAAGACTGGCCGCGGGTGACCGTGAACACGCCGACGACGCCCGAGGTGATGGCCACGACCGTGCCGACGAGCACGGCGACCCGGACCGGGCCACTGGACAGCAGGCCCGGCTCGAACACGTAGCCGAGGAGATGGCCCACGCCACTCACGCCGCCCCGCTGCCGAGCACGGCACCGGGCCCGGCGGTCACCTCGTCCGGGCTGCCCATATCCTCGCCGTCTTCACCGGCCACGATGACCACCCGGCCGTGCACGTGCAGCACGTCCACATGCTGGCCGTACAGCCTGCTCAGCACGTCGGTGCGCAGGACCTCATCGGCACTGCCCACCGCCGCGCGGCCGGCCGCGACATAGACGATCCGGTCCATCACCGGAGCGAGCGGGTTCATGTCGTGGGCGGAGATCAGCACCGCGATCTGCTGCTCCCGGGCCAGCTTCGCGAGCACGCCGACGATGCCCTTCGCGCTGCGGATGTCGAGGTTGGCCAGAGGCTCGTCGAGCAGCAGCAGCTTCGGCCGGCTGATCAGCGCGTGCGCGATGAGCACGCGCTGCTGCTCGCCGCCGGACAGCTCGCCGACCCGGGCATCCGCGTAACCGTCCGCGCCGACCGCGCGCAGCGTTCCGGCGACCAGTTCGCGGCGCGCACGGGAAGGGAACGGGATCCCGAGGCGGTTCCCGTCGATGCCGAGGGCTACCACGTCGCGGACCCGCAGCGGCATGTCCGGCTCGATCAGCAGTTTCTGCGGCACGTAGCCGATCAGCGAGCCGTGCCGCCGGCGGCCGTTTGTGCCGCGCGGCTGCCCGGGGAAGGTAACGGCCCCCGCGGTGGGCTGCTGGAGCCCGAGGATCACCCGCAGGATGGTCGTCTTGCCGGCGCCGTTCGGCCCGATCAGGCCGGTGAACTCGCCCGGCCGGATCGCGAACCCGACGTCGGTGAGGATATCCCGGCCGGACAGCCGGACGCTGATCCCGTCGAGGCGGAGCAGTTCGCCATCGTCGCGGCGGTGGGCGCTATCGGGCATCACAATTTCTCTGCTGACTTCTTGCTGGCCACGGCCTGCTGGAGGGCGCGCGTTTCCGCCAGCATCCAGGACTGGTAGTCATAACCCGGCTCCGGCATGGTTTCGTAGACGCCCACGACAGGGATGCCGTTGTGCTGCGCGAGCGCGATGAACGACTGCGTCAGCGTATCGGTCACCTGCTGGTTGTAGAGGAACACCCGCACTCTGTGCTGAGTGAACAGGTTCCGCTCCAGCGCCACGTCCTGGGCGGAGGGGTCCACGCCGTTCATGATGTCCGCCTGGAACGGGAATGGCGTCATGATGTCGGTGCCCGCGGCCTGCAGCAGGTAGTCCGCGACCGGCTCGGTGACCGCCACGGGCGTGCCCGGGTATCTGGTACGGAAGGCGGCGAGGGCCTCGTTCCACGCGGTGAGCGAGCTGCTGAAGGCGGCCGCGCGGGCGCGGAAGTACGGCGCGTGGGCCGGCTGGATGGAGGCCAGATCGGCGGCGATGGCGCTGGCCACCGCCGGCATCGTGGACGGCTTGTACCACAGGTGCGGGTTCGGTGTGCTGTCCGGCAGGCCGAGCAGCCGCTGCACGTCGATGACCTTGCGGCTTGAGTCAGGTACCGCGTCCTCGATCGTGGTCATGAACGTGTCGTAGCCGAGGCCGTTCTGCACGACGAGCTGGGCCGAGCTGATCTGGCGGGCGACGCTCGTGCTTGCCTCGAAGGTGTGCGGGTCGGTATTCGGGTTACTCATGATGGCGGACGCGCGCACGTAGACGCCGCCGACCTGCTGGATGACGCTGGCGTACTCGTTTTCCGCGCCGACCGCCACGATGGCACCACCGGGCCCGGCGGACGGCGCGGCCGCGGGGCCTGAGGCGCACGCGCTGGCCAGCAGGGCCACGATAACGGAACCCGCCACGGCCAGGGTCTTCGCGGACCGGAACATAGTCGTAATGATAATCATTTCTATTTGGAGCCGTCAAAACGAGCCTGTAACGTGCGGGTGTGACCACCTCGAGGCCCGATCGCCCCGCGGCCCCGCCGGCCGGGGACGGCGCTTCCCCGACGGAGCGGCCCGGAACCCCGCGGGGAACCAAGGTGCGCGGGACGAGGCAGGCCGCGGCGCTCGTCGCCGCGCTGGACAATCTGCCGGGCTTCTGCAGCGCGCAGCAGATCCACGCCGAGCTGCGGCGGCGCGGCGAGCACATCGGGCTCACCACCGTGTACCGCCATCTCCAGGTACTCAGCGAGGAAGGCAGCGTCGACGCGATCCGCGACGACAGCGGCGAGACGCTGTACCGCCGGTGCGGCACCAGCGCCCATCATCACCACCTGACCTGCCGCACCTGCGGGAAGAGCGTCGAGGTGGAGGGCCGGGCCGTCGAGCAGTGGGCCGAACGCGTCGCCCGCGATGCCGGTTTCACCGACGTCGGCCACACCGTGGAGCTCTTCGGCCTCTGCCCCGATTGTGCGGTGTTAGCCCGGGGGGCGACCCCGTGCTAGCCCGGGGGGCGACCCCCCGGAACCCCCCGGATGCGCTCCGCGCCCCGCGGTGGTACTTCGCCGACACACCAGCCACTCGCCGGGCCTGACGGCCCGGACTCGCTGGGCCGGTAACGAGCGGCTCGCCGTAACCCGCTTCGGTACTCGCCGATATTCACCGGCCGCTCACCCGGCCTGACGGCCGGGATCGCTGGGCCGGTAAGGAGCGCCTGGCCGTAATCGTCCTGGCGGATGAACTCGCGGGACAAAAGGCCCAGCCCCCGGATCGTTTGGATCCGGGGGCCGGGCCCCGCCCCCGGGCCGATTGGTCCGGGGGCCAGCTTGTTGCGCGGGCGAGCGCTCAGGCGGCGATCGCCTGCTCCGCCGTGACGGCGGGTTCCAGGGCCAGCCGGAGCACGTCGCGCACATCCGTCATCGGGTGCACGGTCAGCTTCTCCAGCACCTCGGCGGGCACGTCGTCCAGATCGGGCTCGTTCCGCTTGGGGATCAGCACCGTGGTGATGCCGGCCTGGTGTGCGGCGAGCAGCTTCTGCTTGACGCCACCGATCGGCAGGACCCGGCCGGTGAGGGAAACCTCGCCGGTCATGGCCACGTCATCACGCACCCGCCGGCCGGACAGCAGGGACGCCAGCGCGGTGGTCATCGTGACACCGGCACTGGGGCCGTCCTTCGGGACCGCGCCCGCGGGCACGTGGATGTGCACGCCACGGTCCTTCAGGTCGCCGACCGGAAGCTCCAGTTCCGCGCCGTGCGAGCGCAGGAACGACAGGGCGATCCGGGCGGACTCCTTCATCACGTCGCCGAGCTGGCCGGTCAGGGTGACGCCGGTCTCCCCGGTCTCCGGGTCGGCCAGCGACGCCTCGATGAACAGCACGTCACCGCCGGCGCCGGTCACCGCCAGGCCCGTGGCCACGCCGGGCACCGAGGTACGGCGCTCGGACTCGCCCAGGCTGGTCTCCGGCGTGAACCGGGGACGTCCCAGGTAGTCCCGAAGACCTTCCCTGGTGACCGTGACCGGAAGGGTCCCCTGATCCAGGGCCACCTTCGCGGCGATCTTCCGTAGCACCCGCGCGATGGCGCGCTCCAGCGAGCGGACACCGGCCTCGCGGGTGTATTCCGCGGCGAGCATGTGCAGCGCAGCCGCGTCGAGGGTCACCTCGTCCGGCTCGAGGCCGGACTTCGACAGCTGCCGGGGCAGCAGGTGGTCCCGCGCGATGACGACCTTCTCGTCCTCGGTGTAGCCGTCCAGCTGCACCAGGTCCATCCGGTCGAGCAGCGGGCCCGGCACGGTCTCCAGCACGTTCGCCGTCGCGATGAACACCACGTCCGACAGGTCGAGCTCGACCTCGAGGTAGTGGTCACGGAAGGTGTGGTTCTGCGCGGGGTCGAGGACCTCGAGCAGCGCGGCCGCCGGGTCACCCCGGTAGTCCGCCCCCACCTTGTCGATCTCGTCCAGCAGCACGACCGGGTTCATCGAGCCCGCCTCGCGGATGGCCCGGACGATACGGCCCGGCAGCGCGCCGACGTAGGTACGCCGGTGACCGCGGATCTCCGCCTCATCCCGGACGCCGCCGAGGGACACCCGGACGAACTTACGGCCCATGGCCCGGGCCACCGACTCGCCGAGCGACGTCTTGCCGACGCCGGGCGGGCCGACCAGCGCGAGCACGGCGCCGCTGCGGCGGCCCCCGATCACGCCCAGGCCGCGCTCGGACCGGCGCTTGCGCACGGCCAGGTACTCGACGATGCGCTCCTTGACGTCATCCAGGCCGGTGTGGTCCTCATCGAGGATCTGCCGGGCCCCGGCGATGTCGTAGGCGTCCTCGGTCCGCTCGTTCCACGGGATGTCGAGCACGGTGTCCAGCCAGGTCCGGATCCATCCGACCTCGGGCGACTGCTCGGCGGTGCGCTCCAGCTTGGCGACTTCCTTCATCGCCGCGTTGTGCACGTCCTCCGGCAGGTTGGCCGCCTCGACACGGGCCCGGTAGTCGTCCTCCTCGGTGGAGGGGTCACCGGACAGGTCGGCGAGCTCCTTGCGGACCGCGGCGAGCTGCTGCCGCAGCAGGAATTCCTTCTGCTGCTTCTCCATGCCCTCCTGGACGTCCTTGCGGATCGACTCCGCGACGTTCAGCTCGGCCATGTGCTCCTTGGTCCACGCGATGATCAGCCCGAGCCGCTCCACCAGGTCCGCGGTCTCCAGGATCTGGAGCTTCTGCGCGGCGCTGAGGTAAGCGGAGTAGCCGGACCGGTCGGCGATCGCCGACGGGTCGGTCAGCTGCTGGATCGCGTCCACGACCTGCCAGGCCCCGCGGTTCTGGAGCATGGCGATGATCAGCGACTTGTATTCCTTCGCCAGCTCGTCGGCGCGTGGCCCTTGGCCGGTCTCCTCGATGACCGTGCCCTCGACCCATAGCGCGGCACCGGAACCGGTCGTGCCGGAGCCGATCCGCACCCGGGAAATACCGCGCAGGACCGCTCCCGGCTCACCGCCGGGCAGTCGCCCCTCCTGGTCGACCACGGCCAGCGTGCCCACTCCGGCCAGCCCGCGGTCGGCCAGCCTGGGCACCAGGAGGACGTGTGGCTTGGCCTCGGACCGGATACCCGGGACCCGGGCGGCCGCCGGCATGCGCGCCGCATCGATCGCGGCCCGCACCTCCTGCGGGGACGTTTCAAGCGGCACCACCATCCCGGGCAGGACAACCTCGTCGTCCAGGGGCAGCACCGGCAGTGTGAGCTGTTCGCTCATCTGGCCTCCAAAGATTGAGTCAACCACACTCAAGAAAGAAGAGGCCAAAATAATTTCCTGTGCATGTTCTCTCTCAGCGAAGCGTCACCCGGGAACGACGGGAGGCGCTCTGAGCTGCGAATATACGCCGCCGCTGGCCGCCGTGCCCGCTGAGCCGGGCGGGCCAGCGGGAGAGCGGCACGCGCCGGGCGCGGAAGCACCGGCCGTCTGTGCCAGCCGGCCAGCAGGACGTGCCGGGTGCACAGGGGCGTAGGCCGTCCGTGTCAGCCGGCCAGCAGGACGTGCAGGGTGCGTGGCCCGTGCACACCCTCGACCCGGATCAGCTCGATGTCGCTGGTGGCGGACGGGCCGGAGATCAGCGTCTGCGGCCGGCCCGGGTCCAGCCGCCCGAACGCGCCGGGCAGATCGGCCTCCACCTGGTCCGCCCGGACAATGACCAGGTGAAAGTCCGGGACCAGGGTGAGGGCGCGGCGGCCCTGCCCGGCCCCGTGGTCGAGCACGATCGTGCCCGTCTCCGCGACCGCGACCGCGCACCCGGTGACCACGCCCGCCAGCCGGTCCAGCTCCGCCGCGGACAGCTCCGCAGTGTCCCGGACCAGTGCCGCGGCGGCGGGGAAGCCGTCCAGCCACTCCTCCGGAAATCCTTCCGGCACCACAAACCCCGCTGGCCCCGTCCCCGTCCCTCTCCCCGCCGACGGGAGATGGGCGGAGTTGCCCGCAGCGTGCGCGGGAAACTCTGCCCGATCCCGGTGCACGTCAGCGGCGCGCTGGGTGAGGACGCGGGCGACCGCCGGTGCGACCTCGCCGGCGGTGACGCGCTCGACGACGGCGCGGTAGTCGGCGGCACGCTCGGCGAACAGGGCCACAATGTCGTGTCCGGCCGGATCGTGGTGCGCGCGCAGGTACGGCCGGGGCAACGCCGCGTACGCGGCGTCCACGCCGGCCGCTGTCCCAGGTGCACTCCCGGCACCCGCCGCACCGGGATCAGCCCCCGAGGCGGCGCGAATCCGGCCGAGGATGCGATCGCGGCTCGTCATGGCTCGCCACCTTCCCGGGGTCCCCGAGTGCGGGCCCACCAGGCGCGGAACGACTCGGGCGGGGGGGCCGGCGCGTCGCGCGTGTCGGTCCAGCCGCTGAGCGGAGGCGGCAGCCGCCGGATCACCCCCGAGCGGCCGACGATCTTGCGGCTCGCCGACACGGCGCGCTGCGCGGCCTTGAGCCGCCGGGGCGAGCGGAGCCCCCACGCGGTGACTCCGAAAACAGCCCGTTCAGTATTGAATTTCTTGTCCCGCTTGGCGTCCACCACCTTGGACCGGAGGTAGACGAGGGCCTCCGGAATGTTGATCGCGACCGGGCAGACCTCATAGCAGGCGCCGCACAAGGTGGAGGCGTACGGCAGGGACCGGTCCACCGCCGACGACATACCCCGCAGCTGCGGCGACAAGATCGCACCGATCGGCCCGGGATAGGGCGACCCGTACGCGTGCCCGCCGGTCCGCTCGTAGACGGGGCACACGTTCAGGCACGCCGAACAGCGGATACACCGCAGCGCCTGCCGCCCGATGCGGTCGGCGAGCGTGCTGGTGCGGCCGTTGTCCAGCAGCACCAGGTGGAACGCGCGCGGCCCATCCCCCGGCGTCACCCCGGACCAGATCGAGGTGTAGGGGTTCATCCGCTCCGCGGTCGACGAGCGCGGCAGCAGCGCGAGGAACACCTCCAGGTCGCGCCAGGACGGCAGCACCTTCTCGATCCCGACGACCGAGATCAGCGTTTCCGGCAGCGTCACGCACATCCGGCCGTTGCCCTCGGACTCGACCACCACCAGCGACCCGGAGTCGGCGATCGCGAAGTTCGCGCCGGAAACGCCGACCTTCGCCGACAAGAAGGCGCGCCGCAGGTGCTCGCGGGCCGCCCCGGCCAGCTCCGGCGGGTTGTCGGTGAGCGTGCGCGGCGCGTCCGGCATCTCGCGGAGGAAGATCTCCCTGATCTCGCTGCGGTTGCGGTGAATGGCCGGCACGAGGATGTGGCTCGGCCGGTCATGGCCCAGCTGCACGATCAGCTCGGCCAGGTCGGTCTCGATGGCCGTGATGCCGTCGGCGGCCAGCGCCGCGTTGAGGCCGGTCTCCTCGGTGGCGATCGACTTCACCTTGACGACCCGGTCCGCCCCGGCTTCGCGCGTCAGCCTGGCTACGATCGCGTTGGCCTCGATGGCGCTGGCGGCCCAATGCACGTGGCCGCCGGCCTGGGTGACGCTGTCCTCCAGCCGCAGCAGGTACGTGTCGAGGTGGGCGAGCGTATGATCCTTGATCGCCTTGGCCGCCGACCTGAGCTCCTGCCAGTCGCTGAGCTCGGCGACGGCCCCGGCCCGCTTGGCGCGGATCACCCCGGTCGCGTGGGCCAGGTTGCGGCGGAGCTGGGAGTCGGCGAGAGCGGTGGCCGCGGCCTCGGGGAAGGGCGGCATGCCCAGGTAGGTTGGCATGCTCATCGGCTGACCGCCCCGGCGTGGCCGCGCGGTACCGCGGGCTGATCCTCCGTGCTGGCCAGGATCTCGGCCAGGTGCATGGTGGCCACTCCGGCGCGCTGGCGGCTCAGCGCGCCGCCGATATGCATCAGGCAGGAGTTGTCCGCCGCGCACAGCACCTCGGCCTGCGCCTGGTGGACGGCGGCGACCTTGTCGGCGCACATGGCCGCGGAGACGTCGGGGTTCTTGACCGAGAACGTGCCGCCGAAGCCGCAGCAGGACTCCGCCGCAGGCAGTTCGGCCAGCTCCAGCCCGCGGACCGCGCGCAGCAGCCGCGCCGGCGCGTCGCCGACCCGGAGCATCCGCAGCGAATGACAGGTCGGATGGTAGGTGACCCGGTGCGGGAAGTACGCACCCACATCAGTCACGCCCAGGACGTCGACCAGCAGGGTGGACAGGTCATGGACACGGGGCGCGAGGCCGGCCACGGTGCGGGCGAGGGCGGCGTCGCCGGCTTCCTCCGCCAGCTGCCCGTGGTACTCACGGACCATCGCGGTGCAGGATGCCGACGGGCTGACGATCGCGTCGAACCCATCGAACGCCGCGGCGAAGCCGCGCGCCATCGGCAGGCTTTCCCGCCGGTACCCGGTGTTGAAGTGCATCTGCCCGCAGCAGGTCTGCCCGGCGGGGAACTCCACCTGGTGGCCGAGTCGCTCAAGCAGCCGGACCACGGAACGGCCGGTGTCGGGGAAGAGGGTGTCGGTGAGACACGTGATGAACAGGGCTATCCGCATCGGCACCAATTCCTCGTACATCGGGCGTCGCCTCGATCAGCACGTTACCGGACGAGCCGGGCAGTTTCCCGCCTGGACGAGCCGAGCCTCGCTGCGCTATACATCGGAGGCATTTCCCGGAGCGAGGCAGGCAGTCGAGCGGGAGGACGGGCAATGAGCGAGGCGGGCACGGGGCCGGCGGCGGAGCCAGCCAGCGGTACGGGCCGCCCGGGCGGGAACGGCGAGTTCGCCGGGCTGTCCGCGCTGGTGACCGGGGGGGCGTCCGGGATCGGGCTCGCGACCGCCCGGCTGCTCGCCAGCCGGGGCGCGCGGGTGGCGGTCCTGGACCGGGAGGTGGCCGATTCCGGCCACGGGCTGATCGGCGTGATCGCCGACGTCACCGACGACGACACGGTACGCCGTGCGGTGGGCGAGGCGGTCGTCGCGCTGGGCGACCGGCTCGACATCCTGGTGAACAACGCCGGGATCGGGGCCGCCGGCACGGTGGCGGACAACTCCGACGAAGAGTGGCGGCACGTCCTGGACGTGAACGTGCTCGGCATGGTCCGGACCAGCCGCGCGGCGCTATGGCACCTGCGCCGCGCCGCCGCGGACAAAGGCCAGGCGGCCATCGTGAACACCTGCTCGGTGGCGGGTATCGCCGGGCTGCCCCAGCGCGCGCTGTACTCGGCCAGCAAGGGCGCGGTCTGCGCCCTGACGCTCGCCATGGCCGCCGACCACGTACGCGAGGGCATCCGGGTCAACTGCGTAACGCCGGGGACAGCGGACACCCCGTGGATCGGCCGCCTGCTCGACGCCGCGCCCGACCCGGCCGCCGAGCGGATCGCGCTGAACGCCCGCCAGCCGATGGGCCGCCTGGTCTCGGCGGATGAGGTGGCCGCCGCGATCGCCTACCTGGCCAGCCCGCTGGCCGGCGCGACGACCGGCACGGCCCTGGCGGTGGACGGCGGCATGACCGGATTGCGCCTGCGCCCGCCGCCTGCTGAAGCCGCGGCTGAATGATGCCGAACGGGACCTGATGTTCCGCGCGACCGCTATCGGCGCCTACCGGCTGAAGTCCCCCGCGCACTGACCTATATAACGGCAGGGCCGGCCTCCCATCCGGGCGCGGGGCCAGGTAGAACGGGTAAGTGCCGGAGCTTCCCGAGGTCGAGACCGCCCGCAGCCTGATCGCCGAGCAGGCTCTGCACCGCCGCATCGTGGGCGTCGATGACGCCGACACGTTCGTCTGCCGCCCGCACACTCCCGGGCAGCTGCGGGATGCACTCACCGGGCGCACGCTCATCTCGGCGCAGCGCCGCGGCAAGACCATGTGGTGCGAGACCTCCGGGCTGAACGGCTCCGCCGAACCCGGCCCCGAGCTGGGTATCCACCTGGGCATGGGCGGCCGCATCATCGTCACCGCGGGCGGCCAGGCGAGCGAGGGCGGCGGGGCGCGCCGGCTCAGCGCAGGCCCGGAAGAAGCCGGCGCACGGCCGGGAACAACCGGCACGCCGGTGGAGAAACCCGGGGCACCCCCGCAGGGACCCAGCGCACGCCCGCGCAAAGCCGAGTGGAACAGGTTCACCCTCGAGTTCGCCGACGGCGGCAGCCTGGTGCTGCTCGACAAACGGCGGCTGGGACGGATCCGGCTGAACCCCGACACGGCCGCCCTCGGGCCGGACGCCGAACGGGTCACGCGCGCCGAATTCCGCGAGCTGATCATGAAGGGCACCGTGGCCGTCAAGGCCCGCCTGCTCGACCAGTCCAGAATCGCCGGCGTTGGTAACCTGCTCGCCGACGAGGCGCTGTGGCGGGCCAAGGTACCGCCCGCCGCCCCGGTCAGCCGGCTGCGGCGCGCGGACGCCGACCGGCTCTACCGCGCGCTGCAGGCCGCGCTCGCCTCGGCCATCGCCCAGGGTGGCGTGCACACCGGGGAGGTCATCGCGGCGCGGCGCCGGGGCGGGACCTGCCCGCGCTGCGGCGCGGAGATGCGGCACGGGACGGTCGCCGGGCGCTCCACCTGGTGGTGCTCGCGCGAACAGGCCCCGTGGCCGGCCGTGGATGGCCTTGGACGGCCCCCGCGGTGACCGGGACCGGTCAGCCCTGCATCTGGGCCAGGGCCTTCTCGGCGCTCAGGCAGCCCGCCGTGGTCAGCTCCAGATTGGCGAGCGATGCGTCGTGGGTGCGCTCGTCCACCGCGGTCACGCAGTCGCTGACCACGTAGACCGTGAACCCGAGGTCCGTCCCGTGCCGGGCCGTCTGCTCGACGGTCAGGTTGGTCGCTACCCCGGTCACGTACACCGTGCTGATCGACCGGTCCAGCAGCCACCGCACCACGTCGTTACCGGCCAGCCCGGAGAGCTTCTGGTTGTCGGCCACGTGCGCTCCGGACGCCAGTTCCGCCATCTCCGGGATGATCTGCGCGCCGGGGGCGTCTGGCCGGAACGACTCCTGGGCGTCGCCGACGGCCCGCATGAAGCCGGTGTTACGGACGAGAGAGCTGCCTTTCACCGGCACGGTGAACCGGGTGAAGACCAGCTGCGCCCCGCCCGCGCGCGCCGCCGCGTGGAACTCCGCCGCCCGGCCGACCACGCCGCTGCGCGCGACCGGCTCACCGAGCATCCCGCCGAAGAAACCCTCCGGCTTGATCACATTGACCTGCCAGTGCAGCGCCAGTACCGCGGCACCCTGTGGACCTGTCATGCATACGATCTTCCCCGTCCAGGGCCGGCAGAACCGGCGTTTTGGCCGCACAGGCCATAGTGAAGAGGCGTTTCAGGCTCGTTAAGGCCCCGGTACGGGGGTGTTTCCGGCCGGGGAACCGGCCACGAGAGGCCGGCCGCGGGGCGGAAATGACGGCGCCGGCTGGTACCAATGAGGGCATGCCCGATACCGCCAGCGACGTTCCGCCCGCCTCGGCCGCCCCGGGAGGCCGAGACGACGCCGAGCGGTCCCTGCGATCCCTGGCCGGCCCTACCGCCCGGCTGCGGGAGGATCAGTGGACGGCGATCAGCGCCCTGCTGGACGGCCGCCGCGCCCTGGTGGTGCAGCGCACCGGGTGGGGCAAGTCGGCCGTCTACTTCGTCGCCACCGCGCTGCTGCGCGCGCGGGGCGCGGGCCCGACGGTCATCGTCTCGCCGCTATTGGCGCTGATGCGCAACCAGATCGACGCCGCCGGCCGCGCGGGAATCCGCGCCCGGACCATCAACTCCGCCAACATCGGCGACTGGGAGGAGACTTACGGCGAGATCGCCGCGGGTGCGGTGGACGTGCTGCTGGTCAGCCCGGAGCGCCTGAACAATCCCGGGTTCCGCGACCGGGTGCTGCCCGAGCTGGCCGGGACCGCCGGCATGCTGGTGATCGACGAGGCGCACTGCATCTCTGACTGGGGCCACGACTTCCGTCCCGACTACCGGCGGCTGCGCACCCTGCTGGCCTCGCTGCCGGCCGGGGTGCCGGTACTGGCGACCACCGCGACCGCCAACGCCAGGGTCACCCGCGACGTCGCCGAGCAGCTCGGCGCGGGCGGCCCGGGCGACGCGGTAGTGCTGCGCGGTCCGCTGGACCGGGAGAGCCTGCATCTGTCCGTCGTGCCCCTGCCGACGGCCCACCAGCGCCTGGCCTGGCTGGCGGAGCACATCGGCGGCCTGCCCGGCTCCGGCATCATCTACACGCTGACCGTGGCAGCCGCGCAGGAGACCGCCGCGTTCCTGCGCGACCAGGGGCTGGCGGCCCCCGCCTACAGCGGCCGGGACGACCCGGAGCAGCGGGTGGCCGCCGAGGAGGACCTGCTGGCCAACCGGGTCAAGGCCATCGTCGCGACCAGTGCCCTCGGCATGGGCTTCGACAAGCCGGATCTGGGGTTCGTGATCCACCTGGGCGCGCCGCCGTCGCCGGTCGCCTACTACCAGCAGATCGGCCGGGCCGGCCGGGGTGTCCCGCGCGCGGAGGTCATCCTGCTGCCCGGCCGCGAGGATCGCGACATCTGGGCGTACTTCGCCTCGCTGGCGTTCCCGCCGGAAGCCGTGGTCCGCAACACCCTCGCCGTGCTCGAGGCTGCGGGCCGGGCCTTGTCGCCGGGCGCGCTGGAGACCCGTGTCGATCTGAGCCGCGGCCGCCTGGAGACCATGCTGAAGGTCCTCGACGTGGACGGCGCCGTGCGCCGGGTCAGCGGCGGCTGGGAGCTGACCGGCCAGCCGTGGTCCTACGACGCCGAGCGGTACGCCCGGGTGGCCGCCGAGCGATCGCGCGAACAGCAGGCGATGCTGGACTACGCCGCGGCCGGCGGCTGCCGGATGGAGTATCTGCGCCGCGAGCTGGACGACCCGGCCGCCGGGCCATGCGGGCGGTGCGACAACTGCACAGGGCAACGCCGGGCGGCGGATGTCTCGGGCGCGGGTACGGCCGCGGCCCGGGAGCGGCTGCTCCGGCCCGGGGTGGAGGTAACGCCGCGCCGGATGTGGCCGTCCGGGATGAAGGACCTCGGTATCGGCGCCACCGGGAAGATCCCGCCGGAGGCGTGCGCCGGCCCAGGTCGCGCCCTCGGCCGCCTCACCGACGTGGGCTGGGGCACCAGGCTGCGCGCGCTGCTGGCCGCCGGCGCGCCGGACGAGCCGGTCACCGCCGATCTCACCGGCGCGCTGGTGACTGTGCTGGCCGCCTGGGACTGGGAACAGCGCCCCGCGGCGGTGGTGACCGTGGCGTCGCGGACCCGGCCGCTGCTGATCGAGAGCCTCGGCAAGCGGATCGCGGATATCGGGCGGCTGCCCTACCTCGGCACGCTGGCGTACACGGATGGCGGCCCCGGGCCGAGGCGGCACAACAGCGCGCAGCGGCTGCAGTCGCTGTGGGACACGTTCACGGTCCCCGGGGCACTGGCTGGCCCGCTGGCCGCGCTGGACGGCCCGGTTTTGCTCATCGATGACCGGATCGAGACGGGCTGGACGGTCACGGTCGCCGCGAGGCTGCTCCGCGAGGCGGGCGCTCCGGCGGTGCTGCCGCTCGTGCTCGCGGTGACCACCGGCTGAGCCGCGGCCGCCGGCCAGCGGATGACATTGGCCGCCCCGGACCGACGGTCCGGGCCGGCGGCCCGAACCGGCCGGCCCGCCAGCGCGAGCCGGCCGGCGTCACCTCAGCGGTGGCCGCTGACCGCGTGCGGCACGTAGGGCTCCTCGAGCTGGCGCATCTCCTCCTCGCTCAGCGCGAGTTCCTCGGCGGCCAGGGCGTCCTCCAGGTGGGCCAGCTTGGTCGCGCCGACGATGGGGGCCGTGACGCCCGGCCGGTGCAGCAGCCAGGCGAGCGCCACCTGCGCGGGCGGTACGCCCCGCCGTTCGGCGACCTCCCGGACCCGGTCCACGACGTCGAAGTCGGCGGCCGACGTGTACAGGGAATCGATGAACGAGTCAGAGCCGGACCGGGTGGTCCGCTGCTCGCCGTCCCGGGTGCGGGTGCCTGCCAGGATGCCGCGGGCCAGCGGGCTCCACGGGATCACGCCCACGCCCTGGTCGATGCACTGCGGGATCATTTCCCGCTCTTCCTCCCGGTACATCAGGTTGTAGTGGTTCTGCATGGCAACGAAACGCGTCCAGCCATGGCGGCCGGCCACGTCCTGCGCCTTGGCGAACTGCCAGGCGAACATGCTGCTCGCGCCGATATACCGGGCCTTGCCGGCGCGTACCACGTCGGCCGGCGCACCAGCCCGGGGCGGCCCTGTCGCAGCTGGACATCGGGATGTTCGCGCTGGTCGGAGCTGCTGGAGCTGCCAGCGCCGCGTTCGGTGGCCGCTTGCTGGACGCCCGCCGGACGCTCCGCCGGCCGGTCACCGGCGTCGCCCTCGCGGCGATGGCGGTGTCGTTCGTCCCGATCGGCCTGGGCGGCCTGGGCGGCGCACGGCTCGGCGGCTGGGGCCTCGCCCTCCTGGTGCTCGGCACGCTGCTGATGGACGCCTGCGTCCAGGCCACGCACGTCATCAACCAGAGCGTGATCTATGACCTGCTCCCGGAGGCCAGGTCGCGGCTCACCACGATCTACATGACGACGTACTTCATCGGCGGCGCCGCGGGATCCGCCGCCGGCTCGCAGGCTTACCAGCACGCGGCGTATCAGGACCGGTGCGCGGCGTATCAGGACCGCCGCGCCGCCCTCTGAATAGCCAGGAAGAAGCCGCCGGAAGCGGTCGCGGTGGCTGCGCCGATCCGAGCACGGGGGTATGAACATGCCTGGAACGTGGAAGCCGCTCATGAACCAACCGCCCACGCTGCCCGCCGGGGGGGTATTCAACGCAGAGAGCATGATCCTGCTGACGGACGGGTCCGTACTGGTCCACCACGCGTACGGCGCGGAATGGATGCGGCTGATACCGGATGCGACCGGCAGCTATACCGCCGGCACCTGGTCCGCCGCCGGGACGATGAGCCACACCCGCCAGTACTTCGCCTCGGGCGTCCTGCGCGACGCGAGAGTATTCGCCATCGGCGGCGAGGACTCGGACGCGGGCGGTGACACTCCGCTGGGCGAGATGTACGACCCGCTGGCCGACGCCTGGTCCGGGCTCGCCAAACCCGCCGCCTTCGGCTGGATTCAGGGGGACGCGTCATCGTGCGTGCTCTCGGACGGGAAGGTCATCCTGGGCAGCCTGAACGACCCGAGGACCGCCCTGTGGGATCCGCACAGCAATTACTGGCGGGAAGCAGGGACGGCCTTCGGAACGCGCCCGCCGACCAAGGTGGGGCGGACCAACGAGGAGACGTGGACGCTGCTCCGCGACGGATCCGTGCTGACCGTGGATACCTTCGACGCACCGGCCGCAGAGCGCTACCTGCCCGACGAGGACATCTGGGTCAGCGCCGGAAACACCCCGGACAGCCTCATCGACCCGGTCATGTTCGAGATCGGCCCGGCGATCCTGCTGCCTGACCACCGCGTGTTCGCGATTGGCGGGACCGCCCACACGGCCCTGTACTCACCCGGGCACCACGCCACGCCGGGCACCTGGAGCAGCGGGCCGGTGATGCAGGACAGCGGCAACCCGCTCGCGGCCATGGACGCGCCCGCCGTACTCCTGCCGAATGGCCGCGTGCTGTGCTGCGCCGGGCTCCGTCACGCCGAGGGCGCGGAGTTCTGGACCGGGCCGACGGTGTTCTTCGAATACGACCCTGCGGCGAACAGCGTGGCCCAGACCGCCGTCCAGCCGGCCATCGCCGGCGGCGACACCTGGACCGCCCGGCTGATGCTGCTACCGGACGGCGAGGTGCTGTACACGGCCCAGGGGCCAGAGATCTGGGTGTACACCCCGGACGGGGCGCCCCGGCACGAATGGCGGCCGCGGGTCACCGAGTGCGAGCGCCATCTGCACCGAGGCGAGAGCTATGAGATCGAGGGCCACCGACTGACCGGGATGTCGCAGGCGGTGAGTTACGGCGATGACTACACCGCGGCGACCAACTACCCCCTGGTGCGGCTGCGGTCGGGGCAGACGGTGGCGTACTGCCGCACCTCCCACTTCTCCACCATGGCCGTCGCCGCAGGCGAGCGCAGCATCCAGGCCCGGTTCGAGGTGCCCGCGTCGGCGCCGTCCGGCGATTGCGAACTGCGCGTCATCGCCAACGGGATCGAATCGGAGCCCGTGCACGTCCACGTGTACTGATCCCGCAGAACAGCCCGGCCGGCACGCGCGGTGAGCAGCCTGGCCGGCCGCGCCCCGCGGGAATCAGCGACCGGCTCAGGACCGGGTGGCCAGGACGGACGCGACCGCGTCCAGGGCACCGGGGACGATCGCGTAGTAAGCCCAGACGCCACGCTTATCCCGGGTCAGGATGCCGGCGTCGATGAGCACCTTGAGGTGATGCGAGATCGTCGGCTGGGTGAGCCCGAGCGGCTCGGTGAGCTCGCAGACGCAGGCCTCGCCCCCCTCGTGCGCCGCGACCATCGAGACCAGCCGGAGCCGGGTGGGGTCGGCCAGCGCCTTGAGCAGCCGGGACAGGGCGGCCGCCTGTTCCGCCGTGATCGGCTCGGTCAGCAGCGGCGCGCAGCCCCCGCCGGGGACGGTGCCCCGGGGGGCGGTGGCGGCAGCACTCACCTCTCCAGTATGCCGCACGCATCGACGCCTTTCGATGCAAACGGGAAACAAGCGGGCTACGCCACGAAGGGCGGCGCACCGGATTCGCTGACCATCGGCCGTCCCGCGGACTCCCAGCCGAGCATGCCATCGGCCACGTTGGCCACGTTCCAGCCGCCCGCGCCGAGGGCCTGCGCCGCGTACGCGGAACGCGAGCCGACCCGGCAGATCACGTACACCTCCTGGTCGCGCGGAACCTGCTCGGCCCGGCCGCCGAGTTCGCCGAGCGGGATGTGCACGGCATCGGGTGCGTGCCCGGCCGCCCACTCCTCGTCCTCGCGGACGTCGAGCAGGTACGCCCCCTCGGGCAGCGCAGCCGCGGGCAGTTCGGGCACGATCGGTCCCGAGTTCATCGTCGTTCCCCTCCTCACGCCGCCCAGCAACCGCCAGACCGCGAGCGATTATTACTTCTGGTCACGAATCGCAGCGCTGAGCCGGCCTTGACGATACCCATGGATCGGCGCTTGCGCGACGGGAGGGCGGTAAGTCGTTACCAGGCTCTTACATGATCCGGCCGCGCGTGGTTTTGTCCGGCCAGACCTCATAGCAAAGAGTTCGCAGGGTGCCTGGCCGCCGGGGTGCCTGGCGCCGCACGGTCAGCGGCCGGGAACGGCGGACCACGGGTTGTCCGGCCCGATCAGGTACCGGTCCGCGATGTGGTTGAGCACCCGCCTGGCCTGCCGGAACTGGTCCGCGACCTCGGCGACGACGGCCAGCCGGCCGGTCTGCACGGGAGCCAGCGCGAGGGCGGAGCGGTACCACCGCGCGCCGAGATGCTCGAGCAGCTCAAGGTCGGGCGTGGCCGCCAGCCGTTCCCGGTCCGTCGCGGGCACGTGCGCGGCCCGCAGCAGCCGGGCGGCGTTGACCGGGCCGAACATGCGGTGTGCGACGTAGTCGGGGAAGACACCGGACAGGAACAGTGCGACATCCCCGAGCCGGCGGTAGACGCCCGGCCGTGACTCCTCGGGAACCGCGTCCAGCAGCCCGGCCAGGCGGATGGGATCCAGTTCGCTGAACCGCCGGGTCCGCGAGCGGCCGCCGACCGTGACCCGGTACCGGCCGCTCGCGATCCGGGTGAACGACGTGAGCAGCTCGGTGAGAAAGAGCCGCCGGTCCGCAGAGCCGAGGAAGTCCCGCAGGGCCGGGGCGTCGAAGACCGGCACCCGCTGCCGGGCCAGCGAGCGTTCCGGCACGGATCCCATGGTGGCGAGGTCAGCGGTGGCCCGCTGCACGGCCACCGCGAACGCCAGGAATGGCGAGGCGAGGACGGCCTGGCCGGCCGCCGTGGCACCGGGGCCGAAGATGGCCTCGAACACCTGGGGGTCGGCCAGCACGCCCGGCAGAGCCTCAGGGCCCGGCGTGCGCCCCGTGACCGCGGCGAGCAGTCTCAGGTCCGCTTCGGTGACATGCTCCGCGTACTGACTGCCCACCGAGGTGCCGTCCATGATCAAACGGTACGTCGCGGGCCGTCCCGGGCCAAGCCTTCATCGGTGTCAGCACTGTGTTACTGCGTTACTGCAAAGTGGCGACCGGGACCGGCTGGTCATCGGCCTCCCGGATGCCGTATCGCGCGTAGAAGCGGCGCAGCGGCCGGGGGGCCCACCAGTTGGCCCGGCCAAGCAGCCGCATCGTGGCCGGCACCAGCAGCACGCGCACGACGCTGGCGTCGATGATCAAGGCGATGATCATGCCTACGCCGATCAGCTTGATGAACGTGATGCCCGACGCGGAGAACGCGCCGACCACGATCACCAGCAGGAACGCGAGGCTGGTAATGACGCCGCCGGTACGCTGCAGGCCGCCGGCCACCGCCGCGGTGTTGTCGCCGGTCTGGTCGTACAACTCCCGGATCCGCGACAGCAGGAATACCTCATAGTCCATGGACAGGCCGAAAATAATCGCGAGGACGAGGATCGGCATCGTCGGGTCGATGGTGCCGGTCGCGGTGAACTGGAGCAGGCCGGACAGGTGCCCCCACTGGAAGATCCAGACGATGGCGCCGAACGCCGCCGACAAAGACAGTACGTTCATGACGATCGCCTTGACCGGCAGGACCACCGAGCCGAATGCCAGGAACAGCAGGATGAACGTGGAGACGATCACCAGCAGGGCCATCCAGGGCAGCGTGGCGCCGAGGCTGGACAGCTCGTCGACGAGTTGCGCGGTGGTCCCGCCGACCAGCACCACGGCACCGGCCGGCACCGGCGCGGCACGGACCCGCTGCACGATCTGGCGGGCCGCGGTGGACGTCGGGTTCGGCGTGTACCCGATGTCGACACGCGCGCGGTCGCCGCTGACCGCCGTGACATCCGCGCCCGTCACGCCGGCCAGGCGGGTCAGCCGGCCGGTGTACGCGGTCAGAGCCGCCTGCCCCGCCGGACCGCCGGCCGGCTCCGCCAGCGTCACCACCGCCTCGATCGGGCTGGTGGAATTGACCGGGAAATCACGGTTGAGTGCCTCGGTCACCTGACGCGCCTGCGCGGTGGCGGGCAGCGCGCGGGCGTCCGTGCCACCCCAGGAAATGCGCAGGAATGGGAGGCCGAGGGCCAGCAGCGCGACGATGATCACGACGGCGAACGCGGCGGGACGCCGCATCACGCCGTGGGCGAGCCGGTACCAGCCGCCGCCCTGCGCCGGGACGTCTTCCGCGGCACTGGGCTGGCCGGCCGGCACCGGCCGCAGGGACCGTCGCACCCGGAGGGCGTTGACCCGGGGGCCGAGCACGGCCAGCAGGGCCGGCAGCACGGTGAGCGCCGCCACCATGTCGACCAGCACGGTCGCGACCCCGCCGTATCCCATCGACCGAAGGAACACCTCAGGGAACAGCATGAGGCTGGTCAGCGCCACCGCGACGGTGACGCCAGACACCGCGATGGTCCGGCCGGCCGTCGCGACGGTCCGCGCGACCGCGGCCTCGGTGGTGGGCTGCCGGCGCAGTTCCTCGCGGAACCGGACCACCATGAACAGGCCGTAATCGATGCCGAGACCCAGGCCGATGATCGTGGTGATGTTCACCGAATAGATCGACACGGTGGTGAACAGGGTCAGCAGCCGCAGCACCGTGAACGACCCGAGGATCGCGGCGCCGCCGATGGCCAGCGGAAGGCTGGCCGCGACCAGGCCGCCGAAGATGACCAGCAGCAGGATCAGCAGGACCGGCATGGAGAAGCCCTCCGCTTTGCCGATGTTCGCGGTCACTTCGCTGTTGATGGCGACCTCGGTCGGGACGGTGCCGCCGGTTTGCGCGGTCAGGCCGTGGGCGGCCAGCCCCGGCGGGGCCAGGTCCGCCCGGATCGCCTTGAAGGTCTTCTGCCGGGCGGCATCGTCCTTCCCGGCCAGCCGGAGGGCCGCGTAGGTCTCGTGCCGGTCCCCGCTGACCAGGCGCGCGGAACCCGGGCCCGGCGTGGACCAGTAGGTCGACACCGACGTCACATCGCCGCGGGGCAGGCTGGCCAGGGCGCTGGTCACCGCGTCCCGGTAGGCCGGGTCGCCGACCGTCAGCCGGCTGCTCCGGTAGAGGATCACCACATCGGCGTCGTTGCGGCCGAACGTGCTCGCGGCCAGGTTCGCCTCGCGCTGGCTCTGGCTGTCCGGCGGGGTAAAGCTGTTACCCGAGGTCAGCGCGCTGAACACCTGTGTGCCCCACACCCCCGCGAACACGATGCCAAGCGCGGCGACGATCAGCGTCAGCCGCCGGCGCCGGTACATGACCCGTCCCCATGCCTCGAACATCGGATCCTCCCGCAGTCCCCGTGTAACCTCTGGTTAACCTTAGTTAACGGCGTAAACCGATTACACTGTAAACTCTGCATACATTGTTCACCGGTGTCAAGACTGTCATCCGGAACGCCGAGCGGGCGATGATGAGGAGGTCCCCCGGCCCCCCGCCGGTACGGGCGCGGCGGGAAGCGATGATGAAGGGGCCGTCCGCCGGTACGGGCGGCGGGAAGCACGGTGATTGAAGGGAAGGCGTTCGTGACGCAGCAGCCAGCCCCGGCCGAGGTGCTGAGCAGGCGGGACCGCATGCGCGCCGCGACGACGGTAGAGATCAAGCAGACCGCGCGGCGCATCCTCGTCGCTCGTGGCCCGGACGCCGTCTCGCTGCGGGCCATCGCGCGGGAGATGGGCATGACTGCTCCCGCGCTGTACCGGTATTTCGGCAGCCGCGAGGAGCTCATCCGGAACGTCATCGCCGACATCTTCACCGAACTGGCCGGCGATATCAGTGCCGCGATCGACCACGCGGGCCTGACCGCCGCCGGCGACCTGGCCGCGAAGATGATCGCGGCATGCCGGGAGTTCCGCCGTTGGTCGCTGAACCATCAGGGGGAGTTCGGCTTGATCTTCGGCTCGCCGCTGCCCGGTGTCGACGACGGGCGGGGCGACATCGCCGACGAATGCGGCCGTAAGTTCGCCGCCACGTTCTTCACCCTGTTCCTGGAATTGTGGCTACGCAGCCCGTTCCCGGTGCGCGCGCCCGAGGAGATCGATCCCGGCCTGCGGGGGCAGCTTGAACGGTTCCGCGACGCCACCGGGGTGGCCATCCCGCTGGGCGCCATCCTGACCTTCCTGCGCTGCTGGGTGAGGCTGTACGGGGCAGTCAGCATGGAGGTCTTCGGGCACCTCGGCTTCGCCCTGGACGACGCGGCACCCATGTTCGAGATCACGCTGTCCGAGCTGGCCGAGGACGTTGGCTTGCGGTACGTACCGGGGACCTGATGCGAACGCCGGCCTGGCCGGCGGCTTAACTGGTAGCTGACCGCGTAATGCTCACCGCGTAAGACTCGCTGCGTAAAGCTCACTGCGAAGGAGGCTGCTGATGCGGATGCGCACCCTCGGCGGAACCGGAATCAAGGTCAGCCCCTACTGCCTGGGGGCGATGATGTTCGGCGCGTGGGGCAACCCCGATCACGACGACAGCACGCGGATCATCCACGCGGCCCTGGATGCCGGGATCAACTTCATAGACACCGCCGACGTGTACTCCCGGGGCGAATCGGAGGAAATCGTCGGGCAGGCCCTCCGGGGCCGCCGGGACGCGGTGGTCCTGGCCACCAAGGCGCACGCGAGCATGGGCGATGACCCGAATGAGGGCGGCAACTCCCGCCGCTGGATCGTCCGCGAAGTGGACAACAGCCTGCGCCGCCTGCAAACCGACTACATCGACCTGTACCAGATGCACCGGCCCGACCCGGCCACCGACGTCGACGAGACGCTGTCCGCGCTGTCCGACCTGATCCGGGCCGGGAAGGTGCGGGCGATCGGCTCGTCGACGTTCCCGGCTGAGCAGATCGTCGAGGCCCAGTGGGTGGCCGAGCGCCGCGGGCACGAGCGGTTCCGCTGCGAGCAGCCGCCCTATTCCATCCTCGCCCGCGGCATCGAGACCGCGGTCCTGCCGACCTGCGCCCGGTACGGGATGGGCGTGATCACGTGGAGCCCGCTGGCGGGCGGCTGGCTCAGCGGCAAGTACCGCAAGGACCGGGACATCGACCTGACGTCTGGCCGGGCCCAGCGGATCCCGGGGCGGTTCGACCCATCGCTGCCGGGAAACCAGCGCAAGCTGGAGATCGTCGAGGAACTGATAAAGGTCGCCGCGGACGCGGGCACCTCGCTGACCCACCTGGCCATCGCGTTCGCCATCACCCACCCGGCCGTCACAGCCGCGATCATCGGCCCGCGCACGATGGACCAGCTCCAGGACCTGCTGGCCGGGGCCGACGTCGCGCTGGACGACGAGATCCTGGACCGGATCGATGAGCTCGTGTCACCGGGGGTCACGCTCAACGCTGCCGACGCCGGCTGGCAGCCCCCCGCCCTGACCGACCCCTCCCTCCGCCGCCGCCCCGCCTCCGCCCGCCCCGCCGCCTGACGTCCGCCAGATGCCCCCCGCCCTGGCTATGCACAGGCACCTCTGCATACACCCGGATCGCGGCAAAGGCACCTCTACGTACACCCGGGTCGCGGCAAAGGCACCTCTACGTACAAAGGCGGGACTACCGGCGAACCGGCTCAGCGAGCCCGGGCCCTGCGCCCGGGCGAGCGGCCGGTGCTATCGGCGAGCACCGCAGCCGGGTTACGGCGAGACGCTCATTACCGGCCCAGCGATCCCGGCCGTCAGGCCGGGTGAGCGGCCGGTGCTATCGGCGAGCACCGCAGCCGGGTCACGGCGAGACGCTCATTACCGGCCCAGCGAACCGGGCCTCGGCCCGGTGAGCGGCCGGTGCTATCGGCGAGCACCGCACGCGGGTCACGGCGAGACGCTCATTACCGGCCCAGCGAACCGGGCCTCGGCCCGGTGAGCGGCCGGTGCTATCGGCGAGCACCACAGCCGGGTTACGGCGAGACGCTCGTTACCGGCCCAGCGAACCGGGCCTCGGCCCGGTGAGCGGCCGGTGCTATCGGCGAGCACCACAGCCGGGTTACGGCGAGACGCTCGTTACCGGCCCAGCGAACCGGGCCTCGGCCCGGTGAGCGGCCGGTGCTATCGGCGAGCACCACAGCCGGGTTACGGCGAGACGCTCGTTACCGGCCCAGCGAACCGGGCCTCGGCCCGGTGAGCGGCCGGTGTGTCGGCGAGTTACCACCGCGCGGGCGCGGAGCGCATCCGGGGGGTACGGGGGGTCGCCCCCCCGGGAGATAACAGCCCGGACTAACACCGTAAGAAAAAGCGTTGTACGAGCCTGGGCTCCATCCGTCATTGTTGAGCCCGTTCCCGTGTGCTGTGCTGGAGACCACCGTGACCACCTCGCTCGCCGACGTGCGGGCACGCCTGCCTGAGCTGACGCAACGTGATCAGTACCGGCTGAGCCGCCGTGCCGAACGGGCGGCCGCGCTGCGTGATGCGCGGGCGCGGGAGCGGGCGTTCGGCCAGATCCTCGCGGAACTGGACCAGGCCGAGGCGCTGGTGGCAGCGCGCCGCCAGTCCGTGCCGGAGATCTCTTATCCGCCTGAGCTGCCGATCACCGCGAAGAAGGACGAGATCGCGGCGGCCATCCGTGACCACCAGGTCGTCGTGGTCGCGGGCGAGACCGGTTCAGGGAAGACCACCCAGCTGCCGAAGATCTGTCTCGAGCTCGGCCGTGGCGTCACCGGGCAGATCGGGCACACGCAGCCGCGCCGTATCGCCGCCCGGACGGTCTCCGCGCGGATCGCCGAGGAGCTGGGCACCGAGCTCGGCACGACCGTGGGCTATCAGGTCCGGTTCAGCGACAACTCCAGCGACGAGACGCTGGTCAAGCTGATGACCGACGGCATACTGCTGACCGAAATGCAGCGTGACCGGCGGCTGCTGCGCTACGACACGCTGATCATTGACGAGGCGCACGAGCGCAGCCTGAACATCGACTTCATCCTCGGCTACCTCAAGCGCCTGCTGCCGAGCCTGCCCGACCTCAAGGTCATCATCACCTCCGCCACCATCGACCCGCAGCGCTTCAGCGAAGCCTTCGGCGGGGCGCCAGTGGTCGAGGTGTCCGGGCGGACGTATCCGGTCGAGGTCCGGTACCGGCCGGTCGCCGACCCGGATCGCTCCGACGAGGAACCGCGCGATCAGGCCCAGGCCATCTGTGACGCCGTGGACGAGCTGAGCGCCACCGGGCCCGGCGACATCCTGGTCTTCCTCAGCGGTGAGCGGGAGATCCGTGACACGGCCGATGCGTTGAAAGACCGCGCAGGGCCAGCCAGCCGGACGGGCGGCCTGGAGGTGCTGCCGATGTACGCCCGGCTGTCCGCGGCCGAGCAGTACCGGGTGTTCCAGCCGCACCGCGGCCGCCGCGTGGTGCTCGCCACCAACGTCGCGGAGACCTCACTGACCGTCCCCGGCATCCGGTACGTGGTCGACCCGGGCACAGCGCGGATCTCCCGCTACAGCTACCGGACCAAGGTGCAGCGGCTGCCGATCGAACCGATCTCGCAGGCGTCGGCTAACCAGCGGAAGGGCCGGTGCGGGCGCACCTCCGACGGAATCTGCATCCGCCTCTACAGCGAGGAGGACTTCGCCTCCCGGCCGGAGTTCACCGATCCGGAGATCCTGCGCACCAACCTGGCCTCCGTCATACTCCGGATGGCCGCGCTTGACCTGGGCGAGATGGCCGACTTCCCGTTCATCGACCCGCCGGAGGAGCGCAACGTCGCGGACGGCGTCCGGTTGCTCGAGGAACTCGGCGCCTTCGCCCCGGCGGCCAGCGGCCGCGACGCACCGCTAGGCGGCCGTGAAACACCACGGGGCGACAGCGACGCACCACCGGGCGACAGCGGTCGTCCCACACCGCCGGGCCGCCGCCGCGGGCGCGGGCGGCTGCTGAGCGACGTCGGCCGCAAGCTGGCCGAACTGCCGGTTGACCCGCGCATCGGGCGGATGATCATTGAGGCGGGACGTAACGGCTGCGTCCGCGAGGTGCTGATCATCGCGGCGGCCTTGTCGATCCAGGACCCGCGGGAACGCCCGGCCGACGCCCGCGAGGCGGCGGATGCCATGCACGCGCGCTTGGCGGAACCCGGGTCGGACTTCCTGGCTTACCTGCACCTGTGGGACTACCTGCGCGCGCAGCAGCGCGCGCTGTCCTCCTCGGCGTTCCGCCGGATGTGCCGCCGCGAGTACCTGCACTACCTGCGGGTCCGAGAATGGCAGGACCTGTACGGCCAGCTGCGCCAGGCCGCCGCGGACCTGGGCATCACGCTGGGCACCGGGCGCAGCCGTAGCGCGCGCGAAAACGGGCAGGCCCCGGGTGATGACCGCCGGCCGGGTGACCGCACGGCGGGCACCCGGAACCCGGAGAACCCGGGCCAGGGCCCCGGCGAGGACCCGGACGACGGTGATGGTGACGGGGACGACCCGGACTCAGGGCGGCCGGCTCCCGTCCCGGCCGGCCTGGCCCGGCAGATACACGTCTCCCTGCTGTCCGGCCTGCTGTCGCACATCGGCATGCGGGACACCGACCAGAAGACCCGCGGCAAGCGGCGCCCGCTCACCGAATTCGCCGGCGCGCGCGGGGCCCGGTTCGCGCTGTTCCCCGACTCGTCGATGGCCCGGAAACCGCCGCCGTGGGTGGTCGTCACCGAACTGGTCGAGACGTCGCGCCTGTGGGGCCGCACCGCCGCCCGCATCGAGCCGGAGTGGGCCGAGCCGCTGGCGGCGCATCTGGTGCGGCGTTCCTACAGCGAGCCGCACTGGGACGCGCGGCGCGGCGCGGCCATGGCCCTGGAGAAGGTCTCCCTGTATGGCCTGCCCATCGTGACCGCGCGAAAGGTCAGCTACGGCCGGGTCGACCCGGCCGCGGCCCGGGACCTGTTCATCCGCCATGCCCTCGTGGAGGGCGACTGGCAGACCCGGCACCAGTTTTTCCACCACAACCGGGAACTGCTGACGGACGCAGAGGAACTGGAGCGCCGGGCCCGCCGTCGCGGCATCGTCGTGGATGATCAGGTGCTCTACGACTTCTACGACGAGCGGATCCCGGCCGAGGTGATCTCGGCGCGCCACTTCGACACCTGGTGGAAGAAGGCCCGCGCCGCCCGCCCCGACCTGCTGACGCTGCCCCCCAGCCAGCTCACCGAGCCGGGGGCGTCCGGGGTGCAGCCGTCGGACTACCCCGATGAGTGGGGGCCGTTTCCGCTGTCGTACGAGTTCGCGCCGGGCGATGAGCGCGACGGGGTGACCGTTGATATCCCGCTGGCGACGCTGAACCAGGTACGCGGCGAAAAGTTCGCCTGGCAGGTGCCGGGCCTGCGCGAGGAACTGGTCACCGAGCTGATCCGCATCCTGCCCAAGCAGCTCCGGGTCAACTTCGTGCCGGCCCCGGACGTGGCCCGCTCGGTGCTGGCCCGGCTCGATCCTGCGGACGGCGACCTGCTGGACGCCCTCGGGGCCGAGCTGACCCGGCTGCGGGGCGTGCCGGTACCGCGCGACGCGTTCGACCCGGGCAAGCTCCCCGCCCACCTTCGCGTCACCTTCCGCGTACGGGACGGCGAATTGGTCCTGGCCGAGGGCAAAGACCTGGACGCGCTCCGCCGCCAGGTACGCCCGCAACTGCAGGCAACGCTGGCCGAAGCCGCCCGCGGCCTGACCCGATCGGGTCTGCGCACCTGGGACATCGGCACGCTGCCGCGCGAGTTCAGCGACGGCCGCATCCGCGCCTACCCGGCCCTCGCGGACGCGGGTGACAGCGTCGATGTCCGGCTGTTCAGCACCGAGGCCGAGGCGGCGCGGAGCATGCGGCTCGGCACGCGCCGGCTGCTGCTGATCGAGGTCCCCTCGGGCGCCCGTTCGATCGCGTCGAATCTGCCGGTCACGGACAAGCTGGCGCTGAGCCGCAGCCCCTACGCGGGGGCCGGCGCGCTGCTGGACGACTGCGCCGCCGCCGCGGCCGACGAGATCATCGACGCCGCGGGTGGCCCCGCATGGGACGCCGGCGGCTTTGCGCGGCTCACCGAGGCGGCGCGCGCCGGGCTGAACGCGGCGTGCCGTCAGGTCATCGCGGACACGGCCCGGGTCCTGGCCGAGGCGCACGACGTCGAAGCGGTCCTCGCCGGTGCCGCCGCGCATGCGGCCGAGCCGGCGTTCGCTGATATCCGCGCCCAGTTCAGCGCGCTCATCTATCCCGGTTTCGTCGGCGCTGCCGGGGCGCGGCGGCTGCGTGACCTGATCCGTTACCTGCGGGCCATCGGCCAGCGGCTGGACAAAATGGGCGCCGATCCGGTCCGGGACGCCGAGCGGATGGCGATCGTGCACCGCGTTACCGAGGCGTACGCCAGCACAGTCCAGGCCCTCCGGCCCGCGCGCCGCGACAGCGAGGACGTCCGGGCGGTTCGCTGGATGATCGAGGAGCTGCGGGTCAGCCTGTTCGCGCAGACCCTGGGCACTCCTTCCCCGGTGTCAGAGAAACGTATCCTCAGCGCCCTGGCCCGGCTGACCGGCTGACCCGGCGCGGGGCACGGGACCGCAGCAGCAGCAGGGCGGACGCGGCGAAGAACGCGCCGCAGACCACCTCGCGGCCGTACCGGTCGAAGGCCTCGTCCTGGATACCGCTGTGAAAACGGCCGACCGCCGCCGGCCAGGGCGAGAAGCCGAACCAGTGCAGGGAGGGCTTGTCGAGGTCCGGCAGGGCGGCGCCGGTCATTCCCGCGGCGACCGCGGCCCGGCGGCTCGGCGGCGAGGCGGCGGCGAAGACCGCCATGGCGGCCAGGCCCGTCAGCCCGTCGGCCGTGGCCACCTGGATAAACTGGCGCGAGTCCCGCCAGTCGCCCCAGTGCGGGACGGCGTCCAGCACGAAATGGGAGGCGATGCCGAGCAGGAAGGCGGGCAGCGGCCGGCGGACCGCCGCACCGATCAGCGCACCGGAGAGAACGTGATTGGTCACCAGCATCGTGCCCTCCCCTTCGTGTCAGCATCACCGTATGTCACGTACGCGACACGACTGTGCTGATCAGATGGGGCCAGATGGGGCCAGATGGGGCTGGTCAGGCGGGCACGGCGCTGGCAGGTGACTGGTAGCGTTTCAGCGGTTCATATTTTCCGGTATCAGGCAAGGGCTGACGCTCACTCATGCTCGACAGGCGATTCATCAGAGAAAATCCGGATGCCGTCAAGGCGGCGGTCCGCGCCAAGGGGATCGACCTTGACGTGGACGAGCTCCTGCAGGCCGACAAAACGGTCCGTAATCTCCAGCACGAGCTGGACGACGCGCAGGCCCGGCGGAAGAGCTCGGCCAAGCAGTTCGCCAAGGCCGACGAGGCGCGCCGCGCCGAACTGCGCACGGAACATGAGCAGCTGGAGGGCCGGCTCCGGCAGCTGCGTGACGAACTCGCCGAGGCGAGCGCCCAGCTCCAGGAGCTTATGCTGCGGACGCCCACGATCCCGTGGGACGGCTCGCCGGTCGGGCCGGACGAATCCGCGAACGTGACGATCCGCACATGGGGCCAGCGGCCCGACTTCGGCTTCGAGCCCCTCGACCATGTGGAGCTGCTGGAAAAGCGCGAATGGGCGGAGTTCGCGCGGGCCAGGAAGGTCGCCGGGGAGCGCGCCTACGCGCTGCGGGACGACGCGGTGCTGCTGGAGCGTGCGCTGCACTCCTACGCGATCGACATGCTGCGCGACCACGCCTTCACGGTGATTTCCGTGCCGGCCCTGGTCAAGGAGGAACCGCTGATCGGGACCGGTCAGTTCCCCGGTCACCGCGAAGAGACCTACGCGATTCCCGCGGACAGCCTGTACCTGGCCGGCACCGCCGAGGTGGCCCTGGTCGGCCTGCACTCGGGTGAAATCCTGGACAAGAAGCAGCTCCCCCTGCGTTATGCCGGGATCTCGCCGTGCTTCCGGCGCGAGATCGGCAGCGCCGGGAGGGATGTCCGCGGCCTGCTGCGGGTGCACCAGTTCGAGAAGGTGGAGCAGTTCGTCATCTGCGAGGCAGACGCAGCGGAGTCCGAACGCTGGCACGCGGAGCTGCTGTCCACCGCCGAGCGGCTGCTGCAGGGGCTGGGCCTGCACTACGAAGTGGTGGAGACCTCGACCGGTGACATGGGCATCGGCAAGTTCCGGATGAACGACATCAACACCTGGTTTCCCTCGCTGAACCGGTTCCGTGAGACGCACAGCTGCTCGTCGCTGCACGACTGGCAGGCCCGCCGGGCCAACCTCCGCTACCGCGACGCCGACGGCGCCATCCGGTTCGCGCATACGCTCAACAACACCGCCATCGCCACCCCGCGACTGCTGGCGGCGGTCATCGAGAACGGCCAGACCGCCACGGCTGAGGTACGCGTGCCCGAGGTGCTCCGGCCCTATCTGGGGCAGCGCGAGCTGCTCTGACGCGGGCGGACGGTCCCGGCCGCGTCGCGGGGACGGACGGCCCGGGAGCACGCCGGGAAGCGACGACCGGTGCACAGCCCGCCTGTCATCGTCGTACGCTGCCAACCGTGGAACTCGTCGTCGGCCGTATCGCGGAACTCGCCGGGCGCCCGGTCAGCGCGCTCACCCGCCGTGATGTGGCGCTGGGCCTGCTCGCCGCCCGGCCGGATCGTGCGCTCGCTTCCCTGCCGGTGCTGCGCCGGGGCCTGCTCGCGGCGGGCAACCCGATGTCCGCGGCCTACTGGGCCACCACGGAAACAATCCTCAACGCCCTGCGCGACGGCACGGCCAGGACCGGTGAGGTACGGGAGTGGCTGGAGGCGACGGGTACCGAGCCGAGCAGCATCATCGGGCTGCACGTGTGGGATGACCCGCCCGAGCGCAGCCCGCTGCAGGCGGAGATGCACGCGATGCTGGTGCGCCACCTAGAGGCGAAGCTGGCCGCGGGCGAAGTCGATCCCGACCAGCTCGTGGCGGGTGACGCCGCGGCGCTCCGCGCCTATGCCCTGTGCCAGGAGCAATGGATGACAGCACCGCTGCCCGACGGGCGGGTCCCGATGGATGTCCTGCTGGACGAGAAGGACGCCGAGTTTCTCGCCGAATGGGCCGCCGCCGATTCCGACGCGCTGGCCGCCTTGCAGGGGGTGCTCGATGAGGTGGGTGAACGCCCGTTGCCCATGGACCAGCTCGCGGCGGCGTGCGAGGCCGCGCGCGACGCGATCGCCCGGCCCGGGCTCACCGGCCGTCTGCTGGCCGCATGCGGCGGTGCGGAGGAACGGTCGCTGCCGGGCAGCGATGCGGAGCTCTGGCTGACCCTGGCCGCGGGCGTGGTAGCACCGGCCGGCGAGCCCATGGGCCCGGCCGGCACGGGCGGCCCGCCGGAACCGGGCCACGACGCCACCGCGGAGCCCGGGCCAGCGGATGACGGCGATGACGATGAGTCCGACATGGTGTCACGGGCGATCGGCGCGCTGTGCGCCCTGGAGCACATCGACTGGCTCGCCGCCGTCTCGGCCCTGGCTAAGGGTGGCCCCGGCACGCCGGCGTCCGCCGCCGACATCACCCGTTACGTGCGCGAATACTGCGAGGCCGACCCGCCGCCCGGGGCCGGGGACACGCTGGCCGCACTCCCCGAGGATGACCTGGACGCTGGCGGCGAGGACTTCGACGAAGAGGCCGTCGAGGAGCTGTTTTCCCACGTCGCGAGCCTATGGGAGGTTCTGGGCGCCACCGACGGGGCGGAGCGCCTGACGGCCCTGGGCTGGTGGGGCCTGCCGGAAGCGCTACGGAGGGTATGGGCCCCGGTCATCTGAGCGGTGCCCGCCACAGCCGTGCGTGCCGGGCGGCCCGTCCCGGGCGGCACGCTGGTCTACGAGAGATTGGTCACGTCCGCCGGTCACCAGGCGGTGCCGGAGCCCCGGTGGCCGCGGATGACGCGGCGGCAGCGTCCGCGCTGTCTTCGGCCGGGGGTGGCGGGATCTTCTTCAGCTGCCTGCCCATGGAGCGGAGCAGGAAGTACAGCGCGATCCCCATCGCCGCCACGACGAGGAAACCCAGCACGCCGGGCGTGACGTTGTTGACCGGCACGGTGCTTTTAGCCAGCACCGCACCGCCCAGCGCCGCAGCCGTGACCGTCACAGACATACCCTCTCCCGGACCCCGGCGAACAAATCATCCTCCGGCAGCTCGGTATCGATGAGCGACCTAGCCAGATGATAGTCCTCGGTCGGCCACGCGGTGCGCTGCACGTCGACCGGGCAGGCGAACCAGAAGCCGTTCGGGTCGATCTGGGTCGCGTGCGCCAGCAGGGCCGCGTCCCTGATCTCGAAGTAGCTGCCACACGGCACGCGCGTGGTGATCTCGAGCTCCGGCCGCGGATGCGGGCTCTCATCCCACTGCTCGAACATTTTGCCGTACGGCGATTCCAGGCCGCGGCGCAGCATCTCCTCGTGCAGGGCCCTGAACTTCCCGCGATGAAACGAGGCAAAGTAGTACAGCTTGAGCGGCTGCCACGGTTCACCTATGCCGGCGTAGCGGTCCGGGTCCGCGGCGGCCTCGAACGCCTCCACCGCGACCTGGTGGGACATCACGTGATCGGGGTGCGGGTAGCCGCCCGATTCGTCGTAGGCCAGCATCACGTGCGGCCGGAACTCACGTACCGCGCGCACCAGCGGCCGCGCCGCCTCCTCCAGCGGCATCAGCGCGAAGCAGTCCGGCGGCAGCGGCGGCTTCGGGTCCCCCTCGGGCAGGCCGGAGTCGACGAACCCCAGGAAACGCTGGTCGACGCCGAGAATCTCCCGCGCCCGGGCCATCTCCTCCTGCCGGACGCGGGGCAGGCTGGCCCGTACCTCCGGGCGGTCCATCGCCGGGTTGAGGACGTCGCCGCGCTCACCGCCGGTCAGCGTGCACACGAGCACCTCGACGCCCTCCCTGACGTAACGCGCCATCGTCGCCGCACCCTTGCTGGACTCATCATCCGGATGCGCGTGCACGGCCATCAGCCGCAGCGGCTCCGGCCCTCCGGCCACCCCCGGATTACCGGAACGGGCCGCCTCGCCGGGCGCGCAGGAACGAGGATGCCGTCCGAACCGCTCCGGCCCGGCTGTCTCCGCGGACAAGCGATCTCCCTTGATTACCTCAGTGTGGTGCGGGAAAGCGGGCGCGCCGGGGCACACGGGCGGACGCCCGTCACTGGGTCAGTTGTCCCGCCGCGGTCCGTCCCGCGCCAGTTAACCGGAAACACGCACAGGCGCCGGCCACATTCCCTGCCTGCACCATTTGACTAGTGCGGCTTAGTCGTCAACGCTAGTTAGCCTTAAAAGGTTACCCGGATGGGGCCGGCCACGGCCCCTGCGACAAGCAACACCCGTGCAGTGCTGAGGAGTGCCCGTGACCGAGACCCGCGACGCAACCGTCACCTGGCTGACCCAGGAAGCGTATGACCGGCTCAAAGCCGAACTGGATGACCGCTCGGGACCGCTGCGGGTCGAGATCGCGAAGAGAATTGAGGCCGCTCGCGAGGAAGGAGATCTTCGCGAGAACGGCGGTTACCACGCGGCCAAGGAGGAACAGGGCAAGAACGAAGGCCGCGTGCTGCAGATCCAGCAGATTCTCGAGAACGCCCGCGTCGGCGAGCCACCGCGGACCGACGGCGTCGTGGGGCCGGGAATGACCGTGACGGTCCGCTTCGCCGGCGACGACGAAGAGGTGGCCTTCCTGCTCGCCTCGCGAGAGGAAAGCGGCGCGCCCATCGATGTCTACTCGCCGCGTTCGCCGCTGGGCAGCGCGATCCTCGGCAAGAAGGTCGGCGAGACCGCCACCTACTCCCTGCCGAACGGCCGCTCCGCGACCGTGGAGATCCTCGAGGCCGTCCCCTACCTGGGCGCCTGACGCCCCCAGAAGGGCTGGCCCCACCGGGGCCAGCCCTTCTCCTTTAACGGGTTACGGCGAGGCGCTCGTTGCCGGCCAGCGATCCCGGCCGTCAGGCCGGGTGAGCGGCCGGTGTCTCGGCGACGCACCACCGCGCGGGCGCGGAGCGCATCCGGGGGGTACGGGGGGTCGTCCCCCGGGAACAACAGCCCCCGGGCTAACACAATCTCAGCCGAAGACGAGCGTGTATCCGGCCTGGCGGAGCTCGGTGATCACTTCCTCGCAGTGCTCCGGACCGCGCGTCTCCACCTGCAGCAG
Organism: uncultured Actinomycetes bacterium; assembly: GCA_963824545.1. GTDB lineage: Bacteria > Actinomycetota > Actinomycetes > Streptosporangiales > Streptosporangiaceae > Bog-532. Next base: position 152,514 of record CAWGPP010000001.1, on the reverse strand, counting down.
CACCTCCACCTCGCCGACCTGCAGGCGCGGGGTGACCCGCTCGTGCCAGACGTCCAGGACGTTGGCGCCGAGACCGGCCAGCTGATGCAGCAGGGTGGCCAGCGCGCCGGGCCGGTCCGGCAGCCGGCAGCGGAAGGCGAGGAAGCGGCCGGCGGCCCGCAGGCCGTGCCGGAGCAGCTTCGACAGCAGCAGCGGATCGATGTTGCCGCCGGACAGCACGACCACGACGGGCGGCTGCATCTCCTCGGCGTGCTCCAGCAGGGCGGCCACCCCGGCGGCACCGGCCGGCTCGACGACCTGCTTGGCCCGCTCCAGGCAGAGCAGCAGCCCACGGGACAGGCTCTCCTCCGTCACCGTCAGAACGCGCGCGCCGCAGCCGGACAGGAGCCCGAAGGCCAGCTCACCCGGGCGGCTGACCGCGATGCCGTCGGCCATCGTGGGGGCACCTTTCACCGGGATCGGGCGCCCGGCGGCCAGTGAGGCGGGGTAGGGCGCCACCGCGGCAGACTGGACACCGATGATCTGGACCGCCGGGTCGAGGCTCTTGATCGCCACGGCCACGCCGGCCGCGAGGCCGCCGCCGCCCACCGGGATGACCACCGTCCGGACCTGGGGGCACTGTTCGATGATCTCGAACCCGAGCGTTCCCTGGCCGGTCACGATGTCCGGGTGCTCGAAGGGATGGATCAGCACGCTCCCGGTCCTGGCCGCGTACTCCCCCGCACCCGCGAGGGCGTCCTCGACCGTCGACCCCTGCAGGACGACGTCCGCTCCGTAGTCACGGGTCGCCTGGACCTTCGGCAGCGGCGCGCCCTCGGGCATGTACACCGTGACCCTGGTCTCCAGCAGGCCCGCCGCGTACGCCACCCCCTGGGCGTGGTTCCCGGCGCTCGCCGCCACCACCCCGCGGGCGCGCTCGGCGTCGGTGAGCCGGGCGATCCGCAGGTAGGCGCCGCGGACCTTGAAGGAGCCGGTGCGCTGCAGATTCTCGCACTTCAGGAAGACCGGCCCGCCGACGAGCTCGGATAGCACCCGGGACCGGAGGACCGGCGTCGGGGAGACCACATCGCGGATCAGTTCGCGCGCAGCCACCACATCATCGGCTTGTACCTGAGACACCGTTGCCACCAGAGCAGTGTGCCATGACGGCGGGCCCCCGCGCGGCCAGGTCCGGGACCCGGCCAGGCCGGCGAATGCCGGGGGCAGATGCGAACACCCGGGAGAGGGACATAATGTCGAATGGTGCAGCCAAACAGCCAGCATCGTCATCCCGCCGCGCGGCACGGGGGCCCTCCTGCTCTCGCCACGCTGGGCGAACTGCGCGCGGACGGCCACGTCTACCGGAGTGTCAAGGAGGAGATCAGGCAGAACCTGCTCACCCGGATGCGGGCCGGCCAGGACCGGTTCCCCGGCATCATCGGCTTCGGCAACACGGTGCTCCCGCACCTGGAACGGGCCCTCCTCGCTGGTCACGACGTCATCCTGCTGGGCGAGCGCGGGCAGGGTAAGACCCGCCTCATCCGGACTCTGGCCGGGCTGCTCGACGAGTGGGCGCCCGCCGTGGCCGGGTGTGAGATCAACGACCACCCGTTCGTGCCGGTCTGCGCCCGCTGCCGGCGCCTCGCCGAAGAACTGGGCGAGGACCTGCCGATCGTCTGGCGCAACGCGCGGGACCGGTACGGCGAGAAGCTCGCCACCCCGGACACGAGCGTCGGCGACCTGATCGGTGACATCGACCCGGTGAAGGTCGCGGAAGGCCGGACACTGGGCGACCCCGAGACGGTCCACTTCGGCCTCGTGCCACGGACCAACCGGGGCATCTTCTGCCTGAACGAGCTGCCCGACCTGGCCGAACGCATCCAGGTGGCTCTGCTCAACGTGCTGGAGGAACGGGACATCGGGGTCCGTGGGTACGCGCTCCGGCTGCCCCTCGACGTGGTGCTGGTGGCCAGCGCCAACCCGGAGGATTACACGAACCGGGGCCGGATCATCACCCCCCTGAAGGACCGGTTCGGTGCCGAGATCCGCACCCACTACCCGCTGACGCTCGACGACGAGCTGAGCCTGATCCGCCAGGAGGCCGTGGTCGGCTGGGACGGAACGGTCCCCGGGGCGGAACTGCCCGAGCACCTGGTGGAGGTCATCGCGCGCTTCACCCGGCTGGTCCGCGAGTCGCCGACGGTGGATTCGCGCTCCGGCGTCTCGGCCCGGTTCGCGATCGCGGCCGCCGAGGGCGCGGCGGCCTCGGCAGTGCGCCGCGCCGCTCTCGCTGAGGCGGCCACCGCCCGGCCAGCCCGGCGCAGCGGCGGTACCCGGGCCGTGCACCGGGCCGGGAGCGGCACGCCCGGCGCCGCCGCGGAACAGCCGGTCGCGCGGGTCTGCGATCTCCCGGCGATTGTCGGCACGCTGCGAGGGAAAGTCGAGTTTGAGGTCAGCGAGGAGGGCCGGGAAGAAGAGGTGCTCGCTCACCTGCTCCGCCGGGCCATCGCGGAAACCTTCCGGGCCCGGCTGGGCAGCGCCGACCTGTCCCCGCTGCTGGCCAAGTTCGACGGCGGCCAGACCGTGGAGTCCGGCGAACTGATTCCCGCCTCCGACCTGCTCCAGCGGATCGGTGAGGTGCCGGGACTGGCCAAGATCATGCAACGGCTGGGCATGGACGGCGGCGAATCGTTCGGCCATGCGGCCGCGGCGATCGAATTCGCACTGGAGGGGCTGTACCTGATGCGGCGCCTGTCGAAAGACACGATGGACGGCACGTCGATCTACCGGACGTGAGAAACGCGGCGACCCGGCCGGGCCGGACGTACCAGACTCCGACGGCCCGGACCGAAAGACACGATGGACGGCACGTCGATCTACCGGACGTGAGAAACGCGGCGACCCGGCCGGGCCGGACGTACCAGACTCCGACGGCCCGGACCGAAGACGCGCAGCGCGGGACGTAGGGACGGTTATGGGAACTTACCGGTACGGGCCGTACACCGACGGCCCCGATCCGCTGGCGCCGCCGTACGACGTCCGCGGGGCACTCGACGCGCTGGGCGACTCAGTACTGGAAGGTTCGACACCGGGGGACGCGCTGCGCGAGCTGCAGCGGCGTGGCGTCCCCGGCCGGCGCGGGCTGGACGACCTGCTCCGGCGGGTACGGGAGCGTCAGCGGGAGATCCGCAGCAGCGGCCGGCTCGACGGCACACTGGACCAGGTCCGCTCGCTGCTCGACACCGCGATTGGGCAGGAGCGCGCCGAGCTCTTCCCCGATCCCAGCGATGACGCGCGGATGCGCGAGGCTGATCTCGATGGCCTGCCGCCTGACACCGCCCAGGCCGTGCGGCAGCTGGCCGACTACGACTGGCGATCAGCCGCCGCCCGCGAGACGTTCGACCGGCTGAAGGACCTGCTGCGCCGCGAGGTGCTGGACAGCCAGTTCCGCGGCATGAAGCAGGTGCTGCAGAACCCGGATCCGGAAGCGATGCAGCGCGTCAAGGACATGCTCGGCGACCTGAACGCGATGCTCGAGGCGGACGCGCGCGGGGATCACACGCCCGAGGACTTCGAGCGCTTCATGGACACCTACGGCGAGCTGTTCCCCGACAACCCGGAGAACCTCGAGGAGCTCGTCGATTCGCTGGTCCGCCGGATGGCCGCCGCCGACCGGCTGCTGTCCTCGCTGAGCCGGGAGCAGCGGGAGGAACTCGCGAACCTGATGGCCCAGGCGCTGGACGACGCGGGCCTCGCCGTGGAGATGAGCCGCCTGTCTGACATGCTCCGGGCCCGCCGCCCGGACATGGAGGGCGGCCAGGGCGAGATGATGATGGGCGAGGAACCCCTCGGTCTCGGCGATGCCACGTCGGCGCTGGCCGAGCTGGCCGACCTGGCCGAGCTGGAGACCGCGCTCAGCCAGGACTACCCGGGCGCCCGGATGGACGATATCGACGAGGACGCCGTCCGCCGGGCCTTCGGGCGCCAGGCGGTGGACGACGTTCGAGGCGCTCCGCCGCGTCGAACGCGAGCTGGAGGAACAGGGTTACCTGAACCGCAGCGGCGGCCGTCTCGAGCTGACCCCGCGGGCCGTGCGGCGGCTCGGCGAGACCGCGCTGCGGCGGGTTTTCCCCGGGCTGTCCACGGGGCGCCGCGGCGACCATGACCGGCGCGACGCCGGCCAGGCGGGTGAGCTGACCGGCAGCACCCGGGCCTGGGAGTTCGGCGACGAGCAGCCGATCGACACCGCCGCGACGGTCCGCAAGGCCCTGCTCCGGCAAGCGCGGACCGAGCCGGACCGGCGGCGGCGTGACGTGTCCCGGGTGCGGCTGGACGCCGGTGATTTCGAGGTCGCGGAGACCGAGCAGCGCGGCGGCGCCGCGGTGAGCCTGCTCGTCGACCTGTCGTACTCGATGGCGCTGCGGGGCACGTGGGCGTCGGCCAAGCAGACCGCGCTCGCCCTGCACGCGCTGATGCGCATGCGGTTCCCCCAGGACGCGCTGCAGGTGGTCGGGTTCTCCAACTACGCTCGCGAGCTGCGTGAGACGGAGCTGGCCGGGCTGGGCTGGGACATGGTGCAGGGCACCAACCTGCACCACGCGCTGGTGCTCGCCGGGCGGCATCTGGACCGCCACCCGGAGCAGGAGCCGGTCGTCCTCATCGTGACCGACGGAGAGCCCACGGCCCACCTCCAGCGGGACGGGCGGTCCTGGTTCGACTGGCCGCCGTCACCGGAGACGCTTGCGCTCACGCTGGCCGAGGTGGACAAGATGACCCGGCGCGGGGCGGCGCTGAACATTTTCATGCTGGCCGAAGACGACCGGCTGACGGCGTTCGTGGACAACGTGGCACGCCGCAACGGCGGCCGGGTGCTCCGGGCGCAGCCGGAGCGTCTCGGCGAGTACGTCGTCCGTGATTTCCTGCGTACCCGCAGGGCCGAACGGCGGTAGGTTTTCCTCCTGGCATCGTCCGTTCAGGAGGAAATGTTGGCTTCTGTCCATGAATCACCCGGGCGGCCGGCCGCCCGGGTGGTCACCGCCGTGATCCTGGCCATCCTGGCCATTGTCCTGGTCGTCATTGGCGTCATCTACCTGGCCGAGCCGTCCGCTTCGCTGCCGAGCGTGCTGCCCGGGCACCTGCTTTCCGCGCAGGCAGGCGCCAGCAAGCATCACCCGCTGAGGGGCGCGGGCTGCCTGGTGCTGGGCGTCATCTTCTTCGGCGCCGCCTGGTTCGCGCTTTCCTTCCAGCCCAAGGCGCCCACCGCCGCATCGCGCCCGAACTCGCCCGCCGGGCAGCACTGACCCGGGCTACGGCGAGGCGCTCGTGACCGGCCTAACGAACCGGGCCTTATGCCCGGTGAGTGGCCGGTGATTATCGGCGAGCACCGCCATCGGGTTACGGCGAGACGCTCGTAACCGGCCAGCGAGCCGGGCCCTCCGGGCCCGGCTAGCGCCGGTGTGTCGGCGAAGTACCACCGCGCGGGTACGGAGCGCAGCGGGGGTTCCGGGGAGCGTGCCCGCCAAATGACAAACAGCCAACCCAAGCCGACGCCTGGTGATCGAGTGGACCACCGAAGTGTGACCCGAGCCCGCAACGAAGGGGAACAGCAGCGACACCGAGTTTTCCCGGTTCGCTCCCCATCTGCGGGGAAAATCTGCCAACCGGCGGCTGGCGGGCTCAGAGAGCGTGTTTTCGCTGGAACTCAGCGAGGATCTGACGTGGCGGGCCGCCCAAATGGCCGGCAGAACAAGCCGTTCGATCACGCCGAGGGCTCCATCTGCACGCTGGTCGCGGGGAAGACCGCGGTGCGCGTCACCGAGCAAGCGATCCAGATCCTGGGCGGCAACGGCTGCACCCGCGAGTACCCGGTGGAGCGCTGGCACCGCGACGCGAAGATCTTCACCATCTTCGCGGGCACCTCGGAGATCCAGCCTTCGAGGGCACCTCGGAGATCCAGCGCATGATCATCGGCCGCGCCGTCACCGGGCTCCCGGTCCGGTAGTTCTGGCCTGCGGAGACGCTTGACGTTTGACAATCGGCCGGTAGACCGGCCGGCGGCATGACCGGGCTCGCCGTGGCCCCGGCCGGGCGCTGTTCCGTCGCTGTCCGTGATCATAAGCGCGGCGAAGTGGTCGTTGATGACGACGCGGCGCGGTCGTGCGAGGACGGCAGCATCAGGGCGTAGACGCGGAGGCCTCGGGGTTGGTGTTGAGGTTACCGATGACTGCCTGACCGTCGGCATGATCATCCTCTCTCGCTACTGCGTGTTCGCCGGCCGCAAAGCCGACTATGTCGTATTTATCAGGGCTATAATGGCGTATAACGTGCTTTTCCGCACTGATATCAAAATGGATCCGACATCATGCTTAGATACACAGTGGGTTGGTCCACCAGGCCACCACATTGACCGATCCGGTAAACTGAGGCGCATGTGGTGCGCACGACTTAAGATGTTAAGATGAGCGCATCTTGAACCTCATCTGCCGGACGCCGCTTTGCCGGTGCGGTCATGGACGCCAGGCGCACCGACACTATCGGCGTGGCAGCGACTGCGCACTGTGCAGCTGTCCTTCCTGGTCACCGCTCCGGAGACCGTGGCAGCTGCTGACGCGAGAGCCTCGATGACGATCTGCTGGGAAAACGGCTGCAGCTTGCGAGCGCGCAATCAGCCCAAGAAGCAATTAATGGCCGGGAGCCGGCTGGCGTTTATCGATTACTTTTAATAAATTCCATTGCGCGATGTTACTCACTATATTGCGGATATCTGGCCAGTGCGCCTTGCTTGGCGCCGACCGACCCGGCGTGAGGACCGGATCTGCTGCGCCAGAAACACCGGGCTGCGCAATTTCCCGCTGCATGGGCTCGCCCCGAACCATAGCTGGTGCGAACTGGTTGCGATGGCTGTGCGCTTACCGCCTGGATGCAGATGCTCGCCCTGGTCGGCTCCGCCCGGGCATGGGAACCCAAACGCCTGCGGCTGCGCCTGTTATCCGCCGCCGGGCGCCTCACCCGCGGCGGCCGGGCAGACCCGGATGCGCATAGCACCCGTCGCTGGGGCGGGCACCGGACATCGCTTCGAGGATGCCCGCGCAGCGCTCCACCGGAACGTGGTGCATGACTAGCAGGAACACGCACCAGGCCTGGACGTTCAGGCCGTAGGTGACCGTGCCCGGCGCGCCCGCAGCCCCGGCGGGGCGTTGGCGGCATGCCGGCTGCCGCAGGGGCATTCCACCTCGTGCCGGTCATACTGGGTGGTCTCCGCCCGCGCCCCGGGCAGGTCGGTGACCTAGTGCGAGTACCGCACGCCCAGGTCAGCCGCGCCGGCCAAGTCAGCGCCGCAACCCACACCTGCCCATCGGGAACACATCGGCCGTCTTGTCCGGCTCATCGTTCCACCCGCGCCGGTCTCCTCCGGGCCGCCTCATAAGCCGTTCCGCCATCGCACACGGTATCTTTCCTCTGGCCCGGTGTAATGCGCGGTGTATTCGAAAAGTAATCTCAGAATTACGAAAAGTTATAATGGTCCGACGTAAACCGATGGATCGCACTGCGCGTCCCCTTTGTGTGGGTAGCTGAACTAGACAGTGCACTGAACCAGTTCACCCGGTTGGTTCTCCAGAATCAGCGTGACATCGTCGGCAAGTCTGATCAGCATGCCATTGTGGCTGAGCGCACGGCGCCGAAACCGCAGGTTTGCACCTGCGGCACATACTCGGGTCCGTTTCGTCGGAGAAACAAGTCGGCAACGATGCCTGCCCGAAGGTTTGAGAGGAGGTTTCGGGGCAAGCCGCGACAGGTGACACAAGTGCGGTCCGAAGTCGCAACGGCCGATAAGTAAGACTTCACCTGAAGTCCCGAAGGGGAATTATGGCGGTTCAGGCCAGCAAGGCGGCGCCTTGGCCACGTGTGTCGGTGGTCATGCCGACGCTAAACGAAGCCCGTAACCTGCCGCACGTCTTCGCGCGGCTTCCCAGCGATATTCACGAGGTCATCGTGGTGGACGGCCACTCCGTGGATGACACGCTGACCGTCGCTCGCCAGCTCCGCCCGGACGTCCGCATCGTCGGGCAAACCCGCCAGGGCAAGGGAAATGCGCTCGCCTGCGGGTTTGCGGTCGCGACCGGTGATGTCATCGCCATGGTGGATGCGGACGGCTCGGCTGATCCCGGCGAGATCCCGCTTTTCGTGGAGGCGCTGATGGACGGGGCCGACTTCGCGAAGGGAACACGGTATGGCGCGGGAGGTGGCAGCAGCGACATCACGCGCTTGCGCAGCCTGGGTAACCGCATGCTCAGCGGTTTCGTCAACGCCTGTTACGGGACGCGGTACACGGACCTGTGCTACGGCTTCAACGCGTTCTGGCGGCAGCACGTCCCAGTTCTCCGCCTCAACGCCACTTCTCCGCCGCCGCTCGGAGGCGATGGGCGGCTTTACGGCGACGGCTTCGAGGTCGAGACGCTGATCAACATCCGCGCCGCCGCAGCCGGCCTTGTCATTGCCGAGGTCCCCAGCTACGAGCACCCCCGCATCCACGGTGTCAGCAACCTCAGTGCCGCCAAAGACGGCTGGCGGGTACTCAAGGTGATCCTGCGGGAAAGGCTCAGCGTCCGCCTGGGCAGCCGTACGGACAGCAGTGCCCTGCCCCACCCCGTCCGGCCGGTTTCCGTCCGGGTCGCGGCCCCGCCGCTGATCAAGGTCATCACGGACAGGGAAAGGTCGTGAGCGCAGACGAGCGCCGGGACGACATGCTCGCCGCCGTGGGGGCGCCATCCATGTCTGAGCAAGCTAGGTCACCACGGGTCAGTTGTGCGAGCTGGCGTTCGTTACTTTCTTCGCCGCGCTTATGGGGGAGGGCCACGACAAGGTGGCCGCGTCGTCCAGCGCGGACGGCGGGTGAGAACAGTTTCCCTATAGGAGAATTGGTTGGATGATGGCGCAACGGCAGCCTTCCCGTGGCCGCGCGATGGTGGTCGGCTCAGGGTGGCGCTTTACATCAGGGATTAGCCACTATACGTACCGGCTTTCGGAAGCGCTAGGGGAACAGTACTCCGTAAGCGCATTGCTCATGCGGGGTTTGGTGCCTAAGAGGTTGTACCCAGGTGCCCGCAGGGTAGGTGCAGACGTGAACGATGCCGCCTACCCGGCGCATATACCCGTGTACGACGGCGTGGACTGGTATTGGGGCAGGTCGCTGACCGGTGCGCTCACGTTCATTGATCAGCAGCGTCCGGATGTCGTCGTCTTCCAATGGTGGACGGGGGCCGTTCTGCATACGTACCTGCGCTTGGCTCGCTACGCGGCGCGCCGCGGGGTGCGTGTCATCTTGGAATGGCATGAGGGCCAAGACGTGGGGGAGGCCACACTGCTCGGCGCTCGCCACTACGTCGGCGCCCTTATGCCGCGCTTGCTGTCTTACGTGGATGCGCACGTGGTCCACTCCGCATTCGATTTGGACGCCATCACCTCCGCGTACTCCCTGGGAGATGCGCCGGTGCGCGTGATTCCGCATGGCCCTTACGATCACTTGGTCCAGCCGACAGCAGTGTCGCCTGGATCGGCAGACCAGCCATTTCAGCTCCTCTCTTTCGGTGTCGTCCGCCCTTTCAAAGGCGTCGAAGACCTCGTCGAGGCATTCAGCACACTTGATCGTGATCAGGCAGCCCGCTTCCGGCTGACGGTCGTAGGGGAGACCTGGGAAGGCTGGATAGCGCCCAACGAGGCCATCCGACGGAGCCCGCACACGGATCTGATCGAGCGGATGGACCGTTATGTGACCGACGCTGAACTTGCGGACTATTTCGCTCGGGCAGACGCAGTGGTTCTTCCTTATCATCGATCCTCGGCGTCAGGACCGTTGCAAGTCGCCATGAGCGCTGGACTGCCGGTTGTAGTGACCGCGGTTGGCGGACTGATCGAAGCAGTGCGTGACTACCCAGGCGCATTGCTAGTGCCGCCCAAGGATCCGGTGGCTCTGCGCGGGGCTTTGCTTGGGCTACTTGAGCGCCGGGGGCAACGGTACAGCGACCCACATTCCTGGAATCGGACCGTAAGCTCTCTCGGTTTGCTTTTCGATGAGCTGCGGCAGGGAGAGTCCAGAATCGGTGAAATTGGCGAACATTCATGCCCGGAGGACACAGATCAGCGTATTCAGATGGCCGCCGACGGGATCGAAGCGACCTCGGGAACGGGAGCTTTTTAAGAAGGTGATGGGTGAGTTCCGTGACGAAACAGAGTCATAGAACAGAGTCTGCGTCTGCGGATCCCCGACGGATCGACGCGGGTCGGCACGGTCTTGCTCGGTGGAGGGGCATCCATCTTGGGTGCGCTGACCGCTCGTATCGAGGCCGCGTGTCGCCGGCATGAAGGAGATTCCACATGGCCGCCCTCACCACTTGGCCTAGGCATGTCAACAGCATGCGGCCTGGCTGGACCCAGTTCATCCCGCCGTGGCGGCGCCGCGCCGGCGAGGTGCGGGGTGATCAGCTAGCCACGGCCGCAGTGGGTCTCGCCGGCGCTATGATAGGCGTCACCGTCGCCACGTTCGGCCGCGACACGACGCTGGCTGTATGTGTCGGGCTGGTGACCTTGTGTGTGACGCCGGGCTGTGCCTTCGTGTGCTGGCACGTGACCACGGATCGCCTGACCCGCGTGCTTGCGGTGCTTGCCGTGAGCCTGACGTGGACGATTCTCGTTGCCTCGTTGTTCGCATGGTTGCAGGTAACCGCACTTGGCGCGCTGCTAGCGGCGACGGCTGGGGTAGGCGGAATCGGATCGTCAGTTTTTCTTCTTGGCCAGCTAACCGGGCGACTGGACGATTCGCCGGGCCAGATCCCGACAGATGACCGCGATGATGCGCTTGTCTGGACCCGCGATGATGCGCTTGTCTGGACCAGCGTCGACGCCGTTCTTGATCGGACGTCCCGCACTGCACCGCGTCAGTCGCGGGCCACCTCCGTCCTCCTGGTCATTGCGCTGGCGGTCGCGGCTGGGCTGTTCGCCGTTTCGGTGATCCAAGCTCACGGGCACACGGTGGGCAGCTATGGTTTGCTGCCGCTTCTCGGAATTTCATTCGTGGCCGCGACGACACTCACGGTCGCGGCGCTGATGCTCGCGCTGCGGTCCATCCGTACCGCATGGCCAGCAGCTGCCGGGGCGCTTTGCCTGCTGCTGGTCGAGCTCAACGGGACACCGATGATGTTCGACCCAACTCCAATGGGGAGCTGGGCCTACAAGCACTTCGGCGTCGTCGACTATCTGGTCCACGGCGGCGCCCTGAGCGACCCAACCGACATCTATCAACAATGGCCTGGTTTCTTCGCGGCCGCGGCCGGGCTGGCCCGTCTTAGCGGACGGTCGTCTCTGGCCTACGCAAACTGGGCACAGCTGTTTTTCACAGCGCTCATTGCCATCGTGCTCTTTGCCATCGCTCGCCGCTTCGCCCCACGGCATCCAGTGGTCCCGTACATCACGGTCCTGTTGTTTATCACGGTTAACTGGGAAGGCCAGATTTACTTCTCGCCGCAGACGGCCGGATTCCTGCTGGTGCTGTTGTTTCAGTTCTTCCTGCTGTCGTTGCTTGAACCGGCGCGGCTGCGACGGCCGTTCAGGAACTGGCACTGGCTGAACCTCCCCCCATTGGAGATCCAAGGCGAGGGAGAGATTACTGTCCTGGGCACAGCCATGCGGGTCGCCGGGATCATTGCTTTGTTCGGGGCAATCGTCATTACCCACCAGTTGTCGCCTTTCATGGCGTTCGCTGGCGTTGCCGCTTTGTGGGCACTGGGAGTACTGCGCCGCCCGCTGCTAGTGCTGGGCCTGGTGATACTGCTTGTCGGCTATCCCTTGCTTCACCTGACAGCAGTCCAGCACAACTTTGTACTGAATGGTTTCAGCTTCTCCAACGCCACCGGGCAGGGGGCGACGTCGCCGACCCCGCAGCAGACATTGGCAGCCGTTCTGTCCAAGGTAATCGGTCTCGGCATGTGGGGCGCGACCGCCATTTGCGTTCTTTCCTATCGGCGGCGCCTCGGGGTAGTGGTCATTCCTGCCATCCTGGCTGCCGTGCCCCTTTCGTTCATTCTGGTCTCGAACTATGACGGCGAAGGGATCTATCGCGTCTTCTTGTTCTCGTCGCCGTGGTGCGCGCTGATCATAGCGAAGCGATTGGCTGATCTAAGCCGTTTGCCGATGCTGCGCTGGACGGCAGTGGGATTCGGGGCGCTCTTTGCAGCCCTAGGCAGCGGCCAAGCTCAAGCCTTTGGCATGTATCCGATGGTACAAATACCGCGCGGAGAGATCAGCGCAAGTGCCTATTTCCTTGATCATGCTCCGCCCAAGTCCGTGCTGATACTCGCGGTCGCAAACTTTCCTTCGCGCCTGAACGGCAGATATGTACTGCATAGCGGAGGAACCCAGAATGATCTGTCACTGGATGAAATTCCAGCCTTCGACGGAAATGGGCTTAAGAATACAAGCCCGGAATCCTTGGCGCGTTCGGTCACAGACCTCGGTGGTGGTGTCGGATACCTCGCTGTTGCACCATCAATGGAAAGCTACAATGAATACTACGGGGTTTATGCGCCCGGAACTCTGCCATCTCTCACGGCGCGGCTAAAAACGTCAGCTTACTGGAAGGTATGGTACGAAAATAATGGAACTGTTATCTTCCGCGCATTGCCGCAGGGCAAGCTCGCAGGGAGGTGAGCAGACATTGGCTCGGAACGTGAGAGAATATGCAGCGGCCAGCGCAGCGCGAACAACTGCCATCCCGGGTGCGGACGCGCTCACTCCGGTTTGGGCTCATGTCCTCGACATTGAACTGTCCGAACCAGTTGCCGGGCTGCAACGGACGGGCATGGACGGCCGATATGCCGACCGGGCCTGGGCGCTGGTGAGGCTGTTTGGCGAACCGCTCGGTCTGGATGTCCTGGAAATTCCGCCGGCTGGGCTGAGCAGCGAGGCCGTTGCCGAACTGGTGCTGGATCGGCGGCTACCGCGTGTGGGCCAGGTTCTCGGGATCGATGGATCAGAAGTCCGTCGTGACACGGTGTGCGTGGCTGCTCGCACGAAGGGCGAGACTGCTTTCAGCCGGGCCCACGACGAGTTCATCGCCCGGGCTCCGAGGTGCTCGGTAGTAGTTTGTACTCGCGACCGGCCGGACGACCTGCGTCGGTGCCTGACCAGTTTGGCCATTCAGGATCATCCCAACTTCGCTGTCTGGGTAGTCGACAATGCGCCCGCGAGTGGCCTGACACGGCAGATTGTCCAGTCTGCCGACGCCGATATGGAGATCCACTATGTCGCGGAGCCGCGTCCGGGCCTTTCCCGTGCCCGCAACAAGGCCCTCAAGAGCAACCTCGAAGGAGACGTCGTCGCGTGGCTCGATGACGATGAGGTCGCGGATTCGTTGTGGCTCACTGAGCTGACCCGGGCGTTCGACAGGCGTTCCGAGGTCGTTGCCGCGTCGGGGGTGGTCGTCCCGGCTGAGCTTCACACTCAGGCCCAGGTGTGGTTCGAGCAATTCGGCGGCCATAGCAAAGGCCGCGGGTTCACCACCGACTGGTTCTCCCCGTTTAACCGCGGCAAGCAGCATCCGCTCTATCCGCTGCCGCCATTTGGCGTTGGCGCGAATATGGCGGTACGGACTGAAGCGTTGCATTTGCTCGGCGGTTTTGACGAGGCGCTAGGCGCCGGGACGCCCGCTCAGGGCTCGGAGGACACAAAGATGTTCACCGACCTGCTGCGGGCAGGCGGTACCGTCGCGTACTGGCCTTCGGCCGTAACGAGGCATTTCCATCGTCGCGATCTTGACGGGTTGCGTCGGCAGATGCGTGGGTACGGCAGTGGCTTGACGGCCTTCTACACCGCGTCCGTGCTGGACAGGCCGTCCACGGCGGTGGACCTCATTCGCTTGTCGCCCCGTGCGTTGCGGGACCTGTATTCGTCGGACAGTCTGCGCGTTGCGACGTTGGAAGATGATTTCCCGCGCGATCTGCTGGCCGAGAATCGACGAGGGCTGCTCGCCGGGCCGTGGCTCTACCTGCGAGGCCGGTTTCATAACTGGCATACGGATCGCTGAGTAATGACCCCCCGTACCCCGCGACTCCTTGCCGGGCTGGCCGCCTCTCAGCCGGACCAGGTGGCACAGGGCCGGCGTGACTCGGGGAGAACGACCAGTTACCAGCCCGGGCACGCGAATGAGAGTGACGCTGCCCACCGGGCCGGTTCGGACGAGTCTGTACCAGCCGAACCAGCACCTGGCCGGCCCGCGGCAGGCAGCCAGCCGGTGGAGGGACCACTCACCCCGCGCCCAACCGGCACCGGCCGACGGACTACACAGGAAAATCCAGCGGACAGGGCAAACAGGCACGACCTTCACGGAGGCGCACGGCACCCGGGTGCCCGCGCGGAAGGCCAGTGGGAGAATCGACTTACGGGCAATTACACACTGCTCTCCCCCGCAGCCGCGGCTGCAGTGACCCAGCCAATTCCGGTGATTTCGCGTCCGCCGGTGAGGGAACCCCCCCACCTCAGGCTCCTCAAGGACCCTGCTCTCCGGGGAGCGGCTGCCTTGATGTTCTCAGCCGTGGTATCTGGTGGCTTGGCGTTTGTGTTCTGGTCCTTGACAGCGCACCGGCAGCATGCCTCCGGACTCGGCTCGGTAGCCGCCGAAGTGTCCGCGATCACGTTTCTAGCTAGCGTGGGTAGCCTCAACCTCATTTCAGTCTTTGCGCGGTTTCTCCCCGAGGCCGGGTGGAGTGCCCGGCGCCTGATTCTCGCGAGCTACGGCGGGGCCGCGGCAGCCGGCCTGCTTGCGACCGTGATCTTCTTTTTGACCCCCATGGCAGCGAGGCTCATCATCGGCGGGGGCCCCGGTCGCTTGGCTTTCGCTGTATGCGTGGTGCTGAATAGTGTTTTCATGATTCAGGATGGAGGGCTGGTCGGATTCGGCCGATACAACTGGGTACCAGTTGAGAACGTCCTCGTCGCTGTGGCGCGTCTGCTGATGTTGCCCCTGACGGCAATGTTCATGTCGGAACGAATTGGAGTTCTATGGTCCTGGGCCCTCCCTATGGCAATCGCGGTTCTCGCGGTGAACGTGGTTATTATCGGCCCATTGGCCGGTGGCCAGAGGAATCAGCGCCCGCGCCTGCCCACGGCCGGGGAAATGGGTCGCTTCGTTGCGATTGAGTCGGTGACGACTGCGGTAGCTGCCGCGGTCAGCGCATTTCTGCCCGCCCTGGTAACGCAGCGACTGGGGTCGACCCAGGGCGGATATTTCTACGTCCCTTGGATGATCGCAACGATGGTTTCTCTGCCGCTCATGAGCATCTTGATCTCGATGGTGCGTGAGGCAGTAGCGAGACCTGAAAAAGCGGATGCCACCGTACGTCGATCCCTGGGGATTGTCTTGCTCGTGGTAGTCGTCGCGATGGCGGCCTGTTTGCTCCTGCCCAACCTGGTGCTGGCGCCGTTGGGCTCAAGCTTCGTCTCTCACGGCGCTGCGCTCCTACGCTGGATAGGCCTTTCGGTGCCCGCAGTGGCCGTTAACCTGACGTACTGGTCCACATGCCTTGTTCGCCGACGCCCGTGGCCCGTTCTCGCGGTCAACCTTGCGACAAGCAGCGCGATCGTCGGCGGCGTCATGACCCTAGGGCCGGGAAGCGACATTAGTCGCGTCGGCCTTATCTACTGCATCGCCCAGTGGGCGGTTGCCGTCGTGGTCTCACTCCCGACGATTACGGCGCTGCGCGTCGTCCGACAACGACAGGAATCACGATGAAGCCGTGGGCACCGGTCCTGCCCGGAAGGAAGGCACAGCCTGGACAACGAGTTGCATCAGATGAATTTGTTAATCAAGGTCTAGCGGGAGACAAAAGACAATGAACGAGAAGGAAATCCACTCCGAGCCTGCCCGGGTATGTTATTGCATCCACACGCACGCCCGGCCAGCGCAGATAGAGCGCCTGGTGCAACTTATCAGGAGTGGGTGCAGCCCCGACAGCGTGGTGGTGATCCATCACAACGCCTCTGGCTCGCCGCTGGATATCCCGCGCCTGGAATCGTTGCCGGGTGTCTATGTGATTCAAGGGCCTGGCGGCTATGGTGACTTCTCGCATCTCGACAGGTACTTCGCTGTGGTCGACTGGCTGGACGCACATGGCGTCCAGTTCGACTGGCTGCAGAACTTGACCGGCCAGGATTATCCTTTGAGGCCGATCGCTGACATTGAGCACCGTCTCATGCACAGCGGCGTAGACGGCTATCTGCAATACATGCCCGTCTTTCCTGAGCGGACGCCGCCGGATGTGGACTGGGGTGCCGGGCCGGCGCTCCGGCTGTGCTCTCGCTTCGACGCCTCAATGCGTTATGACTACCGGAACCGCCGGATCGGTAGTCCCACGGCAGCCAAGCAACGCTGGCTGCGTCCTGTTATGGCCGTCAACCTGGTTCAGCCGTGGATACGGGTAAGCCTGGCATATTCTTCCGTCGGTGTACGTCGTAAAAGCACGATATTTACCGATGACTTTATCGCCTATGGCGGTTCCTTTTTCTGTGCCCTTTCTGCTTCCTGTGCGCGGTATATTCGTGACTTTGCGTATGATAATCCTGAGATCGTTGAGTTTTTTCGCAGTCTGCTTGACCCTGGGGAAATCTTTTTTCAAACCGTGCTGGTTAACTCTAAGAAGTTTACGCTTGTGCCCGAAGGAAGGCATTACTACGATTTCTCAAAGAGCCGAAATAATCACCCGAAGGTCCTCGGGGTCACAGATCTTCCGGCCATGCTGAACAGTGGCGCTGATTGGGCCCGAAAATTTGACTCTTCCCAGGATTCCGAAGTGCTCGATATCCTCGATCGTTCTGTAAGGAAAGGTCTGGAATAGAGTGGGCTCGCCTCAGTAATCCCTACGGAATCTTGAAAGTCTACTCCTATTGGATGACGCGCAACTACCGCGAAGCGTATGGGATGTTCGCAGTTAACGGGATTCTGTTCAATCATGAGAGCCCGCGGCGCGGCTTGACGTTCGTCACGAGGAAGATTATCCGGGCGGTGGCGGAAATCGCCACGGGCAAGCGAGATGCGCTCTACCTTGGGAATCTGGATGCTGTCCGGGACTGGGGTTATGCGCCAGAATATGTAGCGGGTACGTGGGCGATGCTGCAACATGCTGAGCCGGGTGACTATGTATTCGCGACCGGCACCGCTTACACCATCAGAGATCTCTTGGGGTTTGCCTTCAGCCATGTCGGACTCGACTGGGAGACGTACGTCAGGCTCGATGAGCGCTACCTGCGGCCAGCCGAAGTAGACTCGCTGATCGGTGACGCATCGCGGGCGGCTTCGATCCTGGGGTGGACACCCAAGGTTATGACACCCGAACGAGCGCGGATCATGGTCGAGGCGGACTGTGCCGCTGTCTAATTTGCCATGTCTGGCGGCGGGGACCGGCGATGCCTGAGTTCATCCGATGGATGGTGCAGGGCGAAGCGACCAGCAAGGAACAGGCATGACATATCGGCCAAGGCATCGGCGAGCGCTGTACGCGGCAGCCGGCGCGGTACTCGCGCTCATCGCTGCCGTGATCGTGCTGACCGCCCCAGCCGACGACGGTGCTGTTGGTGCCGCGCCGGTCGAGCTCTCGGCCGCGCCTCTCGGGGTCAATGTCAGCCCGTCGGACGGCGTCTATGCGGCGAACACGTCGGCGGGCGGCGGTGCAGAGACCATACAACCGCTGCTGAAGGCCGCCGGCATCGGGCAGCTCCGTTACGGTGGCGGCGGTTACGCCGACATCTACGACTGGCAGACGAACACTGACGCCTCGAACTGCCAGCCAGACATCACCGTGGCTTCCTTCACCTCCAGCTGTGCGTCTTCGGATCCACTCGGCTTCAGCCAGTTCTCCCGCCAGGCCAGGGTGATCGGCGCGAATAGCTTCGTGACGGTGAACTACGGCTCAGGCACGCCCGCCGAAGCCGCCGCCTGGGTCGGCCAGGCGGCGCGTACCCCGGGCGAGGGCGTCGCGCTCTGGGAGGTTGGCAACGAGACCTACGGCTGCTGGGAAGTCAACAACGAGCTCGCCGGGGCGCCAGCACACTATTCGGGCTTCTCACCGTCCGACCTGAGGAGGTGCCCGCAGACGACGCAAGGCGATGCCGCCGGCACCCAGACCCTGGCCTCCTCGTACGCGGCGAACGCACAGCGGTTCCTGCGGGCCATGAAGGCGGCGGACCCTTCGGCCCGGATCGGGGTGCCCTGGGCGCTCGGCGACGAGGCGCAGGGCTCGGGTGTGCCGGACAGCTCCGAGTGGAACCACACGGTGCTCGGGGCGGACGGCAAGGACATCAGCTTCGTCGACGTGCACTACTACCCGTTCAACTTCTCCGGCAGCACCGGCGGCGCCAACCCGACCGACCAGCAGATCCTCCGGGTGCTGCGGCAGATACCGTCGATTCAGGCGTCCATCCGCACCGAACTGAACACCTACGACCCGAGCGCGTCGGTGGTCGTCGGCGAGGCCGGGGTGTCCAACAACGCGACCATGGCATCCTGCACCCCGGTGGGCGCGCTATTCGCCGCCGGCGACGCCCTGTCCTGGCTGGCCGCGGGCGTGGAGAGCGTTGACTGGTGGGATCTCAATAGCTCCGGCAACACCGCTTCCCGCTGCGTCCAGCCTGACTTCGGGTTCTTCACCTCGTCCGCGCCGCCGGCCACGCAAACCCCGTACTACGGGTACCTGCTCGCCTCGCTGCTCGCCAAGCCGCACGCCCTGCTGAGCACGCTGGTCACCTCCCACCCGTCCGACGTGCTTGCTTTCCAGTCGGTGCTGCCGGACGGCCGGCGCGCCGTGGCGCTGATCAACATAAACACCAGCTCCGCGCGGACAGTGACTTTTCCGGCTTCCGGCGCCCTCTCCGGGACGCTGCGCACGTGGAGCTATAGCGCGGGAAAGCAGAACTCGGCGAACTCGGCCATTGTTACGGGGACGATTTCTGCTGGCACTATCGCTCACGGCATCACGCTGCCAGCCGAGTCGATAACGATCCTCAAGACGCGGTAACACCTCGCGTGAGGCCGGCCCGCGATAGCCGACGCTGGTTTCGCGACGCGGCTGACGCCAGGATGGCGATCGGGGCACGCTCCCAGCCCGGTTAGGGCCCCAGCCGATCACGGGCGCCGCGAGGTCTTATCCTCAAACACGAAGTTGCCATAAGCGAAAGTATTGGCATCGGCGCACCGGTAAGTACCTCGAACTCAAAGCTCTCCATATCGATCTTCAGGAAGTCATTGTAAAGAACTACGGGCATGCTCGGCCGGTTCGGAGGGTGGCCCGTCCACGGCACTCTTACCCTGGCGTACTGGTGGTATGGCGACGATGACGAGAAGCGCCAGTACGTACCACCAGTACGGTACCTGTACGGCAGCTTTGGTAACCGGCCACCACAGTGATATCGGAGCGGTGGCGACGTCCCTGAAGAAGTGCGAGGATATTCCCCAGGCCATGCCGGCGAGTATGCTTACCGCAATCGCAGCTGCGGATGTCTTAGCACGCTGGAGCCAATAGCCTACACCGACCGCGGCCACAATCAGTATCACCGGTACCCAGAGCGCATGGAAATATGGTCTGGGGGTTCCGGCGGTCAACACCGAAGAGCCGAACTCCAGAGGCAGGTGGTCGATATCAATCAGAACTGCCCATGCCAGCATCGACCACCCGAACTTCGGGTCCGGTGGAGTGCCGCGGAATCGGGTAATGGCCCCGAGGATCACTAGGGTCGTTGCCACGGCGCACGGTTCGTCGATCAGGGCCCGCGGCACGAAGCTCATTCCATGCCACGGGATCGTGAGGTCTACGGTCAGGATGGCGGCGATCAGGGCAAGCGAGGCTTTGCGCTTGGAGACGAGCCTGGCCAGCCAACTGAGCAGGCCATCCTGGCGGACGGCCGACAGCAGGCGTCTCGTCCGGTCTCCGGCGTTCATCGTGGTACTGGCCCCCCCGTTACAGTGCCAGGCAGTTCGAACCAGGTGATTTGACTCTATGCCCTGCGAGTGGGCCCTTCCTGCGCTGCCTTGCGGCACGGAAAAAGGTGGTGCTGGGCGAGGATGACGTCGTCCTCGGGACAGCCTCCCCGGCCGCGCCCGAGATCGACGAGCGCCTGCTCTCGGCCGAGCGCTCGCAGATGGTCCGCGAAGCTCTGGCCCACCTGCCCCGGCGGTGGCAGCGGATGCTCGAACTGATGATGGCCGACCCGCCGCTTCCTATGCCGAAATATCCGACCAGCTGGGACTTCCCATTGGCAGCATCGGCCCCACCCGCCGCCGATGCCTGGCCGAACTCCGGGGCCGGTCGCCCACCTCCTGAACCCAGGAACCCCCGACTGATACCGCTCGTCGTGTATCAGGCGAGCATGGTGAACGATCCTCATAGGCATGGAGTGCAAGGGTGACGGACCGTTCCGTGTCGTGGCCAGCCGACAATTGCCTGATCCGACGCTGATGCCCCCGGTGATCGCGACTACCCCGCCGAGCCCGGTCGCCGTGGCCCGGCGGGTGCCATCGCCGGTACCTGCGTCATCACCGCGGTGATCAGCCATGCTGCCATTGCACGTGACACCTCCGCAGGACCGGCCGCTGTCCGTGCTCGCCATCGGCGGCCACCCGGACGATATTGAGATCGGGGCCGGGGGGACACTGCTCAGTCTGGCCGAGCGCCAGCCCGGATTGCAGGTCCGGTACGTGGTGCTGACCGGTACTGCGGACCGTCAGCAGGAAGCACGCAACGCGGCCACGCTCTTTCTGCCCGCCGCGGACTTGACCATCGAATTGCACGACCTGCCGGAAGGCCGGCTTCCGGCCGCCTGGGGCCAGGTAAAGGACATTCTTGAAGGGGTGGCGGCATCATGTTCGCCGGACCTTATCGTGGCGCCATCGCGCGACGATGCGCACCAGGATCACCGGACTATCGCCGAGATAGTACCGACAGTCTTCCGCGACCAGCTCTCTTTCAGTTATGAGATTCCCAAGTGGGATGGCGACTTCGGCCGCCCGTCAATTTACTTCCCGCTCTCGGCCGATCTGGCGCGGCGCAAGGTGGAATTCCTGCACAAATCCTTCCCCTCACAAAAGCGCCGGGACTGGTGGGATGATGAGGTCTTCCTCGGCATCGCCCGCATGCGCGGAATGGAGTGCCGGGCACCGTACGCCGAGGCCTTCTACGGCACGAAACTCGTGATCCAGCCTCCGGTGTTCGCGCCGCGCAGCGGCACATGAAATCGGCAGCCACCAGCGCATGTATTAAGACGGGCACGTTGCGGATCCTCTGAGCCGCAGGTGGTCGCGCCAGGAACTCAATGCTGGCGCTGGAAGGAGGGTCCCGTGGACGTCTGCCCAGTTCCGCGTATCGCCGGTGCGCTGTTGTTCAAGCCGGTACCGCACGTGGACGAGCGCGGCTTTTTCTCCCGGACCTTCGACGCCGAGGCGACGCGCGCGGCGGGTATCGACCCGGCCGGGTTCGCCCAGGACAGCCTCTCCCGCTCGGCCCGCGGGGTGATCCGGGGCATGCACATCCGGCGCGGGGCCGGGGAAGCGAAGCTCGTGCGCTGCTCCTACGGTGCCATCTTCGACGTCGTGGTCGACCTTCGGCCCGCCTCACCGACCTACCGCAACTGGGAAAGCTTCGAGCTGCGGGACGACGAACAGGTTTCGCTCTACGTTCCGGTCGGCTGCGCGCACGGGTTCCAGGCCCGCACCGATCCCGCCGACGTGTCCTACCGCATCGACCGCCCGCACGACCCCTCGGAGGATGTGTCGATCGCCTTCGACGACCCCGAGCTGGCCATCCCGTGGCCGCTTCCGGTGGCCATGATGTCACAGCGGGACCGGAACGCTCCTTCCCTCGCCACCGTGATGAAGACGCTGGCCTGAGCCAGGCAAGGGCCGACGCCAGCCCCCGTCAGCGACCGGTCTGGCTGGATCGGGCCCGGGTACCCGCCAGGTTCATCTCATCGAACGGTAACGACCGGTCGGCGACGCTTTCAGCACCTGCTTCGATGACAGCTGCCTTGTCCGCTCCGGAGCGCTCAGCGTCCCAGACCATCCATGGGCAGGTACCCCGGTGATACATCTCTTCCAATTGCACGCGTTCCTTCACCGTGTCCGCGGGGGACCAGTAGCCCTTGTACGGATAGGCAAGCACCTTCGCCTGCGGGACGAGTCGCCGCATGATCGCGCCCTCGACCAGATCCTCACCCTCATAGAGGGCGTCGAAGATTTCCGGCCTGAGCAGGAAATAACCGCCGTTCTCCCACTGCCGCAGATCCCGCATGGGAGTGATCTGGGTGATGAGCCCGTCGTCACCGATGTCAACGACGTGATGCGAGGACTGGGGCGGTACCGCGAGCAGGCTGGCCACCGCGCTGCTGGCTTCGAAGCGCTGGATCATGTCGGGCAGCGGCATGTCCGTGAGGACGTCGGCGTAGTTGGCCATGAACATCTCTTCGCCGTCAACGAAGCGGCGAACCCGGCGCAGTCGCTCACCAATCGCGGAGTGCAGGCCCGTGTCTACCAGCGTGATCCGCCAGTCGGAGATATCGGTGCTGAACAACTGCACGTCGCGGGCGCCGTTCTCGATGACGAAGTCATTGGAGCGGGTTTCGTCGTAGGTCAGGAAAAAATCCTTGACCGCCGCGGCGCCGTAACCCAGGCAGAGCACAAAATCGGTGTGCCCGTAGTGGGCGTAGTAACGCATGACGTGCCAGAGCAGGGGACGCTCCCCCACCATGGCCATCGGCTTGGGCGCAGTGCCGCTGCCTTCACGCATCCGCATCCCAAGGCCACCGCAGAACAGCACAACCTTCATCTCCGACTCCCCGCTCAAACGATCTCAAGTGCCGGAATCGGGAAGACCAGGCGGCCGCCCCAAGATCGGACGTATTCAAGCTGCTGGCTGATCTCTTCCCTCAGGTTCCAGGGCAGCACGAGGACATAGTCAGGCCTGGTTTCGGCGATGCGTTCGGGCGCGTGGATCGGGATATGCGTGCCCGGCAGGAACTTGCCTTGCTTCCACGGGCTCCGGTCGACGGTGTAGGAGAGCAGATCCGACCGGATGCCGCAGTGGTTGAGCAGGGTGTTGCCCTTGCCTGGGGCGCCGTAGCCGACGACCGACTTGCCGTCCCTGGCCGCGGTGAGCAGGAATCCCAGCAGCTCGCTCTTGATATTCAGCACGTCGCGCGCGAAGCCCTCATGACCGGACAGGGTGTGCAGCCCGGCGGCTTCTTCCGCGGCCAGCACGGCCTTGACCCGCGCAGTCGGCTCGCCGACGTTCCCCTCGGGACGGGCATAGACACGCAGCGAACCGCCGTGCGTGCTGAGCTCGTCGACGTCGACCACGCGCAGGCCAGCCGTGGCCAGCGCCCCGGAGGAGGTCAGCAGCGAGAGATACTGAAAATGCTCGTGATAGATGGTGTCGTACTGCCGCCGCTCGATCAGCCGCAGCAGGTGCGGGAATTCGAGCGTGATCAGGCCCGTGTCCTTGACGAGAGCGCGCAGGCCGGCTGCGAAGTCCCGGATGTCGGGTACATGGGCGAAGACGTTGTTCCCGGCCACCAGGTCGGCCTGCCCGTACTGCTCGGCGATTTCCTGGCCCGTGGCGGCGCCCAGGAACTGGACGACGGTGCGGATACCCTGAGCCTGCGCGGTCTCGGCCACGTTCGCGGCCGGCTCGACCCCCAGGACCGGGATGTCCCGGGCCTGGAAATGCTGCAGCAGGTAGCCATCGTTGCTCGCAACCTCGGTGACCAGACTGCTGGAGGTGAGGCCGAGCCGGTCGATCATCGCTTCCGAGTACCGCTTGGCATGGGCCACCCACGAGTCGGAGTACGACGAGAAATACGCGTAGTCGGAGAAGATATCCTCGCCCGACACGTAAGCGGGCAGCTGCACGAGCAGGCATGACGCGCATACGCGGACATGCAGCGGATAGAAGGTCTCCGGGCCGTCCAGCTGCGCTGCGGATACGTAGCTCTCACAGAGCGGGGACATGCCCAGATCGACGAACGTGTGCGCAAGGTCCGCGCCGCACAGCCGGCATTTTTGCAGCAATTAAATGTTCCCCTTCCCCGGGGCCGAAAGTCCGTTAAGGGACGAGCCGTACCGGGCGGCTAACCGCCCCGCTACATAGCGGACCTGGGACCGCTCCGTCCTGATACACGTGACGGCGGTCTTCCGCGGGTCATGCGCAGTCATTGACGGTCCGCAGTCGCCTCGTCGCTATCAGTTAAAGATGTCGCCGCCCTGGTGAGATTTCCCATCCTGACTGCCGTTTGCCGTATCAATGCGAATTGCTCGCCGGTCAATATACACACGGGTTTTGTGTACAAGCGGTGGAGGGAGCATGAATGGGCGAGGCTGCCTGCCGCGCATGCGGCGAGCGGAGCGGTCAGCTGGTGCTTGACCTTGGTGAGCAGCCAGCGTGCGACTACTTCCCGCGCCGTGACGACCCGGGCCCCGACCCGGTGTATCCGCTGCAGATGTGGCTGTGCTCGTCATGCGGCCTGGCTCAGTTGGTCACCGACCCAACGATCGCCGAAGAACCGCGTGGCGCCGAGCCAGCGGCGCTCGTGCTCCAGGCCGCCGACGCCGTGAATCGGGTCGCCGCGGCGGGGCTACTGCCGACCGGCGCCCGGGTGGCCGAGTACGGCAGCCCGCACGGCGGCTCCTGGCTGGAGTTGCTGGCCCGTCGCGGGCTCAACCCGGTCGCGCCGGGCGAGCCGGCCGACGTCGTGCTCGATTGTTTCGGGCTGATGCACGCTGCCGACCAGTCGGCGGCCCTCGCCGAGCGGGTGGCTCGGGTCGCCCCGGGCGGGGTGCTGCTGCTGCAATACCACGCCCTGGACACGATCGTCCGGTACGGGCAGTGGAACGCGCTCCGGCACGGCCACTACGCGTACTATTCCGCGACGGCTCTCACCACCATGCTGGCCAGGCACGGATTCAGCGCCAGCCGGGCCTGGCAGTTCGAGCTCTACGGTGGCACGGTGCTGCTGGCGGCCAGCCGCGAGGCCGGTACGCGGATCGCGCCCGACGCATCCGTGCCATCGCTGCTTGCGCACGACGCCCAAGCTGGTGTCCGTGACCCGGCTGTCCTCGCTGGCCTGCAGCGCGACGCCCGGGCCAAGGCCCAGGGACTTCATGACTGGCTCATTGCCGAACGGTCCGCCGGCCATAGCGTCATCGGCTACGGCGCGGCCTCCCGGGCCATCGCCCTGTTGCGTTGCGCAGGCGTGGATCGTACGCTCCTGCCCGCGGTGGCCGATGCCTCACCGGCCAAACACGGTCTGCGGATGCCCGGGACGGACATCCCAGTCGTGGCTCCGGCCCGGCTCGCCGAATACCGGCCCGCCGCAGTAGTGCTCTTCCTTGCCGACCTGTTGCCCGAGGTCCGGGCGGCCTTCCCCGAAGTCGAGGCCGCGGGCGGCCGCTGGGTGGACGCGGAAGGGCTGGGTGCCTCCCTGGCCGGTGACGTCTAACCAGGCGCAGGGCTGAAGCTGCCCCTGCTCCCGCCTCGGAGTATCGGTGAGGGCCGGATGCAGGAGGTCATGCAGCCGGGCCAGGCATCGCCGCCGGGTGGGGCCTATGCTGCCCATCGGAAGTCCCAGCTGGTCCGATATCTCCGCATACGAAGCCGGCGGATCCGCCATCAGCAACTCAAGCATCTGCTGCCACTTCCGCGGCAAGCACAACAGGGCCTCACGGACCACCTGGGCACGCTCGGCGGCCAGCAGGCGTTCGTCGACCTCCGGCTCATGCGCGGCCACGCCCTCCAGGGTGACGCTATCGTCGGCAAGCACGACTTTCTTTCGCGCCGCCAAACTTCGCAGGCACTCGTTCCGCGCCGTGACCGCCAGCCAGGAACCCACCCGATCCGGGTACTGGATGCGATCAATGTGCTTAAGCAGGCGCAGCCACGTCGCCTGGGTGACGTCCGCGGCATCGCTCTCGACCAGCTTGAAATCCCTGGTAATAGCCCAGATAAGCCGCGAATACTGGTCGACCAGCCCCTCCCACGCACTCCGGTCCCCCGCCGCGGCGCGGCGCACGAGTTGCGCGACGTCCAGGGTGTCACCTTCATCTTCGCGCGTCGTCACCCTCCGTGTCGGAACGATGGCCATAGTAAATCCCTCCCGGTCCCCGGCGACTACCGTACGAAATCACTCATGTCGGGTTTGTCGCCTCATAGAGAGACGCCTGGAGGGATTCATAGGTTGGCGACAATGCGTCAGCATTCGCACTAAATTTTGGTAGTTTTGCTGTCACTCTCTGTTGGAAAGCTGCTGAATGCCGCACCGACCTGGCCAAGCGCAGCGAGACAAACGGATCGGCCCGATGACCCCGGCAAGGCCGGCGCCGGGTCGCGGCGGGCGGCGCCTCAGCACCGCCACGTCAGGAACGCGGGCAGGCCAGGGCGATGACCATAAGTGAGCGTCCTGCGTGATCTCCGTTCCGGGTGCCGGAAAGGGCTCACTGGTCTGCCGTCGCAGCATGTCGTCGATGAGGCCGGCCGAGAGCAGCTCACGGATCCGCCGCAACCGCACGAACCGGGACGAGCAGAAGTCGTCGTAGGTCAGGCCGTACTTGGCGTAGGCGCCGGCAAGTTCTTCGATCCCCTCCCGCACACCCCAGCGCAGGCGCAGATCTGGGAAGGTCTCGTTCAGCTTGGAAAAGTCGACGCGATAGGTGCGCAGATCCGGGCCGGCGCCCTCGGCGAACGACACCTCCGCCCCCGGCACCGCGTCGCGGACCAGCTCAGCGACCTCACGTACCTGGACATTGTCCTCCGGGCGGCCGACGTTGAATGCCTGGTCATGTACCTGGTCGCGGGGGGCTTCCAGGACGGCCAGGAACGCCCGGCTGATGTCCTCAATGTGCACCAGCGGCCGCCACGGTGATCCGTCGCTCTCCAGGCGCACCTGCCCGGTCGTCATCGCCACGGCGGTGAGGTTGTTCACCACGATATCCAGCCGCAGCCGGGGGGAAGCACCATAGGCGGTGGCGTTACGCAGGTAGGTCGGGCTGAAAGAGTCATCGGCCAGCAGCGACAGATCGCGCTCGGCCAGGACCTTGGTCTCACCGTATGGCGTGACGGGGAACAGGTCAGCGTCCTCGGCCACCGCGGCCGAGCCGGCCGCGCCATAGAGGCTGCACGACGACGCGAACAGGAAACGGCTGATGCCCGCGTCCTTGGCCGCACGCGCCAGGCGCAACGTCCCCTCAAGGTTCACCGAGTACGTCGTCGCCGGATTGAGATGGCCCAGCGGATCGTTCGACAGCGCCGCGAGGCAGACAACCGCGTCATACCCATCCAGGCCGCCGGCCCCGGCGTCCCTGATATCGACCGGTGCCCGCGCACCGATGTCCGGGGCGCACCCGAGATCGCACCCTTCATACAGGCCCAGATCCAGTCCATCAACCTCGTGCCCGGCAGCGCGAAGGAAGGGAACCATAACCGCGCCGATGTAGCCACGATCCCCCGCGACAAGGACTCGCACCGCAACCCCAGATCCTAGAGAAGGCCGGACCTGGGCGGCCAGACCACGTTCACGATAAGAAGATGTTCGACAGAACGGCCCTGATACAAATGGGCGCCACTTTCGCGGATGCCCTACGCGAGGCGTCTACCTCGACGAAGCTCGCTCTCCGCCAGGCTAGCCGAAAGAGGGGTACCCCGCTGACCGCTGCCGCCGCTCCGTTCCGCTTCCTCACACCGATGCCCCGGCTCCGCAGCGACCCCAGGCCTGCCTGGGTGGTGCGCCACGGGGCGCCGAGCCGGGCCAGTGCCACGGTCTGTTGCGTGATGGCCCCCCACTGCGGCGCTGTCCTGCCCGCGCCACTGCGCACACCGGGTCGCCTCCCGGGCTAACACAGCGCTTCGCTCAGGTCGCCGAGCAGGTCGCCGCGATCCTCGAGCCCGACGGACAAACGCACCAGGTCCGCCGGAACCTCAAGCGGCGACCCGGCGGCCGACGCGTGCGTCATCCGGCCCGGATGCTCGATCAGCGACTCCACTCCGCCGAGCGACTCGGCGAGCGTGAACAGCCGGGTCCGCCCGCAGACGGCCACCGCGGCCTCCTCGCCCCCGCGTACCCGGAAGGACACCATCCCGCCGAACCCGCTCATCTGCCTGGCGGCGACCGCGTGGCCGGGATGGGACGGCAGGCCCGGGTAGAGCACCTGCGTCACCGCCGGATGCCCGGTCAGCAGGCCCGCGACGGCCATGGCGCTGTCGCAGTGCCGGTCCATCCGCACGGCCAGGGTACGAATACCCCGTAGGGTCAGCCAGGAGTCGAAGGGCCCCGGCACGCCGCCGGTCGCATTGCGCAGGAACGCGGTGCGCTCGGCGACCTCGCCGTCCGCGGTGACCAGGGCGCCGCCCACCACGTCGGAGTGCCCGCCCAGGTATTTGGTGGTCGAGTGCACCACCACATCCGCGCCCAGGGCGAGCGGGCGCTGCAGGCGCGGTGAGGCGAACGTGTTGTCCACCACCAGCAGCGCGCCCGCCTCGTGCGCGGCCCCGGCCAGTGCGGCAATGTCGGCGATGGCCAGCAGCGGGTTGGTCGGCGTCTCCGCCCAGACGAGGCGGGCCGGCCGCTCGGCCAGGCACCGGCGGACGGCGGCGGCGTCGGGCAGGTGCACCGGTACGTAGTCCAGCCCCCACCGCTCGAGCACGGCGGCGAACAGCCGGTAGGTGCCGCCGTAGGCGTCATCGGGGATGATCACCCGGTCACCGGGCGAGCACAGTGCCCGGATCAGGCAGTCCTCCGCCGCCATGC
This sequence comes from uncultured Actinomycetes bacterium, assembly GCA_963824545.1. Classification (GTDB taxonomy): domain Bacteria; phylum Actinomycetota; class Actinomycetes; order Streptosporangiales; family Streptosporangiaceae; genus Bog-532. Next base: position 123,711 of record CAWGPP010000001.1, on the reverse strand, counting down.
CAGAGGCGAAGGCCAGCGCCTGAGTGCCGCCCTCGAGCGCCGCCAGGCACTCCTCCAGGGCGCTCCTGGTCGGGTTGGCGGTGCGCGAATACTCGAATCCGCCGCGCAGGCCGCCGACGCCATCCTGCTTGAACGTCGAGGTCTGGTAGATGGGCGGCACGACGGCCCCGGTCGCCGGGTCCGCCTCCTGCCCGGCATGGATAGCGAGGGTCTCGAAGCCAGGCTCCGCGCGCACCGCGCTCATCCCTGGTGGCTCCCGCCGCTCCGGCCCGGGCATGTCAGGCACCGCCGGCGGCCAGGAAGGTGAGCAGGTCCTGCCGGGTCAGCAGGCCCGCGGGCTTGCCGTCCACGTGCACGACGGCCGCGCCCGCCTGCTCCAGCGCGGCGACCGCGCGGGAGACCGCCTCACCCGAGCCGACCGTGGGCAGCGGCGCGGACATGTGCCCGCTCAGCGGATCATCGGGCCGGGCCCGGCCGGTCACCAGCGCGTCCAGCAGATCCCGCTCCACGACGGACCCGACCACTTCCGCCGCCATCACCGGCGGCTCCTCGTTGACCACCGGGAGCTGGGAGACCTCATATTCGCGCAGCAGGGCGATGGCCTGGGCCACGGTCTCGCCCGGGTGCGCGTGCACGAACTCGGGAATTTCGCGGCCCTTCCTGGCCAGGACGTCACCGACGAGCGGCTCGCCGGTCTGCGCGGACAAGAAGCCGTAGTCCGCCATCCAGTCGTCGTTGAAGATCTTGGAAAGGTAGCCGCGGCCGCCATCGGGAAGCAGCACGACGATCACATCGCCGGGCTCAGCGCCGCGCGCGGCGCGGAGCCCGGCCGCGACCGCGAGGCCGCTCGAACCGCCGACGAGCAGCGCCTCCTCGCGGGCCAGGCGGCGGGTCATCAGGAAGGACTCCGCATCGGTGACCGCGATGACCTCGTCACAGATGGCCCGGTCGTAGGTGTCCGGCCAGATGTCCTCGCCAACCCCCTCGACCAGGTAGGGACGGCCCGAGCCACCCGAATACACCGAGCCCTCCGGGTCCGCGCCGATCACCCGGACCCGTCCCCCGGACACTTCCTTCAGATACCGGCCCGCGCCGCTGATGGTCCCGCCGGTGCCGATCCCGGCCACGAAGTGGGTGACCCGCCCGTCGGTCTGGGACCAGATCTCCGGGCCGGTCGAGGCGTAGTGCGACGCGGGGTTCTCCGGGTTGGCGTACTGGTCCGGCTGCCAGCCGCCGGGCAGTTCGGCCGCCATCCGGCGCGCCACGCTGTAATACGAATCGGGGTGCGTGGGCGGGACCGAACTCGGGCACACGACGACGTCGGCGCCGTAGGCGCGCAGCACGCTGAGCTTGTCATGGGCCACCTTGTCCGGGCAGACGAAAACGCATTTGTAGCCGCGCTCCGCGGCGACGATGGCCAGCCCGACTCCGGTGTTCCCCGACGTCGGCTCGACGATCGTCCCGCCCGGCCGGAGCTGCCCGGCCGCCTCGGCCGACTCGATCATGCGCAAGGCGATCCGGTCCTTGACCGAGCCGCCCGGGTTGAAATACTCCACCTTCGCCAGGACGTCGGGCCCGGCGCCCGAGAGGCGCAGATCCCGTGTGACCTCGCGCAGCCTGACCAGCGGCGTGTTACCCACCGTCTCAGTCAGGGAATCGTGTACCTGCATGCTCGCCGCGATTCCTTCGTGGCCAGGGCCAACGGCCCGTCCGGGCCGGGCCTCATGGATCTTCTGGCTGCTGCTGACGTTATCCGACGTCCCGCGCGCACCGTGCGGCCGTACTGGCACGACATAGGCTACTAGCCGGTAGTTCATTGCCCGCACGAAGGAGGCTGGTGCCATGCCCGACGCAGTTGTCGTCGCGACGGCAAGATCCCCGATTGGCCGCGCGTTCAAGGGTTCCCTCACCAGTATCAGGCCGGACGACCTGGCCGCTCAGATGATCACGGCCGCACTGGCCAAGGTTCCGCAGCTCGACCCGGACGACATCGACGACCTGCTGCTCGGCTGCGGCCTGCCCGGCGGCGAGCAGGGCTTCAACATGGCCCGGGTGGTCGCCGTGCTGCTCGGCCACGACAACCTGCCCGGTACTACGGTGACGCGCTACTGCTCGTCGTCGCTGCAGACCACCCGGATCGCCTTCCACGCGATCAAGGCCGGCGAGGCGGACGTGCTGATTTCGGCGGGCGTCGAATGCGTGAGCCGGTTCACCAGCGGCAGCAGCGACAGCTGGCCGAATACGCACAACCCGGTGTTCGCCGACGCCGAGGGGCGGACGGAACGCGCCCGCGGAGGCGGCGGGACGTGGCAGGACCCGCGTGCGGACGGCAAGATCCCCGACGTCTACATGGCGATGGGCGAGACCGCCGAGAACGTCGCCGGGCTGCGCGGCATCACGCGTGCCGAGCAGGACGAGTTCGCTGTCCGGTCACAGAACCTGGCCGAGAAGGCCATCGCCGACGGATTCTGGTCGCGGGAGATCACGCCGGTGACGCTGCCGGACGGCAGCACCGTGTCGGCCGACGACGGGCCGCGCGCGGGCACGACGCTGGAGAAGGTGGCGGCGCTCAAACCGTCGTTCCGGCCGGACGGAACGGTGACCGCCGGCAACTGCTGCGCGCTCAACGACGGTGCGGCCGCGGTCATCATCATGAGCGACACGAAGGCCGCGGAGCTCGGCATCACCCCGCTCGCGCGGATCGTCTCGACCGGCGTGTCGGCCCTGTCGCCGGAGATCATGGGCCTCGGCCCGGTCGGGGCGTCCCGCCGCGCCCTGGCCCTGGCGGGCATGGCCATCAGCGACATCGACCTGGTGGAGATTAACGAGGCCTTCGCGGCACAGGTCATCCCGTCCTACCAGGAGCTGGGCATCAGCCTCGACACCCTTAACATCAATGGCGGCGCGATCGCCGTCGGCCACCCGTTCGGCATGACCGGGGCCCGTATCACCACGACCCTGCTGAACAGCCTGCAGTTCCACGACAAGACGCTTGGGCTGGAAACGATGTGCGTCGGCGGCGGCCAGGGCATGGCCATGATCCTCGAGCGGCTGGCCTAGCGCGGCACCGTCCCCGGGCCGGCCAAAGTCAACGTGCCGCGGCGCGGCACCCGCCCCAGAGCAGGCCAAACGCCACGGGTGCGACAGCCCGTGGACAGAGCGGATTTACCCGTCATTAAGGAAAGGTTGGATCCAGGTCTTGCCAGGCGCGAGGCGTTGAGGCAGGCTCGCAGCAAGAGGCTTCGCCCCCATGGAGGTGCCAATTGCCACTGACCCGCTCTCTGGAGACGCACAAGAATCTCATTGCACGCATACCCCGCGTCACAGGCAGTGACCTCCGTGAGTGGTTCATGCGCCTTGAATCCGGCCCCGCCTTCCTCCGCTGTGAAGAGCGCGCTACCTGGCTCGCCGACGAGCACGGCATCTCCCATGGTTATGCCAACGCCATCGTGCACGAGTACGAGCTGCGCCGGCGTATCAGGCTGAACAGCGTCTGACATCAGCACGTCTTCATGAGCGCAGAGCATGCCCGGCAGTTCCTGCGTTCTCACCACCGGGCCGTCCTGGCGACCACGCGCGCCGATGGGCGCCCGCAGATGTCGCCGGTCGTCTGCGCCGTCGATTCGGAAGGCCGCATCCTGATCAGCACGCGGGAGACGGCCCTCAAGACCCGCAACCTGCGGCGGGACCCATTCGCCTCCGTGTGCTGCTTCACGGACCGGTTTTTCGGCGAGTGGGTCCAGGCCGAGGGGACCGCCGAGATCATTTCGCTGCCGGACGCCATGGACCTGCTGGTGGACTACTACCGCATGATCTCTGGTGAGCACCCTGACTGGAGTGACTACCGAGGTGCCATGGCGCGGGACCGACGGGTCATCATTCGTGTGACTCTTTCCCGGGTGGGCCCCAGCATCAGCGGCTGAAAAGCGCCGCACGGCCCGGCGGCCGCCGGGCGGCATCCCGCGATCTCACCGCCCAAAGCGGAATCGTTGAAATGCACGTGCATCCGCGCGGGAATGAGCACAGAAAATGGCGTGCTGGCCTGCGATAACACTCGGGGACTTCCCGATTGAATGCACAGGGCAGAGATAGCACGTCTATTGGTCATACCGTAACTAACGCGACTGGAGCCCTATCGGACCGCGTTGGACAACGTTGACCATGTGGCGCTCCACCGTGAAATGCGTTGCATCTAATGATGCGGTGTGCCCCCGGTCGGACTCGAACCGACACTAGCGACCCTTTTAGGGGGGCGGCCTCTGCCCTTGGGCTACGGGGGCTGGCCAATAATACCCCGCGAATTTGGGTAATCGAAGGGCCGATATATTCGGCCCAGCGACTAAGCCCGGATTTGTTTATATGGCAAGCCATTAACGGGCAATGAACGCGCAGCGTAACCGCCGGCCCGCAATATTGTAAACGCTCTGTAATCAGAGCAGAACATTAACGCCTTCCACAGCCGCCACAGCCTGATTTGCTATCAAATTTCTCACGGCGCGGTCACGCCTGTAACCAGGCAAAATGCCTTCTGCCCGTGCATCTGCACGGTTGAACCATGAAATACCGATATAAATCGGTCGCCGCCCAGGTCACATCCCGGCGAACGCCGGGACCTCTGTTGGCCGTCCGCCGGCCCGGAACCCGCGAGCCCGGCGGCTCCGCTAGCCCCCGGGATTCCCCGGAACCCCCGGTGTCCTCGCCCAGACCGGAAATTCGCCGGCCCGGACACCCCGCTAGCCCGGGGAACGACCCCCGGGACCCCTGAGGTCTTCTCCCAGGCCCGAAAACCCGCGGGCCCGGTAGAAGACCTCATCGAGCATCGCGGGGGTGACGCGGCCGGTGAACGTGTTCTGCTGGCTCGGGTGGTAGCAGCCCAGGAGCAGCACCGGCGGGGCCGCGGGGTCCTGCGGCTGGACCTCGGCCTCCACGCCGTGGCCGAACGGCGGGCGCCGGGCAGGCAGCCGGAAGCCGGCGGCGCGCAGCACCGGCCACATTGCCTGCCAGGCGAAACCGCCGAGGCAGACGATCACCCGGACCGACGAGGACACCTGCGCCAACTCCGCGACCAGCCATGGCGCGCAGGTATCGCGTTCCTGCGGGGTGGGCTTGTTGGCGGGAGGGGCACACCGGACCGCTGCGGCCATCCGGGCGTCCCGCAGCCGCTGCCCGTCCCCGGCCGTGACACTGAGCGGGCTGTCGGCCAGCCCGCACCGGTACAGGGAGGCGAACAGGAAATCCCCGCTGCGGTCCCCCGTGAAGATCCGCCCCGTACGGTTCCCGCCGTGCGCGGCTGGGGCAAGGCCGACGATCAGCACCCGCGGGTCCGCCGCGCCCCAGCCCGGGATCGGGCGTCCCCAGTATCGTTGGCCCTGGAAGGAACGTCGGCGGACGGCCGCGACCTCCTCCCGCCAGCTCACCAGGCGCGGGCAGGCGCGGCAGACCGACTGGCGGGCGGTGAGCTCATCCAGGGTGGGCGCGCTCGCGGCCAGGTCCCGGACGTCGGCGGCTCCGCGCGCCACCGGAGTGGCGGGCGTCGCTGGATCACCGGGCCAGCCGGTTCCCGGGGCCACCGGGCCGGCTGGCACGCTCTGGTCACCGGCCGGGCCAGCCGGGCCGGGCGGGCCAGCCGGGCCGCCAGCGTCGGCCCGGCCGTCGCCCGCGGCCTTCACCGGCCCGGAACCCGCTGCGGCGCCGCGATCGCCCAGGCGATTCCGTCGAGGATGTCGTGCTCGCTGACCAGGACGCTGGTGCAGCCGGACTGTGCCAGGACGCGGTCCAGGATGAGCGCTCCGGCCCCGATGACGTCCACCCGGCCCGGATGCATGACGTTGATCCGGGCCCGTTCCGCGTGGGTAAGGGACAGCAGCCGCGCGGTGACCGCGTGCACCTGCGCGGCCGGGATGCGCGCGTGGTGCAGCCGTGCCGCGTCGTAGCCGGGCAGGTCCAGCGCGATCCCCGCGACCGTGGTGACCGATCCGGCCAGGCCGACGAGGGTACACGCGGCGGCGCCGTCGACCGTAACGGCCGCGCGGGCGATGGCCGCGTCGATGTCGGCCGTGGCCGCGGCGATCTGCCCGGCTGACGGCGGGTCGGATCGCAGATGGCGCTCGGTCATCCGGACACATCCGATGTCGACGCTGGTGGCCGCGGCCACCCCGGCCAGGCCAGCGGGGCCGCCGGGGCCGGCGAGACCGCCCAGGACGAACTCGGTCGAGCCGCCGCCGATGTCCACGACGAGATAGGGCGGAGGCGCTGATCGGTCGCCATCCAGTTCCGCGGTCGCACCCGTGAAGGAGAGCCGCGCCTCCTCGTCCCCGCTGAGAACCTCGGGAGCGGCGCCCAGGACCTCCGTGACCCGGCGGATGAACTCCGCGGCATTGCTGGCGTCCCGGGTCGCGCTGGTCGCCACCATCCGCACGTCGGCGGCGCCGAGGCGGGTGATGACGGCCGCGTAGCGGCTGAGCGCGGCCAGCGTCCGGTCCAGGGCTTCGGGGGCGAGCCGCCCGGTGGTGTCGACCCCCTGGCCCAGCCGGACGATCTCCATCCGCCGGTCGACATCGGTGAGCGTGCCACGGCCCAGGTCGACGTCAGCCACGAGCAGGCGGATCGAATTGGTCCCGCAGTCGATCGCCGCCACCCGCCGGCTCATCAGCTATTGTCCGTCGTCACGCACGGGCCGTCCGCCCACCACCGCCCGGCGGCATCGGCCGCCTCCCGGCCGAGCTGGTTGGCGCCCGGCACGGCGAGTTCGTGCGCGATCAGCGCGTGCAGGCACTTGACCCGCTCCGGCATGCCGCCCGCGCTCTGCGCACCCGCCGGCAGCGGCTCGACCCCCGTCTCCCGCGCCGCCACCGCGCGCCGGGCCAGATAGTCCTGATGGGCGCCCGCGTACGAGCCGCGCAGCGCCGTGTCCTCGGCCAGCCGGGCCGTCATGGTCTGCATCGTGCCCGCCGCCTCCAGCCTGCTCACCGCGGCGGCGGCCCGGGGGCACGTCAGGTAGTACAGCGTCGGGAACGGGGCGCCGTCCGGCAGCCTCGGCACGGTCTCCACGACGTCGGGCAGCCCGCACGGGCAGGTGTGCGCGATCGCGCGCAGGCCGCGGGGCGGACGGCCGAGCTGGGCGGCGATCACCGCCTCGGTTGAGGGATCCATCAGCGGGCCGGGACCTGATCCGCCTTCTTGACCGACTGCCACAGCTTGGCGTACCAGGGCGCCGGGGCCTTGGTCTGCGGCGCCGTCGCGCCCGGCGCCGCGGAGTTCCCGATGATCACGTAGCACTTCTCGGTCGGGAAGCACATGTGCAGCTGATCGCGGGCCTGCTGCTCGATGTAGGCCGGGTCCGAGAACCGCTGCTGCTGCGCCTGGAGGCTCTTCACCTGAGCCGACATGGACTGCTGGGTCGCCAGGAGCTGGCCGATCTGCCGCCGCTGCGCGATGTACTCCCGTACCGGGTACGCCAGGCTGAGCGCGATGGCGCAAATCACGACCGCGAGCAGCGCCGCCCGCCCCGTCAGCTTCGTCTGCCGAGGCTGACGGGGCGGCGGGCGGCGCCTGGCGGTCTCGGTCATCAGGCCCGTTCCGCGAACCTTAGGTAGGCGCCGGCGCCGGCGTAGTCGGCCGCGTCGCCGAGCAGCTCCTCGATCCGCAGTAGCTGGTTGTACTTCGCCACCCGCTCGCCGCGGGCCGGCGCCCCGGTCTTGATCTGGCCGCAGTTGGTCGCGACGGCCAGGTCGGAGATGGTGGTGTCGTCGGTCTCACCGGACCGGTGGCTGATGATGCAGGTGAAGCCGGCCCGCTGTGCGGCCGACACCGCGTCCAGGGTCTCGCTCACCGTGCCGATCTGGTTGAGCTTGACCAGCAGCGAATTGGCTGACTGCTCGGCGATGCCCCGGCTGAGCCGCTGCGGGTTGGTCACGAAAAGGTCGTCGCCCACGATCTGCACGCGGTCGCCGACCGCGGCCGTCATGTCCCGCCAGCCGGCCCAGTCTTCTTCCGCGAGCGGGTCCTCCAGCGAGACGATCGGGTACGTGTCCAGCCACTCCCGGTAGATGTTGATCATCTCACCCGACGGCTTGACCGTGCCCTCGAAGGTGTAGCCCTGGTCGCCGTGGAACTCGGTGGCGGCGGCGTCGATGGCCAGCGCGACGTCGCGGCCGGGGGTGAAGCCGGCCTTCCCGATGGCCTCGACGATCAGGTCCAGGGCGGCGCGATTGTGCTCGAGGTCGGGCGCGAACCCGCCCTCGTCGCCGACCCCGGTGGACAGGCCGTGCTGCTTTAGCACCGACTTCAGCACGTGGTAGGTCTCCGCGCCCCAGCGCAGCGCCTCCTCGAACGTCGCCGCGCCGATGGGCGCGATCATGAACTCCTGGATGTCGACGCTGTTGTCCGCGTGCGCGCCGCCGTTCATGATGTTCATCATCGGGACCGGCAGCACGTGCGCGTTCGGGCCGCCGAGGTAGCGGAACAGCGGCAGGCTGGCCGAATCCGCCGCCGCCCGCGCGACCGCGATGCTGACCCCGACGATCGCGTTCGCGCCGAGGCGGGACTTGTCCGGGGTCCGGTCCAGGTCGATCATGGCCTGGTCGACCAGCCGCTGGTCATCGGCCTCGTGACCGAGAAGCTCGGGCTGGATCTCGTCGATCACGCATCCCACGGCGTGAGTGACAGCCTTGCCGCCGTACTCATCGCCGCCATCCCTCAGTTCCACCGCCTCGAAAGCGCCGGTCGAGGCGCCGCTGGGAACCCCGGCGCGCCCGATTGTCCCGTCATCGAGGGCCACCTCGACCTCCAGAGTCGGGTTACCGCGGGAATCCAGGATCTGCCTGGCATGGATTGCTTCGATGGAGGCCACTGCCGGTACCTCATGTCCTGTTCACGAGTTTCGCATTGTTGAGCCGGCCCGCGGCGGTTGCAGCCGGGGCGGCACGCGCAAGGGGCCGGCCAGGTTATCCGCGTTCGAGCCTAGTGGAGCAGGACCGTCATGCGCACCGGCCACGCCGGGCGGCTCAGCCCGCCTTGGGCACGGCGGGGAACGGAGCCGAGCTGACGGTGAGGTGGAGGGGCTGCGAGCCGAGCACCAGGTACGCCGATCGCTCTCCAGCGTACGGGCTGCCGAAGTCCGCACCGGGCCCTGGGCCGGTCGTCGCCGCGGGCATCGTCGCGGGCACCAGCGTGCCCGGCGGGCCGCTGATGGTGACGGTGTTGCCCTGCACCCAGGCACTGACGGCGCCCGCGTGCAGGGCCTGACCCCACAGCGACTGGTCGTGCAGCGCGGCGCCGCCCCCGGACATCGGGAGGTTGACGATCGGGGCACTGGCCCCGTACACGGCCCGGTAGGCCGACAGAGACGCCGTCCATCACGGCATACCCGAGCCGGTCGCCGGTCAGGTTGGACTGGTGCATGAAGAACGGCCGCGGATCGTTGTTCAGCATGGCCGCCACGATGATCCGGACCTGGCCCGGCACGATGTAGGAGTCCCACCCGGTCCGCGGGTTGAGCGGCGACAGGCAGCGGGTGGTCTTACTGCCCTGGCAGATACCGCTGCCGCCGTCGGCCTTCGACGTGTTGTACCAGTTGAACTCGTTGACCTCGGCGGCCACCGTGTCGACGTCATAGCCCACGTCGACCGGGTGCCTGGGTACCCCGAGAGCCGCACCGATGCTGCGCATCGCCGGCTCGCGCGACGCGTCCATGGCCGCCCACTTGATCTTGTCGGGACCCATCGCGTTGTCCAGATACGGGTTATCCACCGGCTGCTGCGGCAGGATCCGCAGGCCCGAGTACTCGCCGGTGGCCACCACTCCGGGCTCGGCCGGGATCCCGTTCTGCGTGGCCCAGGCGAAATTATCCAGGATCTGGCTGTTGATGAGCCCGGTCCCGGCCGCCCACACGATGCTGCCGCCTGATGTCTCGCATTTCCAGGGCACCACGGTGAAGTCCTGCTTACAGCCGAGGTAGGCGTGCGTATAGGTGTGGTTGACCCAGTAGAAGTCCTTGGCCACCGGCCGGACCGCCGCGAGCAGCGGGTCCGTTCCGTTTACCTGGAACCGGACCGAGGCGCCCCCGTTGTACAGGAACTCGATCGTGAAATGGTGCTGCTGCTCCCACTGCACGGCGTAGGTCACGTCGGCGGGGGTCATCCGGATCGTGGGGGTGGACGGCGTGCCGGCCGGGCAGGTGGTGTCTCCAGGAGTGCAGTGGCCGGTGGTGCTCCATTGCGCGTCGCCGAGCAGCATGTCGTCGTAGGCGATGTCGAGGTAGTTGCGCCAGTAACCGAGGTTTACGCCACGGCTCAGCCAGCCGATGATCCCGTGCGCCAGGTAGTGGAACTGCTCCGAGTAGGAGCTGTAGCCGAAGCTGATCCCGAGTTGCTGGCGCCGTCCGTTCGTGTACTGCCAGACCAGCGGGGCGGAGCCGGACGTCCCTGGGATCGCCGCGGTCACCAGCGGCGTGACGCCGGAGCCCGGGCTGCCCGGGAGCGGCTGGGCCAGATAGCCGAACAGCGCCGCGCCGGACACCGCTGCGCTGAACGGGAACGACCCGTTGAGGTAGCTGAAGCCGGCGCTCGCCCCCGCGCCGGTCACGGTGGCGTTGCCGGTGAGCAGCCCGCTGTAGGCCGGGGCGCTCATGCCAAGGTCGGCGTGCGGGGGCGAGTAGGCATCCACCTGACGGACCCCGAAGGTGCTCTCGTACGTGGCCACCGCGGTCATCTCGGCACCGGACAAGGCCGCAGGCGCGTCGCCGGGCAGCACGATCCCGTCGAAGTTGCCGCCCCTGGTGCCGTCGGCCAGGGTGCGGGACAGGAATGCGCTGGTGATCGCCGGGCGGCTGGAGCTGTGCAGATTGACCACCCTGTCCGGTACACCCTCGGTGGCCAGTTCCTGGCGGATCGCCTCGACCGACGGCGAGCCATCGGTCAGCACCAGCACGTTCAGGTCCACGCCGCCGTGTGGCCCGGCCGGTTTGGCCACCGGCTGGGCGCTGCCCGTCACGTGCGTGCTGGCGTGCTTGGCGGGCGCCGGACCGCAGGCTGCGGCGAGCGCGGCCACGCCCAGAGCCGCAGCAAGCATGGCGACCGCGGAACGCGGTCTGGTCGGCTTCCCCACGATGACTCCTGTCAGCTGCCGCAGTTCGGGTCTATGCCAGTGCGGGGCACGTGCCGCCGCCCGGGGGCTGGTGTCTCAGGCTGCGGGCATGTCCTCGACCAGCCGGTACCGGACGGCCAGGGAGGCCGCCTCCAGCCGGGAGTGGACACCGAGCTTGACGAGCAGCGACTGCACATGGGTTCGTACGGTGGCCGGCGAGACGCCCAGCGCGGTGGCCATCCGGGTCGTGTCCAGGCCGTCGACCAGGAGCCGCAGGCACTCGCGTTCACGGGTCGTCAGGAAGGCGGCCAGCCGCTGCATGTCATCCAGCGGCGCGGGCCGCCGGCCGCTGGCGGCCTTGGGGACGTCGACGACGATCTCGCCCCGCAGCACCCGGCTGATCGCCGTGGTGAGCGCGGCGACGGCGCGGCTCTTGTGCACGTAAGCGGACGCGCCGCCCTGCAGCGCCGCCAGGACGCCATCGTCCGTATCGGGTTCGGCCCCCAGGACGAGCACCTTGGTACTCGCACTCACGGCGATCAGCTGGCCGATCATGCCCGGGCAGCCGTCCTGGACGAGATGACAGGCGATCAGGCAAACATGCGGCTGGTAATAAGCCACAGCATCGATAATCTCGGGCACGGTAAAGGCACCATTTACCGTGAAGTTCTGCCGGGTCAGCGCCATTGACAGAGCGTCAAGAAACACCTTCTGGTCATCACCGACCACAACACTAGTCAGTGTGCTCACCCGCCCTTAGCGTGCACGAGACCGGCTACTGAGGAAGCGGGCGGGTTATGACCTGGGCAAGCGTCGCGCGGGCGGGACCACGTAGTAGCGCTGCCGGAAAGCGGTGGATGCCGGGGGCCGGCGCGCGCCGGAACCAGGATATTTTTCACTCCCGTGTGACTTAGGCGGTGGTCACCCGAATGATGGCAGGTCAGACCCGTAGTCCAGCTGGCGGTCGCCCGCCGCACAACGCTGCCCCGCTCACGAAGACTACGCCGCTGCATCCTTCGCATCCTTTGCGCCTTACTTACAAGACGCCCCAGCCCGGTGCGCGGGTTACAAACGGCGGAAAAATCATGCGCTATCCGACAGATACTCACGAACCGGTTCCGGCTGGCCGTGGTAAGCGGCCGCCAGCGCTGACCGCAATGCGGAGACGTTGTACCGGCCACCCAGCCGGGACCGGGCCGTTTCCGCCATCGCGGCCGCCACAGCGGGCGAATTCAGCAGATATCCGGCGGCAGCGGCCATCAGGTCGGGCCGCCGGGGCGGGACCAAAACGCCCGTCTCGCCCGGCACGACCGCGTCGCCCACCGCGTTTACCGCGGTCGCCACGACCGGGACACCGCACATCATGGCCTCCACGATGACCGTGGGCAGTCCCTCATACCTGCTCGGCAGCGCGAAGATGTCGAAGGCGGGCAGCAGGTCCGGAACGTCGGCCCGTTCGCCGGGCAGGATGAGCCGGACCGCGGGGTCGGCGGCCGCCCTCCGGCGCACCGCCCCGGCCAGTTCGCCGTCCCCGATCCAGACGCCGGCCAGACCGGGACGCCTGAGCCGCCGGAGCATCTCGACGAAGTCCTCGGGCGCCTTCTGGTAGGTCAGCCGGCCCACCGCGCCAATCACGATCGCGTCGGCGGGCAGGCCCAGCGCGCGGCGGGCCCGCTGGCGCGCGGCCGGGTCCCGGGCCGGCAGTACCAGCCCGGCTCCCGGCGCGGCCAGCCCGGCTCCCGGCGCGCGATCGGGACCAGGTTCCGTTCCGTCATCGCTGCCGACGGCGACGCCGATGGTGCGGATCCGTTCGGGTGCGATCAGGCCGCGCCGCGCCGCCTCGACCGCCACTGCGGTGCCGACGCACAGGGCGAGGTCGGTGATACGGCCGAGGCGCCGCTCTACCGCGACGTAGGCACGGTGACGGCCGGCCGACTGGAACTCGTGAAACGGAAAACCATGGTAGGTGTGCACGATGCGCGGCACCGATACCCGGTGCGCCGCCACCCGGCCCAGCGTCCCCGCCTTCGCGGTATGCGTGTGCACCACGTCAAAACGTCCCCGGCGCAGCAGCACAGCGAGCCGGCGCAGCGCCCGGACGTCATTGACCGGATCGATGGGTGAGCGCAGGGCCGGCTCAAGGATGACGTCCAGCCCAGCGGCTTCGGCGTCGCCGAGCAGGCGGCGGCTCGCACTCCCGGTCACCACCGTCAGCCGGAACAGGCCCGGGTCCAGCGCCGTCGCGCCGCGCAGCGCGAGCATGCCGGCGCCGCCTTCCAGCCGCGTGATCAGTATCCCGACCCGTAGCGGCCGCCCGGCGGCCCAGGTGCCGTTGCCGCCGGTCATGTCCTGCCACACCCGTTCACTGATGGCCGGTACAGCTAGCCGCGACGGATGCGCTTTCGTGCGCCCAGTAAGCGGGCAATCCGGAATACGGATTGGCGCCCGAGCGGTCGGTTATGAACACATTGCCGGCGTTGGCGCCGGCGGACTGATGCAAGGCGTTTTCGAATTCCGCCGATGAGGTGGCATAGATGGTGTTCGCATATCTTCCTGGCGGATACTGGCTGGCCCAGCCGGGCACCCGCGAATTACGGTATCTCGTGTACGGCCCCTCAAATGTCATAACGACGTCGGCAACCGACATATAAGCCTGATCAGGGTAGATGCCGGGGTTGAGCCATACCACGGCACCTCGGCTGATACCCCGGATGTAATCCGCGAGATTGCGGTAATAGCCCAGCTGGGCCCGGCTGGCGGGGGTCTGGTCGAGGAAAATACCGGATACCCCATACCAGGCTTTATAGTTCCGGGCGTCTGCCTCAGCCTGGGCGATGGGGCGCCGCCCATATTCCGTGGCCACATACCCGATGACTCTTATCCCGGCGGCCTGGGCGCTGCGGACGGCGGCCTGGAATCCGGGTTCGGGCCTGGTCCCGGCGCCGGTGTCGGTCAGATCGAGAATCATGACGGCCGGCGGCGGCTTGCTGCGCACTGCCTGCGTCCAGCCGTTTCCCAGGGAGAAGAAGGCGGGGACGAACGATGTCTGGCAGGTCTGCCCGCCTCCCCCGGTACCCGGCAGGAGCCGGGTGGTCCAGGCCACGGCGACCAGCACCAGGATCAGCACGGCGAGCACCATCGGCACCCGCCACCGCCTCGCCGGGCCCTTGGCAGCGCGATGGCCGGAGCTGGGCACCGGCGGATCCTCGTGACCCGCGGCGCCCGCCGGGCCCGCCGGGCCCGGATCTGAGCTCGCCGGGCGGAGGCCCGGGGCTCGCCCCGGGCCGGTCCGCCTGAACGCCTCAGCGGGCAGCTCGTCGTACGGATTGGGCCCGCTGCGGTCGGTGAGGTAGACCGACGCCGCGCGGCGCCGGACCGCCAGCAGCAGCGCATCCTCCTGTCGCTGCGGCGGTACCGCGTACACGACGTGATAAAACTTGCTGGCGTCCTGGGCGGCCGTCCAGCGTGGGACGGCCAGGTGCCGGTAGGCCGGCCAGGGCCCCTCGAAGGTGCCGAGCAGGTCGGCATGGTCGGCGTACGGCTCCAGGGGGTACGCGCCATGGTTGAAAAACACGTAGTCCACGCCCAGCGTGCGGGCCCGGTCCGCCAGCGCGCCGTAGTGCCCGAGGTGCTCGGCGAAGCCGGCCGCGCGGTCGTAGCACACGCCCCCGGCGCCGTACCAGTCGAGATAGCAGCGAAGTTCGGCCAGCACCTGATCCGCGGGACGCCGGCCGTAGTCGGTGTCCACGTACCCGGCGACGCGCACTCCCGCCTCGTGCAGGCGCGCGACCGCCGCCTGGAAGACCGGCTCTGGCCTGGTCCCCGGGCCGCTGGCGATGTTGAGGATCACCAGCCTGACCTCGGCCGCGTGCTGGGCCAGCCACTCCCATTGACCCGGATGAACGGCCGGATGGAAGTAGGCGGGCACGACGAGCCGTGGCCACGCGCCCGTGACGGTCTGATCAGCGTCCGGCCGGCGCACCGACGCCCTCCCAAAGGTCGCGGGCGGCAGCGGCCAGGTCGCGGGACGGCCGCCAGCCCAGGTCGGCCCGGGCCCGGGTGATGTCAGCCCGCGGCCCGGGCCGGCCTCCCGAGCGGGCCGAGCCCGGCGCGTCCTCGTGCACGGCGACGGACAGGCCGCTGACCGTAAGCAGCTCCTTGATCAGGTCCCGGGAAGGCACGCCGATCCCGCGGCCGATGTTGATCACCGCGTGCGGCAGGCTGGGTGCCGCCGCCGCGGCCAGCACGGCGTCGGCCACGTCACGTGCGTCGATGAAGTCACGCACCGGATCGAGCGAGCCGAGCCGCACGTCGGTACCGGACACCATCGCCTGGCGCAACAATACCGCCGCCCGCCCGGCCAGGCCATTCTCCGCGGCACCCGCCCCGACCGCGTTGAAGACCCGCAGCACCACGGCGTCAAGCCCGGCGGTGCGGGCCACCTCCACGAGACGGCTGCCGGCCAGCTTGGTCAGGCCGTAGGCTCCGGCCGGCCGCAGCGGGGCGGACTCGGCCACCGGCGGCCCCGGCTCGGTGGGCCCGTACTCGGCGGCCGACCCCAGGTGCACGAGCCGGGTGGGGATACGGGCCTGAAGCATGGCCGTGACCAGCGTGCAGGTGGCGGTGATGTTGGCTGCCGCCAGGGTCTCCGGCTCGCCCGCGACGGCCCCGGCGCAGTTGACGACGGCATCCGGGCGAGCCGATTCGATCACGGCGGCGATCGCCGACGAGGCATCCTGGGACAGGTCGGCGTGCTGATGTGACCGTGATCCGGGCCGGGCCGACCGGCCGGCGGTCAGCACCGTCAGGCCGTGGGCGGCCGCCTGCCGCCGCACGTGACCACCGAGGAACCCGCTGGCGCCCATGATCAGGAGGCGCAGCGGTTCCCCGGCCACCGGCCGGGGCCGGCCTAGCGGGTCAGGCACGGGATCCCCCAGCTACTGGTGGTACTCGTTGACCGTGTACCGGGCCAGGTTGGCCGGATCGAGGAACCAGTCAATCGTCTGACGGAGGCCCTCGTCCCTGGTCACGCGGGGCCGCCAGCCGGTGCGGTCACGAAGTTTCGACGGGTCGCAGACCAGTTGCATGACCTCGGAATCCTTGGGCCGCAGGCGCTGCGGATCCTCCAGGATGTCCGCTTGCACATTCATCAGCTCGGCGATGCGCGCGGCCAGCGCGCCGACGGCGATATCCGCACCCAGCCCGCAGTTGAACAGTTCGCCGAGGACCGCCGACGCCGGGGCCTCGCCCAGTTCGATGAAGGCTTGCACGGTGTCGGTGACGTAGCAGAAGTCACGCGTCGGATCGAGTGCGCCCAGCATGAGCTGGCGGGATCCGGAAGCGAGCTGCGTGATGATCTGCGGGATGACGGCCCGGGTGGACTGCCGCGGGCCGAAGGTGTTGAACGGGCGCAGGGTTACCACGGGAACCCCGAAGCTCAGGTGGTAAGACTCGGCCAGCTTGTCCCCGGCAATCTTGGACGCGGCGTACGGCGATTGCGCCTGCAGCGGATGCGATTCGCTGATCGGCACCGTCCGCGCGGTGCCGTAGGTCTCACTGGTGGACGTGTGCACCAGCCGGGGGGTGCGGCAGGCGCGCACCGCCTCGAGAATGTGCAGCGTGCCGATCGTGTTGGTGTCCACGAACGTACGCGGCGCGCGGTAGGAGTACGGCACGGAGCCGATGGCCGCCAGATGGTAGACCACCTGGGCGCCTTCGACGAGGTCACGCGCCGACGCGGGATCGCGTACGTCGCCGAATACGACGTCCACCTGTTCCTTGATGTCCTCCCCCAGCGTGTCGAGCCAGCTGGCCGAGGTCCACATGTTGTAGAGCGCCATGGCCCGCACGCGATAGCCGCGGCGGACCAGCGCCTCCACCAGATGGGAGCCGATGAATCCCTCGGCCCCGGTAACTGCGACAACATCCATGATGACCGGATCCTCCAGATCTACTGCCTGCCGTCAATCTGCCGTGCTGTCCTGCCTGTGCCGGGCCGCGGGCCGGCCCGGTGACCCGTCCGGCGCGCCGGGCGCCTAATAGCCATGACGGGCCGCCCGCCCCAGTGCCCGCCCCGCGTAACAGCCGAGTACCGCGAACAGGGCCACGGGCGCGGCGACCTGCACGGCGAGGCCATGCTGGCGGAAAACGATCTCGGCGGCCAGCGCCGCGGTCCCGGCGATCAGCGGAACCGCCCGCAGCCGCAGCGACTGGAGCAGCAGGGCGAGGAACATGGCCGACCCGAGCGCCAGATACGCCGCCACCTCCGGCAGGTAGGCCCACCGCAGGTGGACCAGCCCGGTCGCGCCGGCGATGGCCGCCACCAGCACCGTCAGGGCGGTCGCGCCGAGCAGGTACTGGAGCAGGGCGATGAGCAGCACCAGCCGTGCCTTCGCCCGGAAAACCGGCAGGCTGGCGGTCACCCGCAGCAGGTGCTGCGTTCGCGCGCGGTACCACAGCATGCTCCACTCCGCCGCTCCCATGCTCAGCGAGAGCGGGAGCGAGGCCAGCAACGCGCCGGTGTTGATGCCGCCATGGCCGTCCGGCCCCGCCGCGATCGGGAATGCGAGCAGGCCGGCGGCGACGAGGCCGAAGCCGATGGCGGGCAGCGCCGCGCGCAGCTCGGCCGGGATCAGCAGATGCCCGTTCCGCGGCTCGGTCCGCCGGGTCCAGATCAAGGCGAGAACGCACGCCAGCACGGGCGTCCCGGCCATCGCGATCCAGGCCAGGTGCTCCAGGCCGGGCGGCCGGCCGAGGAAGAGAAAGGCCGCGGCGCCCAGCACTCCGGGCGCCAGCGCGGCCGGCAGCCACCGTTCCGCGCCGAACACCATCAGCACGCACGCGCCCAGCATGTACGCGCCCTCGCCAGCGCCGAAGAGCAGCACCAGCCGGTGCGCGTGCACGACGAGCCAGACCGTCATCATCGCGGCGGTCACCAGGATCAGCCCGGCCAGGAGGCCCGCTCGCAGCACCCGCCGGGTCTGCGCCGGGCCGGCCGTTCCCAGCCGCAGATACCCGACGCAAGCCAGTCCCTGGCTCAGCCCCCAGGCGACGAGCAGGGCGACGATCAGCGTGGTCAGCGCGCCCGGGCCGGCCAGCAGAGCCCCCGCCGCGGGAAAGCAGATCGCCGGAAGCCCGTAGAGGAGCCCGTGCAGCACCGGGCGGTACGGGCTCACCGCCCACGGCGCGGAGGATGGCTCCGGCTCGGCCGGCCGGCGCGGCGCGCGGAGGTACATGGCCTGCGCGAGCGCGAACACGTCCGGCTGCCCGTAGATCACCTGCGCGGTCCGGTCGCCGATGCCCTCGAACTCCAGCGCGCTCGCGATCTCCAGCGGGTCGACGGCCGACGCACACACCGGCCCGAACGTCTCGCACAGCGTGTCCACCGAGGGCTCGACCGGATCGTCGTGGGCCGCCGCGGCCTCGAGCCAGTCCATCGGGCGGCCCAGGCCGGCCGACGCAGGTGCGCCCCAGTCATACACGCTTTCGGCGCTCATGCTGTTACCCCCGCTCGCACGGCGGGCCACCCGGGGCGTCGATCCGGGGCAGGACCAGGGTCGTTTCCGCGTCCGCGGCGAGCGTCTCGGCGTCAATCCGGGGCAGGATCAGCGTCGCCTCCGCAGCCGGCCGCATCAGGGCCGGAGGCTGGCGCGGCCGGGGCATGGCCCCGGTATCGTCCGGGCCTTGTCCCGGCGCGGCCGGCGGGGCTCCGGCCGGAGCCGGCAGAGCGCGCTGGGGCGCCCCGTCCGGAATGGGCAGGCCCGTGCCCAGGAAGCTGTACATCTCATCGAACGTGCTGATCGCCCGGTCCACGGTGAAGTGCTCCAGGGCCCGGAGCCGGGCGGCGTGGCCCAGGTTCTTCCGCAAACCGGGATCCAGCAGCAGTTGCAGGCAGGCATCCGCCAGGGCCGCGGGGTTACGGGGCGGCACGATCAGGCCGGCCCCGCCGAGCGCCTCGCCGACCCCGCCCACGTCGGTGGCGACACACGGCCGCCCGCTCGCCATCGCCTCGATGAGCGTGTAGGGGAAGCCCTCGGTGATGCTGCAGAGGACGACGATCTGGCCGGCGCTGTAGGCGTCACGGATGACCGGCACCCTGCCCTCGAAGACGGCCCGGTCGGTGAGGCCCAGCTGCCCGGCGAGCGCCTGGCAGCGGGCCAGGTAGGCTTCGCGGCCCTGCGGTGGCGCGCCGAACATCCGCAGCCGCGCCTGCGGCATCTCCCGCAGCACCAGGGAGAACGCACGCAGCAGGGTCTCCAGGTCCTTGACCGGGTCGACCCGGCCGACCCACGCGATCGTCGGGACATCGGGCTCACCGGTCAGCAGCGGGAAGTCGGCCGGATTGACGCCGTTGTACACGGTGCGGACCCGGGAGATGTCGGCTCCAAGTTGTTCTTCCCAGCGCTTGTTGTACGCGTTGCCCGGCGTGATGACGTCAGCTTCCTGGTAACCGAGGGCGCACACCCGCCGCAGGAAACGGAGAAAGAGTTCCTTCACCGGCCAGCCGAACGACGGGCGGCGGAGGTGCAGGTACTGCTCGCGCACGTAGACGCCGTGCTCACTGACGATCAGCGGCGTCCCGTACCGCCACTTGGCCGCCAGCGCCGGCAGTACGCCCAGGCCGTTGGTGACGGCGTGCACGACGTCGGCCTGGGCAGGCAGGTGTGACAGCGGGCGCAGCGCGTGCTCGATCAGCTGCAGCGCCACCACGGCATCGTGCAGGGTCGGCGCCGTGCCGGACCGGGCGCCCCCGCCGCCGCCGGGCGGGCCCGGCAGGATCTGCGGCCAGTTCGCCTGCCACGCGCCGCTCAGCATGCGGATGGCGTCCTCGCTGGCCAGCGCGGCCCGCAGGTCGCCGGTCTGCGCGTACGCGGACAGTTCGCGCATGACACCGGCGAACCGGTCCGGCGCGTGGTCCGGCGGCATGAACAGGACGTCGATCAGCTCGGCCAGGGGCGGCGCGGCCCGGTTCCGGGACAGCCGTGCCCGCAGCGTTACCGGCGGCGGGACGCCCCACAGCGGGATCGGCGCCACCGACCGCACGTTGGGCGGGAGATCCCACCGCACCGGTTCGGCGCCCGAGGCGACCAGCGGAACCAGCAGGAAGTCATGGTCAGGCATCCCCCGGATGAGCTGATCGCACCATACGCTCACGCCGCCGAACTGGTGCGGATAGGTACCCTCTGCGGTCAGTGCCACCTTCATTTCATTCGCCTGGGGCGCCTTGGCTGTCCGGGCCGCCGGCCGCCCGCGGGAGGGCGTCCGGCGCCAGCGCCTGGGCCAGCACGGCCCCGGCAGCCAGCGGCAGCGGGCCAGTGGACCGCAGCGACGGAGCGGTCAGCGGCGCGGGCTGGGCGGCCGTTACCCGGCGGCGGAGGGCGACCCGCCGGCCGGGGCGGACCCGCTCGGCCATGATCCGCTCGTAAAGATCATCGACCCGCCGGGTGACCGCCCCGATGTCGTAGTGCTCGAAGACCGCGCTGTCGGACTCACGCGGCCGCGGCCCGGCTTCGACCGCCGCCCGGA
The DNA here is from genome assembly GCA_963824545.1 of uncultured Actinomycetes bacterium. Classification (GTDB taxonomy): domain Bacteria; phylum Actinomycetota; class Actinomycetes; order Streptosporangiales; family Streptosporangiaceae; genus Bog-532. The sequence goes on along the minus strand of CAWGPP010000001.1, from coordinate 103,101 downwards.
TTTCCGCGCGCAGCGCCTCCGCGGTCCCTGCCACCTGGCGGGCCTGGCTGGTGACCAGCCCATCCAGCGCCGGGCACGTCGTGTACAGCACCGGCAGGCCGCTGGCCATGGCCTCCAGCACCGACAGGCCGAAAGTTTCCTGCACCGAGGCGGCGACGTACAGGTCGAAAGTGGCCAGCATCGCGATGGTGTCGGGCTGGAAGCCCCCGAAGATCACGTGGTCGGACACGCCCAGCCGGGCGGCCGCCGCTTCCAGCCGGGCCCGGTCGTCGCCCCGGCCGACTACCAGGATCTTGCACCGTTCGCCGAGGAGCGGCGCGGCGGCCGCGATCGTCATATCGACCCGCTTGTTCGTGTCGAGCCGGCCGAGGGCGCCGATGACGTACGCGTCCGGCCGGATGCCGAACTGCTCGCGGGCCTGCTGGCGTGCCACCGGGTCGAAGGCCACCGCGCCAGTGTCCAGGCCGTTGGGGATCACGGTGATCTTCCCGGCCGGCACGCCCCAGCGGACGAGCCGTTCCCGGACCACGTCCGAGACGGCGATCGTGGCGTCGGAGAACTTTTCCGACGCCAGGTACAGCCCGCGTACTCCGGTGGACATCTTGCGCCGCTCGATATGCGTCTCACCAATCGAATGCTCGGTGGTCACCACCACCGGTGTCCGGGCGAGCCGCGCGGCCGGGCGGGCGTAGATCTGCGAACGGTACAGGTGGGCATGCACGACGTCATAGCGGCCGGCCGCGATGATCGACCGCAGCCTGAGCAGGGCGGGCAGTTCGGTATTGCGCTGCATCCCGATGTCGCGGACCGTCGTCCCGTCGGCGCGGATCCGCTCGGCCACCGGGCCCGGGTTGTAGAGCGTCACGACGTCGGCGTCGTGCCTGGTGTGCTGGAGCAGCATGGCCAGCTGAATCTCGGCTCCACCCGCGTCCAGGCCGGTGATCACGTGCAGCACTTTCATCCGCGTCTCCCTTTGACTGCGATGTAGCCCCGGAAGAGGAGCCGTTTGGCCGCCAGCCGGCCGGGGTTGTCGCGCTGGCCGACGTAGATCCTGGGTAGTGCCGCCAAGCTGAGGTCCGGCGTGGCCGTCTCGACGGCGCAGGCGTAGTCGTAGCCCGCCGCGCGCACCGCCTGCCTGGCCGCCGCGTCCATCGAGCCGTACGGGTAGGCCAAGCCCCGGATCGGCGTGCCGGCGATTCCGGTCAGGGCCGCCCTGCTCCCGCCGACCTCCCCGGCCAGTTCCGCGGCCGGCAGCCCGGCCAGCCGGATGTGCGTGGCGCCGTGTGAGCCGATTTCCAGGCCGGCCGCGGCGAGGTCCCTGACCTGGCTCGCCGACAGCAGGGGCCAGGACGGCCCCGCGTCCCACTCGTTGGTCTCGCCGATCCGGCCGGAGATGACGTAGACGCTGGCCGTGAAGCCCCGGCGGGCCAGTTCGGGCAGGGCCGACTCCAGCACGCTCGTGTACCCGTCGTCGAAGGTGATGCCGACGAGCCCGCGGCTGGTACCCGCCCGCATCGCGTCGGTCAGCGTCCCGACGCTCACGCCGCGCAGCCCATGCCGCTCCAGCCAGGCCATCTGCTCGGCGAAGCGGCTGGGGGTCACGCACAGCAGGTTCGGGTCCTCGGCGGCCTCCGCCACGGCGTGGTACATGAGGATCATCGGCGTGTCGCGCAGGCGCAGGCGGCCCGCGGAGGCGGCCGGCTGCGCGGGCCGGCCGGTCACCGTCATGGCTGGCCCCCGCGCGGGCCGGGCGCCATGACGGCGAGGGTCCGGGCCAGGATGACCGCATCCAGCCAGGGCGACCAGTACTCCGCGTAATAGTTGTCGAACCGGGCCCGCTCGAAGATCGACGTGTCGCCGTTGAGCCCATGAACCTGCGCCCACCCGGTCATGCCGGCGGCCATCCGGGTCCGGTCGGCATACCGCGGGATCTCCCGGCTGAACCGCTCGGCGAAGAAGGGCCGCTCGGGTCTCGGCCCCACCAGCGACATCTGGCCGCGAACGACGTTCAGCAACTGCGGAAGCTCATCGATGTGGGTGGCGCGCATCCACCGGCCGAGCGGGCCGTACTGCCCAGCCGGCACCGTCCAGCGGGTGTCCGGGTCGTCGGTGCCGGCCAGCGTGCGCAGCTTCAGCACCCGGACGGTGCGGCCCTGCCCGGTGATCCTGGCCTGGCCGAAGAAGGCCGGCTGGCCTGACCTCAGCCGGGTGACGGCGGCCATCGCGAGCAGCACCGGCGCCGCGGCGGCGAGCAGGACCAAGGCGGCAGCGAGGTCGGCGGCGCGCTTGAGCGCCCGGTCAGCCAGCGAGCGCCCGGAGCTCCGCAGCGGAACGAGCGGGATACCCCAGATCTCGTCGAGGCAGCCCCGCGGCACGGCCGCGCCCAGCTCATAGAGGCGGGGTACCACGCAGATGTCCGCCCGCAGCGGCCGGCTGGCCCGGATCACGGCGACGAAGTCTTCGTCGCGGCAGGTGGAGAAGCAGACGATGACCCGGCGGATGCCCAGCTTCGCGACCACGCCCGCGAGGTCGGCCGGGGTCCCCAGCGACGGCAGCGACAGGTCACGGCGGGGCGGGCCGTCGTCGAGGAAGCCCCGCGGCCGCAGGCCGAGTTCCGGATGCGCGCGCAGCAGGTCGGCAACGTAGGCGCCGAACGTCCCGGAGCCGACGATCAGGGCCGGCTCGGTCAGCCGGTCACGGCGGTGCGCCGCGCGCAGGGCGGCATACAGGGCGGTGCGGCCGACGAACATGAACCCGGCCGAGCACGCCGCCAGCCAGGCCAGCTGGCCGGCCGGCCACCACCCGAGCAGGGCGGGCAGCGGCACCGTCGTGGCGATCAGGATGCGATCGGCCTGGTCCGAGCTTCGCAGGCAGATACGCAACCGGTACTGGCGGCTGGCCGCGAGTATGCCGAGCACGGCCAGCCCGTAGCAGGCGCACACCAGCCCGGCCCCGGCCCGGCCGGCCGCACCGGTCACGGCCACCGCGACCGCCAGCGCGGCGGCATCCGCGGCCGGCAGCGCCAGCCGCCGTACCGCCGCCACCACCCGCGTGGCCGGGCGGTGGGCGGGGGCGAGCGCGCCCGTTCCGGCGGGCTGCCCGGCTGGTACCCGCGCGCCCCGGCGCAGCTGCGCGGTGGCCCGCCGCCGGGCGGCGGCGATCTCCGCCCCGGGCCGGCCGTAGTCAGCCGCCATTACCGGCCCGCCGCCACGGTCCGGCGTGATCCGCGGTCCGCGGCCGCGGCCAGCTGGCGCGACACCACCGCGGCGGCGTGCCGCGAGCCGAAGACGAAGCGCATGACCGGCCCGAAGGTGGGCGCGACCGCGGGCCCGATGAAATAGAGCCCGGGCACGGAAGACTGGTAGTCCCGCCCGACCGCCGGGGTGCCCGCGACGGTCTGCACCTGGCGCCGGATCTGGTCGCCGAGGAACTCCATCCTGGCCACGTCCGCGCGGTAGCCGGTGGCCGCGATGACGTGATCAGCCAGCAGTTCCCGGCTGCTCCCGCTGGGTGTGGTCACCGTGAGCCGTGCCTGGCCGTCCCGCGCCCGCGCTGACGCCACCGAGTGGCCGGTCAGCACCGGGAACTGGCCGTCCACCCGGCTGCGCAGCCAGCACGCACCGGCCGGCCCCAGCGCCGTACGGGCCCGGTGGATCCTGGTGCCGCGCGGCAGGTGCCGGAAGAGGTCCGGATGGTTCGAGTAGAACCAGGTGTTCCAGCCCGATCCGAGGCCGGCCTCGGGCTCCTTCAGCCGCTGCCGCAGCGGCCGGTCCAGCGCGAGCGGTTCACCGTTCCACGCCAGGGCGGGTGTGCGCGCGATCACCTGGACGGCGGCCCCGCTCTCGTGCAGCAGCGCGGCGGACTCCAGCGCCGACTGGCCGGCGCCGATGACGGCCACCGTACGGCCGCGGAATCCGGCCAGGTCGGTGTGCGCCGAACTGTGCGTGCACACCGAGGCGGGCAGCCCGGACAGCGGGGCGGGCACGTACGCGAAGTGCTCCACGCCGACCGCGACGACCACCCGGCGGGCCAGCACCCGGTCGAGGTTGGCCAGGGTCAGCTCGAAATGCCCATCCTGCGCTGCGATGCCGGTGACCAGCACTTCTTCGACGTCGAGGCCGAGCCCGTCCTGGAACCACTGTCCATAGCGGACGAAGGTGCCCAGCGGCACGGGCAGACCGTAGCTCGCGTACGGCAGGCCCTGCTGCCGGCAAAAAGCCTCCAGCGTGTGGCGGTGGGCGGGATCGGCGAGGGCGGACGCGAAACCCTGCGATTTCAGGAACATCCCCTTCGGCATGGCCGCCTGCCACAGCCGCATGGGCATGCCGAAGTGGCGGTAGTCAAGGCCGGTTTCGCGCAGGTGCGCGGCCAGTGACAGCCCGTACGGCCCGGCCCCCACGATGGCCACATCGACGACGTCGCTCATGCTCGTGTTTCCTCCTTGTGCGGTCGCGGCGCTGCTGGCCGCATGATGGGCGCCTGCGGCGCAGGCGATGTCCGCCGCGCGCTCCGGCCGGGTCCGGAGGCTCGGCGGCCGGGCCGGAAGCGGAAGCCGTCCTGCGGCGCGTGCCCCCGGTTCGCGGCCAGCCGCCTGGTCGCCGCGCGCCAGCCCATCCGCACGCACATGAGGCCGAAGGGCCGCAGATCATCCCGCGCGAACCAGGCCGTCTCGTCGACCGTGCGCAGCGAGGCCAGCCAGGACGACAGCCTGAGCTCGCCGCGGCGCCAATGCGCGAGGGCGCTGATCGGGTCGTAGTTCTCCACGAGGAACGTACGCTCGTCCACCTGGTCCCCGGGCGGTATGTCCTGGCCGGTGAGGTCGAGGTAAGCCGCCCGCGCCACGTCGGTTCCCGCGGTGTCGCGGAAGACGCGGAACTGCGCGCCGAGCCTCGGGTTGAAATCCAGCAGGGTGTAGGCACCGGTCCGGGCGTCGAGGCGGATATCCAGGTCCATCAGCCCGCGGTAGCCCAGCCGCGCCAGCATCGCCGTGATGTCGCCGCGGAGACGCTCGTTCACCGCTGAGCGCCCGCGGCTGGTCAATCCGGCGCGGGCGGGGTAGGAACGCTCCTTGACACCGGTGAAGGCAGGCCGGCACGTCGATGCGGCGTCGCAGTAGCCGTGGAAGAACCAGTCGTGCTCCGTACCCCCGGGGATGAATTCCTGCAGCATGAGCCCGGTGCCCGAGTCGGCGCAGGCCCGGTAGGCGCGATCGAGCCCGGCCTGCGCGGCCACGATCGAGGTGCTGCGCAGCGCGGGGCCGCTCTGCGCCCACGGCGTGGTCAGCTTGGCCATCAGCGGGTATCCGGCCGCCGCGGCGAAATCCCTGGCCGCCGCGAGTGAGCCGGGGACCATCGCCCGCGGTGACGGTATATCCAGGTCACGGCAGATCTGGATCAGCGAGTGCTTACCCGCCAGCAGACGGGGCATGGCCCGTGGCGGATCCGGGAACAGGAAGCTCCGCCGCAGGTCCCGCCCGTGTTCGGCGAGCAGGATCGCGCCCGCGTCGTCGGTCGGGATGAGCACCGCGGGCTGCCCGATGTGCTCCGCCAGCCGGAGCAGGCCCGCGAGCAGGCGATCCACGTCAGCGGGACCCGGCTGCCAGAAGCAGCGCCCGTGCAGGTACCGGGACTGTGCGGCGGGCGCCCACGGCCCCTCATGGACGCCGTAGACCGGCACGCCAAGCCGGCCGAGGCTGCGAATGACCCCCAGACCGCCGTGGTGCATGACGTTGCGGTCGAATTTGAGGACCACCGCGGGAACTCCGTTCTCAGCGGGGTAGTCACCGTCTATCATCGGCGTGCCGGTGTAGCCGAGCCCAGTTGCGGCATGGCGATCTCCCCCTCCGGAGCTGCGGTAACAGCCGTCCCACCGAGCGGTTACTCAGGAGCGTGCCATCCGCGTGAGTAGCGAAGGTGCATCATTTTTGTGAGGAAAACTAATCAAACCGACTGATAACAACGGCCCACTGGAGTGGCCGGAAATTGAGTGGAGGGAGGACGGGTGATGAACCCGCGGCGGCCGGTGCCGTAACGGGCGCCCGGCCACGCTGCGCCGGCCGGGGCGGCGTCAGCGACGGGGCCCGTCCGCGCGCATGCCCGCCAGGTGCGCGATCCGGACCGCTTCCAGGCGGCTGTGCACATCCAGTTTGGCGAAAACGTTGCGGGTATGGGTCCGGACGGTGTCCAGGGAGATCATCAGCTCCGCGCCGATCTGGCGGGCCTGTTTACCCTGGACCATCCCGAGCAGCACTTCTCGTTCGCGTCTGCTCAGCACGCTCAGCAGATCGCCGCCATACCGGGCGCTGTCGATGTCCGCACGCAGTTCGCGCAGGACCGCGCCGAGGATTCTGGGCGGGAACCAGGCGCTCCCGGCTACCACCCCGCGCAGCACCGTCTCCAGTTCGGCTGCGTCCTGCTGCTTGCTCACCCACGCGGCCACCCCGGCGCGGGCCGCCTCGACCGCGTGCGACACATTTTGATCGGCGCTCAGCACCACGATTCTGGCCTGCGGCCGGGCCGCGGCCAGCGACCGCAGCACCCGGCCGACGGATGATCCCAGCGGCTCGGTCTCGATCGTTATCACGTCGGGCTGCAGGCGCCGGACCATGTCCGGCAAGTTGGGATCCGACGTCGTGCACGTTCCGGCGACCCACAGGTCCGGCACGGAGGACAGCCGCAAGGCCAGCGCTTCGGACATCATCAGATGATCATCGATCAGCAGCACGCGCAGCGTGTGCGCCCGGTGCTGGGGGACCATCCGGATTACGCCATCCTCATCTGCCTGCATGAGAGCGCCATCCTCACCTGGCTCCCGCTCACGAGGCAGGCGTGCGGGATCCCATCGCGGCCAAGCGTCACCGGCTCATTTCCGGGGCGAAACCGGCTCTGGGGCCGCATAGCCGTGATCATGGCAATTCGGGCCCGGTGCCATGATGCTTAGTCGACGCGGGACGGCGCCGGGAGGTTTACCCCGAATAGGGCGGAATTAGTTCCGTTAATGATCGCTTATGCGCCCTTGCGCCCGGCGCACTCCCAGCCCCGTATCCGCTCGCCGAACCGGCGCGCGGCCGCACGAAGCTCCAGTTCGGGATCCAGGCCGGCGTCCCTGGCCGCGGCGACCAGCGCGAAGAGGCTTTCGCCGATGCCGGTGGCGTCATCGGCCGGCCCGCGGAGAAGCTCTCGTGGGGCACCGGCCCGCGCCGCCCGGCGGTGCAACTGCGCGGCCAGCGCCAGGGCGGGCTGCCCGAACGGCACGCCGTCGAGCGCCGAGGAGGGGGCATCGCCGGGCGAGGCCTTTTCGGCCCGCTCCGCCTGCTTGATCGCGTCCCAGTTCTGTGTCACCTCGTCCGCGCCGGAGACAGCCACGCCGGCGAACACGTGCGGATGCCGGCGCACCAGCTTGGCGACGATGCCGTCCGCGACGTCATCGACGGAGTAGCCCGTGCCGTCATCCCGTTCCGACGCGATCTCGGCGTGGAAGAGGACCTGGAGCAGGACATCCCCCAGTTCTTCCCGCAACCCGCGGGGGTCACCGTTCTCCAGCGCCTCCAGCGCCTCGTACGGCTCTTCCAGCAGGTACGGGGCGAGCGACTCGTGGGTCTGCTTGGCGTCCCACGGGCACTCGGCGCGCAGGATGGCCATGGCGGCGACGAGATCCAGCAACCGGGCGCCCGGCAGGTCGGCCGAACCCCGCAGGACCGCCGTGGCTGGCGCCGCGGGGCCCAGTTCGCCCAGCGCGGCCAGCAGGTCGCCCGCGCCGTCGCCGGTCCCGGTACCCAGCGCGGCCCGGGCCGCGCCGCCGGCCAGCCAGACCACCGGCCCGTCCGCCTGCGCCACCGCGGCCGCGAGGGTCTGCGCGAGGCCGGGACCCGGCGCGGAGTCCGCCGCCGCGATGATCTCGCAGGCGATCCCCGCGTTCGCAAGCGCGGGCAGCTGTGGATGGTCCGGGGTGCCGCACAGGACCCGGGCCGCGTCACGGAGCGTGTCCCACGCTTCCATGGCCAGCAGGCCCGGTGCGACTCTCGGGCTTGTCAGCAGGACGATCAGCACGAGGGGGATTGCCCGGAGGTGGAGGGCTTGCTGGCGGCACCCTCGGCCCGCGACAGCGTGTCCGGCGCGGCCACCACCGAGTCCTGTGTGTAGTTCATCGCGCCGAACTGCGGGCTGACGTGGACCGTCTGCGCCTTGTAGGTATGGCACTCCGCCAGCGTGAACTGCTGGGTGACCGCGGTGACCGCCGACTGGCTGGTCGGGAGCTTGCCGCCGTTGCGGGCCTCGGCGTAGGCGATCTCGATGGCCTGGTAGCGGCCCAGCTCGCTGAGCAGGTCCGGCGGCAGGCCGTTGGCGACGGCGAGCTCATCCAGGGTCACGTTGCTGACCCCCTGCTGCTGGGCCTGCGCCGCGGCCTGCTGGTAGATATCCGCCAGGGCCTGCTGCGTCTGGCCGCGGGTCACCGTGATGTGCTCGGTGTTCGCCAGGTCTTCCCGGATCTGGAACCTGATCAGCCAGCTGAGCACGTCCTTGGGCAGCTGCGCCGCGGTGAGCTGCACCGTGCCGGAGTACGGCTTGGCCGCCTTGGCCAGTGCGGACACCTCGCTGTCGAGCTGGCTGGTGGAGATCCGCTGGCTGCCGACGGTCGCCGCCGCGCCCACCTGAACGGGGGCGCAACCGGCGATCAGCCCGCCGAAGGCGGCGGCGGCGACGGCAGCCTTGACCGCGGTAGCGGCCCTGATGGGGGTGCGGCGCACGGTGATGTCCCTTCTCACGCCTTCTGGCCGTTCACCTGGGCCGGCTCACCGAACACGCCGTCGATGAGCTCGGCACACCAGGCAAGCATGTCCCGGTCGCGCAGCGGCTGGCCGCCGATGGCGGTCTGCGGTCCGCTGGCCGCCGCCCGGCTCCGTGACGCTCCCGGCGCGGCGGCGGACGCCGACGACCCGGGCACCGCCTTCGGTACCGGCACCAGCATCGTACGCACTGCCGGCTTGATCAGCGTCCTGGGGTACAGCCGCTGCACCCGGACCTGCCGGGAATCGGGCAGCTCCACGGGGGCGAACCGGACATGGTTGCCCTGCAGGGTGATGTCGGTCAGCCCGGCCCGGCGGGCCCGGGCCCGCAGCCGTGCGACCTCCAGCAGGTTGACAACGGGCTCCGGTGGCTGGCCGTACCGGTCGGTCAGCTCGTCCAGGACCGCGGTCACGTCAGCGTCGGAGTCGATCGCGGCGATCTGCGTGTACGCCTCCAGCCGGAGCCGTTCACCCGGCAGGTAATCGTGCGGGATGTGCGCGTTGACCGGCAGCTCGACCCGCACCTCGGGGCGGTCCGCCGGGCCCTCGCCCTTGAGCTCGCTGACCGCCTCGCCGATCATCCGGACGTACAGGTCGAACCCGACGCCCGCGATGTGCCCGGACTGCTCGCCGCCCAGCAGGTTGCCCGCACCGCGGATCTCCAGGTCCTTGAGGGCCACGTACATGCCGGCCCCGATCTCGGTGTGCTGTGCGACGGTGGCGAGCCGCTCGTGCGCGGTCTCGGTCAGCGTGCGCTCGGGCGGGTAGAGGAAGTAGGCGTAGGCACGCTCGCGGCCACGCCCGACCCGCCCCCGCAGCTGGTGCAGCTGGGACAGGCCGTAGGTGTCGGCCCGGTCCACGATAAGCGTGTTGGCGTTCGGGATGTCCAGGCCGGATTCCACGATCGTCGTCGCCACCAGGACGTCATATTTCCCGTCCCAGAAGTCGACCATGATGCTCTCGAGCGTGTGCTCGTTCATCTGGCCGTGCGCAACGGCCACCCTGGCCTCGGGGACCAGCTCGGCGACCCGCGCGGCCACCTTGCTGATTGAGGACACCCGGTTGTGCACGAAGAAGACCTGGCCGTCCCTGAGCAGCTCCCGGCGTACCGCCGCGGCGATCTGCCGCTCGTCGTACGGCCCGACGAACGTCAGCACCGGGTGCCGTTCCTCCGGCGGGGTCAGGATCGTCGACATCTGCCGGATCCCCGCCACGCCCATCTCCAGGGTGCGCGGGATCGGCGTCGCGGACATGCTGAGCACGTCCACCTCGGTCCGCAGCCGCTTGAGGTACTCCTTGTGCTCGACGCCGAACCGCTGCTCCTCGTCGACGATCACCAGGCCGAGCCGCTTGAAGCGGGTCTCCGGCGACAGCAGCTTGTGCGTCCCGATGACCACGTCGACGTTCCCCTCGGCCAGGCCACGGAGGGTCTCCGCCGTCTCCGCGTTGCTCTGGAACCGGGACAGCGCCCGGACCCGCACGGGGAACGGCGCGTACCGCTCACCGAAGGTCGAGAAGTGCTGCTGGACGAGCAGCGTCGTCGGCACCAGCACCGCGACCTGCATGCCGTCCTGAACGGCCTTGAACGCCGCGCGCACCGCGATCTCCGTCTTCCCGTAACCGACGTCACCGCAGATCAGCCGGTCCATCGGCACCGAGCGCTCCATGTCGGCCTTGACCTCGTCGATGGCCGCGAGCTGGTCGCCCGTCTCCACGTAGGGAAACGCGTCCTCCAGCTCACGCTGCCAGGGCGTGTCGGGGCCGAAGGCGTGCCCCGGAGACGCGGTCCGGGCCGAGTAGAGCCGGATCAGCTCCGCGGCGATCTGACGGACCGCCTTGCGCGCGCGCCCCTTGGCCTTGGCCCAGTCCGCCCCGCCCAGGCGGTGCAGGCTCGGCGCCTCACCGCCGGAGTACCTGGTGACCTCGTCGAGCTGGTCGGTCGGCACGTACAGCCGGTCCGGCGGCTGACCGCGCTTGCCCGGCGCGTACTCGATGACCAGGTACTCCCGGGTCGCGCCGGCCGCGGTCCGGCTGGTCATCTCCACGTACCGGCCCACACCGTGCTGCTCGTGCACCACGTAATCGCCCGGCGTCAGCTGCAGCGGGTCGACGCCACCGCGCCGCCGGCTCGGCATCCGCCGCATGTCCTTGGTGCTGGACCGGCTGCCCGGCTGTCCCGCCAGGTCGTTTTCTGTCAGGACGGCGAGCTTGACCGTCGGCCAGGTGAACCCGTGTTCCAGCAGGCCGGTCGCCACATACGGCACGCCCGGCTCGGGCGGAGCCGTGAGCTCCTCCATGCGGGCCCCGAGACCTTCGCCGCGCAGCACCTCGGTCAGCCGCTGCGCCGGCCCGTGCCCCTCGGTCACGAGGACGACCCGCCAGCCGCCGGAAAGCCACTGGCGCACGTCGGTGATCATGCTGTCCGCAGCGCCGCGATAGCTCCGCGCCGGTGCGGCATCGATACTGAACGAACCACGTCCGAAGCCGTCCTCGGCGCCCTGGTCGTCCCCGGCGGCACCGAACGGCTCGATCGTCCACCACGGCAGCCGGCGGGCCTGCGCCGCCTCGCGTACCCGCGCGATCGGCTGGAACGCGGCGGCGCCCAGATCGACCGGCGCCGCGCCGCCCGCGGCGGCGTTCACCCACGACGCGTCCAGGAATTCCCGGCTGGTGCTGACCAGTTCCCCGGCCCGGGTGCGGATGCGCTCCGGATCACAGGCCAGCAGGAGGCCACCGGCGGGCACGTAGTCGGTCAGCAGGTCCATCCGGTCGGCGAGCACGGGCGCGAACGCCTCCATGCCTTCGACCGGTATCCCGTCGGCCAGCTTGCCGAGGACCTCCGACAGGCCCGGCCACTCGGCCGCCAGTTCCTTGGCGCGATCCCGCACGCCGGGGGTGAGCAGCAGTTCCCGGCAGGGCGGTGCCCAGAGGCCATGCGGCGCCTCGCCCAGGCTGCGCTGATCGGCGACCTTGAAGTAGCGGATCTCTTCCACCGTGTCGCCGAAGAACTCGATACGTACCGGGTGCTCATCGGTGGGTGAGAACACGTCGATGATGCCGCCGCGGACCGCGACGTCACCACGCCGGCCAACCAGGTCCTCGCGGGCGTAGCCGATCTCGACGAGCCGGGTCAGCAGCTCGTCAGGGTCACACGTGTCGCCGGCCCGCAACCGGACCGGCGCCAGGTCGCCGAGACCGCCCACGATCGGCTGGAGCAGGCACCGGACCGGGGTGACGACGACGGAGAGCGGTCCCGCCGCGTCGTCACCCGCCACCGGGTGCGCCAGCCGGCGCAGCACGGCGACCCGCTGCCCCACCGTGTCGGAGCGCGGGGACAGGCGCTCGTGCGGCAGCGTCTCCCAGCCGGGGAAGCAGGCAATGCTGCTGTCGGGCAGGAACGAGCCCAGCGACGCGGTCAGGTCCTCGGCTTCGCGGGCGGTCGCGGTGACCGCGAGCACGAATCGCCCCAGCCTGGCCGCGATGGCCGCGGTGAGGACGGCCCGCAGGGCGGGCGGTGCGACGAGGTCAACGCCTTCGCCGGGCGGCCCGCCCGGCCCCGCCCCGGGAGCGGCTGCCCCGGGAGCGGTTTCGAGACCCCCCGTTGCGAAGGCACGCTGCAGCCGCGGATCGTCCGCGACGATGCTGAGGATTCCGGCAAGGCTCATGGGTTCCCTGTTGTAATGGCGCGGTGTAACGGCCTGGGTCGTCTGTGGCCCGGCACCTGGCCGCAGAGATAACGGCGGCGTTCACCTAACAGTGCTGGCGGCTAGGTATTCCGGGATGTCCCCGGGCATGCATGAGACTCCCGCACTCGGGAGAGCCGGGGGGTCATGCTGCGTCACGACCCCTCAAGTTTACGTCCCGGCCGGCCCGGTCTGTCCGTGGCCTTCGCCAGAAACGCCGCGCGATGCTTCGAAACTTAGAGTGACCTAGCGCTTACTATTTGCCTCATGCCACCTGCCGCTGGGAGCCACGCCACCCCGGGAAACGGGCGCCTCGGCCCGGGAGGCGGGCCGCCCGATGCCGCCGAGGCCTCCCCGGCCGCCGATGCCGCCGATGCCGCCAGGAACGCCCAGCAAGCGGTCATCAGAGCCCGGCATGCCGCCAGCAAGGCCCGCCTGATGGCCGAGGGTGAGGCGCAGCACGCCCGGCTGGTGAGGGACCTGTTCGCTCAGCCCGTGCACGACTACCTGTTCCAGGCGCTCGGCCGGCCCCTGACCGTGCTGCGGGCCGGACGGCAGACGCCGATCGAGGAACTCGGCCTGGAGAAGCTGCGGGCCAGCGGATACAAGGTCAGCGTGACCACGGTGGACGAAGGTGACCCGGGCGCTCCGGGCGCCCTGGGCATACGGGGCGCCCTGGCGGGCGGCACGGATGACGCCCTGGTCAGCGGCGGCCCGGTCATTCTCGGCGACCTGCGGTCCGTGTCGCTCCCGCCCCGGTCGTTCGATGTCGTGCACTGCGGCTTCCTGCTCGACCGGATTCCGCACGCCGCGCTGGTCCTCGATCGTTTCAGCGCCGCCCTCCGGCCGGGCGGCCTGCTCCTGCTGCGTATCCGGGACCGCGACTGCGCCGCCGCGGCGCTGGACCGCCTCACCCCAGAACCGCTGCGCCGGATCCTCTGGGCCCGGCTGCATGCGGGCCAGCCGGGACCGTTCCCAGCCATCTACGACCCGGTCAGCTCGGCCCGCGGCATGCAGGCGTACGCGGCCGCGCACGGCCTGGTCATCATCCGCCGGGAGACGGCCCGCACGGCTGAGCCGCCCGGCCAGCTGACCGGCGCGGTCACCGCAGCCCGGGCCCTGATCGCGTGGCTGAGCCGTGGCCGGCTCACCGATGAGCACGACGAACTGCTGTACGTCATCCGCAAGCCGGAAGACCGGTTCGCCCGGCTGGTCTGAGCGCCCGGCTGGCCTGAGCGCCCGGGCGGGCGGCACGCGGCACGGCCCTGGCCAGGCGGAGCTTGCCGGGCCTGCGCGGGCCGGCGACGATGAAGGAGACAACGGGCCGCTGCGGGCAGCGGACGGCTCAGCACGGGTGATCACGGCACGAACACTGACGTTACGGCTACGGGCACAGCCGGGTCCTCCGTATGGTTAGCACGCAAAGGACGTGTGGGGCGGCGGGCGGGCCGCATGCTGGCCGCCAGGCCGCACGGTCAATGGGCCGCGGACGGGCATGCATCAGTGACCGGCTGATCTCCGCACATTTCGACTTGACCTGGCAGGAGTGAGGCACACGTGAGCGCGGAAGCGTTGGCGGGACTTCCCAGTGAACTGGCGGACTGGCCGGCGTGGACACCCGGTGAGGCGCAGCTCGCGGAGCTTGAACTGCTGACCTCCGGGGCGTTCGCGCCACTGCGCGGCTTCCTGACGGCGGAGGATCTGGCCGCCGTGGCGGAGCGCGGCACCCTGGCCGACGGCACACCCTGGCCGGTGCCGGTCACGCTCGAGGTCCCGGCCGACGTCGTCCCGGCCAGCGCCCCCGGCGACAGCCGCCTGGTGCTCCAGGACCACGAGGGGACACCGCTGGCGGTCCTGGAGATCACCGAGCAGCTGCCCGTCTTCAGCTACGGCGAGCAGGCCGGCTGGCGTCTGGCCGGCCCGGTGACACCGTTGCGCGACCCCGAGAACGGCCCGTTCCGGCGGCTGCGCCGCAGGCCGGCCGAGGTTCGCGCCGAACTCGGTGACGGCCCCGTGCTCGCGTGCGCGACGCGTGGCGTGCTGCACCGGCGCCAGATCGGGCAGCTCCGGCACCTCGCCGATCAGATGAGGGCCCGGCTTTTGCTGCTTCCGCTGGTCGCGGGGCCCGCCGACGTGGTGGTGCGGCCGGACGCCCTGGTGCGCGCGGTGCTCGCCGCCAGCCAGCACCTGCCCGCGGGCACCCTGGTGGTTCCCGTGCCGCTCGCCTTGCGGGATGGCGGGCCCGGCGTCGAGCTGCGCGCCCGTGCCGTCATCGCCGCCGCGTACGGGGCGACGCATCTGCTCGTTGACCCGGCCGACGCCCCGGACATCCTGTCCGGCGGCCGGAACGGCAGCAACGGCCGGAACGGGCCGTTCCAGCTTCCCGGGCTGCCGATTCCCATCGTGTCGGCCGGCGAATGGGCGTACGACCCGAGATCGGAAGTCTGGCGGCCGCTGTCGCTGATCGAGCCGGGAGCCGAACGCAGTGAGCTGAGCCACGACGAGCTCGCCGATCTGCTCGATCGCGGTGACCCGCTGCCCGCCTGGTTCACGCCCGAAGGAGTCGCCCGCGAGCTCCAGCTGGCCCGCCCGCCACGCGCCCAGCGCGGGCTGGTGATCTTCTTCACCGGGCTGTCCGGCTCCGGCAAGTCGACCGTCGCCCGGGACCTGCGCGACGCCCTGGCCGAGCGGGGCGACCGCACGGTCTCCCTGCTCGACGGCGACCGGGCCCGGCGCCTGCTGTCTGCCGGGCTGACGTTTTCCCGGGCCGATCGCGACCTGAACATCGTGCGCATCGGCTATGTCGCCGCCGAGGTCGCCCGGCACGGCGGGATCGCGATCTGCGCGCCGATCGCGCCGTACGCATCGGCGCGGGCGGCGGTACGCGAGATGGTCGCCACCGCCGGTGACTTCCTGCTCATTCACGTGGCCACGCCGCTGGAGGTCTGCGAGGCCCGCGACCGGAAGGGACTGTACGCGAAGGCCCGTGCCGGGCTGATCGGTAACTTCACCGGCGTGTCCGACCCGTACGAGGAGCCACGGGACGCCGATCTGGTCCTGGATACCTCGGAAATGAGCCGTCAGGATGCGGTGGAGGTCGTCATCGGGCTGCTCACCGCGGGCGGGTGGCTGACCGCCGCGCCCGGCCAGGCGCCGGATCGGTGGAACCGTTAACGGCGGCGGCCGAGCGGCCTAACCGGCCTAACCGGCCTGGCCATGCGTCGCCTGCTGGGCCGCGGCGGCGCGTCAGTCCTGATCTTCGGCGCGGGTGCCTTCACTGAGCCGGGTCCTGACCTCGCTGGCCCGCGCGCGTACGCCGCGCAGCCGGTTCGTCAGCGCCCCTGACATGACGTCGCGCTGCCGGGACAGCAGCACAAAGCTGGCGATCCCGCTGACCAGCAGGGCCAGGGCAGCCAGCAGCAGCCCGCGGGCACCGGCGAAGTACAGCAGGACCAGCGCGATCAGGAAAAGCACGAAGCGCGCGGACGTGTAAGCCAGGGCGGTACGCATGACACTCACACATTAGTGCGCGCGCGGCCCCGGTGGGGCACCGCCCTCGCCGATGACCCGCGCGAGCAGCGCGGGATCGATGTTCCCGCCGGAGAGCACGGCGACGGGTCGGCGCGCGGCCGGAAGCTCGTCCCACCGGAACAGGCAGGCGGCCACGGCGGCCGCGCCGCCCGGCTCGGCCACGAGATGCGCCTCGGTCGCCAGGCGGCGCACCGCGGCGAGAATCTCCGCGTCGCTGACGGTGACGATGGCCGCCACATCTTTCCGCATGTGCGCGAAGGGCAGTTCGCCGACTCGCTCCACCCGCAGGGCGTCGGCGACCGTGCGCTGGACCGACGCGGCCGGCCAGGCGACCCGCTCTCCTTTGCGGAGCGAGTCCCTGGCGTCCGCGGCGAACTCGGGCTCGACTCCCACGACGGTCACGCCCGGGCGGACCGCGCGGGCGGCGGCCGCGATGCCCGCGATCAGGCCGCCGCCGCTCACCGGGACGACGATCAGGTCCGTATCCGGCTGGTCGGCCATGATCTCCAGGCCAATGGTGCCCTGGCCGGCGATGACCCGGCGGTCGTCGAACGGCGGGATAAGCGCGTAACCGTGCCGGGCCACCAGATCGTCGGCGGCAGCCTGGCGGGCCGCCATGGTCGGCGCCACCCGCACCAGTTCCGCACCGCAGGCGGTGATGGCGCTGGTTTTGCCGGTGGGCGCATTCTCCGGCACCACCACCACAGCACGCGTGCGCAGCAGGGCCGCAGCATAGGCCACCGCATGCCCATGATTGCCGCTCGAATGGGCGACCACCCCGCGCTGCCGGTCCGCGGGCGGCAGCGCGCTGATGGCCGCATAGGCGCCGCGCAGCTTAAACGAGCCAACCGGCTGCAACGATTCGGCTTTGATCAGTAGCGGCGGCGACAACCGCGGAAAGGGGGCAAGCGTCGTATGGACGGTGACACCGTCCAGGCGCGCCGCGGCTGCCCTGATCTCAGCAACAGATACAAGCGGGGCCATGCCGCCACAGTAAGGTAGCGGCCACACAGAATAATCAGGTCGCTCTAATTTTCCGAAATCTAGGCAGAAAGCACTCGTTAGTCGCCAAACTTAGGTCAGGCTCAGGTTCATGAGCCGGCGGGGCAAAACTGGGAGGGGACTGAGTTGGACGGCAATAGTGAGCGGCTACTAACCCCGGGAGAGGTGGCGGCTCTTTTCCGGGTCGACCCGAAGACCGTCACGCGCTGGGCCGCATCTGGCCGAATCACGAGCATACGTACGCCCGGGGGCCACCGGCGCTTCCGGGAATCAGAGGTACGCGCACTGCTACGCGGCGAGGGAGAACCCTCCGCCGACGGTCATTCGGTTCTGTGACGCCCTCGCGGCCGGCACGGCGACTGTCCCGCGTCCCGTGCCGGCCGCGAGGCCACGCCCGTTATTGCGTGTAGCGGTAGCCGCTCGCCACGCGTGCGCGTAGCCGCCCGCCACGCGCGGTCAGCCGCGCGCGGATGCCGCGGTCAGGCCTGGCCCGTGTCGTCGCCGGGCTCCGCCCAGCGGTAGTCGGAGTTCTGCCGGGCGAACTCCTGGAATTCACGCTGCAGCGCCTCGTCGCCGTCACGCCACTGGGCGCGGCGGCGGGACGCTTCATCCTCGGTCATCGCCTGCTCGAGGAGCCGGGCGTACTCCGCATCCTGCGGGCCTATTTCCACGTAAGCGTCACCGATGACCCGCCCGTCATTGCCGATGGCGGTTTGCGGAACCCTCAGATTCCCGTTCGGTAGCCGTATGACGAACATCCCACGCTCACCCTAGATGCCATAACGCCGGTTGAAGTAAAGCATCACATTCAGCGCCGTCCGCGTGTTGCCACCCAGCATGTCGACGAGCGCAGGCCGCTGCCGGGAGGCAATCGCCGCAAAAGCATCGGCAAAGAACTCCTTGCGGCCCAGGCCGCCGCGCTGCCGGTGGAAGTCGCTGGCCAGATGGGGCTGGCATTGATCGTAGAGCATCCGGAACTCAGCCGAGTCCGACTGCCAGCGTCCGGCCGGCGCGTCGATGTCGTCCAGGGCGTGCCCGACCTCGTGGCACATCACGTCCGGGGTGGGCGACGGCCGCGTGCCCACCACGATCTTGCGTTCGCCGTAGGCCCCCGCGCACGCGTCCCAGGTGGCCCGGCCGGACGGCAGGGGCACGCCGCGGAGCGCGGTCATGTCGTCCAATTGCGGGACTCCGCCCGGCCCGACGAAGATCCCGTCAAGGCCCGCGGCTAGTTTGTCCTTGATCTGCTGTGGCAGCTCGGCGAGCCGATCGATGGCCGCGGCCGCCTCAGCGGGCGGGAGAGTGGCCGCATCCCACTGCCGCCACAGCACGGCCTCCAGCGTCCCGCAGTTCCGCCGGCCATCTCCGTGGCTGGGTTCGCCCGGATTATGCGCGTGCGCGAAGGGCAGCCGGGAACGGACGGCACCTGCCCCGCCCCCCGTGCGCTGGACGGCGCCCGGTGGCCACTGGGCGGGAACGTAGCCGCGCTGAGCCTCGTACCATTGCTGTCTCGCTGCCGCCTCCGGGCTGGACGGCCGGGCCGCCCGGCGTCCGCCCTGGCGCGCGGCAGGCGGCGCGACCGGGGGCGGGACGACCGGCGCCGTCCCATACGAGTCGCGCCGCACCCGCGCCCGCGCGCCACCTACCGGCAGACCGGGGGCATCACCCTGCGGGCGGCCCGCGGTATTCCCGGCACCGGGGGCGGGCGGGCCGAGTGTGACGCCGGAGGTCGCACCCGTGTCCGGTCCTGCGGGCCTCCCTGTACCGGGCGGGCCACCGCGAGGCGTATCGTCCCGCGGCGGCCCGGGCTGGCCCGCCCACGGCGGGCCGCCTCTCGTGGCCGCCTCATGAGCAGGCGGCCCGGTGATTTCCTGGCTGCTGCGGCGGTGCCGCCCGGCTGCTTCGGTGCTGACGGAAGCGGCCTGGCCGTGCATGTCCCCCGGGCGGACGGGGGCGCGTGCCTCCCATGGCCGGTCGCGACGTGCCGTCTCCCCGGCCCGGTCGCGTCGCGGCCTGAGCCTGCCCGCACGCGGATGGGCGAGTCGGCGGACGCGCTCGAAGAGCCGTAGCCGCATGTCTCGCACTCCCTGTTTGCACCCGGCCGCCAGCGTACGACGAAACAACGCACAAGTCACTTCGCCGTGACCTACGGTGACGCATGGGGCATATATGCCGCGCTTAAAGTTAATGAATGCAGATACGGGTTGTCAGCACCCGAGGTTAGGCTTCGTGCATGTTGCTGCTCGGCGCCCTCTTTGCACTCTTCGGCGCGGGTTTCTGGCTTTGCTGCCTGACCGACGTGGCGCTCACCCCCAGCCGCGAGTGCCGTGCCCTGCCCAAGGCCGCGTGGGTCGTCCTGGTCGCGGCCACATTCGTCGCCGGGGCCGTGGTATGGCTCGCCTTCCGGCGGCCGGCGCAGCTTACCGATTCGCCCGCGCCGCCGGGGCGCGGCGCGGATGACGTTACGCCACAGGCGCCGGAGCGCCGCGACCCTTCGCTGCGCGGCGGCGCCCGCCCCGGTCTGCAGGCCCCGAATCACGCGGGTGTGACCGGCCCGGAGCCCGGCCCGGCGCGGGGCGGGCCGGGCGTTGCCCGGAGCGGCTCCCGCGACGGCCGGGGCGGCCCTGAGAGGGCCGGAGATGGCCCTGCCCCGGCGGACGGCGACTCAGACGGCTGGGACGGCCCCGGCATGTGCGGCAGCCCGGAAGCGGACGCCGCGCTGCTCCGGCATCCCGCCGGCCGGTCACGCCCTCGCGGCGCCGCCAGCCCAGCCCGGCCGCTGGGACCCGACGACGACCCGGAGTTTCTGCGCTCGCTGAACCGCGCCATTCACGGCGCCGAGACGGGCGACGATCCGGGTAGCCCAGGCGGCCCGGCGGCCCCGCCGGGTCCCGGCGCTCCGCCGGGCCCGGCGGGCTGGCCCGGCGACGAGTCCTGAAGCGCCTGCGGGAGGCGCCGACGGCCCGTCAGCCCAGGCCCGCGTAGGAGTGCAGCCCGGTGACGAAGGTCTGCACCACCAGGACGTTGAACAGCAGGCAGGCGAATCCGGTCAGCTGAATGTAGGCGGCCCGCTTGCCGCGCCAGCCGGCCGTAGCCCGGGCGTGCAGGAAACATGCGTAGACCACCCAGGTGATGAAGGCCCACGTCTCGACCGGGTCCCACCCCCAGTAACGGCCCCACGCCTGGTCCGCCCAGATCGCGCCGGCGATAATGCCGAACGTCCAGATCGGGAAGCCGAACACCACGGTGCGGTAGGTGAGCCGGTCCAGTTCCTCCGCCGCGGGGAGCCGGCGCATGATGCCGTGACCTGGAAGGCTGCGCCCGGCGGCCACCCTGCGGCTGTACCGTTCCGCGAAGAGGTAGACGACGCCCAGTACGGCGGCCACGAAGAAGATCCCGACCAACAGCGTCATGGCGGCCACGTGGATCGCCAGCCAGTAGGACCGCAGCGCGGGGACCAGCGGCCCGGCCGGCGTGTAGATGACCGTCTGCGCCAGGCCCAGCGCGACCACCACCGCGCCGGTCAGGAAGACCCCGAGGTGCCAGGCGCGGTAGCGCATCATCAAGGCCACGAAGAACAGGACCGTCACACAGGTCAGGGCGGTGACGAACTCATACATGTCACCCCACGGGACCCGGTGCACCGCCAGGCCGCGGGTAATGACACCGGCCAGGTGCAGCGCCAGGCCGAGGTAGGTCAGCGCGATGGCCCCGCGGATCAGCGGCCCCAGGCGCTCCCGCCCGCCGGCGCCCAGATCCGCCGCCACGGGCGGGTCAGCGGCCGGCGGCTGACCCGGCTCCGCCACGGCCGGCGGAGGTTCCGGGGTGCTGGCGGTCCCGCTGACGCCGACGCCGGCCAGTTCGGGAACGGGACGGGCGGTCTTCGCGGATGCGGTGGCCTTTGCCCGGCGCCCGTACGCGAAATCACCGGCGTAGGCGAGCATCGCGAGCGAGTAGATGACCACGGCCACGATCAGGAGATGGTCGCTGAGCTGCGCCAGCCCGAGGTTATCGGACACGGGCCTCACTCCGTCCCTTCACTGCTCAAGGATCGTTCATTGTCGCTGCTGGGTGCGGCCACGGCGGCCGGGGCCGCCCGGTCCGCACCATCGCCCGCGGGCCTGGTCCGCGCCCCGGGTTCGCCCGGGGCCGCTTGGCCGGTGCCGGTACCCTCATCAGGGACCGCGTTACCGGCGCCGGGGCCCCCAGCGGCCGCAGGGCCGACGCCGGGGCCCTCAGTGGCCGCGTGGCCTGCATCGGCGCCCTCCGGGACCGCGGGGTCCCCGGCGGTGCCCTGGCCAGCGTCCGCCCCGCCATGGGCCGCCCGGAGCCCGGCCGCCAGCTCCGCGAACTCGGCATCGAAACCGCCCCCCACGTCGGAGCGGGCCAGGCCGGCCACCTCGACGACGGCGCGGCCGGAACCGGCGTCGTGGGCGCGGACGAAAATCCGCCGCCGCCGGATGAGGAAGGACAGCACCAGGCCGGCGAGGGCGACGACCCCGGAGATCAGGGCCGGCACCTGCCCGGGGTCGTAGGTCACCTGGAGGCTGATCCACTGCTTGTAGCCGGTGAACCTGAGCGTGCCGGCGCCGCCCGGCAGCTTCATCGACTGGCCCGGCGTCAGGACCTGCACAGGGGTGGCGATCCGGTGCATCCCGCTGGTGTTGAGCTGGTACACCGACTGGGCCGCGCCGGAGTTCAGGCCCAGGTTTCCGCTGTAGGGGATCATGCTGACGGCCGGCTCGTACGGCGCCGGGAAGGCCGATTGGAGCTGGCCGTTCACGTCCACGGCGGTCGGCAGGAACACCCCGGCGAAGCCGAGCTCCTGCGGGTGCGCGTCGGGCGCCTTCACGACGCCCTCGGACAGGTAGGTCGACTGGTCAGCGGGCAGGAACGGAGTGGCCTGGTCGTACACGACCTTGCCGCGCCCGTCGGTCACCCGGAAGACCGGGGCGTAGCCGTGACCAATCAGGTACACCTTCGTGGCGTCCACGTTCAGCGGGTGGTTCACCTCAAGGTTGTAGGTCCGGGCCGCGCCGCCCGGCTGCGCCGTGTAGGACACGTGGGCGACGAAGTTGTCCGGCTGGGCCCGGTCCGGCCCGGACAGGACGTAGCTGGCCGAGAACTTGTTCAGGGTGAGGGTGAACGGCGCCAGATCGGACGCCGATACCAGGTGCCCGGGATGGAAGGCGTCCAGGTCGGTCACGGTGTCGGCGAAGCTGCTGCCCTCGACGATCAGCCGGTCCGCCTTGTACCCGAACAGGCCGCCGACGCTGATGGAGACCAGAACACCGATGAGGGCGATGTGGAACAGCAGGTTGCCGACTTCCCGCCGGTACCCCTTTTCCGCCGACAGCCAGCCGTCTCCCTCGTTCAGCCGGAAGCGCCGGCGGCGCAGGAAGGCGGCGGCCACCGTGGCGGCCTCCCCGGCCGTCATCGAGGTCTCGTACCGGGCGGAGTTCGGCAGCCGGGACAGGTGGCGCGGAGCGCGCGGCGGCAGCGCCCGGGCCGACCGGATCAGGCGGAACGTCCGCGGCAGGACGCAGCCGGCCAGCGAGGTGAACAGCAGCAGGTAGATCGCCGCGAACCAGGGCGCGGCAAACACGTTGAACAGGCCGAGCGCATTGAGGAACGGTGCCAGGGACGGGTGGGCCGTGTAGTACTGCTGCACCGCGGCCGGGTCGATCCCCTGCTGCGGCAGCAGCGATCCTGGCACGCTGCCCAGGGCGAGGAGGAACAGCAGGACGAGCGCGATGCGCATCGAGGTGAGCTGCCGCCAGATCCACCGCCCCCACGCCAGCACGCCGAACGAACTGGCCCCGGGGCGGGCCGGTGGCGTCGCGGCCTCTCCGGCGGTGCCGTGGCCCGCCTCAGGCGCGCCGTGGCCCGCCTCGGAGGTGCGCACATCGGTCATCGGCTCACGTCCCGGCGGTAACTTCGGCCAGGATGTTGCCGAGGCTGGCGTCACTGGCCTGGCCGATGACCCGCCCGGCGATGTGGCCGCTGGGGTCGATGACCAGCGTGCTCGGGATCGCCGCCGGCGGCACGGTGCCGCGGAAGGCGAGCGCGATTTCATCGGCCGGGTCGTTCAGGCTCGGGTAGCTGATGCCGAAATTCTGCACGAACGCTTCCGCGCTGGCGGGGGAGTCCCGGATATCCACCCCGACGAACTGGACTCCCTTGGACCGGTACTGTCCCGCCAGGTCGGCCAGGGTGGGCGCCTCCGAGCGGCACGGCGCGCACCACGATCCCCAGAAGTTGACGACGACGACCTTGCCGCGGTACGAACTCAGGCTGAGCCGCGCGCCGGACAGCGTCGTGCCGGACACAGCGGGCGCGTCCGGCCTGCTCCCCGGCTTGAAGTACGAACTGCTCCCGTTGCCGGACACGAAGTTGACGCCGTTACTGGCCGGGGTGCTGGCGGCTATCTGCCCGCCGCACGCCGTCACGCCCAGAACGCCAGCGGCGGCCACCGAGGCCGAGCCGACGGCGCGGCGTACCGCGATGGACGAGGGCAACACGGGCAGATCTCCCGGAACGGAAACTCCTACAGACAGTAGTACCGCGCTCTATTGTGCCGCACCACCGAGATTGACCTGACGCCGGGCCGGCTCGGCGTAGGTCACGCCGGTGATGTCATCCCCGGTGTAGGTGAAGCTGGTGACGCTGGCCAGGGCGCACTCACGATTGTTTGGGTAATGCCAGAGGTGGCGGCCTTCCACCTTGCGGCGGGTCACCCAGATCGGAAGCTGATGGCTGACGCACACCACCTCGTGGCCGCGGGCGGCGTCCCTGGCGTCGGCCATGGCCGCGGTGGCCCGCTGCACGACCGATGTGTAGTGCTCACCCCAGGAGGGCGAGAACGGATCACGCAGGTACCACCAGTGCTTGAGGCGCTTGAGCGAGCCGTCCCCCACACCGAAGACCAGCCCCTCGAAGTGGTTCCATGGTTCGATCAGCCGCTCGTCGACCACCGGCTCGAGGCTGAACCTTTCGGCGACCGGCTCGGCCGTCTCGCGCGCCCGCTCCAGCGGCGATGTGAAGACCGCCACCACGTCCCGTTCGGCGAGAAAATCGGCGGCGGCCTTGGCCATCATCCGGCCGTCCTCTGACAGGTGGTAATCCGGCAGGCGCCCGTAGATCAGGCCGCGAGGATTCTCGACTTCCCCATGCCTGAGCAGGTGCACAACGGTCGTATCGGCGGTCGTCCCCGGGGTGGCGGCGCCCGCCGCGGCGGGGGCGGCAGGGCTCGGCGAATCGTCACTCATGGCTGGGCCAGCTTACCGGCCCCGAGCCGGAGAGCTTCCCCGATCTGCCGCGCGACGTCGTCCGGCTGGCAGCGGACAGCGAACGCCGGGAACCGCAGGACCCGGTACCCGCTGACGGTGAGCTCATCCAGGCCGCCGCGTCCACGAGCGATCTGGCCAGGCGTGTCCGGGGCGGCCGCCGGGCAGGATGGATATCCGCCGAGCCGAGCAGGCGCGACCGGTGCACGACGATCGGGAAGGGCGGGCATTCCTTCCTGATCTGTCGTGCCGCGGGCAGCAGAACGTGGATTCTCCGGTCATCAAACCCGCTCAGGCCATCGAGCCGGGCGGCGGTCAGCCCGGCGAGTAAGGCTCCCGGCCCGGCCCACAGAACGGCAACCCAGATCGTCTGCTCCGCAGACAGCGGGCCAGACTGGGCCACGACAACCTCCCGGCATGGCTGCTGCCAGCGGCCGCTGCGCAGGCGCCAGCGAAGCGCCGCCCGGGAAAGATATGTGCGGGCGGCGGGCGTGCCCAGCACTGCGCACTGCCCGCGAAGCAGCTCTGCCAGCCCGGCCGGGTAGTGGTCATCGTCTCGGGCGTGGCGCGGCGCGCCGCTCCTTGCGTCTTCCATGGAGCCACCCTCGCGCGCTCTCCCGTGGCAACGGCAGCCCTTCTTTCCGGCCTGTGGATAACTCTCAGAGCCAGAGGAGCAGCCCCAACCATTTGTGTGCGATAAGGGCTGCTATAGCAGCCCTTATCGCACACATTTTCGGAAACTGGACAGGGTGCGGATGTGCCTTGAGGAGGGCGGGGCTAGCGAGAGGCAGTGGGGAGACTGCTTCGGATGAGGCGGGCGAAGGCGGAGGAGAGCGGCGCTTCGGGGGCGGAGGGCGGGCGGGCTGGAGGGGGAGGGCTAGCGGGAGGTGGAGGGGAGGGCGGTGGCGGCGGCGCGGGCGGCGGCGGGGAGGGCGGCGGCGATGCGAGCGATCGCGGCCGCGTCGTGCGACGCGGACAGGAACCACGCCTCGAACGGCGACGGCGGCAGGTATACCCCGCCGTCGAGCATCGCGTGGAAGAACGCGGCGTACGCGGCCGCGGACTGGGCCCGGGCGTCGTCGAAGTCGCGCACCGGCCCGGAGCGCCCGAGGAAGATAGAGAACAGGCTGCCGGCCGTCTGCAGGCGGTGCGGTACGCCCGCGGCGGTCAGTGCCTCCGTCGCCAGCTTGGCCACCAGCGCCGCGGCCTCGTCCACTCGCGCGTACACCTCGGGGGTGCAGGCCTGCAGCGTGGCCAGGCCGGCGGCGGTGGCGAGCGGATTGCCGGACAGCGTGCCGGCCTGGTAGACGGGACCGCTGGGAGCGAGCCGCGCCATGATCTCGGCCCGGCCGCCGAAGGCCGCCGCGGGCAGGCCGCCCCCCATAACCTTGCCGAACGTCGTCAGGTCCCCGGCGACATCCTCGCGCCCGTACCAGCCCGATCGGGTCACACGGAAGCCGGTCAGTACCTCATCCATGATCAGCAGCGCGCCGTGCTCGTGGCACAGCGACCGGAGCATCTCGTTGAAGCCTGCGCCGGGCGGCACGACGCCCATGTTCGCGGGGCACGCCTCGGTGATCACGCAGGCGATCTGATCGCCGCGGGTGGCGAACGCTTCGCGGACGGCGGCCTCGTCATTGTAGGGAAGCACGACGGTGTCGCTGGCCGAGGCGCCGGTAACGCCGGGCGAATCTGGCAGGCCGAACGTCGCGACCCCCGACCCGGCCGCGGCCAGCAGGGCGTCCACGTGGCCGTGATAGCAGCCGGCGAACTTCACCACGACCGGCCGGCCGGTGAACCCGCGCGCCAGCCGCAGCGCGGACATCGTGGCCTCGGTGCCGGAGCTGACCAGGCGGACCTGCTCGGCTGGCGTGCGCGCGGTAATCTCCTCGGCGAGTTCGACCTCGCCCGGGGTGGCGGCGCCGAAGGAGGTCCCCCGGTCTGCCGCCGCGTGCAGCGCCTGCACCACCCGCGGGTAGGCGTGCCCGAGGATCATCGGGCCCCAGGAGCACACCAGATCGACGTACTCCCGGCCGTCCACGTCGGTCAGGTATGGCCCGGAACCAGCGGCGATGAAGCGCGGTACCCCGCCCACCGAGCCGAAAGCGCGTACCGGTGAGTTGACCCCGCCGGGCGTGACAGCACAGGCCCGCTCGAAGAACTCCACGGAACGCGGGCCCGCCGAGCCCGCCGGGAGGCCTCCGGCGGCCGGGCTCATGGCAGACCCGCCTGCTCGCAGGCGTCGACCAGGAACTCCAGCAGCCGGAGCGCGTCCGGCAGCGGGTGGCCGCTGGGGTCACAGATCCACCGGGCCGTCCCGCTGCCGCCAGCCGAGGGGGGCGCCAGGACGTAGCTGTCGCGGCAGTGCCAGCGCAGGCTGCCCTGGACGGTGATGCTTTCCGGCTCACAGTCCAGCCGGCAGGACCACCATTCGTCCTCGTCCACGGGTGCGCCGCGGGTGGTGACGAAGAACAGCATCCGGTCCCCGGCCGCCGCCACGGGGCCGGCCGTGATCCCGGCCTCCTCCATCAAGGCCAGTGCGTCGGCGCCCACCGCGGCCGGCACGTCGAGCACGTCGAAGACCCGCCCGGTGACGAGGATGACACTCGCCTGCGGCCGGGCCGCCCACCACTGCCTGATCGTGCCGGTGTCGACGGTGGCCTGCATCTGCCAGGTGGGCGAGACCGGGTGTGCGCCCGGTGCCGGGCAGCCCACCCGGTCACACGAACAGGCCCGGCCGGTCTTCAGGCCGTCGAGCGGCAGATGCGCCCCGACACAGACGGGCCAGCCCAGGGCCGCGTAGTTCTCAGCCGCCTGCCCGAGTGGGTCGCGCCGGTCACCCCGGTCCGCCGCCTTCCAGCGGCCACGGCGCCGCACCACATCGGCCATCGGCTGACTCCTGCCTGGAACCCCGGCCCGCACCGGCGGCGCTCCGCATCGACGTTGCCGGCCATCCGGTGCACGCAGAAGGATCTCCAGCGCGCCGTCGGGGCCGGAAAGGTACCGGATCGGGGGGATTGCCCGGGGGCACTCCCGCGGCCGGCGTCACCCATCGTAGAGGACGCACCGTAGGCGGCCGGGCACAATGCCCAGGAAGCCGGGCCCGCAGCCGGGCTGGCGGGCGGAACCGCCGGGCGCCGTGCCCCAGGAGGCCGGGCCCGGCCGCCGCGATGGCTAGCGGAGCCGCCGGGCTACTTCGGCCGCCCAGTAGGTGAGGATGATGCCGGCCCCAGCGCGCTTGATCCCGGTGAGCGTCTCCATGATGATCCGCTCCCGGTCCAGCCATCCGTTGGCCGCGGCCGCCTCCACCATGGCGTACTCCCCGCTCACCTGGTACGCCGCGACGGGGACGTGCACCGTGGCGGCGACCCGGCTGATGATGTCCAGGTAGGCCAGGGCAGGCTTCACCATGACCAGGTCCGCGCCCTCGTCGATGTCGAGCAGTACCTCGCGGAGCGCCTCATCGGAGCCGGGCGGATCCTGCTGGTAGGCGGCGCGGTCGCCGAACTGCGGTGCGCACTCGGCGGCGTCACGGAAGGGCCCGTAGAAGCCGGAGGCGTATTTGGCGGAGTAGGCGCAGATGGCAACGTCCGCGAAGCCCGCGCTGTCCAGCGCGGAACGGATCGCGCCCACCTGGCCATCCATCATCCCGCTGGGGGCGACGACGTGAACGCCGGCGGACGCCTGCGCCACCGCGATCGCCGCGTACCGCTCCAGGGTGGCGTCGTTGTCGACCTCGCCGGCGGACGTCAGCAGGCCGCAGTGGCCGTGGTCGGTGTACTCGTCCAGGCACAGGTCCGCCATCAGGACGGTGGCGTCGCCCACGTCGGCGGCCAGATCCCCGATCGCGAGCTGGACGATGCCGGCCGGATCGTCGGCCGCGGAACCGCGGCCGTCCTTGACGGCCGGGATGCCGAACAGGATGAGCCCGCCGACACCCGCGTCCACCGCGTCGGCGGCGGCCTTGCGCAGGCTGTCCCTGGTGTGCTGGACGACGCCGGGCATTGAGCGGATCGGCTGCGGCTCGGCGATGCCCTCCTTGACGAACAGGGGCAGCACCAGATCGGCGGACCGCAACGTCGTCTCGGCGACCAGCGTGCGCAAGGCCGCGGTACGCCGGAGCCGGCGCGGGCGTACCACCGGGAATCCTGCGTTCACGTGGAACTTCCTCCCTGGCGCGATCGATCGTCGCTGCCGTGCCGGTGTGAGCTGATGGGTCTTCTTACCTGAGGCGCTTGCGGGCCCCGCGGCGGCGCTCACTGGGCCGCCGGAGCGGTTCACCGGCCTCAAGGGCGGCTGCCCGCTGGGCCGCGCCGTATTCGGCCAGGGCCTCGACGAGCGCGGTCATGGAAGGCTTCGGGGCCATGACGTCGACCCGCAACCCGAACTCGGCCGCCGTCTTGGCCGTCTGCGGGCCGATCACCGCGATCACCGTCACCGCGTGCGGTTTGCCCGCGATGCCGACCAGGTTCCGTACGGTCGATGAGGAGGTGAACAGGACCGCGTCGAAGCCGCCGCCCTTGATGGCCTCGCGGATCGGCGCCGGCGGCGGCGCGGCGCGGACCGTGCGGTACGCGGTGACGTCCTCCGCTTCCCAGCCAAGCTCGGTGAGCCGCGCGACCAGGTGCTCGGTGGCGATGTCGGCGCGCGGCAGCAACACCCGGTTGATCGGGTCCAGCACGTCGTCATACGGCGGCCAGGCGGCCGCGAGGCCCTGGCCCGACTGCTCGCCGTCCGGGATGAGGTCGGGCGAGATCCCGAAGTCCTTGAGCGCCGCGGCCGTCTGATCGCCCACCGCGGCCACCTTGACCCCGGCGAACGCCCGCGCGTCCAGGCCGTACTCTTCGAACTTCTCCCGGATGGCGCGGACCGCGTTGACCGAGGTGAACGCGACCCACTGGTACCGCCCGGTGACCAGCCCGCGCACCGCCCGGTCCATCTGCTGTGGCGTCCGCGGTGGCTCCACCGCGATCGTGGGCACTTCTTCCGGTACGGCGCCCTGCTCGCGGAGGCGGTCGGACATGGCGGCGGCGTCCGCCTTGGTCCGGGGCACCAGGACCCGCCAGCCGAACAGCGGCTTGGTCTCGTACCAGGACAGGCGCGCCTGGGCGTGGACCGCGTTGCCGATCACCGCGACGGCGTGGCCCGCGTCGAGCAAGCTCACTCCCGCGGCCTTCAGGTCGGCCGGGATACGGCCCAGCGTCGAGGTGACGGTCCGCTGCGCCGTCGTCGTCCCATCCCAGGTGATAGCGAACGGCGTCGTCTCCGGCCAGCCGGCGGCGATGAGCATCTTGCCCAGGTCGGCCGGGCCCGCCTCCGCGCCGAGCACCACGAGCGTGCCGGAGCTGAACGACACGCGGCTCACGTCCGCGGCCCGGATGACCCGCACCTCGCCACCCTCGCCGCCGAGCGGAATACCGGCGTATGCGGGGACGGCGGTCGCGGCGGGCACGCCCGGCACGATCTCGAACGCGGCACCGGCGGCCGCCAGCGCGAGTGCGTCCTCGGCGCCACCGTCTAGCAGCGGGTCACCGTCGTAGAGCCGGACCGCCAGGCGGCCGGCCGCGGCCAAGGCGATCATGTCGGGCTCGCCGTTCCCGGCGTCCGCGGTGACGATGAGCTCAGCGTCGGGATGCAGCAGCCGGCGGATCCGCGCGGCGGGCTCACGGGCGGCGACCACCAGGCTGGCCTGGCCGATCAGCTGAGCACCGCGCAGGGTCAGCAGGCCCTCGTCACCGGGTCCCGTGCCCACCAGCGCGACCCGGCCGGCGGGTGCCGGCCGAGCTTGTTCGTCGGTGTGCGGCGTGGAAGAGCTGGGAGTGGCGTTCACGTTGTATCTTTCCCGTTGGTCGTCCGTACTGCTGGCACGGTGATGAGACTTCCCGCGCCCGCGCGCAGCAACCGTGCCGCGACATCCCGGCCGAGCTGGGTCGCGGCACCGGGTATTCCGTCACCGTGTTCCCGCAGGGCCTGCTGGCCATCGGCGGCGATGACCGCCGCCTCCAGATGCAGGCGTTCCGCCGTCGCGGCGGCGTATGCCCCGATGGGAGCGCTGCAGCCCGCCTCCAGGGCCGCCAGCACGGCCCGCTCGGCGGCCACGGCCGCGCGGCTGAGCGGATCGTCGATGGCGCCGAGCAGCTGGGCCAGCTGCGGGTCAGTGGCGCGGCATTCCACCGCAAGGGCACCCTGCCCGGGGGCGGGCAGCATGTCGTCGGCCTCGAAGACCTGGCTGGCGGCGTCCAGTCGCCCGATCCTGGCCAGGCCCGCGGCGGCCAGCACCACCGCGTCGAGCTCACCCGTCCCGACCTTGCCCAGGCGGGTATCCGCGTTGCCGCGGATGGGCACGCAGCGGACGTCCTTCCTGAGCAGCAGGAGCTGAGCGGCCCGGCGCGGGGAGCCGGTCCCGATGGTCGCGCCGGCCGGCAGATCCGCGAGCTTGGCGCCGTCCCGGGTGATGAGCGCGTCCCTGGGGTCGTCACGCCGGGGCACGGCGGCCAGGATGATCTCCGCGGGCTGGCCGGTCGGCAGGTCCTTGAGCGAGTGCACCGCCAGATCGACCTCCCCGCTCAGCAGCCGGTCGCGCAGCGCACTGACGAAGACGCCCGTCCCGCCGATCTGGGCGAGATGCGCTTTGCTGACGTCGCCCTGGGTGGTCACACCCACGAGTTCGACCCGGCACCCGGTACGCGCGGTGATCGCCTCGGCGACCAGGCCAGATTGCGCCTTCGCCATCGGGCTCTTGCGGGTGCCGAGCCGGAGCACGGCTGGCAGGCTCATTCCCGGTTCCCCTCCTGTGCCGACGGCGGAGCCAGCCGGGCGCTGTCGGCATCTGTCTGTTCCGGATCCGCGCAGGTGACCGCTTCTACCGTCCGGGGATCAAGGTCGAAGAGGACCCGCAGCGCCTCGTCGTACCCGTCCCCCCGCGGCGAGCCGGCGAGTTCCTTCACGCGCACCGTCGGTGCGTGCAGAAGCTTGTCTACCACCCGGCGGACCGTCCGGGCTATTTCCTCGTGTGCGGCGGCGTCGAGTCCATCCGTGCCCTGCAGCCGCCCGGCCAGCCGGGCGAGCTCGGCGTCGACCACCTCGGCGGCCTTGGCCCGCAGCGCCACGACGGTGGGGGTCACCTGGGCCGCATGCGCGGCGGCTCGGTAGGCGGCGAATTCTTCTTCAACGATGGACCGGACCGCCGCCACGTCAT
Organism: uncultured Actinomycetes bacterium; assembly: GCA_963824545.1. Classification (GTDB taxonomy): domain Bacteria; phylum Actinomycetota; class Actinomycetes; order Streptosporangiales; family Streptosporangiaceae; genus Bog-532. The sequence continues at coordinate 71,616 of CAWGPP010000001.1, read as the reverse complement.
CGGCCACCCCGGCCAGGGCGGCCGCGGAACGGCCGGCGTCGGCCAGCTCGTCCATCCCGAAGACGGTGACGCCCGGCAGCTCCGCCACGTGCGCGTCGACATCGCGGGGCATCGCCAGGTCAAGGAAGGCCAGCGGGCGTGGTGGCACGGCGGGCGTGCCCTCGCGCAGCGCCAGCGCAGCCTCGACCGCATCGGCGGTGATGACCAGCCCGGACGCTCCGGTGCAGGAGATGACCAGGTCGGCCGCGGAGATCGCGTCCGGCAGGCTGCCCAGCTCGGCGGTGCTGCCGCCGACCGACGCGGCCAGGCGCTCGGCGTGACGGCGCGTCCGGTTCGCGACGACGACCTGCGCGGCGCCGACTCTGACCGCCGTCGCCGCGGCGAGCGAGCTCATCGATCCGGCCCCGACGACGAGCACGCTGCGGCCGCTCAGCGACCGGCTGCCCAGGGCCTCGACGGCCGCCTCGATCCCCACGCTGACCAGGCTGGCGCCGGTCCGGTCGATCCCGGTTTCCGAATGCGCCCGCTTGCCCGTGCGCAGCGCGGCGGAGCCGGCCTGTCCCAGTACCCGGCCCAGGGTGCCGTGCTGCCGCGCGACGTTCAGGGCGGCGCGCACCTGGCCGAGGATCTGGCCCTCGCCGACCACTATCGAGTCGAGCCCGGCGGCGACCGCGAGGAGGTGCTTGACGGCGCCCTCCTCGTAGTGCACATACAGGTGCCCGGTGAGCTCATGGGTGACGATGCCCGAATAACGGGACAGCAGCTCGCAGACGGCGGCCACGCTCCCGTGGAACCGGTCCACGTCCGCGTAGATCTCCACCCGGTTACAGGTGGAGATGACAAACGTTCCCGCCACATCGCCGGTATGGAAAAGATCCCGGAGCAGCTTGGGAAGGGCGTCCGGGCTCAGCGCGGCACGCTCCAGTACCGGGACCGGCGCGCTCTTGTGGCTCATCCCGACCACGAGCACACTCACGTAACTACCGCCTACGCTTCTACCGCTGATTTAGCCGCGGCCGCCGCCGGAAGCCGCCCGGCTTCCTCATGTACGGTACGCAGCGCACCCCCGGGGGTGCGCCCGTTTCGCTCCACTGATCGCCGCTGCGCGTGGAACGCCAGGATTTGCAGTTCTATCGACAGATCAACCTTACGCACGTCCACTCCGTCTGCCACATTGAGAACCAGTGGCGCGAAGTTGAGAATGCTGGTCACACCCGTCGCGACGAGACGGTCGCAGACGGCTTGCGCCGTGCCGGCCGGCGTGGCTATCACGCCGATCGCCACCTTGTGCCGCACCACGACGTCCTCGAGGTCGTCGGAGTGCCGGACCGCCAGCCGCCCGATCCGGGTACCCACGATGGCCGGATCGGAGTCAAGCAGGGCCGCGATGCGGAAACCGCGGGTCGCGAAGCCACCGTAGTTGGCCAGCGCGCGGCCGAGGTTCCCGGCGCCGACGATGACCACGGGCCAGGCCTGGGTCAGCCCGAGCGCACGCGATACCTGGTAGATGAGGTATTCGACGTCATACCCCACGCCCCGGATGCCGTATGAGCCCAGATGGGACAGATCCTTGCGGAGCTTGGCCGAGTTCACGCCGGCCCCGGTGGCCAGCTGATCGCTCGAGACGGTGACAATGCCGCGCTCAGCCATTCCGGTCAGGACGCGAAGGTAGACGGGAAGCCGGGAGACGGTCGCTTCGGGCAGCCGGTCACCAGGCGGGCGGTCGTCGGGAAAGCGATCGCCAGGAGTACCGGCATCCTGAGGATCCGGGCCGTGCAGGGAATCGCGAGCCATGCGCCGGCGCTCCTCGGGGGATCGACGCGAGATGAGCGAAGGCGGCGGTGACCGGCCTCCACCCACCAGGTGGGTTCCGGAGGCGCCAGCCGGCCGCCGCACGTGGATTGGGGTGGTCAGGCACCGGCGCCTCGTCTCCCAAGGTACGCCTTTGTGAACAGATGCACAAAGTTGCGCCCCGCAGGTCAGCGCCGCAGCGCTGCCCGCAGACGCGGCTCGCTGACCCGCCAGAAGTCGTGCTGCACGCCATCGACGAGCGTCACCGGGATCTTGTCCCAGTATTCGGCCATGTCCGCGTCGGACGCCGTAATGTCGCGTTCCTCCCAGCCGACCCCGAGGTCGGCGGCGACCCGGGCGATCACGGTGCGTGCCTCGTCGCACAGGTGGCAGCCGGGCTTGCCGAGCAGGGTGATACGGGATCGCCCGGCCGCTGTCCCGGCGTCCGCCGCGGTACCCGGCCCGGAAACACCAGGGTCCATCATGCCGTCAGATCCCTCCGTACCGTCGCTGACCTGGTCTCCCCGGCGCAGGCTGCGCGGAGGTGCGCTCCGGGGCCGCAGGCCCCGGAGCGGGCAGCGTACCCGCCGGGGCACGGACCGGGGCCTCGGCCTGTACGAGCGGTGAGACCTTGGCGTACTTCAGCCGCAGTTCGATGACGTTGGTCGCGAGGACGTACGGCCTCCTGGCGGTCACGAAACGCTTGACGTACGGCTGCTGCTCGTGGTGCTCATAGGCCGTACGGTCCCGGTAGACCTCGTAGAAGATCCGCTGCATCGGGGCCTTCGGCACGGTGTGGATCACATACACCAGGGTGTCCGGCTCGCTGGTCCGCACCTGCTCGGCGGCCTGGTCGGCGATCCGGTCGAAGTCCGCCACCCGGTCCTCGAGCAGCGTGTAGATCGCGATCAGCCCGTACGGCCGGGTCACCGGGCGTACGGCGCCGCCCGCGGGCGCGGCGGCAGGCACCTCGCCGGGAGCCAGCCGCCTGCTCAAGGCCGAACCGGGCCGGCCGGCTCCGGCCACCGCGCGGGACCCGCCGGGCGCGCCCGGTGCGCTGCGCGCTCGCGCCCCGGCTGCCCCGCTGGCCGGGGCACGCCCATCGGCACGGTCATTGGCCGGGGCGCGCCGGCCGGCCCGGTCAGGAGCGTCCTGGCCCGTCCGCGGGCCTGCCAGCCACTGACTGCCCTCCCACTGCCCCTCGCCGGCTCCGGCGGTAAAGCCCGTGCCCCGGCCGCGGTACCCGGCGCCGGCGTCGCGTGCGGGCACAGCCCGGGAGCGGGAAGCGCCGGAGGCCGGGCCATCGGCCCTGGTCATGCCGAACCAGACGAGCCCGCCGGACACCGCGGTCAGGGCCGGATAAACGGCGTCGGCCGGCAGCCCGAAACGCAGCGCCACGGCGCACAGGACCGCACCGCCTACCGCGGCCGCCCCAGGCAGAAGCTGCCCATCGGCAGGCCGGCCACGATCCCTGGCCGCGCACAGGGCGACGGCCGCGGCCGCCACGGCCATGACCGCCAGATGCAGCCCGATCAGCGCATAGTGCGGAATGAGCTGGTAATGAACGGCGGCTGAGGGCCATACCGGACCGAACGCCTTGGCCGCCAGCGGGTCCGTGGCCAGGATCACGCCGACCACAACGACGAGGCCCGCTGCGGCGAGCCGCGCCCCGAAACGGGCCGCCGGACCCCGCGCCACCAGTTCGATCAGCCCCCAGGCCAGCGCGACCGGCGCCACCAGTTGCGCGCTGACCTGGACAACCCGGAACGTGACGGCGCTAAAGCCGGTCGCGAATCCGATGCTCTGGCCGAGCAACGCGACCGTGAGCGCGAACATGCCAATAGCCCAGGCGATGAAACTGGGCCTGGGACTGCGGATACACCGGCCACCCAGCAGGCCGGTGCCCACAGCCGTCACCATCAAGCCGGCGATCGCGACCGGCACGGAAGTAGACATTGACGCTTATGGTGCCTGACGCGGCGGGATGGCGCGACCCAAGCGGGCCTGCCGGGTACGCGGCCACCGCCGGGCCGCGGGGCACCCGGCATGGGGCTGGCGCGGCGGCAGGTGACGTCCTGAGGTGCTTACTTCTTGTTGCGGCGCTGGATGCGAGTCTTCTTCAGAAGCTTGCGGTGCTTCTTCTTCGCCATCCTCTTGCGGCGCTTCTTAATGACTGAGCCCACGGCACTACCCTCACTCGACTGTATGGAAGACGGCCACGCCATCGTGCCCGCCCGGCGAGGGCGGCTGGACATAGACCCGGTGTAGAAGGCTACCGCGCCCGTTACACCATCCCGCGACAGTCCCGGAAGGTCACGCCTGAGTGCAAGCCGCCGCGCGGCCGCTCAGTGCTTACCGGAGCGCGGGCGTCGGGCAAGCCGCCGCGCGGCCGCTCAGTGCCTTCCGGAGCGCGGGCGTCGGGCAAGCCGCCGCGCGGCCGCTCAGTGCCTTCCGGAGCGCGGGCGTCGGGCAAGCCGCCGCGCGGCCGCTCAGTGCTTACCGGAGCGCGGGCGTCGGGCAAGCCGCCGCGCGGCCGCTCAGTGCTTACCGGAGCGCGGGCGTCGGGCAAGCCGCCGCGCGGCCGCTCAGTGCTTACCGGAGCGCGGGCGTCGGGCAAGCCGCCGCGCGGCCGCTCAGTGCTTACCGGAGCGCGGGCGTCGGGCATGCCGCCGCGCGGCCGCTCAGTGCCTTCCGGGCCGCGGCCGCTCAGCCGGTGCCGACGAAGGCCTCCCTGAGGTACTGGTTGACCGCCTGCTCGGGAACCCGGAAAGAGCGTCCGACCCGTATTGCCTCCAGTTCGCCGGAGTGCACCAGCCGATACACGGTCATCTTCGAGACGCGCATAATCGTGGCCACTTCAGCAACCGTGAGAAATCTGACGTCGCTTAGGGGAGTTTCACTTGCCGTCATCCCTGCCCCACTTCCGCACGGAGCCGTGCACGCTTTGACCGATCGGCGCACCAGTCACGTACGTCTCCAGGGTAAGTCGCGCACGAAAAAGAGCAAGCGACAGTGTCGGGTGATCACGCTTTGTGCACAAGGCAGGCACCGAAATTCTGGGAGAAAACGCAGGCCAGAGACGGCATGCGTTCCTGAAGGGGTCCCTGGTGCGCGTTAATAATTCATTGATCTAACGCGGCCGTCTGGGGCACAAGAAAACAATGCGGCGCAGGCCGGCCGGATCCCGGTGCCGTGCACGCCGCGCGGGCCTCCACTGCGGCACCTGCCTCACCCGGCCCCGCCAGGAACCCGCGCGGCCGGGAATCACCAGGGTCCCGGCAGCAGCCCGTGCAGCGGGAACACGGCTTTCATCGTGGCCGCGATCGCCCGGTCGACGGGGTCATGCGGGTTGGCGCCGGTGCCGTACGGGACGAAATCGGCCGACGCGCCGTCCGTCATGAGCTCGGGCGGCTGGATGCCGGTCCGCTCACGCACGCGGTCGCGCCAGGCGGCAGGCGTCGGTTCGGCAGGGTCGATGGGACGGTCGCTGGCGATACCGAGCAGATGCGTCCACGAACGGGGAACTACGGTCGCGAGCGCGTATCCGCCGCCGCCGGTGCAGACCCACCGGCCGCCCGCGGTCTCGTGTGCGAGCTGGTGCAGCAGAGACTGGACGCGCCGCTGGCCATCGACGCTCACCTCGAGGTGGGCGAGCGGATCGAGCCGGTGGCTGTCGCAGCCATGCTGGCTCACCAGGACCTGCGGCGTGAACTCCCGCAGCAGCGGCGGGACGATCGCGTCGAACGCGCGCAGCCAGCCCGCGTCGCCCGTGCCGGCGGGCAGCGCCACGTTGACCGCGAATCCGTCGCCGGGCCCCGTGCCGGTCTCGGATGGCAGGCCGGTGCCGGGGAACAGCGTGGCGGGGTGCTCATGGAGGCTGATCGTCAGCACGCGGGGGTCATCGTAGAAGGCGGCCTGCACCCCGTCGCCGTGGTGGACGTCGACATCGACGTAGGCAATCCGGGTGGCCCCCTGTTCCAGCAGCCACGAGATCGCGATCGCCGGGTCGTTGTAGACGCAGAACCCGCTCGCCGAACTCCGCATCGCGTGGTGCAGTCCGCCGGCGATGCTGGCGGCGTGCGATGCAGCCGAGGTCCACACATCCCGCGCCGCGGCCAGCGTAGCCCCCGCGACCAGGGCGGACGCTTCGTGCATGCCGGGGAAGACCGGGTCGTCGGTCGTGCCGAGGCCGAACAGGACCGACCGCCGATCCACGGGCTCCCCGCGGGCCGCCCGCTCGCCCGCATGCCGGACCGCCGCGATGTACGGGGCGTCGTGCACCAGCTCAAGCTGTTGCTGGGTGGCCGGCTCGGGCGCCGTCACCGTGACGCCGGGAACGTCGAACACCCCGAATTCGCGCGCCAGCGCCATCGTCAGCTCCACCCGCACGGGCGCGAGCGGATGACCGGGGCCGAAGTCATACGCGATGAGCCGGTCATCCCAGCTCACCGACAAGGAGCACGTCACGTTAGCCTCCGACTGCATCGTCTGGGCCCGGGCTTCGCGCATCCGCAGGTCATGGCTGAGCGTCAGCCGCCCGCGAGATCCCTGCCCCGGTCACGCGCGGACTCTATCGCGGCGAGAAACGCGGCGCGCACGCCGTGCTTCTCCAGTTCACGGATGGCGGAAATCGTGGTGCCGCCCGGCGACGTGACCGCCTCCCGCAGGATCACCGGGTGCTCGCCGGTCCGGCGCAGCATCGTGGCGGCCCCGTAGACGGCCTGGGTGACCATCTCCATCGCGTTGCCGCGCGGGACCCCCAGCAGGATGCCCGCGTCCACCATCGCCTCGACCAGGAAGTACACGTAGGCCGGCCCACTGCCTGACAGTGCGGTCGCGGCGTCCTGCTGCGATTCCGGTATCCGCAGCACCTCGCCCACCGGCTGGAGCAGCTCTTCCGCGCGGCGCAGATGCTCCTCACCCGCGTACTGGCCCGCGGAGATGACGCTCATCGCCTGATTCACGAGCACGGGCGTATTGGACATCACCCGGACCACCGGAACGTCCCCGGTGAGCCGGCTCGCGATGTAGGCGGTGGTGATTCCCGCGGCCACGGAGATGACCAGCTGATCGGGTGAAGCGGGCACAAACGCGGCGATCTCGTCCAGCAGCGCGCCCATGTCCTGCGGTTTGACCGCCAGCACCAGGGTGTCCGCGGTTTTGGCGGCCTCGGCCGCGCCCGGCGTCTGGACGCCGTACTTGCCTCGCAGTTCGGCCGTGCGCTCCGGGCGCCGGGCGACCGCGAGCACCTCCGCGGCCGGGTGACCGGCATTCAGCAGGCCGGAGAGTAGCGCCTCGCCCATCTTCCCGGTTCCGAGGATAGCGATCATCTGAGTGTCACCTGCCGTGGTCTGGAAACGCTCACCGGTGCCGGCCCGCCGGGGCCAGGGAGCGCAGGAAGAGAGCGAGATTACCCGGTCGCTCGGCCAGCCGGCGAACGAGATAGCCGTACCAGTCGCTGCCGTAGGGCACGTATACGCGGACCTGGGCTCCGGTATCGGACAGTCGCTGCTGCTCTACGGGCCGGATGCCGTAGAGCATCTGGTATTCGAAACTGCCCGCGGACCGCCCCGACATCAGGGCCAGCGTCGTCGCGATGTCGATCAGCCGCGGGTCATGCGTGGCGATCATCGGGTAGCCGGGGCCGGCCATCAGCCGTCGCATGCACCGCGCGTAGGACAGGTCGACGTCCTGCCGCTTCGGGTACGCGACGTCCCCGGGCTCGTCGTACGCGCCCTTGCAGAGCCTGACCCGGGTGCCGTGGCCGACGAGCGCTGCGCAGTCCGCGTGGCTGCGCCGCAGCCGCGCCTGGATGACGCAGCCGAGATCGGGGAAGTCGGATCGCAGCTCCGCCGCGATGCGCAGGGTGCCGGTGACTGCCATGTGGTCCTCGGCGTCGAGCGTGACGGTGGTCCCCGCGCCGCGGGCCGCGGCGCAGATCCGCGCGATGTTCTCCGCCGCGGTCTTCTCACCGTGCTCGGGCAGGAACAGCCCGACCGCGGTCGCCTTCACGGAAACCTCGCACCCGCCGCCAGCCGTGAGCCCGGCCACCGACAGCGCGCCCAGCAACTCGATGTAGGTGCTGGCGACGTCCGCCGTCTGGCCCGCGTCGGCGGTGTCTTCACCGAGGTAGTCGAGCGACACGAGCAGGCCGGCGGCGCGCAGGTCGCGAGCCGCGCGCACCGCGTCGGCCGTGGTCTCTCCGGCGACGTACCGGTCGACGATGGCGCGCGCCTGCGGGGCGGTGGTGACCGCCTGGCGCAACCGGTCGCTGGACGCCGCGGCCAGCAGGGTTCGACGCAGCAAGAAGGTGACCTCCGTCGCGGTCGCTATCCGGTTACGGCTTGGACAGCAGCGAGCGCCGCCCGAACGCCGCCTTGTCGATCGTGACGTTCGCGCCGGCGTCCGGCGGCACGATAACCTCCTGGGCCGCGGCGACGCCGCCCGCCAGGAGGGTCGCATCCACCGGCACGGTCCGGCGCACCAGGGCCAGCGCGATCGGGCCCAGCTCGAAATGGCGGGCCGCGGATCCGGTGAACCCAACGGTCTTACCGTCCAGCTCGACGGGGTCCCCGTGCACGGGCAGCCGGTCGACGCTCCCGTCCAGGTTCAGGAACACCAGGCGCCGGGGCGGATGGCCGAGGTTGTGCACCCGGGCGACCGTCTCCTGGCCCCGGTAGCACCCCTTGGACAGGTGCACGGCGGAGGAGATCCAGCCAACCTCGTGCGGGATCGTTTTGTGGTCCGTGTCCAGGCCGAACCGGGGCTCATGCGCGGCGATCCTGAGGGCCTCGTACGCCCATGTTCCCGCCAGCCGCGCGCCCCGGTCACGGACCGCGCCGGCGAGGGCGGCCAGGTCCGCGCGGGGGACGAGGTAATCGGCGCCGACCGGACCGGAGGTGACGGCCACGGCCGCCTCCGACGCCGGGGCGGCCGCATCTTCTGTGCCGGGGCCGGCCACCGTGAGCACCGCATAATCGATCGATGACGTCGGTCACTTCGACGCGCAGCATGAACTGCATGGAGACGAGGAAGTCCGCCAGCGGCGCGGCCGTGCCCGGCTCGACGTGGATCCAGGTCGCGGTGCCGTCGTCGCTGAGCGTGAGATCGTGCTCCACGTGCCCGCTTGGGCTCAGCAGGAGCGCCCGGGCGGTGGCGCCGGCCGGGAGCGCCTCCAGATGCTGCGTCGTCAGGCTGTGCAGCCAGCTCAGCCGGTCCGGCCCCGTGATGCGGACGACACCGCGGTGCGACCGGTCCACCACCCCCGCGTCGCGGGTCATCGCGCGTTGCTCGCGGAACGGATCTCCGTAGTGAGCGGCGACCCCCGTGTCAGGCCCATCGGCGGGAACGGCTCCGGGTACGGCGCAAAGCGGGCTCGTCATGGTCCTAGCCTACGCGTCGCGTCCCGGAGTTCGGCGCGGTCAGGGCCGCCCTGGCTGGCCGCCCGCGCCCGCGTCCTCCCGGACCCCGGCCTCTCAGCCGGCCGCGTCCCGGCAGGATCCGCACCGCCCGAATACGGTCAGGTGACCGACGTCGGTCTCGAAGCCCTGCGCCTCATCCAGCGCCGTGACCAGCGGCCGTACCGCCTCCGGGCTGACCTCGGTGATCTGCCCGCAGGTGCGGCAGACAAGGTGCACGTGGTCGGCGGCCGCCGCGAGGTGGTAGGTGGGGGCGCCGTGCCCGAGATGGGCGTGCGTCACCATCCCCAGCTGTTCGAGCAGCTCCAGGGTCCGGTAGATGGTGGAGATGTTGACCCCGCGTGCCGCCTGGCGGACCTCGGCCCCGACGTCTTCGGGGGTGGCGTGGCCCAGCCTGGCCACCGCCTCAAGGACGAGCTGGCGCTGCGGCGTGACCCGGTAACCACGCGCCCGCAGCTGCTCATCCCAGGCCTGCGGGGCACGGTCGGTGTGCCGGGCGTGCGCCATGTCCGCAGTTTAGTAGGCCGGGGGCGGCAGAAATCGTCTTGCTTCCGCGGCCCGCTGTGACATAGCGTGCGTTTTACGCGGGAAAGGAGGTGGTCCACAGCATGCATAGACGTTGGACTCGCGAGGTGGCTGTCCGCTAGCCGCTAACCCGCCGGCGCGCGCACCGCGGCCCATCGTGCCGCACACGCGCGGGCCCCGCCCATACGCCTTCTTTCCTGGAGTGCTGCTGGGCGCCGGGCCCTGACGTCCTGTGGGACGGCGGTCGGCAAACTCGGACAGACACCGCCCCCCGGGCTGACCGGCCGTGTCCAGCCGGTCCCCGCCGGAGCGCCCTCAGTGCGCTGCGGCGGGAGCGGCCCGGGGTTTTACTTTTCCGCTGGCCGTTGTCCTCAGCCGACCCGCTTGAGCTGGGCGGAGATATGAGACTGAAGCGGCTGCCCGACGGCGGCCATGTCGAACGCCCAGCCGAGGTCATCGCCGATCAGGCCGTAGAGGCGCCGCCCGGCCGTGACCTCTTTGGCGGACGAGGTCCGCGCCACGACGTCGGTGGCCAGGTCAACGCGGTGGCCGGATACCTCGCCGAGATAGATCTCCGTGATGCCGGTCGGATGCGCCAGCATCAGCTCGACCTTGCCCTCCGGCTGCGGTCGCCAGAACCCGGCTTCGGTGGCGAGCGGCTGGCCGATCCGTCCCTCGGCGTCCAGGCGCCACGTGCGGCTCGTGTAGCTGAGGAACGGCTTCCCGTTGTGGCTGAAGGAGATTTCCTGGCCGAACTGGAAGCTCTCGATGGTGGGGTAGCCGCCGACGCCCGCCCCTTCCCACCGGCCGAGCAGGAACGCGAGCGGTGCGAGGTCGGGATGCAGTTCGGCGCCCGGGCCTGCGGGCGCGGTCGTCGCGTAGTGATCGTCCATGCCGGCCAGGGTAGAACGGCCGGCCCCCGGCGCGCCGCGCGGCTGGCGCGTCAGCGCCCGCGGCGGCGGGATTCGCCCAGGACGTACACCCGCGCACCCCCGGGATGCCCAGGCGCGTCCGCTTCCGGCGCATTCGCTTCCGGCGCGGCCGCTTCACGGCGGCCCGGTTCTGGTTCGCCCGGTCCCCCAGCGTCCAATTCGCGGCGATCCAGGTCCCGGCGGCCCGGCTCCTGACGATCCGGATCCCGGCCGCCCTGCTCCTCGTAGCTGACGCCGTAGAGCACGTCATCCTCGTCATCAACGTGCGGGCCGGCCTGGCCATTCGCGGGATCCCCGGCGTCCTGGGCACCCGGCGCCTGGCCGTCCGGTTCCTGACGCTCCGCGGCGTCCGCCGCGGCCCGGCCAGCGCCCGAGCTGTCCATGGCCGGCCAGCCTCGTGAGTAGAGCGAACTCGATGGGTTGGGCCACCCCCCCGGACCACGGGAGGCCACCCCGTCCAGGTCGCCGCGCTCATCCGGGCCGGCCCAGTCCTCGACGTCGTACACGTCTACCGCGACCCGGGGTGCGGCAGCCTGGTCAGGTTCGGCGAGCCCGTCCGGCCACCCAGGCTCGGCGAGCCAATCCGGCTGGCCAGGCGCGGCCCCGTCGGGTGCGGCTGCGGTATCCGGGCCCGCCGCAGTATTCGGGCCCGCCGTGTCGGCGGGCACCCCGGCCGACGCGGGACGTGACCGCTGCGGCGAGGCGCCGGCGGCGCGGTAGACCCAGACCACGGACGTGGCGGCGGCCAGCGCGACCGCGGCGAAGGCGGCGAGCATCACCGCCGCGCTCAGCATGCCGTGCATGGACCGGAGTGTATGGCTCCCCCGGTGTCATGGCAGGGTGCCGCGCCGGCGGCTAGAGTGCTGGGGTGCCTGCACGGTCGCTCGTCATCAAGGTCACCGCCGGCAAGGACGACCCGGAACGCTGCAATCAGGCGTTCACCGTGGCCGCCGCGGCGGTCGCCAGTGGGGTCCAGGTGTCGCTGTGGCTCACGGGCGAATCGGCCTGGTTCGCGCTCCCTGGCCGCGCCGCGGACTTCAGCTTGCCGCACGCCACGCCGCTGGCCGACCTGCTGGCCGCCGTTCTGGCCGCCGGCGCGGTGACGGTGTGCACGCAGTGCGCGGCGCGGCGGGACATTGGCCCGGGTGACCTCATCGACGGGATCCGGATCGCCGGCGCGGTGACGTTCGTCGCCGAGGTGACCGCTGACGGGGCTCAGGCGCTCGTCTACTGAGCGGCGTCCGGCCGGGCCGGCGGTTTGCCTGGCCTTCCGGCCGGGCCGGCGGCCATCGGGCTGTTCCCGGTCGGCCTTACGGCGCCATCGCGCTTACAGCGCCATCGCGGCCAGGCGTTCCTGGCGCAGCGTCAGGGCGAGTTCGTCCCGCGCGGGAGGCACCGGCCGCATCGGGCCCACAACCCAGCCGAGCAGCAAGTCGGCCAGGCCGGGGTTGCGCACCAGGGCCGGCCCGTGCAGGTACGTGCCGAGCACTCGGCCGGCGTACGCGCCCTCGGTGCCGTCGCCGTTGCCGGTCCCCACGGACACCCGCGCCAGCGGGACCGCGTCCGGTCCCAGCCGCGTCACTCCCTGGTGGTTCTCGAAACCAGTCAGCGCGGGCACCCCGAGCACTGGATCGACGTCCGCAACGATCTCCCCCACGGCGCGGCGCTCTCCGCGCCCGCTGCGGATGTCCAGAATCCCGAGCCCGGCGGTTGGCTCGCCGTCCGCACCGCCGAACTCGTGTCCGAGCAGCTGGTAGCCAGCGCACACCGCGAAGACCACGGCGCCGCGGCCGGCCGCGCCGGCCAGCCCGCCGTCCGCGCGCAGCCGCCGTGCCGCGAGTACCTGCGGGAGGTCCTCGCCGCCGCCGAGCAGGTAGATGTCGCCATCGCGGGGAACGGGCTGGTCCGAATTGACGAACACCGACTCGACGCCGATGCCGCGCAGCCGGGACCGGCGCTCGAGCACGAGAAGGTTCCCGCGATCTCCGTACGTGCTCAGCAGGTCCGGGTAGACCCACACCAGGCGCACCTCGTCGGTCATGCGGCCCTCCCGAGCACGGTCCGGATCTGCTGAAATGCGGTGTAGTTGCCGATCACCTCGAGGCTCCCGCGTCCTACCCGGTCCACCGCCTCGTCGATACCGGCCACGATCTGAAAGCTCACCTCGTCGGCCTCCAGGCGGACCGCCAGGTCGGTCCGCCGTTCGCCGCCCACGAACACCGGCCGTCCGCGCAGCCGGCGGTAATCCACATCCCACAGCCAGGAGGTGTCCTTGCCGTCCGGCGTCTGCGCGTTGACGGCGAGCATCACCGGCTCCGGCGCCGGGCGCAGGACGTCGAGAGCCTCCAGCCAGCCTGCCGGATTCTTCGCCAGCAGCAGCCGGATCGACACCCCGCGCCGTTCCACCGTCGTATAACGGCCCGCGACCGAGGCTACATCGCGCAGCCCGCGCAGCGCGTGCACCACGTCGACCCCGAAGACTTCGGCCACGGCCAGCGCGACCACAGCGTTCGACTGGTTCGCCCGCCCGGGCAGCGCCAGATCCAGCGGGCGAACGCGCCCAGCCGGGTCGATGACGTCCGCACCGGACAGCGCCCACCGTACCGGCGGCCGGGTGAACGAGCACTCTCCGCACTTCCAGTCATCACTGTCGCGGCGCAGATGCGAACCGCAGCGCGGGCAGCACCACGAGTCGTCGTGCCACCGCTGCCCGGCCGCCACCCAGGTGACGTTCGGCGCCTCGCAGGCGGCCCACGCGATCAGCGGATCGTCCGCGTTAGCGACCACGTGACAGCCGGGCGCGGCGGCGATGGCTTCCCGCCAGCGCCGGGCGAGCAGCCAGATCTCGGCCGCCCGGTCCATCTGGTCCCGGCTGAGGTTCAGCAGCACGAGGACGCGGGCCTTGGTGGCGGCCAGGACGGACGGAATGTATTTCTCGTCGCACTCGAGCACCGCGATCGTCGCGTCGGGGGCCTGGCCGAGCGCCGAGGCCATGCCGGCCTCCATGTTGGCCCCGAACGCATTCGAGGCGATGTGCTGGCCGAGCGGGGCGAGCGCGGCCGTGATCAGGCGGGTCGTCGTCGTCTTGCCGTTCGTGCCGGTGACCAGGACGACCTGCCGGTCCTGCGCGAGCATGGCCAGCAGCCCCGGCTCGAGCCGTAGCCCGATCACACCGCCGATCACCGAGCCGTCCCCCCGGCCGGCCAGCCGGGACACTTTGCTCGCGGCTCCGCCGACGCTGGTGGCCAGCCTGGCCCGCAAGGGAAGCTTGTTCATCCCGGCCGATGTTATCGTCACGCGCGCGGGCAGTCAGCAGCATCGCCCGGCAGGCACACATCGCCGGAAAATGCGACAAACCGGCGCGGCCAGGACAGCACCGCCTCAAGCCAGCCCGGCCCGGTACCTGCCCCGCCAGACACCTCCATCAGTGCCGCCGTGTGGCGCAGCGCCTGGGCATGGTCGACGCCCGGCATGACCTGGCCAAGGTCGGCAGCAAGCGGTCCTGGGCCGTCCTCGCCGGCCAGCGCGATCCAGGCCAGCTGACGGTTGGCGGCCAGTTCCATCGACAGCGAGTGCCGCCGCAGGGCCCGCACCCGCTGGCCGACCCGGATGCCGGGCCAGTCCGGCAGGCCGGCCAGGTCAAAGTCCAGCGGCGGAGCCTGATCGGCGGGCGCGAGACCGGCCCCGCCGAGCGGGCAGAGCCGCTCGATCTCGTGCAGCCAGCGGAGTTGCGGGACCACCCAGGCTGGCCCGGGCCGCACGGCAGGCGGGGTCCCATCGCCGTCGCCCAGCCTGGTCGCCGCCGCGGACGCGATGACCTGGGCGAGACGTGATGGGTCATAACTCACCCGCATGGCGACGGCGCGGATCCCGACCCGGCGGTCGATAACGTGGGCCAGCAGGCATTCGCGCAATCGGGCGCCGAGGCATTGCCATCGGCGCCGCAGCGGCGCGGGAACGTCGGGCAGCGGATTGTCGGTGAGGAACGCCAGGAGGAACGTCTCCGTCCAGACGCGCAGCCACGCGTGGTCCGGCGACGCGGCGAGCAGTTCGGCCTCGCGAAGCTCCGCCAGGTGGCACGCGCGGGCCTCGCGGCACTGCCGCCCGCAGGCCACCGAGCGGCGGCCGCTGACCGGAGGCGGGATATCGGCGGTCAGCGGGCCGGCCGCTGGATCCGGCGCGGGGGGAGCCGCTATCCGGCCCCAGTGTGGCGGGCCGGTCTCTCCGGCGGCCATGACCGCCACCTCCGGTGCGCCGAGCGGCCGGTGCCAGGCCTGCCCGCCGCCGGCGGGGGGAATCCGGTGCACGATCCGGACGGCGGTACTGCGGGCGACGTCCGGCACCAGCAGGGCGGGACGCTGCTCGGCGAGCACGACGCCCTCCCCGTGCGCCCCGAACTCCGCCAGCAGGGCCGTGAACCGCTCGGCGGCGTGCGTTGCGGGGCGTCCGGCGCCGTGGTCGCGCAGCACGACACGCGCGTCCTCAACCACGACGACGTGCCGGGGCGAGGGGCGCGGCGCACCCAGCGGGCCAGGCGGCGCCGCAGCAGAGGTTCCGCCGGGCCGGTCGCCCGCCCGCAGGCGCAGGTGCTCGGCCAGCCGCACGAGCAGCGCACCGGTAACGAATGTACGGTCTTCGGTGGCGCCGAGGTCGTGGACGGCCAGCACGACGTTGCGGCGGAGAAGTTCCCCGACGTCGGCGGGATGACCGCCGTGCAGGAACCGGCCCGCCGCCCCGTCCAGCAGCGAACCGAACCGGGCGTCGGCCAGGCCGCGGAGCCGGGTCCGGGTTCTCCGGTCGTAATCCGCCCCGCCGATCACCTCGACGACCTCGGTATGCAGCTGTCCCAGTTCCGGGCTGACGGGGGCCGCCGGCGCGCCGCCCGCGTCTCCGGTGACCAGATCCCATCCGGCGGCCCGGTACACGCGCGGCAAGGCCACCGACAAGGCCTGCGAGAACAGCTCGTCCGAGCCGAACGAGAGATCTACCAGCCAGCGCACCATAGCCATGTGTGCCTGCAGCGGGTAGCCAGGCTCGGGGGTGAGCGGGCTGACGGTCAGGGGTACCGCGCCGGGCGCGCAGGGGTTGATGAGCGTCACCGGGAGATGCGGCCCGGCGCCGGTCACCTTCTCGTATCCGGAGCCGGCTGGGTCCACGACCAGCCAGGGCAGGCCGAGCCCGGTGAGCTGGCCGAGCATGGCCGCGACCGTTGCTGACGGACTGACGCCGTCGCCGCCCGCCACCAGCACCCCGCGGCTGAGCGCGGCCACGGGAAGCCGCAGGGTGTCGGGGGCGGGATCGGGATTCCGCGGTACCCCGATCTCGATGGCGGCCGGCGGCTGGCCGGGGCCGGGACCCGCGGCGTCGTCATGACCGCCCACCGCGGGTGATTCCGCGGGCGCGGGGGTACCAGGCGGGGCCGCGGCGGGGCTCGTGACGGGCTGGATGACGGGCTCGGCGGGCCCGGTCACGTTGAGGCCGGGGACACCGAGCCGGGGCAGCCCGGCCAGCAGTGCGAGCGCTCCGGCCGTGACGAGGAACGGTGACTGCGCGCCGTCGCCGGGATCGTGCCGCTGCACCGACAGCACTTCTTCCAGCGATTCCGCCCCGGTATCGCTGCGCAGGCGGAACGGGTGGGGGCCCAGTTCCACCGATCCGGCGAGCAGCGGGGCGAGCACGTCGAGTTCGTCCGGTCCGGGGGCGCCGGCCAGCACGCGGACGCGCCACAGCCTGCTGTCACCGCCGCCATGCCGTTCGGCGAGGCAGCGTCCGCCTTCCTCGTGGTGATCTCCTTCCTCGTGGTGATCTCCTTCCTCGTGGTGATCTCCTTCCTCGTGGTGATCTCCTTCTTCGCCGGGGTCACCGCCTTCCCTGGGGTCACCGGCTTCCCTGGCACCGGCTTCCCTGGCACCGGCCGCTTCGTCCGGGCTAGCCGGCTCGGCGACGACCAGCCAGCCGAATGGGCGCCGCATCAGGGCCACCAGGGCGGTTTCGAACAGGGTGGGCCCGCTCACTGGTTCCGGTCGCCGCGGGCCAAGGCCACGGACCGCGAGACACGGAACCCAGACCAGCCGGTCCAGGTCGTCAGTGCAGCCGGCCGCCGGCAGGCCCCAGGCGCCGGGCGGGAAGAGCAGCGGCTCTGGCACCGGGGCCACGCTGATGCGGGGCGGCGCCGCGTGCTTGCCGCGGCCGATCCCGACGGCGGGCGGGACATCCGCCACCGCGCCGCCGTTCAGCAACGGGACAGCACCCTCGGCCGGGCTGATGACGCCCGGACCTGCAGGCCGGGCTCGCGATCTGGCGGCAAGGTCAGCGTGGCCGCCCATCGTGGTGATCAGCTCCAGCGGGGCACCATCGCCTCGTGACAGCCAGCCGATCACGATGGCCCGCCCCGCCATCGCCAGGTCGGCCGCAGCCGGCCGCATGGCGGCGAGATCACCGTGCGCCATTGCGGCGGCGGCCGGTGCGGTGGTGCTGAGCACGTGCCACCAGGGGCCGGCCAGCCGGTTGTATATAGCTACACGTGATTGCCTAATCACAAAACGTGCTTAGCAGGCCGGCCGACGGCCGCGCTACCCGATCAGCCAGAGTCGCCGCGAGACGGCCAGGTTCATCCGGTTCACCCGGCCCGGTCACGAGGCCTGTCACCCGGCACCATCATTCGGCGGGGCGGCGGCGCCAATCCAGCCGCTCGGGCGGCGGCCCGAGATTGGGCGGCGGCTGGTCCTGCCCGCCGCGCCAGCTCGCCGACGCCTGCCGGCGGCGGCCAGAACCGCTCCCCGTCCGCGCGGAGTCCGGCACCGGACGCGACTCGTCCAGCGAGGCCAGCGTGGAACTCGGCAGGCTGAAGATCCCCGGGTTTGCGTCGGCTACGGCGACACGGCGGCCATCGGCGGCCGGATACGTGATGATCATCGCGCTGGGCGGGAGCTGCTGCAGCTCATGCGGTTCGACGACAAACTCGCGGGAACGCTGTACGGTCCTGGCTTGTGATTCGCTGTCACCGATCGCGCGTGCGGTGCTGATTCCCCACGCCGTGCTTTCGCTGATGCCCCGCGTGACGGCCTCGGATTCGCTATAGCCGGTCGAGTGACTCGAGTCGCCGCTGCGCGAGCGGGTTTCCCGGCTGAGCGGCAGGAAACTGCTGTCCCGGCTGGTGCCGGTCCCGCGGCTGCGCCCGGACGTATCCGTCACCGAACTGGTCTGGGCCAGTGAGTCGGACGTGCCCGCGGTACTGGTGTACGAACCGCCCGTGGTGTCCGTGACCGACGCGCCGACCGTGTCCGTGAGCTGGGAAAGCACGAAACGATGTTCGGTGCCGATCTGCTCACTGGCGGCCTTGGCGTCGGCGGCGTTGCCCAGGCGCATGAACGCGACGGCGGCGTTCCCGCGTCCCAGCCGCTCCCTCACGCTGGCCGGGATCGACCGGTAGGCGAGGACCAGGCCGGTACGCGAGGCGGTACAGGCATCGGCCAGCCGGTCCAGCACGTCCCCGCGCACTTTCTCGGCCCCGAGCAGGAACACCACGTGCTGCCAGGGTGCGGCGAGCGCGGCCGCGCGGATGACCGGGGTGAGCGCCGCGACGACGTAGGTGCTCAGCACCGGATGACCGACCACTCCCGCCTCCCGGCCGGTCGCCACCACGCGCAGCCTCGACCGTGACGCCGGGCCGGGAGCAGAGCCCGCGCCGTCCAGCTTGCGCAGCTGTGACTCCATGGCCCAGGCCCGGTCGACGACTACCTGCCCGGCCCCGCGGCCGAACATCGCGGCGAGCTGGTCGATCTGCTCCGTGGTGAGCAGCCCGCGCCGGGCGTCCGCACCCGGGTCGCCGATGTGGCCGAGAACGCGCAGGGCGGCGTTGACCTGCGCCACGGTGGGACTGCCGCCGAGCAGGCCGATGACGCGCTCGAGGATGGCGTTGTCGCGGGACAGTGTGCCCGCGGCCCCCCGCTCATCCCCGGAACTGGCGGCCAGCGCCAGCAGATCGGCGAGGGCTGCCGGGCCGAGGCCGGTGCCCAGGTCCAGCCGGGGCAGGTCATCGGGCAGCACCCAGACCAGCGGGCTGATCCCGGTCCGGCCGGAGACGGCGATGAGGTCGCCGGCGACGGCGCCGCCGGTGAGGTCGATGACCGTCAGCTCGCCACCGGACTGCAGCCGCGGCAGCCCGATCATGGTGAGCATCGCGGACCAGCCCGGCAAGGTTCCCCCGGCCACATCCACGCGGTCGATGTCACAGCCCAGCGAAACGGCGTACCAGTAGCTCTGCCGTTCATAGGCGGCCCGGCGTGCCTGCCAGTCCCGGGTCCGGCCGGCGTGCTGGGCCTGCCACTCGAACAGCCGCGCCTCCTGGAGGGTCCGGATGACGGCGACCCGGCGCTCTTCCTGCGCGACCCGGGTCCGCATGGCCTGTTCGCTGCGCCGGATCTCACGGTCGGCGAGGGCGGCGCCGGCCAGGCCAAGGGCGGCGCCCAGCCCGGACAGCGACGGATTGACCAGCCCCAGGACGCCGAGCGCGATGAGCCCGGCCGCCAGCGCCAGGGCCGTGACGAACGCGGCTTTCAGCGGGCGGTCCAGCCGGTGCTGTTCCCGGCGCTGAGCCGACAGCCATCCCGGGTTGAGCTGTTCGCGCGCCGGCGGCGTCGGCCGTCGCGGCGACGGTCCCGGGTCCGGGTGGATGAGCGCGTACTGCCAGCCGAGATACACGCGGTCGGGCCGCAGCGCCGGAGCGTGCTGACCGGCTGGCCCCGCCACCGTCATCTCGCTTCCTCCGCGACGCCCGCCGGGGTCACCGGCACGGGCGGACCGGCGGCGGCAGCGGCCCGGGCTCTCGGCTCGGGGATGCTGACCGGGACCGTCCGCGCCGCGGCCACCAGCCGCTCGCCCGGCTGCCTGGCCGCCAGCACGAACTCGCCGCGGCCCAGTTGCTGCAGGCGGGCTGCGGGCACCCTGGGCCTCCGGTCGAACGAGGGTGTGGCCGGGGCGGCCGTCGTGGTCGCGGTGGCCGTCTGTTTGCTGGAGCCACCCGCGGGACGTGCTGCGGCCGCCTGGCCCGCCCCGCGGCCGGGTGGCGCGGCGGCCAGCGGGCTGGTCCAGCGCTCCGGTATCAGCTGCTCGCCGGTGTGGCTGGCGAAGTGATCGGCGCTGATCGCGTCGGGCATCCGGTGGATGATCAGTGCGTTCACCAGACCGGTCAGGCCCGCGCCGGCCCGCGCCGACGTGGTGGTCAGCAGCACGGGCAGCCCGGCGTCGGCGCCGCGGCTGATCAGATCCTTGAGCATCGGCTGCGGGAGGCCCTCGCAATGGTCGAACCACGCGATGCCGTCGCCGTCGATGCCGATGTCGGACAGGTCCTCATCCGCGGCGAGGATGTCCTGGCCCACCAGCCACGCGAGGCGGGCCGCGGCGCCCGCGTGACCCGCGGGGCCGAGCGAGAACAGGACGACGGCGCGCTCGCGGACGATGCGGCCGATGTCGATATGCGGGCGGCCCGTCGCGCCGGCCGGGCGGAGCCGGCGGCCAATCGGCGTATCCCGTAGCTGGGCCAGCTGGCTGGCCGCGGTCATCAGCAGGGCGGGATCCGCGCGCGCCTGGCTGGCCGAGGCCCGGATCCGTTCGGCAATGTGCGCGTACCGCGCGTGATGGACAGAGACCTGTTCCATGCGCGCGTCCAGCGCGAGCGGGTCGAGCAGGTGCGCGACGTCGTCGAGGACGGGAATGCGCGGGTCGGCCGGCGCCGCTTCGATCAGCTCGAACACGTCGGTCAGGTAGGCCTCGAAACTACGCCGGTAGTGATCCACCGTGCCGGACCAGTTGAGCATGGCCGTGACAAGCGCGGCCCGGCGCGCCGGGAGGCCGAAGCGGAACGGCTCGTACGAGGCTGGCCCGGCGGCGCTGAACTCATAGAACGGCGCACCGGCCATGGCACTGACCGCGGCCAGCGGCCCGGCCAGATCGGTGCCGCTCGCGAGGTTGACGACGATGACCGGCTTCCGCAGCCGGACCGCGGCGTGCACGAGCTGAAGGCTGGTGGTCGTGGTGCCGGACCGGGCCGCGCCCGCGACCAGGACGCCGCCGGCTATCTCGGACCACGACAGGGCGGCCCGGCCGCCGGAAAGGTCATCTATCCCCAGGCAGGCCCCATCCCGCGTGACGACCCCACCGGATCGCATGGACCGGATGACCACGGCGCGGCGGACCGCGACGAGCAGCCCCGGGCGCGGGGCCCGTATCTCCCACTCGTCGGTGTGCAGCCAGTCGAGCCAGGCGGCGAGCGCGGCTTCCGCGGCCCCGGCCATCAGCGCGATCGGAAGCTGCCGGGGCAGCCAATGGCCCATGCCCGCGTACGCGACGCCGAGGTGCAGCAGCCGGCCGGAATGGCCGGCGACACCGCCCAGATAGGAGACGACCTGAGCCGGGCCTGCGGTGAACCCGGCCACGGCCGCGGCCGGCCCGATGGCCAGCGTCCACACCAGCCCCGCAACGGCCGGTACCGCCAGCCACGCCGGGCGCCACCTGCTGACCTTGGTGACACCCAGGAAGATAAGCGCCAGGACCAGTGTGAGCTGGGCGAAGATCACGTGCAGAATCACCAGCGCCACGCCGATCGCAGCAAGGAACTCGCCACGGTGCGGCGTATCCCTGGGTATCACGTAGCGCGCACGCCGTGGCGCGTGCTCCGCCGCTGATACCGGCTCGGCTGGCATCGGCATTAGGTTCGCAGTAAGTGATGGCGCGTGTCCACAGACCCGGTGCAACCGGGACAAGCGTGCCGGAAGTGGCGGCCGCGGCCTTACCGGCTGTCCGGCGGGGCCGCCGTTTCGACCGAGACCTTGAAGAAATCGGGCCGCAGCATAACCACGGTCAGCGCGACCGGGACCGACGCCCGATCGAACCGGATGGTCACCGTGATCGCCGGCTGGCCCGGAGCCAGGTGCAGGCCCCGGGCGATCGACGGCTGCGGCGGGGACAGCTCCACGTTCAGCGCGGCCGGGCGTCCCGCGGCGACCGTGGTATCCGCCTCAGCCGGGCCCTTCCCGGCGCGCCCGGCAGGCCCGGCGCGCCCGGCAGGCCCGGCGCGCCCGGCAGGGCCGGCACCCTCGGCGGTACCGGCGCTCTCGGTGGGGCCAGCGGGGCCAGCTGACTCGGCGCGCTCGGCGAACTGTTCGGACTCTGCGGGCGGGGCGGACAGCACCTCGTCGAAGGCGGGCCGCCAGCCGGATTCGCCGCCGGCGTCCTGCGGCGCGCTCACCCGGGCCCCGGCCGGCTGGCGAGCGCCGGCGGACCGCGGCAGGTAGGCGGTGGACATGGCGACCGGGGACCCGCCTGAGGTCCACAGGCAGCGGACGACCTGGACCTGCGCGCCGGCCGCGAGGCCCAGGGCCCAGCAGATGTCCTGCGGCGCCGGGCGCCGCGATACGTGCTTGGCCTGGCAGACGATCGCGCTGCCCATCGGGTCGACGGTCGTGCTGAGCCCGGCCAGCCCTTCGATCGGTATCCGGTACTCGGCCGGGCTGGCCCGGTACAACTGGCCGTCCGGCAGTTTGCGCAGCAGCGAGCGCCGGGACAGCTCGTCGACGGCGACGTCGATTTCGGCCAGGCTCACGTTGAACCGGCGGGCCAGTGCGCTGCGCCGGGGCAGCTTCCAGCCGGGCTCACGATGAACGAGTGCCGCCGCCATCCGGTCCGCCAGGACACCGGCGGCCGATCCGCCGTTACCGGCGCCGTCCCCGCCCGCTCCCCCGTGGTCGGTGCGCGCGGCGTCGCCCATGGCCGCTGTCCCACCCCTGCCTTCAATCCCGGCAGTCATTCTGCATTGCGCCGGGAGCCGGTGAACCGGAATGTGTCACCCACGTTTTCGCCGCGCCCCGGCGGGGTGATCTTCGTGCCCGGCCGCGAGACAGCGGGGCTGAGCGACGTGATCAACGAAACCAGGCGTCCCCTGTCCAGAAACACCTTCCCGGGAGGGAGATCAGCCGACTCTGCGAAAACCACTCTGTTGTGCCCTCACTTGGTATCGGGCTGTCGAAGTAACGGCGAGGGATGGGCCACTACCGGATAACACCCACCGCGACCCGTTCCATTGATAGACAGCGGGAGTGAAACGGTGCTGAACGCCGAACTGCGTAATGGCGGCCAGCAAGTGACACGTCGGTGAACTAGTCCGGATTTTTGGGTAAGAAACGTACGTAGTGCGTGGCATGCGAATTTCGCGTCGCCGTCATGGCTGATCGGGGCGTGGCCGCGGGTCACAACGCGTTCCGCCTATTCGGGAGGCAGGGTTCCGGCCAGGTAGATCACCCGCCGGGAGACATTGACGGCATGGTCGCCGAGGCGCTCGTAGAAGCGCGCGACCAGCGTCATCTCCATCGTCACCGGCAACGCCATTTCGCCGGCCGCGAGCTCGGCGATCAGGCTCGCGTGCAGATCGTCCATCTCCTCATCACGTTCGGCGAGGACGGCCGCGACGGTACTGTCCCGCCGGTACCAGGCGTCCGATGCCTGGCGCCACATGTCGGACACGACACTCCCCATGCGCTCGACCAGCCCCCGGCTGCGTGGCGAGAGATCGTCCGCCAGGATGTGGTCGGCGCGGCGGGCGATGTGCTCGACCAGGTCGTGTGAGCGCTCCAGCTCGGGCGCGATGCGCAGCACGGACAGCAGGAAGCGCAGGTCGGAAGCGACCGGCGCCTGCAGCAGGATGGTCCGGTTGACCAGTTCCTCGATCTCCGGGTAGAGGGCGTTGATCACCCGCTCGCGTTCGGCCAGCTCCTTGACTACTTCGTTGTTGCCGGTCAGCAGCGCATCGGTCGCCTTGGCCAGGTCCTCGGCGACCATAGCGAACAGTTCGATGACCTTGGCTTCGATAGCCTCCAGCTCATGCTGGAATTCCTGTCGATGCTCGACCATGATCAGAGCCTCCTGGGCGACGTCCCGGCACTCCAGCCGCGGAACGTGATCTTCACGGTTAACTCTCTTTGATATGTGCCCCGCCGGACGGCAGGACTGGGGGCTCTGTTCACGTTTCCGCAGGTGCCGCACGGCGTACGGGGCCGCGCGGCCCGATCAGCCCATCCGCCCCGTGACGTAGGCCTTGGTGCGCGAGTCGTGCGGGTCCTCAAAGATCTGCTGGGTCCGGCCGTACTCGACGAGCACGCCCGTGCGGGTGTCGCTCTTCTCGTTGACGAGCACGGAGAAGACGGCCGTGCGGTCGCTGACCCGGGTAGCCTGCTGCATGTTGTGCGTGACGATGACGATGGTGTAGCGCGACTTGAGCTCGCGCATCAGGTCCTCGATGGCGCTGGTCGCGATCGGGTCGAGCGCGGAGGCGGGCTCGTCCATCAGGACAACGTCCGGCTCGACCGCGATCGTGCGCGCGATGCACAGCCGCTGCGCCTGGCCGCCGGACAGGCTCAGGCCCGACGTGTTGAGGCGGTTCTTGACCTCATCCCACAGCGCGGCCTGTCGTAGCGAGCGCTCGACGATCTCGTTCAGCTTGGCCTTGTTGTGCTCGCCGTTGATGCGCGGCCCGTACGCGACGTTGTCATAGATCGACTTCGGGAACGGGTTCGGCTTCTGGAAGACCATGCCGATGCGCCGGCGCACGGCGATCGGGGAGACGTCCTTGCCGTACAGCGACGCGCCGCGGTAGGACATGTCACCTTCTACCCGGGCCCCCGGCACGAGGTCGTTCATCCGGTTGAACGCCCGCAGCACCGTCGTCTTGCCGCTTCCCGACGAGCCGATGAAGGCCGTGATCTCGTGCTCGTGGATGGACATCGAGACGTCCGTGACGGCCTTGAAGGCGCTGTACCAAATCGAGACGTTCCGCACATCGAAGATAACTTCTCCCGTCGCGGCCATGCCTGCCTGCGGCTGGGCCACCACCTCGGGCTGCGGAAGGTTGGTAACGATTTTCTGCTCAGAGTCTTCCATGACCTTCCTAGCGCGCGTATCTGGCGAATCGTGCGGTGACGAGACGGGCGACGATCATGAGGATGAACGCGATCGCGATCAGCGTGAGCGCCGCGCCCCAGCCGCGGCCCTGGGCGCCGACAAACGACGAGTTCGCGTTCACGAAGATCTGCGAAGGCAGCGAGGTATTCGCGCCGCTGAACACGTTGGTGTTCACGGTGGACACCGTGAGGATCGTGAACAGCAGGGGCGCCGTCTCACCCGCGGCCCGGGCAACGGCGAGCAGGGCACCGCTGACGATGCCGCCCAGGGCGGCCGGCAGCACGACCGTGAGCGTCACGCGGGACCTGGTGGCGCCGAGGGCGTAGCTCCCCTCGCGCAGCGCGTCCGGCACGAGCTTCAGCATCTCGTCGGTGGAGCGGATCACGACCGGCAGCATCAGGCAGGCCAGGGCCAAGGCGCCGGCCAGGCCCGAGAAGCCGAAGTGCAGTACCCAGATCGAGAAGATGAACAGGCCCATCACGATCGACGGCACACCCGTCATCACGTCGGACATGAACCCGATGAGCCGGGCCAGCCAGTTCGTGCCGCCGTACTCGTTCAGGTAGACCGCACCGAGCACGCCGAGCGGCACGGCTATCACCGTGGCCAGGGCGGTGATCTCGATCGTGCCGACGATCGCCGGCCCGATGCCGCCCACGTTCGCGGGCAGCACCTGGGGCGGGATCGGGCTGGTCAGGAACGACCAGCTGATAACCGAAGCACCCTTGGCGATCACCGTGAACAGGACGAACCCGAGCGGGATGATCACGAGCACGAACGAGAGCACCATCAGCCACGTCGCGATGCGGTTCTTGGTACGGCGCCAGCCCGCGGGCTCCCCCAGGTCGGCCTGCGGGTGGGCGGTGGTAACGGCCATCAGGCACCACGCTTCCGCCGGGCGGAGCGCTCCACGACTCCGCGGGCAATGATGTTGATGATGATCGTGATGACGAACAGCAGCACGCCGAGCCCGATCAGCCCGGCCCGGTACACGCCGGTGGCCTCGCCGAACTCGTTCGCGATGACCGAGGGCATGCTGTAGCCGGGGGCGAACAGGTGCGACGTGATCGTGGGCGACGCGCCGATCACGAGCGCGGCCGCGATCGTCTCACCCATCGCCCGGCCCAGTCCGAGCAGCACCGCCCCGACGACCCCGCCCTGGCTGTGCGGCCAGACGGCGCCGCGGATCATCTCCAGGCGGGTGGCGCCCAGCGCGTACGCGCCCTCCCGGTCGATCGCCGGCACCGTCGCGATGACCTCGCGCGACAACGACGTCACGATCGGCGTGATCATGAAGGCCAGGATGATGCCGGCGGTGAAGAACGACGCCCCGCTGGTGGGCTGCCCGAACAGGGGGCCGAGCACCGGGGTGCCGTTGACGCCCCCGGCTATCGAGGTGTAGATGCGGCCGATCCAGGGCGCGAACACCAGGATGCCCCAGAGGCCCCAGACCACCGACGGGACCACCGCCAGCAGGTCGATCACGTACACGATCGGCTGCGCCCACCGCCGCGGCACGACCTCGGTCAGCAGCAGGGCGATGCCCACGCTGACCGGCACGGCCAGCACGAGGGCGATCACCCCCGTGATGACCGTGCCGTAAATGAAGGGCAGCGCACCGAACTGGTTGGCCGAGGGGTTCCAGGTCTTCGAGAAGATCTTCAGGCCCTCGGTGCTGAACCACGACGACGCCTGCTGACTGGTCGAGACGGCAATCAGGACCAGGATCACCAGGACCAGCAGGCCGGCCGCCAGCGCGAGGATCTGGAAGGCGCGGTCGCCGAGCGGCCGCTTCTCCGTCAGGGCGCTGGCGGGTACGGCCTGATGCTCCTGCGTGGCTGTACTCATGTGTCTACAAACCGCTCCGTTGAGCCTGCGTTACCGTGCTCAGGACGAGCTCGGGGCCGGGGCCGCCGACGACGAGCCGATCTTGCTGAGCTGCGCCACCGCCATCTGGTCGATGTTGGAGGGCAGCGGCGCGTAGTTCAGCTCGGGGAGCAGCTTCTGGCCGTCGCCGAGCAGGTAGCCGATGTACCCCTTGAGGTTCGCCGCCGTCGTCGAGCTGGACTGAGCCTCGTTGACCAGGTCCCACGACTGGTAGGTGATCGGGTACGAGCTCGCGCCGGGCGCCCAGATCGCGCTGAACGTCAGGTCGGGCTTGACGGTGGCCTGGCTGGCGGCGGCGGAGGCGGCCGACGTCGAGGGCGCGACGTAGTCGCCAGCCTGGTTCTTGACCGACGCGAAGACCAGCCCGGACGCCTTGGCGTCGGCGAAGTCCACGTAGCCGATGGCCCCGGGAGTGCTCTTGATGATGGACGCCACACCGCCGTTGCCGTTGCCGCCGCGGCTGGAGGCGGGCCAGTTGATCGTCGAGCTGGTGCCTAGCTTCCACACGCCCGGCGCGGACTTCACCAGGAACTCCGAAAAGTTCTGCGTGGTGCCCGAGGAGTCCGAGCGGTGGGCGATGGTGACGGCCGTGCTGGGCAGCGTGACCCCGGGGTTGAGCGCCTTGATCGCGGAGTTGTTCCACGAGGTGATCGAGCCATCGAAGAGCTGCGCGATGACCGGCCCGTCCAGCTTCAGGTTGCTGACGCCCGACAGGTTGTACGAGACCGTGATCGGCCCGATGACGACCGGGAAGTACAGGATGGTCTTGCCCGCGAACAGCGACGCCTGCGAGGAGGGGATCGGCGAGTCCGAGCCCGCGAAGTTGACGACCCCCGAGGCCAGGTCCGTCCGCCCCTTGCCCGAGCCGCCGCCGCCGTAGTTGACGGTCAGGCCGGGCTGGATCGACTTGAAGCTCTGGATGGCCGTCTGCTGGAACGTCGTCTGGAACGTCGACCCGCTCGCGTTGAGCGTGCCAGAGAGCTTGGCGGCAGCGCTGCTGCTCGACGCGGACGGGCTGGTGCTCGACGACGAGCCGCCACTGCCCGATGAACTGCAGGCGGCGAGGGACAAAGCCGCCGCGACAAGGGCGACCCCTGCCGTCGCGCCCCCCTGGATCCGCACACGTTGCATATCAGATACCCCTCTATAGTTACCCTGCCAAGGGTGGCCACAAGGACGGCTGCTTACCTGCCGTGCGTGGCCACGAGGATTGTCGTGCTGACGTGGAGCCGGTTTCCGGCCCGATCGGAGACGATGGTAGTGGTCGACCCGAATATCTCGTCCGCCACCTCAGGCCCCCGGCATCCCGCTCTGTTCCGTAATGTCGGGCCTACGGTAATGCCGAGAAAGTTAAAAGCAGGCAAACGAAGCATGAACTTCACCTTGCGATTGCCCAGCTGTTCCGGGCGCGGCCCCGGCCTGACGTGGATGACCGTACCGTGGGCCGGTTCCGCGCACCTGAGCGCGCCAGGGCGAGGCGCTAGGTATCCCGCCGCCTCCGGCGATGCCATCCCCCCGGCCGGCTATCACGATTTCCGTGATATTCGGCACCATGGGGCAAGGTACAAGCCGACGGAAATGCGGGACAGGGACTAACGTCACCGCCGGCCGTTAATGCCGCTATTCACCATCGGCGTTCCCGGTATCGGCACGCCCGGTAAGGCAACCGCCGTTCCCCGGCCCTTAACCTCCCGTTTGCCTTTTTGGCCGACGGACGACCTGATGGTGCCATTTCGCCCGGTCCATGCGTTCAATACCCGTGGCTCATTTCAATTCGCCAGGAAAGCCCCGGGAAACGGAAAACCCCGCCACCATGATCGACATCACGGTGGCGGGGCCAGATTCCGCTGCGGCGGCCTAGCGGCTCAGACCGTCACCTCAACCTTGGTGACCTTGCCGTATTCGGCCGACACACTGCGGTCGGCGCGGGCCCCGCCCGGGGCGAGAACGCGCAGCTTCCACGTCCCGGGGGCGGCGAAGAAGCGGAAACCGCCGTCCTCGCCGAGCGGCACCTCGGCGACGAACTCGTCGCCGGTGCCGAGCAGCCGGGCGTACCCGGTCGATACCGGGGCGTCGCCGCGCACGACGCGCCCCTCCACCACGGCCTGGTCGCCCGCGTTGGCCGCGGTGGCCACCGGCACACCGCCCGCGGGCGCGCCGCAGCCGTCCGCAGTCTGGTTCGCCTCGGTCATCGTGCATCTCCCAGCTCGATCGGGACGCCTACCAGCGACCCGTATTCGGTCCATGATCCGTCGTAGTTCTTCACGTTCGGCCGCTCCAGCAGCTCGTACAGGACGAACCAGGTGTGCGCGGAACGCTCGCCGATGCGGCAGTAGGCGATGGTGTCCTTGCCGAAGTCCAGCCCGGCCTCGTCGGCGTACAGCGCGCGCAGCTCGTCGTCGGAGCGGAACGTGCCGTCCTCGTTGGCGGCCTTGGACCAGGGCACGTTGCGCGCGGTCGGGATGTGGCCGCCGCGCTGGGCCTGCTCCTGCGGCAGATGCGCCGGGGCGAGCAGCCGCCCGGTGAACTCGTCCGGCGAGCGGACATCGACCAGGTTGCGCTTGCCGATCGCGTCGAGCACCTCATCCCGCTTGGCCCGCAGCGTGGCATCCTGCTCGGACGCCTGGTACGAGGTGGCGGGGCGCTGGGGCACGTCGGTGGTCAGCTCGCGCGAGTCCAGCTCCCACTTCTTGCGGCCGCCGTCGAGGAGCTTGACGTTGTGGTGGCCGTACAGCTTGAAGTACCAGAAGGCGTAGGCGGCGAACCAGTTGTTGTTCCCGCCGTACAGCACGACCGTGTCGTCGTTGGAGATGCCGCGCGCCGACATCAGCTTCTCGAAGCCGACCCGGTCCACGAAGTCCCGGCGGACCGGGTCCTGCAGGTCCTTCTTCCAGTCGATCTTGATGGCGTTGGGGATGTGCCCCTTGTCGTAGGCGCTGGTGTCCTCGTCAACCTCGACGAGGACAACACCGGGATCACCGGCGTGCGCCTCCACCCACTCTGCGTCCACGAGGGCTTCGGAGCGGCTCATAACGTAAAAACCTCCAGGTCTGGATCAGGCTTCGGCGCTTGGGTGCGACGGCCGGATCCGGCGAATGAACAGATACATGTGGCAGCCCAGGCAGAAGTCGAACGCCGCGTTGAGGAACGCGGCCGCCAGGGCCAGGGCAGTGCAGGCGATCCCGACGGCGGTAACGCCGGCCGCGTACCCGATCACACCGATCGCGGCGATGACCAGGCCCACGGCCTGCGCGAACCGCGGGGGCGCCGCGGGCTCGAAACGCACCGGCGGTCCCAGGCGGGGCCGCACCAGGAAACGGTAAACCAGCCCGTAGGGCGCGTACCGCATCCCGGCGATCGCGCCGACCGCGAACACCAGCGTCTGGGCGAGCAGCAACCAGACGCTGGTGGCCGCCAGGGCGAGGGCGAGCACGACGGTCGTGATGATCGCGCCGAATCTGGGCCCTCTGGCGTCGATGTCCATGGTTGTGCTCCTTGTGATGCGGACAAGCGTTCCCGTGCGGCGTCACGGCAGGCCACGGCCCGGTGCAGGCACACGTCTGCCTGGGTGGCCGCTGGCCAGCAGCGCTGCGGAGTCAGTAGCCCGGTGAGAGGCCGTCGCGACGGGCCGGCCGCCGCCTCGGCTGCGGGCTGCTAACGGGGAGACGGCCGACACAGCGCGGTTGCCACGCGGCAGAAATCCACCGCGCGCCGCTTCGTCAGCCGCTGCACTGTCCCGGAAAGCACGTAGACGATGGTATGCGGGGTCAGCGCGGCTGTCACGCCCGCTGACCGCCGGCCAGCTGGCCGATCGCGGCGATGACGTCCGCCTTGCGCGGCTGGCCGCTCGCCTTACGCGCGATCGCCCCGTCCGGGCCCAGCACGAGAACGGTGGGCGTGGCGAAGATGTTCAGCCGGCGTACCAGGTCCAGCCGCGACTCCGCGTCGATCTCCACATGGTGCACGCCGTCCACCATCCCGGCGACCTCGCCGAGAACCTGCCGGGTGGCGCGGCACGGCGCGCAGAAGGCGCTGGAGAACTGGACCAGGGTCGCCCGCTCGCCGAGATCGTGCCGCAGGTCCGCCGCAATCAGGACGTCACCGGCCGCGGGACTGGCGGGACCGGCAGGCCCGGCCACATCGGGAACCGGGCCGCCGGTTCCGGCGACGCGAAGCTTTCCCTGCCGCCGGCGCCAGGCCGCGCCGAGCGGGGTCAGCACGGCCAGCATCGCGACCAGCGTTATCGCTCCTGCGGTCATACTCCCTTAAGGCGCGGGACGGCCGCTGGCATTCCGCGGCCTGGCCCGCCGCGGCTCAGCGCGGGACGAAGGTGGCGAGCTGCCGGTTGCCGGCCGTCACGTCGAAGCCCTGCACCTGCGAGGCCGCCACCCACGACGAGCCCGGGTACCAGGCGGTGGCGGCGTCGCTGGCCACCGTCCAGGCGGCCGCGGCCAGGTGCACGCCCTGCCCGTCGGTGACCCACAGCTGGCACGTCGTCCCGATGGGTACCCCCGTGACCTGGATGTCCATCGCCGTGCCCCACGGCTCCTTGTTGTAACGGACCGTCGCCGTGATGCCGCTCAGCGCACTGGTGGTCCGGGCCGTCTGCCAGCTCGCGGGGGGCGTGGTGGCGGAGGCGGACTGGCTGGCCGGTGCGGGACTGGACGAGAGGCGGAACCCGGCCACGGCTCCGGCCGCGGCGATCACCACCGCGGCGGCGGCCGCCACCGCCTGCCATCGCCGGTTCCGGCGGCGCCGGGCGGCGGTCAGGCTCAGCACGGACTCGACGAAGTCCTCGGGCGGTGCCGCACCGGCGGGATCCGGCTCGGCGTCCTCACCCGAAATGCGGCCGACCTCGTCCGCGCTGACGCGGGACAGCAGAGCCGGCAGACCCGCCAGGCCGGCTAGCTCGTCACGGCACTCACGGCACCCCGTGATGTGCCGGTCCACCTGGGACCGTTCGCCCGGATCGATCGCGCCGAGCACGTAGACCCCGAGCGACTGCCGGGTGTCTGTGCAATCCCATGCCGGCGTCATGGCGCCAGTCCTCTCTCCTCCAGGGCCAGCTTCAGCGCCTTGAGCGCGTAGAAGGTGCGGGACTTCACCGTGCCGGAGGGAATCCCGAGGGTGGCCGCCGCCTCGGCGACGGAGCAGCCACGGTAATAAGTCTCGATGATCACGCGCCGATGGTCCGGCCGCAGCGCGGCCAGCGCGTCCGCGACCGCCCACGATTCCAGCGCCCGGTCGGCGTCGTCGGCGGCTGGCACCAGCTCGAGCGCGGCCTGCCCGACCTCGGGCGGCCGTGACTGCCTGGCCCGGTACGCGTCGACGGCGAGGTTCCGTGCGACCGCGAACAGCCAGGGCCGGGCCGGCCGGTCGGCCAGCGCCTCCGGGTGCCGCCAGGCACGCACCACCGTTTCCTGCACCAGATCCTCCGCTCGCTGCCGGTCACCCCCGGTGAGGTGAAGCGCATAGCGGAGGAGAGCGCCGCCATGTTCGGCGTAGAGCGCCCGAATGTATGCCTCATCGGCTACCGCGCCCGGCTGGGCGGTGGATCCCGAGCCTGCCACGCTATGAACTACGCCTCCTGGCCCGGATCGGTTCACGACACGCCGGCAATTTTCTTAACGGCGCCGCTGGCATCCGCCTGGCCTGGGCGTTCCCGCCGAGAGCCCGGGCATCCCCGGCGAGAGTGAGGTGACCCGGATCATGCCCGGCTGGTCACGGCTACGTTGATGACGTCCGGCTGGTGAAGGCCACGTTCGCCGCGGAAACGCTGACCCGGACCCCGCCCGGGACGACGCTGACGGATCTGACCGCCAGGTGCAGCGGCAGGCCGGTGACCGGGACGACGAAGCGGAACTGCCCGGCGATCGCGCTGGACAGCGCGCTGCTGCCGGACGCCACGGAGACCCGCGTCGGGGTCACGACGATCCCGGTCCCGGTCCCCGACAGCACCGCGTCGGCGGATACGGGCACGGTCACACCGAGGTAGCTCACCGTTCCCGAGAGCCGCACCGCCCCGCCGTCCTGGCTGAGCTGCACCCCGCGGGGCAGGCGGCTGCGCACGGACGTGAACGGCACCGTGCCGCTGCCGGACACCTGGGCCGCGGTGATGCTGGACGAGCCATGGCCGAGCAGCGCGCTGAGCGGGGCCCTGACCCCCGTCAGCCGGGCCGTCAGCGCGTTGACCTGCACGCCGTTGGCGCTCAGCGACGGCATCGAGACGTCGATCTTATAGTAATCGCCGGAGGCCACCTGGGTCAGGAACGGAAACCCGCGCACGGTGACCGAGGGCTTCGACGGCAGGTTGTACGCGGTCTGGACCTCGCTGGCGATCTCGTGGCTGGCGACGACCGCGCCGACCCGGTCCGCAGCCACCAGCAGACCGGCCAGGATGATCACGGCAATCAGGAGCTTGCGCATTGGTAGGGGAGGTTACCGGCGCGGGCCTGGGTAAACCGCGCATTCCACGCGGCTCGCCACGGCGCGGGCCGACGCGGTCGGCGGCTGGGCCGCCACTCCCGCCGGGCGTGGCCGCTACCCGCCGGCGAACGGCGGCAGCACCTCGATCACCGCCGTCTCCGGCAGCCGGATTTCCTGGTGCGGCCGGACCCCGGCGGGCTGGCCATCGATGAGGAACGACGACCTGGCCAGCACGCCGCGCAGGCGGTCGCCCCGCTCGCGGCCCCGGCTGGCCAGGGCCGCGGACAGCGCGTCCGCGAGCGTCCCGGCCTCGATCGATTCGGCGGCAACGCCCGCGGCATCCTTCGCCGCCGCCCAGTAGCGAATGGTCACCATGGCCATATCGGCTATCCTTACTCACAATGGGATCCGGGCGACGCTGCCCCCGGGTCCCTCTGTGTTTTGACAGGCTAGTGCCCGTGCGCTGGGCGCCGCGAAGTGGAGGTGGAACCGCTTGAGCGATCTGCTCCTGCTGACCGGGACGCTGGAACCGTCCACGGAAGTGCTGCCCGCCCTTGGCTTGCTGCTGCACTCGGTCCGCGTCATGCCGCCGGAAGCCTCGGCCCTGATCGACGCTCCTCCGGGGGAAGTGGTCCTGGTCGACGCGCGCCGCGACCTGGCCCATGGTAAGAGCGTCTGCAAGCTGCTGCTGACCACCGGGCTGGACTGCCCGCTGCTCATCATCGTCACCGAAGGTGGCCTCGCGGCGGTGAGCGCCGACTGGGGTACCGACGACGTGATCTTGAACACGGCGGGACCGGCCGAGGTGGAGGCGCGGCTGCGGCTGGCGCTGGGGCGCCGGGCCCGCACTGCGGCCGCGGACGCGCCCGACGAGATCAGGTCGGGTGATCTCACCATCGATGAGGCCACCTACTCCGCGCGGCTGCGCGGGCGGGCGCTCGACCTTACGTTCAAGGAGTTCGAGCTGCTGAAGTTCCTCGCCCAGCATCCGGGGCGGGTCTTCACCCGGGCCCACCTGCTCCAGGAGGTCTGGGGGTACGACTACTTCGGCGGCACCCGGACGGTGGATGTGCACGTCCGGCGGCTGCGGGCCAAGCTCGGCACCGAGCATGAGGCGCTGATCGGCACCGTGCGGAATGTCGGCTACCGCTTCGTGCCTTTCAAGGGTGTCAGCGATGACCAGCGGGACGACCAGCGCGCGGGAGACGATGAACACGACTCCGGACCCGACGACGACGCCGACCTCAGCGACGTGGCCGGATTCGACGCCGGCCGCAGCTCCCGGGCCGTCACCGGCGGCTGAGGCCCCGGCGTCACGTCCACCGCACGGCGGCCAGGTCGTTGCGCGCGTCTCTTCCGGCCCGCTGAGCCCGGCGCAGTGGGAGCAGGTACTCCGGCTGACCGGCGCGGCGACCGCCGCCGACGGGGTGGCGCCGCTGTCCGAGCACGTCATGCTGCACGTCCGTTACGGCGGTACGGCCGGCCTGGACCTGATCGCAGCGGCGGCGGGGCCGGAGGGACGCGTCGCTGGCTACGCCCACCTGGACCGGGACGATCCCGATGCCGCTAGCGGCGAGCTGGTGGTCGATCCCGGCTACCGCCGGCACGGAGCCGGCCGGGCCCTCGTGAACGCGCTCGCGGCCGCGGCCGGGGAGCGGCCGCTGCGCGTGTGGGCCCATGGCGATCTCCCCTCCGCGGTGGCCCTGGCCAGGGCCACCGGGCTGCGGCGGGTCCGCGCCCTGTGGCAGATGAGGCGATCGCTGCGGGATCCGCTGCCGGACGTGCCGGTGCCGACGGACATCCGGCTCCGCACGTTCGTGCCCGGCCAGGACGAGGACCGCTGGCTGCGGTTCAACGCGCTGGCGTTCGCCCATCACCCTGAGCAGGGTGCCTGGACACGCGCGGACCTTAGCGTGCGCGAGCAGGAAGACTGGTTCGATCCGGCGGGGTTCTTCCTGGCCGAGCGGGACGGCCGGCTCGTCGGTTTCCACTGGACCAAGGTGCACGACGGCACGACCGGTGAGGTGTACGTCGTCGGCGTCGACCCCGCCGCCCACGGGGGTGGCCTCGGCCGCGCGCTGACCGTGGCGGGGCTGCGCTATCTGCGGGACAACCGGAGCCTGACCCAGGTGATTCTCTACGTCGATGAGACCAATCGCGCTGCGGTCCGGATGTATGAGGCACTGGGCTTCACCCGCGCCGTCACCGACGTCATGTACGGCACAGGCTGACCGCACCCGGCGGCGAGGCCGCGGGCGGAGCGCTGGCCCTCAGGCGATCCGGCCGAGAACCTTGGCCGCCGGGCGCACGCCGAGCACCTCGTCCAGTTCCTCGTTGGTCAGCGGGCCATCGCTGGCGGCCACCGCACCCAGGACCTCGGCGTAGAGCTCGATCTCGTCAAGTGCGACCCGGTCGTGAACACGAAGATCAACGTAGTCTGGCACCGCGTTCACCTCCGTCGCCGCTGACGCATTGCCTCTACGCCTGCCAGGCTACGCCGTGTCGCGGCCCGTCCGCATGACCCATCAGGGCCATTCTGGGATCACCCTCCGGTGTGGTTTTACCCAGACCAGAGGCCGCAATTCCACGAAATGACCCCTATTTCGCCCAGCGATCAGGTAGAGAACCACATACAGGACTTCTCGTTCCCTATTGTGCATGCACGGGCAAGGGGCGCTCGCCCACCGGCCGGGCCGGTCCCGCGTGCCGGTCACTCAGCATGACCGGCCGGCCTGAGCGGGATGCGCCGACCGGACACTTTAAGCGACTACTTGATAGCTTAGCGTCGATGATTGGTCCCTTTCCGGGCGCGCAACTCGGTGCATAACGGGGCACTCTGACGTTTCGGTTGCGCAGAAGGGTCGTTCGGGACAAGAGTCGTGCAGGTATCGATCTCAGTACACCGCACAAGGTTCCCGTTACTATCCCGCGCCTGATGAGCTGGCCCGCGATAACGTGCCTACAAGATTATTTTCCAGCACGCTCCCGGATATAAGGTCTTCGTGAAGCCATGAACGAAAATAGCGATCTCCTTCCCAATCTCGCCTCCCAAGAAGACGCATTCGAGGTGCAACTGCGTGGTTACAGCCGGAGGCAGGTGGACGAGTTCGTCGCTCGCTGCCGCAGCCAGGTTCGCGAGCTAGAGGAGCGGCTCGGCCGTTCTCTGGACGACAGCGAGCAGCTGCGCCAGGAGGTCAAGGCACTCCGCCAGCAGGCACTGGGCAACAGGCCGGCCCACGAGGAGGTCAGCGAGCGGATCTCCCAGATCCTGAAGCTCGCCGACGACGAGGCCAGGGCGCAGAAGACCCGCGCGGACGACGACATCAAGAAGCAGCTGTCCGACGCGCAGCAGGAAGCCGACCGGACCAAGAAGGAAGCCCGGGATCAGGCCGAGCACATGCTCACCGCCGCCCAGGAGCAGGCGGAGCGCGCGATTTCCACGGCGCGCGCCGATGCGGACAAGACCAGGAACGCGGCCCGCGCGGAAGCCGACCACACCACCGGCGACGCACTCAAGAAGGCGGACAGCGTCCTGTCGAGCGCCAAGGCGCAGGCCAAGCAGACCCTGGACGAGGCCACGGCCCGGGCAACCGCCATTCACGATGGCGCCGAGCGCCGGCTGAACCTGCTGAGCACGCGGCACGGCGAAACGATCCGCCGCCTGACCGAGATCCTGGACGGCGTTTCCGGCCTGGTCGCGGCGGAGACGTCGCGCCTCTCGCTCGAGGACGAGGTGGACCAGAACGCCGCCAACGCCATTGCGCAGAAGGCCGCCGAGAGCGGCGCCGACTCGCCCGGCCCGAAGGGCGCCCCGGCTCAGGCGCGTAACGCCGGCTCGAGCACGCCGCTGGGTAACGCCGCCGCGACCGGCGGCCAGCGCGTCATCCCCGGGAACCAGACCGCGGCACGCCCGGGCAACGGAGCGCGCACCGACAATCCGCCTGCCGCCCCGCCCCGCCCGGCGGCCGCGGCCGCGCCGCCCGCGGGCCTGGGCAGCCAGCCGTCCGTTCCCGGCCGTGGCGCTCACGAAGCTCCGCGCGGTGGCGCTCATGAGGCGCCGCGAGGTTCCCGGCCCTCCGCAGCCCCGCAGGGCGGCCCCGGCATCGGCGAGCGGCCTGCCAGCGCATCCCGGATGGCCGGCTCGGCCCCGGCCGCCCAAGCCACCCCCGGCGCCCAAGCCACCCCCGGCGCCCCCGGCGCAGGCGGGCAGGGCGGCCCGCGCACGCCCGAGGACATGGGCGCCAACCGGCGGCCTGCTGGCCCGGGTAACGGCCACCGCACCAATCCGGACGGCAGCCTGACCGGCAGCATTGACGCGGACGAGACCACGGAAGGCGTTCGGATCGTCCGGGAGCAGCGCCAGCACTAGGCAGGGCACGGCACTAAGAGGGCCCGGCGCGATCCGCGCCGGGCCCTTCTGCATGCACAGGTCAGCCGCCCCGCCTCACCAGCCCGCCCCGCCCCATCAGCCGCCCCGCCCCATCAGCCCGCCCGCCTCACCAGCCGCCCCGCCTCATCAGCCCGGCCTGCCCCATCAGCCCGCCCCGCCTCATCAGCCCGGCCTGCCCCATCAGCCCGCCCCGCCTCATCAGCCCGGCCTGCCCCATCAGCCCGCCCCGCCTCATCAGCCGCCCCGCCCCATCAGCCCGCGCAGCCCGGCTTATGGGCAGAGTTTTGGGCAGTATAGGGATGTGTATGGATCCCTGCAATGGTGCGGGGCTGGTGTCTGTGCTGGTGGTGGGCGTGGCTGCTGCCTGGGTGGCGGGGTCGTCGCCGGCGCGGGTGAGCAGGGCGGTCACGATGCTGGGCGGTCACGATGCTGGGCGTGGTGTCGGTAATGGTGGCGCGGAAGGTGGCTTGCCGCATGGGCGCGTTCCAGATGATCTGAATGTCAAAGACCTCGAATAGTTCGGTTTGCAGGCTGGTCAGGTCGGCGGTGACTTCGGGCAGCAGGCTGACCAGATCCGGCGCGGGGGCCGGGGTGGCATCGGCGGCCAGTTCGGTGAGCTGCGTCTCGATGTCCTTGCGTTCGCCGTGCAGGCTCGCGTAGTCGGTGCGGATGCGGCGGCGGTAGGCCTCCCCGGCCTCATCGGCCATGTCGAAGGACTCGTTGAGTTCGCGCATCAGGTTGTCTTGCCGGGCGGTCAGCCGCTTGAGCCGTTTGGCCAGGGCTGCGGCCTGCCGGTCGTGCTGCTGCTGCCGGGCGGTGGCGGTGTGCGGGATGAGCTCGGCCAGGCGCCGTTCCCGCCCGGGCGCCAGGGCATACGCCGCCAGGCCGCGGAACGTCTCAGCCATCAAGACGTCTTCGCGGACCTGCACAGTGCGGGGATGATCGGGGGCGGCGGCCACGTGGCTGGGGGTCCGCGGGTTGTACTGGCACACGTAGTAGGCGTATTCGGTGGGGGTCTTGTTCTGTGCGTGCACTTTGGTCAGGCCGCACATGCGCCGTTTGCAGATTTTGCAGCGGATGCGGGACCGGAACGGGTAGGCCCGCCAGGTGGCCGGGTTGTGGGGGGCGCCGTCGCGGGAGCTGCGGTGCTCGGCCCCGACCTGCTGGGCGGCTTCCCAGACCTCGCGGTCGACGATGGCAGGGTGGGTGCGCTGGTCGGGCCAGTACCACTGGCCGTCCGGCACAGCCTTGCCCCGGCGGGTCCTGCCGAACACCTGGTACCCGGTGTATTTCGGGTTGGCCAGGATCGAATACAGGCCGCCGAGCGTCCACCCGGTCTCGGGGTCGGCGGGCGGGTAGGTGGCCGGGTCG
This sequence comes from uncultured Actinomycetes bacterium, assembly GCA_963824545.1. Taxonomy (GTDB): domain Bacteria; phylum Actinomycetota; class Actinomycetes; order Streptosporangiales; family Streptosporangiaceae; genus Bog-532. The sequence goes on along the minus strand of CAWGPP010000001.1, from coordinate 32,923 downwards.
GCGGCCAGCCGCGCGTGGATGGCCGGTGTCCGCGTACGCCGAGTTTTTCTTCCGCGCGCATCTGATAGATGGCGGCGATGATGGGGGCGCGCTGCTCGTCCAGGGCCGGGAGGGTTTCTGTGCGGCCCTGGGAGGCCTTGGACGGGGCCGGGTGCGGGATCTTCTCTGGCAGGTAGCCGTCGAGGACTTTGCCGAGGTTGTAGCCCTGCGCGGCGTGGGTGCGCAGGCCGCGCCACATTTTCTGCTTCAGCGAGAGCCGGAAATACTCGGCGATGTTCTGCTTGGTGCGCCGCAGCAGGATGGTGGCCGGGTCGGTGCCGTCCAGGTCGACCGGCTCATCAGCGGCGAACAGCAAAATCCCGGACTCGCCGAGCTCGCGTTCCAGTTTCAGCGCGTTGAAGGTGTCCCGGCCGGACCGCTCAATGTCCTCACAGACGACGGCGGCGAACCGGGGGGCCGGGGAGCGGGCCTCGGCCAGCAGGTCGGCCAGCCCCCCGTCGCGGGGCAGGCCCTTGTCCACGAACGGCTGATGGTTGCCGGCCCGGCCGCGCTGCTCCAGGTCCAGGCCCCCGGACTCAATGTCCCAGTAATACCCGGCCAGGTAGAACCCGTCCGGCAGCCATTCCCGGACAGGCGGAGGTGATCTGCCGGGTGATCGAGCCGTAGGGGTCCTGGAGTTCCAGGGTGGAGGTGCGGCCCAGCATCGCCACCGGCACCGGCTCGGCCGGCCCTACCGCTCCGGATCGTGTTTTCGGTCGTACTGCCATTGCAGGATCCTCCTGATCACCTCGGCCTGGCGGGCGTCCAGCACCTGGGCTTTCCGCCCGGTCTCTGCCCGCCATTTCCACTGGGCCATTATCCCGGCCGGCCTTTCCTCTTCCCTCAGATTATAGCTGATAATGCATGATCCTTTAATGGTTCCCGGTGAAATACCGTCCTGTTCTTCGGCCTTTCCCGGATCACGTCCTGCCTGCTCAGGGACCATATACTGCCCTTCTTTCTTGGTATTGCCTGGTGGTCTTTTATGCGCGTGAGCGCATTTCCGCTCTTACTCGTCGGCTGTTTTTCTGGGGCGGGAGTCGGGGGGTGATTGTTTGGCCGGTGTCCTGCCGGTGGAGGGCTTCGTGTGGGGGGACGGCAGGCCCTACGCTTGTCCGGGCGGGCCGGGCGGGCCGGGCGGGCCGGGCGGGCCGGGCGGGCCGGGCAGCTTGGCTGCTGCCCGCGATGTTGCCCGGCGGGCCTGCCGCAGGGGTCCCCGCGCGATGCCCGGAGCCGGGAGGCGGCTAAAAAATCACCCGCCGCGCACCAGGGCACCCCCCTTCTTTACCGGCCGGGTGGCGGGGCCAGGTCCCCGCGCCCGGTGAATATGAACCAGGTGACCAGGCCCGTCACCACGGCCGGGCCGGACGCCTGGCCCGGCAGCAGGCCTATAACGAGCAGGGACAACAGCGCGGCGGTCAGGGCGCGGGCCAGCAGATGCCAGGGCCGGCCATACCGGATCCGGGCCGGGACCAGCCGCAGCGCGCGGGCAAGGCGGGCAGGTCAGCGTAGGCCTCTGATCGTCCCCACGCGGTGCGGAGCTGGGCATAAGCGGTGGTGGCGGCGGTGTAGCGGGCCACGTCCCCGCCGTCCGCGCGGTCCGGGTGGGTGGCGGCGGCGATCGCCCGCCAGGCGTCGCGGACCTGCGCGTCGGTCACCTCCAGGCTGGTGGGCAGGCCCAGCACGGTGAACGGGTTCACGTGGTGGCCTCCGGTCCGAGCACGTCCTCCAGGCTCCCCATCCCCTGGCCCGGTTCCGGCGGCGGAGCCTGATCGTCCAGCGGCGGCGCGGGCGGCGAGATGATCACCGTGGGGGCCGGCTGGCGGGCCGCGGGGAGGGACAGCGGGGATGGTCTGGGCCGGGCGACCTGCACGAAGGTGGCCCCGCCGCGGCGGATGTAACACGCCTGCCCGGTATCCAGGGTGCGGATCAGGTCCGGGTCGGCGACCCACGCGTGCTGCGTCCTGGTGGTGCCCTCATCCCCCCAGGTCGCGCCGATCAGCTTGTGCGCCGACTCCAGCACCCGGCGGGTGCCGGCCAGCTGCACCACCGGTTCAGGGTGGGGAGTTTGCATCAGCCAGATCCCGCCATCAGCGGTGGCCGCGATCCGGTACCGCTCGTCCTCATCCCGGCCCAATCCTTGCCAGGATTGGGCCTACACGTGGCGCCAGCGGGCCTCACAGCACGAGTAGGCACCGAACATGATGAGACCGATGGCCACCACCAGCAGGAGCCATGGGCCGAGCGGCGTCGCGCCAGGGCGCGCAGGGCCGAGTCGAGCCCCCTGGCCTGCTGCGGCGGCCCGGGCCAGGAACCGCATCGCCGCGCTGTCCGCCGCGCGGCGGCCGGCGTACCTGACATTGCGGCTCTTGCGCCGGGCTGCCGAGGTGACCACTATGTACCTCCCTGGGACACGCCAGGACGGCCCGTGACGGCGCGAATCAAACAAATTTCCCCGGACGCCGCCACAAGTGCCGGGCCCGACACGGCCCCGTCATGTCGCAAGAGGCCATAAGCCTGGAACGATGGGGCCATGAATGTGGCGGATCTGATGCGCTCAGCAGCGGCCAGGGGCGTGGCAACGTCCTACGACGCCTCACCGGGCCATGCGGTCATGGTGCCGCCGGAGACGATCGAAGCGATCCTCGCCGCTCTCGGTGATCCACCGGGGGCGCCGCCGCCCGCCGCCGGGGCTCTGGCCAGCCTGTCCGCGCCGGTCCCGGACCACCGGTCCTGGGGTCTGACGATCCAGCTCTACGCGCTCCGGTCCCGCGCGTCCTGGGGGCACGGCGACTTCCGCGACCTCGCCGAGCTGGCGTCGTGGAGCGCGCGTGACCTGGGTGCGGGATTTGTGCTCATCAACCCGCTGCACGCAGCCGAGCCGGTGCCGCCGGTCAGCACGTCGCCCTACCTGCCGATGAGCAGGCGGTATATCAGCCCGCTGTATCTGCGGGTCGAGGACATCGCGGAGTATTCCGCCCTCGACGACAGGGAGCGGGGGCATATCGCGGCGCTCGCCCGGCCACTGCGGGCCGCGAACGAGGCCGGCGCGCTGATCGACCGGGATGCGGTCTGGGCCGCGAAGCGGGCCGCGCTGAAGATCCTCCACCAGGTGCCGATGAGCACGGAGCGCTCCGCGGACTACGGTGCGTATCGTGAACGCGAAGGCGCATCGCTGACGAAGTGGGCCACCTGGTGCGTGCTCGCTGAGCAGTACGGTCCGGACTGGCGGGCCTGGCCCGCACGGCTGAAACGGCCGGACTCCGAGACCGTGACGATGGAACGCGGCCGGCTGGCCCGGGAGGCGGACTTCCACGCCTGGCTGCAGTGGCTGGCCAGCGGTCAGCTCGCCCAGGCCCAGGACGCCGCGCGGGACGCTGGCATGGATATCGGAATCATCCAGGATCTGGCGGTGGGCGCGCATCCAGGCGGGGCGGACGTCTGGTCCGATCAGGATCTGTCCGTCCAGGGGGTCACCGTCGGCGCGCCGCCGGACGAGTTCAACCAGCTCGGCCAGGACTGGGGATCGCAGCCATGGCATCCCGAGCGGCTGGCCGCGCGGCGGTATCAGCCGCTCGCCGACCTGATCGCGGCGGCGGTGCGGAGCGGGGGAGCGCTCCGGATGGACCATGTGATGGGCCTGTCACGGCTGTGGTGGGTTCCGCCGGGGATGACCGCGGCCCAGGGAACGTACGTCCGGTACGACCACGTGGCGACGGTGGGGGTGCTGGCCCGGGAGGCAGCCCGGGCCGGCGTGCTGGCGATCGGCGAGGATCTCGGCACGGTTGACCCGTGGATCCGCGACTACCTGGCCGCGCACGGCATTCTCGGCACCTCGATGCTCTGGTTCGAGCGCCGCGACGACGGTACCCCGCTGCCGCCGGGTGCCTGGCGGCGTAACAGCCTGGCGGCCGTCGGCACGCACGATATGCCGCCGGCCGCGGCCTTCCTCACCGGCGAGCATGTGGCGCTCCGCGCGGAATTGGGCGTGCTGGCCCGGTCAGCGGAGGCCGAACGGGCCGAGGCCGACGCTGCCCTGGCCGCGTGGCGCGCCGCGCTGATCCGCGAGGGACTGCTCGCACCGGGAGAGCACCATGGCCTCGCCGAGCAGGTGGCCGCGCTGTACGGCTACCTGGCCCGCACGCCGTCCATCCTGATCGGCGTCTCGCTCCCGGACATGGTAGGCCAGCGGCAGCCGCAGAACGTGCCCGGGACGATGCAGGAGTATCCCAACTGGCGGATACCGCTGGCCGACGGCGAGGGCAAGCCGGTCTTTCTCGAGGACCTGGCCACCCACGCCGGCGTCCGGGCGATCGTGGATGCGGTCAGCGCGCCGTCGGTGAGCTGATCGCGGCGCCGTCCCGTCTCTCGTCAGTCCTCGGGGGCCCAGTGCGGGTCACGGCCGGACGCGGCGAGCACGCGGTCGAAAGCGGGCGCCGAGTCCGGGACCGGCACCGGCTCAGCGAACCCCTGGTACTTACGGAACAGTTCCGCGTTCGCGTCCACCGCCGCCGCCGTGGCGGCCACGACGCTGGCCGGGCACGAGTAGTCCTGGCCGCTGGCCCGGGCGATATCCCAGCCGTGCAGGACCATCTCGGCCACCAGCAGGGCGCCCACGTCGGCCGCCGGCGTAGGGGAACCCATGACCGCCAGTTCGCGTTCCCAGGCCTGCGGATCGGACCAGGCCGCCACGGCCTTCTCGATCTGGGCCGCGTAGGTGGCCGCGAAACCGGGCTCGCCGGCGAAATCCCGATTCATCAGTTCGTCGGGAAGCGGCTCGTCCCGCGCCCGGCGCTCAGCGGAAAACGCGGTCCACAGGATCGTGTGATTGAGCAGGGCGTGCATATCCCATTCCGGGCACGGCGTGACCGCGGTGAGCTGATCCGTTCGTACGCCGCTGACCACCCGGGCATCCTCGGCGGCGGCGGCCGCCATCTCCTCGTGCAGGTTCACCAGAATTCCTTTCCATCCGTCTCGCCTGGCGTCCGCCGAGGTTACTGCGGGTGCAGCCGCCCGTCTTGAAGAAACGCGACGCCTATGCTGGGCGCATGGCAGATGCCGTGGCGAGCCAGGCGGAACAGGCAGTAGCTGGCGCGCTGGGCCGGGGGGTGCTGCACCAGCAGAAGGCCGCTTCCCGGTTCGGGCTCACCCGCTGCCCGCCGTCGGCCGCGCTGGCCCCGTTCGTCGACTTCCACTGGATCCTCCGCTGGGATCTGCGCGGCCAGGCCCCGCACGAGCAGACGATCCTGCCGCACCCGAACGTCAACCTGGCTTTCGAGCGGACCGGGGCGACCATCTACGGGGTCGAAGAGAGGCTCTTCTCCCGCCGGCTCGAGGGCCGTGGAACGGTGCTGGGGGTGCGATTCCGGGCCGGTGGCTTCCGCCCGTTCTGGGACGGCCCGGTCGCGGGCCTCAACAACCGCACGGTTCCCGCGTCCCGGCTGTTCGGGCCGACGGCGGATGAGGCGCGGCGCGCCATCCTGGCCGCTCCGGATGACGCGGCGATGGTGGCACGGGCCGAGCGGTTGCTCAGGTCGGTGCTGCCCCCGCGAGATCCGGTCGCTGAACAGGTCGCCGCGATGGTCACCCGGATCACCGGGGATTCCTCACTGCGCCGGGTCGGCGAGCTCGCGGCGGCCCTGGGCCTGCCGGTGCGCCGGCTTCAGCGGCTGTTCGCCGAGTACGTTGGCGTCAGCCCGAAGTGGGTGATGCGCCGGGCGCGGCTGCAGGAGGCGGCGATGCGCGCCGAGCAGGGCGGTCAGGTCGACTGGGCGGCGCTCGCGTCCGGCCTCGGCTATGCCGATCAGGCGCACCTCACGCGCGACTTCACGGCCACGATCGGTGTCCCGCCAGCCCGTTATGTCACATTCGCCACAACAGCACCGCGTACGTCTGAACCGAAGCCTTAACATAAGCCCGCCACGGCGGGTATCGCTGGATCTCCGGGCAGGGAGGGCGGATGGCCGCGACCGGCGGGGACCGGGAGGATGCCGGTCTGCGTAATCGCCAGATGGCCGAGAGCCTCCGGCAGCGGCATCCCGGCTGGATGGTCATGTACGGCACGTACAGCCGGATGTTCTGGGCTTTCCCGCTGTTCACCACGCTGGCCGGGCACTACGCCGGTGCCGCCGACCCGGCCGAGCTGGATCGCCTGATGACCGCGGCCGAGATGAGCCTGGGTGGCCCGTGAGTGGCGCAGGGTGCGCCAGGCACGCCCGCGGCGGGCGCTGCCGGGCACCGGGCGCGCCCGCGGCGGGCGCTGCCGGGCACCGGGCCGAGCGCGTAGCTCGCCGGACGCGACCGCTGACCGGCCACGATTATGGAATGCCGGAGATCCGGTCCCCGATGCGGGCCAGCGCAGATGTCCGCGCCGAGCCACCTTCTTCGGCGCTGTCGGCCGCCCGGTACAGGGCGTAAAGGCCATGCACGCCCGCCCAGCGCAGCGGTTCCGGCTCCCAGCGGCGAGTCCGGTGACCGACCCAGGGAAGGGCCGTCCGGGGGGTGCGGGCCCCCGCCACCAGGTCGGCGAGCGTGCGCCCGGCCAGGTTGGCGGCGGCGACTCCGTGACCGGTGTAACCCCCGGCCCAGCCCAGGCCGGAGGCCGGATCGGCCGTGACCGTCGCGCACCAGTCGCGGGGAACGCCGAGGACGCCGCACCAGGCATGGTCGATGCGCGCGCCGCCCGCCGCGGGGAACAGCGCCCGCAGGATGTGGCCGAGGGTGTCGACCGCCTCCGGCTGCGTCACGCCCCGGTCATCGACGCCGGACGCGAACCGGTAGGGGATACCGCGGCCGCCGATGGCGATTCGGCCGTCCGCGGTGCGCTGGGCATACATGTAGACGTGCGCACCGTCGCCGATCGTCTCCCGCCCGGACCAGCCGATCTCCTGCCAGGTGCTCTCGTCCAGCGGCTCGGTCACGATCATCGAGCTGTTCATCGGCAGCAGCGCCCGGCGCTGCCGGGGCAGCCGGGCGGTGAAACCCTCCGTGGCGCGCAGCACAAAGGGCGCTGTGACGTCGCCGAACACCGTGCACGCGCGGGCCGTGTCCGAAACGCCCGCCTCCGGTGTGGTGCGCCGCGGCACGATCCGGGTCACCGGGGTCGCCTCGTAGATCTCGGCCCCGGCGCGCTCCACAGCCGTCGCGAGACCACTGACGAGCTTGGCCGGCTGGATGCGCGCACAGTGCGGCGAGTACAGCGCGCCGAGTCCCCCGGTGATGCGGACGCGATCGGCCAGTTCGGCCGGCCCGAGGTACCAGACGTCTTCCTCGCCCAATCCCCAGCTGCGATCGGCGGCCAGTTCGGCGCGCAGCCGCTCCTGCTGGGCGGGCGTGGTCGCCACCGACAGCTCGCCGCCCTTGACCAGGTCCGCGTCGATGCCCTCGGCGGCGCAGACCCGCGCGACTTCATCCACGGTCTGCTGAAGCTGCCGCTGCAGATCAAGGACGCCGCCCCGGCCGCCGGGACCGTGGGCGTACCGTGCCCGTGAGCCGGGCAGCGCGCTCGTCAGCCAGCCGCCGTTGCGGCCAGAGGCGCCGAACCCGGCGAAGGCGGCCTCCAGCACCACGACTCGCAGCGACGGATCCGCCCGCTTGAGGTAGTAGGCCGTCCACAGCCCCGTGTAACCGGCTCCGACAATGCACACGTCCGCGCTCAGCGGGCCAGGCAGCGACGGCCGCCGGGCCGGGAACCCGCCCCGCGCACGCCACCAGAACGACACGTCGCCGTTGTGCGCCGCCGTCACGACCTTCGCGTTACCATCCTCAGCGTTCATGAGCAGTACAAACCTAGCCCAGGCCCAGCCCGGGCCGTACCGGCGTGGGCAGCTCCCCGCTTCACCAGGCCGCCGCGCGGGGCAAAGCGGAAATAAGCCGTTTACCGGGCTCTTTCTGCGCCTTTGGTTCCCCTGAGTAGGCCGGGCGGCCCGGAAGTTAGTAGCGTCAACGTATGCGGCTTGGCGTGCTCGACGTCGGTTCCAATACGGTTCACCTGCTCGTCGTCGACGCGTACGCGGGCGCGCGGCCGCTTCCGGCGTTCTCGCACAAGGCCGAACTCCACCTCGCTGACCACATCGAGGAGGACGGACGGCTGTCCGCCAAGGGGGAAAGCTTGCTCGGCACCTTCGTCGAGGAGGCCATGCGGATCGCCGAGGACAAGGGCGTCGAGGACCTGATCGGGTTCGCCACATCCGCGGTACGCGACGCGGTCAACGGAGAAGCCGTGCTCGCCCGGATCATGGCGCAGACGGACGCCCGGATCAACGTGCTGGGCGGTGATGACGAAGCCCGGCTGACCTTTCTCGCGGCGCGCCGGTGGTTCGGCTGGTCGTCAGGCCGGCTGCTGGTCCTGGACATCGGCGGCGGATCACTGGAGATCGCCTCCGGCATCGACGAAGATCCGGACGTGGCGGTCTCGCTGCCGCTCGGCGCGGGCCGCCTGACCCGCGAGTGGCTCCGCGCCGACCCGCCCGGCGCCGCCCAGACGCGGGATCTGCGCAAGCACGTGCGGACCGAGATAGCCAGGACGGTCGGCGGCATCATGCGGTACGGGCGGCCCGATCGTGCGGTCGCGACCTCGAAGACGTTCCGGCAGCTGGCCAGGATCGCGGGTGCCGCACCGTCCAGCGATGGCCCCTACGTGCGCCGGGTGCTGAGCGCCGCGGACACGGCCACCTGGGCGTCCCGGCTGGCCACGATGACCCGTGTGGAGCGGGCCAGGCTGCCGGGCGTCTCGGCCGGCCGGGCGCCGCAGCTGGCGGCCGGGGTCATCGTGGCCGACGCGGCCATGGATCTGTTCGGCGTCCCCGAACTGGAGATCTGTCCCTGGGCCCTGCGAGAGGGCGTCATTCTCCGCCGCATCGACTTGCTCAGCGACTAGGGCTTGTTCCGCTCGTTCCTGGTGTGATTCGGGCGGTCATTGCCCAGGCTTCGCCGCGCTTGTCGGCAGAGTTTTGGGCACATAGGGATGCAGAACAATCCCTGCCCAGTCCGGCCAGCTCGCCAACTGGTCATCGAGTGGACGGCTCAACTCGAAGGCACAAGACGGACGCGGGCAGCGTGACCGGCCGCCCAGGCTGAGGAAGGCAGACGCCGAGGAAGGCACACCGCGCGCAGACCGGGGCGAGCGCAGCCGCACTCGTGCCCAGCCGCGCGCACCGGGCACGGAAACAGCAGCGGCAAGGAAGAGCGGCCCGCCCGCCCGGCCCGGCGCCCGGACGCTGCCCGCCGTACGCCGCACACCCGCCGTCCCGGGACAGCTCTTATCGCCCCCTGCGGGCACTGTCTTTCTCCGTCCAGGCGGCACCTGACGGTGCGCCTGGACGCCCGGGGGCGTCCTACACCAAATGGCAAACGCCGATCCCTGGCCGTCGGCTCGTCATTGACAGGCACCGAAGAATAACACCCGGCAGGCCGGAGGCGAGCGCCGCCGCACTCGTCCCCAGTCGCGCACCTAACCACAGAAGCAGCAGCAAAAGGTGGCGGCCCTCGCACCCACCCCAAGCGCCGGACCCGCCGCACGCACCAGCCGCGCCGTATCCGCCCCGCCCCCGTGGCCCGGTCCCCCAGACAATCAGTAATCCCGAAGGGAACCGGCCCTCATCCCGAATGGGTTCAGCGGCACACCCCGGATCCCGACAAGATAGCTGGCGTGCACGTAACGGCCAGCGAACTCGATGTCCTGCCCAGTGCCGTCGCCGTCATCGCGATCATCGGCGGATACCTAGGCGTATCCTCAGCCAACCGCAACCAGCAGCGGCTCACGCAAGCGACCTACCACCGAGATCGCCTCACAGAGACCTACATTGATCTGCTGAAAGGTGTTCACCTGCGCAATGCGCAACTCGACAACACCTACACCCGGCCGATCGGAGAAGCCTCCCACACACCCAAAAAGTCCCAGTTCGATCCGACCACCGACGACGAGACGCTGTTCGCCGCCGCCTGATGGCCTACGCATCACCTAAGGTCGACGAGCCATGGGGCGAATTCGCGCACCTCACCACCGAGTTCGACAACCACATGATCGCCCTGCGCAGCTCAACCGGCGTACCACCCGCCGCAGTCAGCGGCAGCCGCAGGAAACAGCTAGAGGACAAGTTCGATGAGTGGCGCCAACAGCGCGACCAGCTGACGGCTCTAATCCGGCACGAACTCGGATAACCAGGACCCACAGGCCACCACCATCGACCCTGGCAGGTAACGGCCCCGCCCCTCTCTGCCGTCACCATCTACCTGTCGTGGGGCGCGTGGGCGTCCGCCCACGACCCGAAGTGGCTCACGGCGGACCACGCCTGGTGGCGGGCCGCCCTGCGGCCGGGCAGCGACCAGACGCTGCTGATCGCGCTCGCGGCGTGGCTGGTGGCGCTGGGCTGCTACTGGTGGCCGCGCAAGCGGGTACCGGCGGTGGCCGGGCTCACCACGGTGGTGGCGATGGTCCTCGTCGGCGGGGTGCTCGGCACCTCCGCGCTCCTGCCCTGCCGCGGCGGTGAGACCAGGACAGCGGTGGCCGCCTGGGTCCTGGGGCTCTACGTGGGGAACCCGCCCGCCGCCTACCAGACGCCGGTGTGCCCAGGGCAGCCGCCGCTGGCCCTTGCAACTCGGCCAGATCATCTGCCTGGCGGCTACCCTGCTCGGCGCCCTGGGCGCCGCGTCGGTGCTGTGGCGGGAGCCACTGGGCCGCTTCAAGGCGCGATTCGTCAAAGATGCCACCGTCTTCACCGGGCTTGACGCGATGACCATGCCGTTGTTGCGGAAACTCGCCGAGACGGGCCGCCCGGCCAGCATCGTGGTCATCGAGCCGGACGCCAGCCATCCCCGCTCGATGAGGCGCGCGGCCTGGGCGCCCACGTCATGGTGGGGGATCCCGCGTCGGCGCGGATCCTGCTGCCCGTCATCGCGGGCTGGCGGGGCTGCGCCCTGAACTTTCTCTATGCGCTGCGGCCGGACGTGCCGGACAATGAACTGATCCTGGATACCGCCCGGGCCATCCTGGGCCGCTACCGGCCCGACCGGAAAGGCAACCGCACCTCGTCATGCGCATTGATGATCCCCGCCACGCGCAGCACTGGCGGGGCTGGCACGCCGGAGCATCGGGCCGGTACTTCGAAGATGCATTAAGTTCGCAGGAATCGACCGCCGCCGCGCTGGCCAGCCAGATTGCCCTGACCGGTACGCGCCAGCTGCTGCTCTGCGGCGACAGCACCTTGGCTCTGGCCACCCTGCTCGAGCTGGCCCGCCAGGCCTGGGAGCAGCAGGAACTGCAGGCCGCCGCGGCCATCGGCTCTGCCGCGCGACCCGATGCCAGCTCGCTCGCGGCCGACGTCCCGGCTCCCTTCCCGCTCGAACGTGTCCTGCTGCTGGACCGCCGCTCGCGCGATTTGCGCCGCGAATACCTGGCCACGGCGGCCCGGTCGATGAGCCAGGCGCTGCCCGCCGTGGTCCCGCAGCCCGATCCGTGGCAGGACCAGCTGCTTGCCCTGCTCGACGACATGACACCCGCCACGTCCGCCGAGACCACGGTGGTCATCGCGGACAGCCTCTTTGACGGCGCCTTGCACGAGGCGGGCCGGGTCGCGAGGCTGCACCCCGGCGGTCCCCGTCTTCGTGCTGACATCCGACGGTGCCGACGCAAGCGATGCGATCTTCGACACACTGCGGCCTTTCCAGCGGGCACTGCTGGTGGATGGGAAGGTGCCAGAAGACGCGTGGACCCGCGTGGCGCGGCACTGGCATGAATGTTTCCGGCTCCGCCATCCGGCCGGGCCCGCGGATCCGCGCGCCCGCACGAGGCGTCCGTGGCTGGAGCTGGACGCGTTCATCCGGCAGGACAACATTCTCCAGCTGCGCTCCATCATGGCCGCGGTGGTGGACCGCGGCCGCCGGTGGGTGCCGGCCCGTTCCGTCGCGGCGGGCAGCTTCATTGAGCTAAACGACAAGGATCTCGAAGCCATCGCGCGAGCCGAGCACACGCGGTGGTTCCGGCGGCGGCAGGCGGCCGGCTGGTCGGCAGGCAGAGGCCGTCCGGGCCGCCGGGCCTCCCGGAACGGCGCCGCTCTGGTCGACAGCCGGGTGGTGCCGTGGGCCACGCTGCCCGGCAGCGAGCGGGCCGATCAGGTCGAAACGCTGCGATCGCAGCTGGCGCAGCTGGAAGACGTCGGCTTCGTGCCCGTGGTGCCGCCGGGCGGGCCGCCAGGGTCGGCCCGGTTCCAGCGGGTCGGCACGGTCCAGGCGGAGCGGCTGCATACCCGCCGGGCCTGGACCCGCCGGGCCGGCGATGAACTGGCCGGCCACGCGGGAGATTGGCGTGTGCGTGATGATTCCGGAGACGAGCGGACCGTTCGCGACACCGAGTTCCGCGCGAGCCACCGGCCGCTCGGCGGCGAGACGTGGCTACGGACCGGCACGTTCAGCGCCTGGCGGGTCAGCGAACCCCATGTGCTGCGGACGATAGAGGGCCGCGCCGTCGCCCGGGCCGGTGACTGGGTGGTGGAAGGCCACGGCGGTGAGCGATGGCCCGTCACCGACGAGCAGTTCCGGCGGACCTACCGGGCGGTGAACGGGCATCCGGAGGCCTGACCGGGCGGCCACCGCAGGCCTGCGGCCTACCAGCCCGGTAGGCGCGCCTGCTCGAGGTCCAGGAGGAAACGCTTGCGCCTCAGGCCGCCAGTGTATCCGGGCCCGAGGATGCGGACGGCCGGTGGCCCGGTGACCGGCCGTACGGCGAGAGGCGGCCAGGGAACCTCACGGAACCTAGATCCAGGACGTTTACAGGTCATGACAGGCAAGCAGCCGTTTGAGGCGGTGGTCGCGGCGCACGGCGGCACTGGTGCCGTGCCGGGGCGGCGAGACATCGACCGCCGTCACGGCCTGGGTGCTCGGTCTCTATGTCGGTAACCCGCCCGCGGCGTATCAGACCAGCGCGTGCCCCAGGCAGCCGCCGCTGGCGCTGCAGCTCGGGCAGATCATCTGCCTGGCCGCCACCCTGATCGGTGCCTGGCCGCGGCGAGGGTGCTGTGGCGCGAGCCGCTGGGCCGCTTCAAGGCACGGTTCGTCAAGGACGCCACCATTTTCACGGGCTCGACGCGACGAGCACGCCGCTGCTGCGCGAGCTCGCCGAGACGGGCCGTCCGGCCAGCATCGTGGTCATCGAGCCGGACGCCGGTCACCCGCTGCTCGATGAGGCCCGTGGCCTGGGAGCCCACGTCATGGTGGGTGACCCCGCCTCGGCACGGATCCTGCCGCCACCCGCGGGACATCCCGCGCCCCAGGATTTATCCACGCGACGGTCGCACATTGGCCACACGTCCCTCGCCTAGCGACCTGCCCGCCCGTGCGGGCACTGTGCGGGACACCCAGCCAGGCAAAAACAAAGATCAAGGTCAAGGTCAAGGTCAAAACCCACGGTGGTACCGCACCCACCGATGACCGGGGAAACTGCAAGCAAGACCACCCACATCACCCGCCGCAGACGTGGCCGGGGAAGCAGCACAAGACCCCGGTACAGGCCGCAGCGGGTAACGGGGAAGCAGCGCGGCTCCCCGGTACAGGCAGTCATCACCAGACGCGGACGGCGCAGGCTTAACGCTTGCGTGCGACGAACGTGCCGCGTCCGTGGACGGTGACGATCAGCCCGCGTTCACGCAGCAGCTCGTTGGCGCGCCTGACGGTGTCGTAGGCGACGCCGTACACCCGGGCCAGCTCACGTTCGGGCGGCAGCCGCGCGCCTGGCTGCCACTCGCCCGATCCGATACGCGCCGCCATGTGGTTGGCGACCTGGACGTAGACCAGCTCAGGACCATCAAGGTCGATAGCGGGCATATCGTCGCCGGTCACAATGATCAAGGTAAAGCATCCCTGACCTGGGATTACAGTTGCCAAGCTTGCCCATGCTATGCCGAGCTTGGTAGTTTGAAAGGTGCATGGCACCCGCTGGTGACCCGTGGCAGGTGCCACGCCAGCGGGCCAGATATACAGGCCAGGTAAGGGACACAAGCGATGACAGCGCCGTATGACCAGCAACTCCGGCAGCACCGGTTCACCCAGGACAACCCCGGCTGGGCGATCCACGCCCAGGACGAGGCCACCCACTTCACCGCCGAAAAACGCGACGGCCCCAACCGCCACATCGTGGCCTACGCCTCACTCAAGGCGCTGCTGGACCGGCTCGATGAGATCGTGGCCAGCCGATGACCCACGTGCCGGACCTCACCCTGTCCCTGAGTGCCAGTTCCGGTACAGCCCCCGCCCAGGTGATCGCCCGGCTGGCTGCCGCCGGTGCCGGAGTGCACAGCCACTGCCGGGGGGACAGCCGCGAACTGGTCATCCTCAACGTCCCCGGTGCCCGGTCCTGCCTGACTTTTCCTGGGACCGGATGGGTCCAGTGGCATTACGAGCCCGTCACCGGCCCCGCCACCGACCCGGCCACGCTCACCGCGATCATCGTGCACATCCTCGGCGCACCCCAGGCCGCTGACACGGCCCCCGATGCGGACGCCTACCGATCGTTCCCATTCAAAGGCGCCGTCGGCCGGCACGTGCAAGACCGGGGCCTGACCGTGACCCTGCGGGTGAGCGAGGACCTGGAATCGTTCGAGGCCACCACCGACATCGAGGTCACCAGCCCCGCCCGCCCGTGGCTCGGCACGGTACGGCTCAGCGACGATGGCCACCTGGAATGGGACTGCGACTGGCGAGCCGCCTTCCACGGCGACCCCGGCACGATGATCGACGTGATCGCCCCCATCCTGCGCGCCGCCTTCACCTCGACTGGATATATCCCGTGACCGGCCAGCTTGCTGCCGTACTCCGGTTGCCCGCTCCGGTCCCCGGCCGCTGATCCCGCACCCGGTTGCCGGGAATTGGCTGCCGGAAATTGCCGGTGGCTGCCGGAAAATGACCGTTCCGGCCCGGCCCGGATCAGCACCGGGATAAACGTGGTGCCATGCCGCCCGCCCCCGCCCGGCGGTCCGACGCCGGGACGGTCAAGCTCACCGGCCGGGACATCACCGGCCTGGTGCTGTGCGCCGAACAATACGGGGCACCTTACGACCAGCTCGCCGCCGCCCTGCACGTGCGCGGTGACCGGCTGCGCGCCATCGTGGCCCGGGTGGCGGCACGCCGGCTACGCCGGCACCGGCACGTTGTGCCCCGGCCCCGCGTGGTGCTGGCTGACCAGCGCGGGGATGACGGCGACCGGGCTGCGGTACCCGGCGTCACGTCCGGCCATCTCCCGGCTGGCGCACATCCGCGCCGTCCTCGCGGTCCGGTTGTGGCTTGAAGCCGGCGAGGTGTACCGGGAGGGGCGGGCGTGGTGGGGCAGCGAGCGCCGGATCCGCGCCGCGATCGGCGGGCGGGTGGGCACCGCGCATATCCCGGATGCCGAGGTGCACTGGCCATCCCTGGACGGCTCCCCCTACGCGGGGCAGATCTGGGCGATCGAAGCCGAACTGACGCCCAAACCGCTCGCCCGCACCGTGGCGATCATGCGCGCCCTGCTGGCCCGGGCCAGCGACTACGGCCCCGGCGTGGCGGCCGAGCCCGGACCGCGTTCGGGCAGGTGGTGTACCTGACCGCCCCGGCTGCCCGCCCGGTCGTGCTGCGCGCCGTGGACGCGCTGCCCGCGCCGTTGCAGCCCCGGATGGTGGTCCGGGACCTGCCGGAAGGGGCCGTCATGTGAGCATCTGGTCCTGGCTGAAGCTCACCGCCGCGCTGTGGCTGCTGCGCAAGGCGGTGAAGGGGATCGGCTGGCTGCTGCTGGCCGCTGTCGCGGTGACCGCGTGGCCGTTCACCCTCGTCGCCGGGGCCGGGTACCTGGCCGGGTGGCTGTGCGGCTGGCCCCGGCCCGGCTGTGGCGGGCCGCCTGCTGGTCACTGCCGATGACCGCCATCTACGCCATCGGCGAAGCGATCCGGCTGCACGCCTGGCCCGCGATCGCGCTCGCCCCGGCCAGCGACTACGGGCACGCCTGGCACCTGCTCGCGGCCGGGGCATCGTGCGGGCCGGGCTGCTCGTCGCCCCCGTCGCCGTCCCGGCCGGGCTCGCGGTTGCCGGCGCGCTGTGGGCGTGGCGGATCTACGCCATCACCACGGGTCTTGCCGGGCTGACCGCCTCCGCCCCGATCGAGTTCGACGCCCGGCAGTGGCGCCGCCAGGTGCGGGCGGCACGGGGCCGGGCCGCCGCCCCCGGCACCGTCCCCCTCCTGGCCCGGGCCGGCCTGGTCGTGATCGGGCCGGTCATCCGCGCCATCCGGCATCCGTGGCGGCCGGTCCTGGCCGTCCCCTACACCTCGTTCGGCCGGCACGCGGTGATCATCGGCTCGTCCGGGTCGGGGAAAACCAACCTGATGATGCGGCTGTGGGCCGGCTGGTACGCCGCCGCCCTGACGGCCTATGCCCGCCGGGAAGGGGACCGGCCGCTGCTGATCGTGCTGGATTGCAAGGGCGGCCCGGACGCCCGGGTCAAAGCCGGGCGGACCCGCCGCCTGCTGCACGGCACCGGTGCCCGGCGCGTGGCGATCTGGCCGGATGAGGCCCGGCTGTGCCTGTGGGACCTGCCACCCCGCGACCTGGGAGTGCTGCTGCTGGCGATGATCGAGACCGGGGACGGGGCCGCCGCCTATTACACCGACGTCATGCAGGCCGTGGTGAATCTGGCCCTGGCCGCGCCCGGCGGGCCACCCGCCAACGCTGCGAGTTTCCTGGACCGGCTGGACGTGGCCTGGCTGGAGGCCGCCGACGGGGACGGGCTGCACGGCGCCGCGATCTCCCGGATCCTCGCCGCCCGGCCGCACATCGGCGACATCCAGCTCCGGTATGCCCGGCCCTGGACGGGCCGGGGAGCCTGGCCGGGGCGGATGCCTGGTACTGCATCCTGGAAGGCACCCGCGAAACCTCGGTCGCCGAAGCGCAGGCGATGGCGCTCACGGAGCTGGTCGCGCACGCCGCCACCGACACCGACGCCGAGCGGCGGGCGATCTTGCTGGCCGCCGACGACTACAGCGCGGTGTCCCGCCGGGTACCGATCTCCAACCTGTACGAGCGCGGCCGGTCCCTCGGCCTCGGCGTGCAGGTCTCCGCAGCCGTTTGTTAGCTCCGGGCGCGGAAGGGATAATCGGCCTGACGTGGGTCCCCCGCTGAGCCAGAACGCCTTCTTGCCGGGCGTTACGGTTTCAGGCCATTATCGGCCGGGGCGGGATGGGGGTCGTCTGGCGCGCCCGCGACGAGCTGCTCGGCCGGGATGTCGCGGTCAAGGAAATCGTCTGGCCGCCGCATCTGGACACCGTTGAACGCGACATCGCGCGACGCCGCGCGCTGCGCGAGGCCCAGATGGCCGGTCGGATCGGTTATCTCCTCTTCGGCCGGTCCTTCGCCTCAAGGCCGTTCCGTATCCGCAGGCCGAGCAGGCTTCGACTGGGAATTCAGCTACGACCGCGGCGGCATCGAGGTGCACATCCTGAACCGGACATCGGTGTGGTCTGCGAGATCTTCGGCGGGGACTACGCCGCCGACTTCGGGGTCCCGTGGTATCGCCTGTCCGTCTGCGCGGCCTCCGCCGCGGTCACCCCGGAGGCCGGCTTCCAGATGCAGGTCCCCTGTGGCCTGGCGGCGATACGGTCCGCCCGGACCGTGATCGTGGTGCCGACCAGTCGTCCGGATCGGGTCCCGGCCGAGGTGCTGGGGGCGCTGCGCACGGCCCGGGACCAGGGGTGCCGGATCCTCTCCCTGTGTACCGGCGCGTTTGTCCTGGCCGCAGCGGGGATTCTGGAGGGGCACGCGGCGACCACACACTGGACCGAATGCGCCGAGCTAGCCCGCCGCTACCCGAGGGTTTCGGTCGATCCGGGAGTGCTGTACGTGGACGAAGGGGACGTGCTCACCTCGGCGGGCAGCGCCGCCAGCATCGACCTGTGCCTGCATGTGGTGCAGCGCGACTACGGGACGGAGATTGCCAGCCGGCTGGCCCGTGACCTGGTGGTGCCGCTGTACCGGGAGGGAGGGCAGGCGCAGTACATCGAGACGCCGATGCCTGCCCTGGACGAGGGCAGCCTGTTCACTGACACCCTGACCTGGCTGCAGGCGCACCTGGACGAGGCGGTAACCGTCCAGGACCTGGCCGCGCGGGCCGCGATGAGCCCGCGCACGTTCGCCCGCCGGTTCCTGGCCAGTACCGGTGCGACCCCGTACCAGTGGATCGTGCGGGAACGTATCCGTCTCGCGCAGCGCCTGCTCGAAACCAGCGACCTGCCCATCGAGACGGTCGCGCACGGCAGCGGTTTCTGCACGGCCGGGAATCTCCGTAAGCACTTCGGGCGCGCCCTGCAGACCAGCCCGCAGGCGTACCGGCACGCGTTCCAGGCCCGGCGGCCCCCGCAGCCCCGGCCCGCGCCCGGCTGATCAGGGCCGGGGAGCGCCCGGCAGCGTCAGGGTCATCTGCGTGCCTTGCCCGGGCTGGCTGCTGGCGGTCAGCCGGCCGCCGTGCGCCCGGGCCAGCTCGGCCGCGATCGCCAGGCCGATTCCGCTGCCGGATATCTGCGCCGCCTGCTGGCCGCGCCAGAACCGGTCGAAGATGTGCGGCAGATCCTCGGCGGGGATACCGGCGCCGGTGTCGGTGACCGTCAGCACGGCGTCCGGGCCGGCCGGCCGGGTCGTGATCGTGACCTGGCCCCCGGCCGGGGTGAACTTCAGCGCGTTGCTGAGCAGGTTGGTGATGACCTGGTGCAGCCAGTGCGGGTCGGCGAGCACCGGCGCCCCGGAGAGCTGCCGGGTCAGCGTGATACCGGCCACCTCAAACCGCCGGGCCAGGCTCTCGGCGGCGCTGGCCGCCAGTCCGGCCAGGTCGCTGCTCCGCAGGGCCAGATGCAGGTTGGCGGCATCCGCCGCGGCCAGCGTCTGCAGGTCGCCGACCATACGGGCCAGCCGCAGCACCTCGTCGCGCAGCGATCCCAGCTCCTCAGGGGTTGGCTCGGCCACCCCGTCCAGCAGCGCCTCGTGCCCGGCCTGCAGCACCGCGATCGGGGTGCGCAGCTCGTGTGCGACGTCGGCGACCAGATCCCGGCGCAGCTGCTCCTGCCGGTCCATCGTGCGGGCCATCTGATCGAAGGCGGCCGCCAGCTCGCGCAGCTCACCAGGCGCGCGGATCTCGCCGGCCCGCGCGGTGCGGTCCCCGGCCGTCATCGCCCGGGTCACCGCGATCAGCCGGGTGACCGGGCGGGTGATCCGCCGTGCCACGGCGAGCCCGGTGAGCAGGGCCAGCAGTGCGGCCAGGCCGGCCGCGCCCGCGATGGCGCGCAGCAGCGCGGTCTGCAGGACCCGGTCGGCGGCCCCGAGACCAGAACCAGTGGACCGGACGACGGCCGCCCCGATCCGCTGGCCGGCGGCCACCACCGGCGCGCTCGCCTGCGGCCCGTGGTTCGCGCCGAATCCGGCCGAGGAGGCCACGATGCGGCCGCCCTGGTCGCGGATCTGGACGTCCGCGCCGGTGCGGGCGGCGAGATCCAGGACGGGCGCGAGACCGTCGGCGGCCCAGCTGTGGTTCCGTTCCCATACTGCCTCGGCGGCCACGGCCACCGCGCCGGCCAGCTCGGTACGCTGGCGGCTGGCCAGGCTGGAGACGTCCGCGGCGCTGAACACCGCGGTCAGGGTGGCCAGCAGTGCGACCGCCGCCAGCGCGACGGCCAGGAACGCCAGAGCGAGCCGCAGGCCCAGGGTGTCGCCGCGCGGCTCAGTCATCGCGGGACAGGCCCAGCCGGTAGCCGCCGCCCAGGACCGTCTGCACGATCTGGGGCTGGCCCGGATCGCTCTCGATCTTGCGGCGCAGGTTCTTCACGTGCGAGTCGATGGTGCGCTCGTACCCTTCGAACTCATACCCGCGGACCCGGTTGATCAGCTCGAACCGCGAGTACACCCGACCCGGGGCGGTGGCCAGGGCCACCAGGACGCCCCATTCGGTCGGGGTGAGGCCCACGGCCGCTCCGCGCACGGTGACCAGGCGCTGCGGTTCATCGATGACCAGCACGCCGCCCCCGTACCGGGTGACGCCCTGCTCGGCGGCCGGGCCGCCGCGGCGCAGAATCGCCTGTACCCGCAGGACCAGCTCACGAGGGCTGAACGGCTTGGTCACGTAGTCGTCGGCGCCCAGTTCCAGCCCGCGAATCCGGTCTTCCTGCGCAGTCTTGGCCGTCAGCATCAGGATCGGCGTGCCCGCCGCGGCCCGCAGTTCACGGGCCACCACTTCGCCGGGCACATCGGGCAGGCCGAGGTCGAGCACGACCAGGTCCGGTGCCGCCTCGGCCGCCATCGCGATCGCCTCAGCGCCAGAACCGGTCGACAGCACGGTGAATCCGGCCCGCTCCAGGTAGGAGCGGACGAAATCCCGCAGCTTGCGCTCATCCTCCACGACCAGGACCGTCGCCACCGCTGCCCCCTGCCATCGCCGCCTGCCGCGCCCGGGGTACCCGGGCGTCTCCATGGTCGCCGCCGTGGGCCCGGGCCGCCAGTCAGCAACCCCCGCCGGGCCACCCGGGACGCGGATCTCCACACCGCCACCATGGCACCTGCACCAGGCGGTCATGGCCACCGGATGCACTGATGCTGACCGCACTGGCAGCGAGGACGGCGCAGATGACCGAGATTGACCTGATCGCGGCGGGACCGTGGATCCTCTTCGGCATCGCCCTGGCTGCCGTCTTTTTCCGGCTGGCCCGGTCCCGGCGCGCCGCCGCACGGCGGAACCCCGCGGGCCACGAACCGGCCGCCCACCGCGACGATGAGGAAGCGTCATGCCCATAGAAGAACACCGCCGGACGACGGCGATAGCCCAGGCCCCGCGCGCGACGCCCCCGGCCGGGCGTGCTCCGCACTGGCGGTCCCTGCTGGAAGCCCGCTGGCGGGCACGGCTGCAGGAAGTCACCGAGCTATCGCTGGCGTACCACCGGGCGGCCGCGGCCGTCCCGGAGATCCCCATCGCGCCGGCCCCGCACCCGGTCACACCCGGCCAGCGCGAGCTGGCCCGGCTGATGCGCCGCACCGTCGCGGCCCGGCGCGGGCTGGCCGACGTCGAAGAAGCGCTGGGCCGCCTCACCGCCGGAACGTTCGGCTCCTGCGAGCAGTGCGGATCGGTGATCCCGGGCGGCCTGCTCACCGTCGCACCGGAAAGCAGGTACTGCCCGCGCTGCGACGCCCCGGCCAGCCCGCAGCCGCGCCTCGCGGCCAGGTGGACCCCGGCGCCGCGGTGACCTGGGCCTGGGCCAGCACGCTCGCGGTGATCGGCGTGCTCATCGCCGTGGACCTGCTCGTCTCCCGGCGGGCGGCCGCCGGGGGATTGCGGGCCGCCGCGGTCCTGAGCGGCCTGTGGATCACCGCCGGGCTCGCCTTCGGCGCCGTTCTGTGGGTGTGGCGGGGGCAGGGGACCGCCGGTGAGTACATGGCCGGCTACCTGCTGGAGAAGGCGCTCAGCATCGACAACATCTTCGTCTTCGTCCTGCTCTTCGGCTCGCTCGCGGTCCCGGTCGCGCTGCAGCGACGGGTGCTCTACCTCGGGGTGGTCGGCGCGCTCGTCCTGCGCGCCGGTTTCATCGCGGGCGGCGGCGCACTGATCGAGCACGTTAGCTGGATCTTCTACGTATTCGGGGCGCTGGTGCTGCTGGCCGGGGTACGCATGCTGCGGGCCGGCGAGTCCGGCGCGCCGGGGGGCGGCGTCATCGTGCGCGGCCTGCGCCGGCTGCTGCCGGTCAGCGACGGGTACGAAGGCGGCCGCTTTCTCACGCGATCCGGCGGCCGGCTCCTGGCCACGCCGCTGCTGCTGGCGCTGATCGCCATCGAGGCGACCGACGTGGTCTTCGCGCTGGACTCCATCCCGGCGGTCTTCGGCGTGACCAGGGACGTGTTCGTCGTGTTCACCTCCAACGCCTTCGCGGTGCTCGGCCTGCGCGCGCTCTACTTCCTGCTGGCCGGTTCGATGGAACGGTTTCCTTACCTGCGGCAGGGGCTCGCCGTGCTGCTGGCGTTCATCGGCGTGAAGATGCTCATCTCGCCGTTCGTCCACCTGCCGATCGCGCTGAGTCTCGCCGTGATCGTCGCCGTCGTGGGCGGCGCCGTAGCCGCCAGCCTCTGGCGCGATCGCGGGCGGGCGCGGCGGGGACGGTCCATGCCGAGCGAGCCGGTGCGCGAGCCGGTGCGCGAATGAGCACGCTGACGAGCCTGCACGCGGGCTCCGCGATCTCGTACGCCCTCGCGTTCGCCCTCCCGGCGCTGGATGCGGTCATTCCGCTGGTGCCCAGTGAGACGGTGATCATCGCCCTCGGCGTGGCGACCGCGGGAAGTACCGACCCGCGTATCGGGCTGCTGGTGGCGTGCGCCGCGGCCGGCGCCTTCGCCGGGGACAACCTGTGCTACCTCCTCGGCCGCCGCTTCGGGGCACGCGCGGAACGCAGGTTTTTCTCGGGTGCTGCGGGTGAACGCCGGCGGGCCTGGGCCGAGCGCTCGCTGGCGAGGTTCGGGATGCAGCTCATCATCGTCTGCCGTTTCATCCCCGGCGGCCGCACCGCCGTCACCCTGAGCTGCGGGCTGACCGGCTACCCGCGCCAGCGGTTCATTTCCGCCACCGCGGTGGCCGCGATCATCTGGGCCCTGTACTCGTTCTTCATCGGCCGCCTCGGCGGCGCCGCCTTCGAGGGCAGGCCCTGGGCCGGGTTCCTGGTCTCGGCCGGCGCGACGCTCGTCATCAGCGGCCTGATCGAGGGCACCCGGCGCGTCCTGCGGTACCACCGCCGGCCAGACCGCTCATCACGGCGTGACACCCGAAAGGTTGAGGCCGATCACGCCGGCGAGAATCAGCCCGATTGACACGAGCTTCAGGGCCGAAACCTCATCCCCCAGGAATGCCATTCCCACCACCGCGGCCCCCGCCGCCCCGATTCCGGTCCACACCGCGTAGGCGGCTCCCACCTCGAGATCCCGCAGCGCAACCGTCAGCAGAGCGAAGCTGGTCAGCGCGCAAACCGCGAAACCAGCGGTCGGCCACAGCCGGGTCATCCCGTGACTGAGCTTCAGGGCCACGGCGAATCCGGTCTCGAACACGCCCGCGACGACTACGACCAGCCACGCCATCACGTCACCTCCGGTTGCAGCCTGCGGGGCTATGCCCTCTTGGTAACGCGCCGACGAGGATCCCCCATGTGCCGGCGATGGAGTGCCGATGGAGAAGACAGCCGCCCTCAGCCGGAGGCCCGCCCCGGCCATGGGTGTACGTTTTGAGAGGCAGCGGTTCGCTGTGCTTCATAATGCTGTTTCCGCGCAGAATTGCCCACATGGGTAGGTGGCCCGTATACCGGACGGCGGGCAACGGCTCGCGGCACCTTTGGCCGGCTGACTGACGCGAGAGTGGCCGCCGCCGGGGAAACGGACCGATGGCTTTCCGCGCCTTTATCGGTTATTTTGGCTCCTTTGCTGGCAATCCGGGGAGCATGGGCGCGCCCTCAGGGTACGGAAGGTGATGCACAGCATGACCGCCTCGGACAGTCCGGTCGCTGAGCGGGCGGATACGCGGCGCGCCGTGATTCAGTGGCCGGTCCGGGTGGGGGCGATGCCCGCCCGGGCCAACGAGTTCAGCCCGCGGCCGGAGTCCGCACCGGCCCTGGGCACGGCGCTGGTGCCGGGCGCGACGGTCGCGCTGGTATCCGGCCGGGCCGAGGGCCCGGCCGGGCCGGACTGGCTGAGGCTGACCGGTAAGACACAGCTCGCGGTCGCCGCCGCCGAGTCGCTCTGGCAGTCCCGGAACATCGACCTGCTGGTCTGGGCGGTCGCCACCGGCCGGACGTCGGTGCTGGCCGCCTACGGCGAGGCGGCCGCGGCCATATCGGAAACTGCCCCCGTCGGCAGCGCCGAGTCAGTGGCGGCCCGCTTTGTCGGCTGGCTGAACGAGACGGGCAGGCCGTGGCTGCTGGTCCTCGACGATCTGTCCGGCTCGGCAGATCTGCGCGGGCTGTGGCCGGCCGGATCAGCCGGGCGGGTCCTGATCACGACGGCCGATTCAGTGACCCTGCCCAGCGAGGCGCAGGTGCTGCCGGTCGGGCTGTTCAGCAACCGTGAGGCACTGAACTACCTGATGGGACGGCTCAGTGCCGACCCTGACCGGCGTCTGGGCGCGATCGATCTGGTCAAGGATCTGGGCTGCGAGCCGATGGCGATGGCGCAGGCCTGCTCGGTGATCACCAGCTCGGCGTGGACGTGCCGTGATTACCAGGAGGCGTTCGTCCGCAGGCGGGAGCAGATGACGGAAGGGACCGCCGGCCAGCTCCCGGCCGCCGCCGTCACCTGGACGTTCTGCTTTGAGCAGGCCGACTGGCTGTCGCCGGACGCACCCGCGCAATCGCTGCTGGCCCTGATCGCCCTCTTCGACGGCCATGGCATTCCCGCCGTGGTGCTGTCGACGCCCGCCGCCTGCGACTACCTGGCCGACCAGGGTCCGAGTGGCCCCGGCGGCCGCCCCGACCGGCAAAGCGCCGGCCGGGCCGTGCTGGTGCTGGAGCGTGCGGGCCTGCTCACCATCGACCGGACGACGACGCCCCCGATGGTCCGGATCAGCCCGGTGCTGCAGTCGGCGCTGCGGGCCATGATGCCGGAGGCGATGCTGGAGCATGCCGCGCGGGTGGCGGCGGACGCGCTGACCGAAGCCTGGCCGCGGGACGAGCCGACCGGATGGCTGGCCGAGAGCCTGCGCTCGTGCGCGGCGAGCCTGTCGCAAGCCGCCGGGGATCTGCTGTGGGCGGGCGGCTGCCATCCGGTGCTCCAGCGGGCCGGGCAGAGCCTGGACGACGCACACCTGACCGGGCCGGCCGCCGACTACTGGCGTGATCTCGCCTCGGTCAGCGAACGGCTGCTCGGGGCCGACCATCCGCACACGCTGGCCGCGGTCCAGCGGCTGATCAGCGCCTACCTGGCGGCGGGCCGGACCACCGACGCCGTCCGGTGGGTGCAGTGGGTGGTGGAGCGCCGCGCCCGCAGCCTCGGCTCCGGCCATCACGAGGTCCTGGTGGCCAGGCGTGATCTCGGTCACGCGCTGGTCGCCGCCGGCCAGCTACGGGACGCGATCGCCGTCCTGGACCAGGTGGCGGGTGACTACGAACGGCTGTATGGCCCGGACAATATCGACACGCTGGGGGCGCGCGATGAGCTCGCGGCCGCCTACCTGGCCGCAGGCCAGCCCGCGGACGCGGCCGGGCTGTACCGGCGCACACTCTCCGGCCGGGAGCGCGTCCAGGGATCCCGCGATGCGGAAACCCTGACGACGCGCCAGGGTCTCGCCGATGCCTCGCTGGCCGCGGGCCAGGTCAAGGACGCGATCTCCGCCTACAAGAAGGTACTGGCCGGTCGCGAGCGCACCCTCGGGCCCGATCATCTCGACACGATCAGGATGCACGCCAAGCTTGGCTCGAGCTACCACACCGCGGGCAAGATGGCGGCCGCGGTGCATTCCTACGAGCAGGCCCGTTCCGGTTACGAGCAAGTGCTGGGCGCCGATCACCCGGATACCCTCGATGTCCGTATCCGTCTCGGGCTCGCCTACTACGAGGTGGGGCGACTCGGTGACGCGAGGGCGCTGCTCCGCGACACCGCAGACCGCTGCGCGCGGGCCCTGCCACCGGGAGATCCGCTGACCAGCCAGGCTCAGGACAGCCTGGCCGACATCGGCGAGTAGGAAGCCCCCGGTTCATGCCCGGCACGACGGCCTGGCGGCCAGAGGGTCCGAGAGCACTGCAGCACACGGAGGACGCCGATGCCAACCGTTACAGCAGATGACATCGCTGATGTCACCGCCGCCGTCGCGCGGCGCTGGCAGGCGACCGACCCCCTGCTGCCCGCCCCCGGCGCCCCGGCCGACGGTTGTGGCGTCGAGCTCGCCGTCACCGGCCCGGACGGCCGGCTGGCCGCGGTCGGCCGCTGCGAGCACTGGCGGGACGCCCCCGGATCCTTGGAGCTGACCTGGGGAGCGACTAGCCGGTTCCGGCTCACCGTGCAGACCGCGGGGCCGGACGTGGCGGGCGCACTCGATCAGCTGCTGGCCCAGTGGCACACGCATCTGGCTGCCGTGCCCGAGGCTGGCGCCGACGACACGGCCGCCGTGGTCACCTGGCCCAGCCGGGACGTCGATGGCCCGCTGGCTCTGCTGCGGCACGGGCTGGCGGCGCGTGCGGTGATCGCGGCGCGTCCCGCCGGACGCCGGGCGGGCGGGCCTGCCGGTACACGGCCGGGGCACGCCGTGGATGGGGCGTTTCCCCCGCCCCGGCGCGGCGTCCAGATCAGGCGGGCCGGGCCCGCTGACATCGACGCTGTGGTCCGCCTGGGTATGGAGACGATCCGGTTCGACGCGCATTTCGGCACCGTGATCGAACGGCCGTGGTCCGCGGAAGCCCTGCGGCGCGAGGCCGAGCCGCTGCTCGCCGGCCCCGCCGCCTGGACCTGGCTCGCCGAGCACGACGGCGAGCCGGCCGGCCTGCTCTACGCCGAGCCGCCCGAGGCTGCGAGCTGGATCGCGCCGATGGCGGGACCAGATCCCGTGGCCTACCTGGAACTGATGTACGTACAGCCCGGTGAGCGCGGCCAGGGCATGGCCCCCGCGCTGGTCGAGCATCTGCACCACGAGGCGGACGCGGCCGGGGTGGCGGTCACCCTGCTGCACTATGAGCAGGTCAATCCGCTGTCCGGGCCGTTCTGGAACCGGCAGGGGTACCGCCCGCTGTGGACCTCATGGGAGGCCCGGCCGGCCCGTACGCTGCGCTGACGGCGGCGCCGCCCAGCCGCGGTCACCGCGCCGCCCGTTATACCCGGCCGCCCGCCAGCCGGTGGTCACCCCGGCCGCCCGCCAGCCGCAGGTGACCCCTCTCAGTGCCGCTGGCCGGGCGCGCTCTCCCGCCGGATCTGGAAGAACGACGACTGGAGCACGACGCGTGCGACCACCATCATGATCAGCCCGGCGATGATGATGCCGGCCAGCGACCAGAGCTGCGTCGCGGGCGCGGCCAGCAGCGACTTGACCAGGATCCAGCCGAGGAACCCGGCCGCGGCCAGCGGGAGCACCCCCAGCACCACCGCTTCCCACAGGTTCGCGGTCAGGCGGCGCCGGTAGTACACCACGACGGTCAGGGCGGTGAGGATGTAGAAGATCGAGAACAGCAGGCCGGTCACGTCGATCACGTCGGTGAACGCGTTCTGCACCGAGGTGGCCAGGAAGTAGACGGAACTGAGCCCGATGATGAGCAGCCCCACGATGATGCTGGCCGCGACGGGGGTGGCGAACCGGCGGGAGACGTTGGCCAGGAACTGCGGCAGGACCCGGTAACTGGCCATGCCGTAGACGAGCCGGGAGCTGAGCACGATGCCGGTGCCGGTGGCGGCAATGACCGACAGCGCGATCGACAGGGCCATCACCTTCGCCCAGAAACCGCCACCGAGCGCGTTCGCCACGTCCACGAGCGCGGTGCCGTTGGCCGAGGCGGCGGCGAGCTTGGCCGGTGAGAGCACGCCCTGGAAGCCGACCTGCGCCAGCGTATAGATGATGGCCAGCAGGCCGACGGCCAGCATGGCCGCGCGGCCCGGGTTCACCCGGCGGTGCTTGACTTCCTCGTTGACGTACAAGGTGCCGGCATAGTGGTCACATATGCGCAAATTTCATTCTGTCCGGAATTTACGGATTAGTTCGGTGAATGGTTGACATTCATCGAAGGACAACGATGTTTTCCCCGGTAGAGGCGCCCCGCACCGGGACCATGCCCGCATGAATAGGGCCGCGATGCAGACATTACGGCTGCAGAAAAGGCGCGGCAGGTCGGGCGGTCGCACCCGCCGGCGGCCGCCCCGGGAGGCGCGCCGGCGGCCAGGGAGACTGACGGCGCGCGGCGTCCGGACCTTTGGCCCTGTTGCCGTCGCCGTCACCGCACCAGGCTGCCGGCATCCTAGGTGAGGAGGGACGACATGCACGCAGAAGTGGGTGACAAGATTGTGGTCCGGGGCCGTCACCAGGGCGACGGGGACCGGGAAGGCGTAATCGCCGAGGTCCATGGCACCGACGGCGCACCCCCCTATCTGGTGCGGTGGGCGAACGGCCGTGAGACCGTGTTCATGCCGTCCTCCGGCACCCTGGTCGAGCACCATCCCGCTCCGCAGGCAGGCTGAACCCGCCGCGACGGCGCGATTCGGGCCCGGCCGGGTAAACCGGGCCCGGCGTGCTCACGCAGTGGCGACAGGCACAGGCACAGGCCCATCCGCAACCGGCGATGACGTGTCCGGCCACGTGTCATCGGGTATCACGGCCCGCGCCGGCCGGCGCGGGACCTTGGCCACAGCCGTCAGATGCCATAAGCCCCTCTGACGGGGAGAAAGAATCGCGCATCGTTGGTGAATGACCAATGGACATCCAGCAGGCAGCGACCGGACGCGCGACAACCACACAGGCGGCAGCCCGGCACTTACCTGGCCGGTACCGGACGCCCCGGCCCGGGCCTGCTGCTGCCCGGCGAAACCCCAGTTCAAGGTGATGATCCCGGTGGCAGACGGTCAGGGTCACGAGGATCTGTGGCTGTGCGGGCATCATTACCGCGCTTCGCGCGCCACCTTGGTACGTGCCAACGCGCGGGTCGAGGCCCGGACGGCGGCGTCCCCGTGACCGCCGCGGTCAGCGACCTCGTCAGAGCTTGTAGCCGAACTCCCTGAGCAGACGGTGGCGGGCGGCCACATCCGTGTCCGCCTCCACGCCGACCGGCGGCAGGCCATCGATGACCCCGGCGATACCGCGGCCGTCGCCGGCGGCGGCGACCAGGATCGCCACCGGGTTGGCCGTGGCGCAGAACACCGTACACACCTCCGGTACCGCCTTGACCTGGTTCATGACGTTGACCGGGAATCCATCGCGCAGCATGATCACGAACGAGTGACCGGCCGCGATCGCCTCCGCGTTCCGCACGGCGAGGCCGGTCAGTTCGGCGTCATTTCCTGACCTGCGGACCAGGCGGGCACCGGAGGCCTCACAAAAGGCCACGCCGAACCGGAGCGAGGCGCTCACCCCGGCCAGCGCCTCGTGCAGATCCTCCACCGTCTTGATGAAATGAGCCTGGCCGACGATCACGTTCACGTCTTCCGGCTTCTCCAGCGAGACCACCTCGAACGAAACCGTTCCTGCCATCGCCGCACCTCTCCGCGTCCGGGCCGGGTGAACGGGAAAACACTAACCCCGGTCCCGGGCCTGCGGGACATCACCGCGGATGAGCAAAAGGGCGCGGCGGGACCAGAACGTCAGCCCGGCCCGATACCGTCGTGCCATGCAACGCCAGGTGCTGACGGAGATCAGCCTCCGCTCTCTCGAACGTGCCGTGGGAACCGCCGCCGTCGCGAGAGGCCTCAGCTATGCGCGGGAGCGGGCGGTCCGCGAAATGCACTGGGACCCCGCGGAAGGTGTGCTGCACGGCCGGGTGCGCGGGCAAGGTGCCAACGTCTACGCCACGACGGCCCACCTCTCGGCCGAGGCGCGGCCGGAGTTCGAGTGGGGTGACTGCAGCTGCCCGGTCGCCTTCAACTGCAAGCACGTCGCGGCGCTGATCCTCACCACGCTGTTCACCCAGCCGACCCCGCCGGAGCGGCAGGCGCAGCCGGTGTCCTGGGAGCAATCACTCCAGGCGCTGCTGGAAGTCCCGTCCGCCACCGTCCCGGCCCGCTCCGACGGGACATCGCTGGCCATGGAGCTGTCGCTGACCGGGGCCGCGCACCCGGCGGCCCGATCCGGCCCGATGACCGCCGGCTCTCCGCTGAAGCTGATCGCACGGCTGGTGCGGCCGGGCAAGAATGGGGGCTGGGTGGGCGGCAGCCTGAGCTGGAGCAGGCTCGGCTCGCTTGCCTACGACGGCAATTTCCGGCCGGCGCAGGTGCGGCTGCTGCGGGAAATCTACGCGCTGTCCCGGTCGGAGGCCGGCCAGGCGGACTACTACGGCTCCTACCGTTACGGCGACGACAAGACCATCGATCTGTCGGCGTTCGGCTCACGCCAGCTCTGGCCACTGCTGGAGGAAGCCGAGGAGACCGGCCTGCGGCTGGTGCACCACGGCAGGCACGGCCTGGTGGACTGGCGTAATTCCGCGGAGTTCTGCGTCGACGTCACGCGCACGGCGGAATCCGGCGCGCTGATGCTGGCCCCGCTGATCCGGATTAACGGGGAAGCTGGCCGCCCCGTCGTGCCGGTCCAGTTCATGGGCGCCGATGGGCACGGTGTGATCTTCGCCGACCCGGCGGACCCCGGGCGCGCCGCCGATCCCGGGCAATGGCGTTTCCGGCTGGCCCGGCTGGACCGGCCGGTTCCGCCCGCGCTCCAGCAGATGGCGCTGTCCGGGCAGCAGCTGGACGTTCCCGCCGCGCAGCAGTCCCGGTTCCGCGACGAGTACTATCCGCGGCTCCGGCACGCGGCCACGGTCACCTCCTCGGACGGGTCGTTCACCGCGCCGGTCATCTCGGAGCCGACCCTGGTGCTGGCGGCCGCGTACGCTCCCGGGCACCACCTCGGCATCGGCTGGGAGTGGTCGTATGAGATCGACGGCTCCCCCGTCCGCACGCACGTGGACGCGGCTCCCGCCGCGCCCGGATACCGGGATCTGGATGCCGAACAGGCCATCGTGACCGGTTTCTGCGACGAACTGGCCCGCTTCGGCCTGTACGGTACCGGTCCCGTCCGTACCGTCCATGCGGTTCCCGCCAGCGGCACCCCGGCCCCGTTGCACAGCGCCCAGTTCGACGGCATCGACGCCATGCGGGTGACCACCGAACTGCTGCCGCTGCTCGCCGGGCATCCCCGGGTCGCGATCGAGGTGACCGGCGAGGTCCCGGACTACCGGGAGGCCGGCGACTCGCTGCAGATTGCCGTGTCGGCGGGTGAGCGGCCGGACGACAGCGACTGGTTCGACCTGGGCATCACCATCACCATCGAAGGGCGTGAGGTACCGTTCCGTGACCTGTTCATGGCGCTCAGCCGGAGCGACCCGGTCCTGCTGCTCCCGGACGGCGCTCACTTCTCCCTGGACAAACCCGAGCTGCGGACCCTGGCCCGGCTGATCGAGGAGGCACGGGCGCTGCAGGACGCGCCCGGCAGTGACCTGCGGATCAGCCGGTTCCAGGCCGGGTTCTGGGCGGAGCTGGCCGGGCTCGGCCTGGTCAGCGAGCAGGCCGACGCGTGGCGCCGGCAGGTCGCCGGGTTGCTCGCGGCCGGCGGCGTCGGCCAGGTCGCACCGCCCGCGTCGCTGGCGGCCCAGCTGCGGCCCTACCAGTTGGACGGGTTCAGCTGGCTGACGTTCCTGTGGCAGCACGGCCTGGGCGGCATCCTGGCCGATGACATGGGGCTCGGCAAGACCCTCCAGGCCCTGGCGCTCATCTGTCACGCCAGGGAGGTGACGCCGGAGCCAGCCGGCGGAGCCACCGGCCCTGGCCCTGCCACGGGGGCAGCCGGTGCGCCGTTCCTCATCGTGGCGCCGACGAGTGTCGTACCGAACTGGCAGGCGGAGTCGGCCCGGTTCGCCCCCGGCCTGAAGGTTGTGGCGGTGACGGACACGATGGCGCGCCGCGGCCAGCCGCTCAGTGAGATCATCGCCGGTGCCGACGCCGTGGTCACCTCCTATACGCTGCTCCGCCTCGACATCGACGCCTACGCGGCCGTGGACTGGTCCGGGATGATCCTGGATGAGGCCCAGTACGCCAAGAACCACCAGTCGAAGATCTACCAGTGCACACGGCGGGTCCGCGCCCCGTTCAAGGTCGCCGTGACCGGCACGCCGATGGAAAACAACCTGATGGAGCTGTGGTCACTGCTGTCGATCACCGCACCCGGGCTGTTTCCGAGCCCGGCCCGCTTCCGCGACTACTACGCCAAGCCGATCGAAAAAGGACACCCCGAGCTGCTCGGCCAGCTGCGGCGGCGGATCAGGCCGCTCGTCATGCGCCGGACGAAAGAGCAGGTGGCCGCGGACCTGCCCGCCAAGCAGGAACAGATACTGGAGATAGACCTGCACCCGCGGCACCGCAAGCTCTACCAGACCCATCTGCAGCGGGAACGGCAGAAGGTCCTCGGCCTGATCAGCGACATGAACGCCAACCGGTTCACGATCTTCCGCTCGCTGACCCTGCTCCGGCAGCTGAGCCTGCACGCCGCCCTGGTCGACGACGCGCACGCGGACATCCCGTCCGGTAAGATCGACGCGCTGCTCGCCCAATTGCGCGAGGTGACCGGCGGAGGGCACCGCGCCCTCGTGTTCAGCCAGTTCACAAGATTCCTGGATCAGGTACGCGCGCGCCTGGATGACTCGGGCGTGCCCTACTGCTACCTGGACGGCAGCACGCGTCACCGGGGTGCCGTCGTGCAGCAGTTCAAGGACGGCGCGGCGCCGGTGTTCCTGATCAGCCTCAAGGCCGGCGGGTTCGGTCTCAACCTCACCGAAGCCGACTACTGCTTCATCCTTGACCCCTGGTGGAACCCGGCGGTGGAGGCGCAGGCCGTGGACCGGACCCACCGCATCGGCCAGACCCGCAACGTCATGGTGTACCGCCTCATCGCCGCCGACACCATCGAGTCGAAGGTCATGGAGTTGAAGGCGAAGAAGGCCAAGTTGTTCGCCAGCGTGATCGACAGCGGCGACGTGTTCAGCGCCGGCCTCGACGCCGACGACATCCGCGGCCTGTTCGAGTGAAACCGGCGGCCGGGCCGCATTCATTGGCGCGGTCACGGGCATCCCGCTGTGGATGGTGATCAAGCATCCGGACACTGGACCAGATGCGGCGGCCACGACGCCGGCGGCACGCCCGGCGCTGGCCGCCTGCTCCGCGTCCTCTTCATGTATCAGCCCGCCGGTGGCTCCCTC